>DASZAZ010000106.1:0-77289 GCA_035944635.1 Microvirga sp.
GGGAGCGGGATGCGGTGCCGGTCCGGTGCGGGCGACGCAGCCCCTGCTTGGACCACGAGGTCTGGCCCGTTCTCCCGTGACTGGCGGGGGAGCGTCGCGGGGTCCGCTCCTCTGCAGAGGGGAGCCGTGCCGGGGAGCACCCTAAGGGCAGGTCCGTGCCTGACCCGGAGCACCCCGCCCGATCGCGCGCACCGTACGAGCGGGAGGCGTGTGGCTGCCGGTTCAGGCAGGCACCTCTACCCCTTTCGCGCAAGCCCGCCGGGCTGGCGCCATCCACCTCCCGCTTCGCCCCACAGGCGAGCCGAGAGCAACACCGACGAACGCGCCTCGCCCAACGGCGAGGATAAGGGCGCTGCTTAGCGTGGCCCCGCGCGCGCATCCTCCAGCACCATGGCGGCGCCCTTCTCGCCGATCATCACGGTCGGCGAATTGGTGTTGCCGGACGTGATGCGTGGCATCGCGGAGGCATCGATCACCCGCAGGGCACGGATGCCGCGCACCCGCAGGCGCTCGTCGAGCACGGCCATGGGATCGTGGTCGGCGCCCATGCGGGCGGTGCCGACGGGGTGGAAGATCGTGGTGCCGAGATCGCCGGCGGCGCGCACCAATTCGTCGTCGGACGTGAGATGCGCACCCGGCTTGTACTCTTGCGGCCTGTAGCGCGCCAGCGGCGGCTGGCCCACGATCCTGCGCGTGATGCGCAGGGAATCGACAGCCACGCGTCTGTCCTCGTCCGTCGAGAGATAATTCGGCTGAATCGCCGGCGCCGCCGCGGGATCGGGGCTTACCGCATGCACATGGCCGCGGCTCGAGGGGCGCAGGTTGCACACGCTCGCCGTGAAGGCCGAGAAGGGGTGCAGGCCCTCGCCCCATTTGTCGAGCGACAGCGGCTGGAAGTGGAATTCGAGATTGGCGGTGGCGTAATCGGGCGAGGATTTGGTGAACACGCCGAGCTGCGAGGGCGCCATGGTGAGCGGGCCCTTGCGGAACAGCGCGTAGTTCACGCCCATCATGGCGCGGCGAAACAGGTTTGCGTAATCGATGTTGAGGGTGCGCACGCCCTCGACCTTGTAGATCGGCCGAATCTGCAGGTGGTCCTGGAGGTTCTCGCCGACGCCCGGCGCATGGTGCCGCACCTCGATCCCGAGCGCCTGCAGCCGCGCGCCGTCGCCGATGCCGGAGAGTTCGAGCACCTTGGGCGAGGCCACGGCACCCGCCGACAGGATCACCTCGCCCGCGGCCCGCGCCACGTGATGCGCGCCGTCCTTTTCGAACGCCACGCCGACCGCGCGGCCGTTCTCGATCACCACGCGCTCCACATGCACGCCGGTCTCGAGCCGCAGATTCGCGCGGTTCAAAACGGGCTTGAGGAAGCCCCGCGCCGCGCTCCAGCGCCGGCCGCGCTTCTGGTTCACCTGGAAGTAGGACGAGCCCTCGTTGTCGCCGGTGTTGAAGTCGGGAATTTTCGGAATGCCGGCCGAAGCCGCAGCATCGCGCACCGCGTCCAGGATGTCCCAGCGGATGCGCGGATGCTCCACGCGCCACTCGCCCCCCTGGGCGTGGAACCCGTTCGGGGGATCCACATGATCCTCGTGCTTGAGGAAGTGGGGCAGCACGTCGTCCCAGCCCCAGCCCTTCAAACCCAGCTGCCGCCAGCCGTCGTAATCGGCCGCCTGGCCGCGCATGTAGATCATGGCGTTGATGGCCGACGAGCCGCCGATCACCTTGCCGCGGGGATAGGCGAGCTGGCGTCCGTTGAGGCCTGGCTCGGGCGCCGTGGTGAACATCCAGTCCGAGCGCGGATTGCCGATGGCGAAGAGGTAGCCCACGGGGATGTGGAACCAGATCCAGCGGTCGCGTCCGCCGGCCTCCAGCACCAGCACGCGATTCTTCGGGTCCGTCGACAGCCGGTTGGCGAGCACGCAGCCGGCCGAACCCGCGCCCACGACGATGTAGTCGTATTGTCCGAAGTCGTTCGCCTCAGCGGCCATGCCCTGCCCTCGTTTGGAACAGGGTAGCAAAAGGGGCATGCCTTCCGCGAGGGGGAGAGATGCGCAACCCCCATTGCACCCGTGCGGGAGTCCCCGGAGCCTAATGCAGCATCAAGGCTTCGGGATTGAGGTCCTCGATGATCTCGCGCAGGCCCTCGAGGTGCGGGTTCAAGCGCAGCGCAACCTGGAACGCGGCCTTGGCCTCGTTGAGGTAGCCGTGGCGCAGGCAGATCTGGCCGAAGCCCGACACGGCCGCGAAGTGGCGCGGCTCCAGCCGCAGCACCTGCTCGATGTCGGCGAGGCTCTCCTCGTCGCGCTTTTCGACGAAGCGCAGCGTCGCTCGCTTGTTCCAGGCCTCCGCCCAGTCGGGATGCGCTTCGATGAGCTGATCGAGGAGCTGGCGCGCTTCGGAGAATTCCCCCGACGCCATGGCTTCCACGGCCGCCCCCATGGTCTCCTCGGCGGTGCGGTCCTCGTGCGAGATCCAGATCGCCCAGATGAGGTCCTCGATGTCGTCCGCGGGACGGGGCGGCTCGGCTTGCGCGAGTTCGCGAAAGAGCCCGTTGAGCCTTCGCGGCAGGCCGGCGTGCGGCGTGCGCTCGTGCAGGTCCAAGACGAGCTGGAACACGGGATCGATGCGAAGGGCGGAGGCTCTGTGCCTCATGAAGCAACCTGCGGGAGCCGGGTGAGCCGGGATCCGTGGAACTAGGGCCGGCGCCTCCCGCGACGAGATGGTGAGGCGGCCCGCCACAGGAGCGAAGGCCCCTTTTCGACGTCGATCGGGCTTTAGCCCTCGCGCCTGGCTTGCGATTCGCAGGGCTCTGGCTCCGGGCGCAAAGGTTGGCTAACCTCTCGCCAAAGGTCGTCCGGTCAGGACATCCCAGGGACCCCCATGGAGCGTGACCCTCTTCGCCTGGTGTGGCGTACCGCGCCCGGGCTGCATGCCGTTGCCCTCGGAGCGATGCTCCTGATGGGCGGCTTCGTGCTGGCCGCCCTCGACCTCGTGCGTCTGCTGGTCGACGGCGCCGTCCCCGGTGCGCTCCTGCGCCTCGCGCTCCCGTTGCCGGCGGATTGGGACGGCTCCCTCGTTCTGTTCCAGGGCATCCCTCTCGGCGACCGTCACACGGCCCTGTGGGCCCTCGCCCTGGCGCCCCTCGCGGTCGGGCTCGGGCTTGGCGGTCTTCAGGTGCTCGCGGCCCGGATCGGCGCACGGGTGGCGGCGCGGCTGCGGGGCCGCATTCTCGACCGGGTGCTCGCGGCCCGCACAAGCGCCCTCGAAGACGCCGCCCTCGCGGCCGAGTTCGCCGGCGAAACGGTCTCGCGGGAGAACGGTTTTCTCGGCTCCGCCGTCATCGGGGTCGGGCTTGCAGGCGGGACCGTCGCGCTCACGCTGGTCTATCTGGCGAGCCTCGATCCGCGCCTCGCCTTTGCCACCGCGGGGCTCCTCCTCGTGGGCGGGCTCCTCGGGCTTCGCCGTCTGCGCCTGCGTGGCCGCCTCGCCCAAGCGCTGCAAACCGAAGCCGCGGGCGTGCGCTTTGGGCTGGCCGATCTCCTGCGTCGTCGCCCGGCGCTCCGGGCCCACGGCACGGCCGCCTTCGAGGGGGCGCGGCTTCGGGCCGATTGGGCCTATCGCCACCAGCCCGTCGAGGACGCCGAACGTGGGCTCTCGGCGGTTCAAGGAGCCGCCGGCGCCGTGCTGCTGCTGACGCCCCTAGCCGTTGTCGGGGTCGGCGCGGCGCTTGGACCCGGCTCCATCACCCCCGGCGCCCTCACGGCCGGGGCGGCCGCGGCGGCGCTTGCAGGCTTGAGCGTCCGCGAGATCACCCGCTGGCAGCGGGCTCTCGATCAGGCGGCCGGCGTGCTCGCGGAAATCGCCCGGGTGCTCGGCGGCCTGCAGGCGCGCGACCGGGGCGAGCGGCCCGTGTCGCTGCCCCATTCCGGCGCCCTCCTGGCGCAAGGGGTCTCGGCCTACGACTCCGAGAGCGGCAGCCGCATCGCCGGCATCGACTTCGCCCTTGCGCTTCCGGCCCATGCCGCGCTCGTCAGCGACGGCGACGACGGCGCGCACCTCCTGGCCGCGGTGCTCGCCGGCCAGGTGGAGCCCTCCACGGGGCGGCTCACCTATGGCGGGGTGGACGTGGCCGCCGCCGATGCCGCGGACCGGGCCCACCGCATCGCCTATTGCGGCGGCGACACCGTGCTGGTGCCGGGTTCGCTGCGCGACAACCTGCTCTACGGCTATCCCGAGCGGGATCCGGACCTCGACGCGCGCCTGTCCTCCGCAGTGGCGGTGGCGGGCCTCGACCGGGCGATCCATGCGCGGGGTCTCGCCGGCACCCTTGATCCACGGCGCGAGAGCCGGCTCGCGGCCGCGATCGTCGAGGCCCGCCGGGCCGTGCAGGCGGCGCTCCGGGCCGACGACCTCGACCGTTTCGTCGAGCCCTTCGATGCGGCCCGCTACAACAACCATGCCACGGTCGGCGAAAACCTGCTCTTCGGTCAGCCCGTCGGCGACACCTTCCGGGAGAGCCACCTCGCCTCCCATCCCTTCGTCCGCGCGGTCCTGGAAGCCGAGGATCTCACCAAGCCCCTCACCGCCATGGGCCTCTCCATCGCCTCCTCCATGGTGGAGATCTTCGCCGACATCCCGGCGGGCCACCCCCTGTTCGAGCGCTTCTCGTTTTTCACCGCGACGGAGCGGGGCTATTTCGAGGATCTGATCGAACGCCGGGCGGAACCGCGCGGCGGCCGGCGCCGCTCGGAATCGGGTCGCGATCGGGAGCGGCTCATCGGCCTGGCGCTCCGCTACAACGAAAGCCGCCACCGCCTCGGCCTCGTGGACGAAGCGCTGCAGGCCCGGCTCGTCACCGCCCGGGCCTCGTTCGCCCGCATGCTGCCGGGAAGCCTCCAGGGCGCCATCGAGTTCTACGATCCCACACGCCTGTGCCGGGCCGCGAGCGTGCAGGACAACCTGCTCTTCGGGCGCGTCGCGGAGGACCAGGCGGGCGCGGAAGCGGCCGTGCATGGGGTGATCCGCCGCGTGCTCACGGAACGGGGGCTCGACACGGAAGTGTCGCGCATTGGGCTCGACCGCGCCGTCGATCCGCGGGGCGACGATCTCTCCACCGGCGAGGTCGCAGCGGTGGATCTCGTGCGCTGCCTCGTGCGCCAGCCGGATCTGGTGGTGGTGCAGAACGCCCTGCGCGGCTTGCCGGTCGCGGAGGCCGAGGCCCTCGTGCAACGCCTGCGCCGCCACCTCGTCGGCCGCAGCCTCGTTCTCGCCACCACCGCCCTGTCGCCGCGGATGGAGACGCCGCCCTTCGACGTGCTCCTCAGCTTCCGCCGCGGCGGCTTGCAGGTGGAGGACCGGCGCGTTCCGCGTCCGGCCGAGCGGATGAGCGCATGACGGCCGCTCCAGCCGGGCTCGGGCGTGCCTCGGCATGGTCGCTTGCGGTCGGTGCTGGTCCGATTGTGAACCGAATTCCGGGGAGCGCGGGCGGAACCGGCCTTCCTCCCCGGCGGTTTGGCTCATCAGGCGGCAGGTGTTCGATGTGTGCTGGCGCACAGGCAAAAGGCGTCTTTGAGGTCAAGATCCGCCGATGACGTGGCGTTCCCCCGTTTCCAATGAAGGCCTCCAGGTGCGCCTGTGGGGGGTGCGCGGCTCTGTGAATGCATCCGGCGCCGCCTTCATGGAATTTGGGGGCCACACGCCCTGCGTGGAAGTGCGCTGCGGCGATCGCCTCTTCGTGCTCGATGCCGGCACCGGCATGGCAGGCTTCGGCGCCAATCTCGGGCCGAATGCGCCGGCCGAGATCGACATCCTGTTCAGCCACCTGCACATGGATCACGTGAACGGCTTGCCGTTCCTCAAACCCCTGGTCCTCAACCCCACCCGGGTGATCCGCACCTATTGCGGCAATCTCGATGGCGGGGACGCGGGCGAAGCCCTCAACCGGCTCTATTCGCCGCCCCTGTTCCCGATCACGTTGGACACCTTGCCGGCTCGCTTCGAGCATCACGGCTTCAGGGCCGGCGAGACCCTGCGCTTCCCGGACGGCAGCACCGTCCGGACGATCCCTCTCAATCATCCGGGCGGCGCCACCGGCTACCGCTTCGACCATCGCGGCCGCGCCTTCTGCTACATGACCGACATGGAGCACAGCGAGAATTGGCCCAATCCGGACCTCGCCGCCTTCGTGCGCGGCGCGGACCTCATCCTCTACGACGCCATGTTCTCGGATGCGGAATACACCCGCTGCCAGGGTTGGGGCCATTCCACCTGGCAGAAGGGTGTCGCGCTGTGCCGGGCGGCAGGCGTCAAGGCGCTTGGCATCTTCCACCTCTATCCCGGCCACGACGACGCCACGCTCCGCGCGCTCGAGGCCGAGATCCAGACCGTGATGCCCACCGCCTTCGTGGCGCGGGAGCGCCAAGCCTTCGCCTTTGCGCCCATGGCCAAGTCCGAACTGATTGTCCCCGAGCCGACGCCGGCCTGAGGCTGCGTCGGTGGTCAGGCGCAGCAGAACGGTTGCGCCGGAGCCTGGGCCCGCCTAAGCGCTTGGACAGCAAGGTCCGATGCGCGAGCCCCTGTTGACCTCACCTGTTCTCGTGACCGGCGCGGCCGGGTTCATCGGCTATCACGTGGTGCGCCGCCTCCTGGCCGACGGTGTGCCGGTGGTGGGGGTCGACAGCTTCACCCCCTATTACGACATCGGCTTGAAAGAGGCGCGCTGGGCCGAGCTCACCCGGATCAACTCCTATCGCGGCGAGCGCGTCGACCTCGCCGACGAAACCGCGACCCGCGCCCTGTTCGCCCGCCACAGGCCCAAGCGCGTCATCCACCTCGCCGCCCAGCCCGGCGTGCGCAAGGCGCTCACTGAGCCGAACCCTTACGTAACCCAGAATGTCGTGGCCTTCCTGCAAATCCTGGAAGCCTGCCGGCACGGCGCGGTGGAGCACCTCGTCTATGCCTCGTCGAGTTCGGTCTACGGGGCCAACCGCAAGCTGCCCTTCTCGGAGCACGATCCCACGAACCACCCGGTGAGCCTCTACGCGGCGACCAAGCGGGCGAACGAGGGCATGGCGCATGCTTACGCGCATCTCTTCGGCCTGCCCGCCACGGGCCTGCGCTTCTTTACGGTCTACGGCCCCTGGGGCCGGCCCGACATGGCGGTCTACGCCTTCACCCATGCTATCGCCCAAGGACGCGTGATCGAGGTCGCGGAAGGGGGCAGGGTGTGGCGGGACTTCACCTATGTGGACGACATCGTGGAAGGCATCGTGCGCGTGCTCGACCGTCCCGCCGCCGCCGATCCGAGCTGGAATGCAGAAGCGCCCGACCCCGCTACGGCGGGGGTGCCGCACCGGGTCTACAACATCGGCAACGACCGGCCCGAGGAGTTGAACGGGCTCATCGCCTACATCGAGGAGGCGCTCGGGCGGAGGGCCACGCGCATTGCGGTGCCCCTGCCGCCGGGAGACGTGATCGAAACCCGCGCCGATCTCACCGACCTGCGCCGCGACGTGGACTTCGCCCCCTCGATCCCGCTCCAGGAAGGCGTCCGACGGTTCGTGGCGTGGTACCGGCAATACCACGGCGCCTGATGCTCACTTTTTGTGGGCCACGGAGTCGAAAGGGCGTCCTTCGGCGTTATGGTGGGGCACGTTTCCTCTCGACCCCATTCCCCATGATCTCCCATTCGCTCCCTACCGCCGAGGCCATCCGATGAGTGCGCCGACCATCGCGCTCACCGGCGCCACGGGTTTCATCGGCCGCCATCTGCTGCGCGAACTGCCGGCGCGCGGCTATCGCGTGCGCGTGCTGCTGCGCCGCCCCGCGGACGTGCCGCCGGGGGCGTCGAGCGCGGTCGTCGGCGACATCGCGGCGCCGCAGAACATGGCAGCGGCCCTGCGCGGCGTCGACGTCATCATCCATTCCGCAGGGCTGGCGCATGCCATGTCGGGCCGGCCCAAGGACGATTACCGGGCGATCAACACCGAAGCGACCGTGGCCCTCGCCCGCGCAGCGGAGCGGGCCGGCATCAAGCGCTTCGTGTTCCTCTCCTCGATCCGCGCCCAGTCCGGTCCCACGGCCGAAGGCGTGCTCACCGAAGAGCAGGAGCCGCATCCCACCGACCCTTACGGCCGCTCGAAGCTCGCGGCCGAGCAGGGATTGGCGGAACTCGGGATCGACTGGGTCGCGCTGCGGCCGGTGCTCGTGTACGGGCCGGGAGTGAAGGGCAACATGGCGGCCCTGCTTGACCTCGCGCGGTCCCGCTTTCCCCTGCCGTTCGGCGGCTTGAAGGCGCAGCGTTCCATCCTCGGCGTCGACAATCTGGTTTCTGCCGTCGACACGGTGCTGAAGCTCGAAGGGCCCGTGCGGCGTCCCTTCATCGTGGCGGATCCCGAGCCCATGACGGTCGGCGGCATGGTCGCGGCCCTGCGCGAGGGGCTGGGACGGGGTCCGGGGCTCCTGCCGGTGCCGGCGGCGCTGCTCGGCGCGGCGGCGAGAGCCGCTGGGCGGGGCGAGGCTTTCGACCGCGTGTCGGGCTCGCTGGTCGCCAGCCCGAAAGCGCTGATGGATGCAGGCTGGCAGCCGCCTCTCAGCGCGCGCGAGGGATTGGTGCGGCTCGCGAAAGCCGCGTCGCAGAACGCGGCGGCTTAAACTCTGGCGCGGTAGCCGAGGCCGGCGAGAACGAAATCCGTCATGGCCGGCAGCGTCGGCGTCGGCTCGTTCACGCATTGCTCCATCAGCATCGGATGGAAATAGCGTACCAGCGCGATATGGGCGCAACGCGCCGCCACCGCAGGATCGGGCACGCTGAACTCGCCCGAGCGGACGCCATCCTCCACCATGCGCTCGAACAGGGCGTTCATGCGCTCGATGTGGGCATGGATCACCTGCCAGCTCTCGGTCATGGCGACCTCGACCATCTCGTGCATGCGCTGATTGCCCGTGAAGCGGACCACGCAGAGATGGTGACAGGTTTCGATGAACTGGCGCAGGCGCTCGGCCGCGGAGCCGGGCCGCGTCGCGATGGCCTCGAGCTGCGCTTCGACCTCGGCGATGAGCCGCTCGGCCACGGCCTCGTTGATGGACTTCTTGGAGTCGAAGAAGCGGTAGACATTCGCCGGGCTCATTTTGAGCGCCTTGGCGATGTCGGCCACCGTGGTTTTCTGGTAGCCGATCTCGCGGAAGAACCGCTCCGCCGTATCGACGATACGGCCGCGCGTGTCGGATTCGGTGATGCGGAGAACGGCTGAACTCATCTGTAAAATGTATGACGAGTTCTGTTATTCGTCAATCATCATGGGCCTTTCAATAATCACGTGAGGGTGATCTTCCTCAATCCGCACAAGAGCTTGAACCCCGAAGCACTGGCGAAGATGTGCGGGCGTCAGCACCTCCGCTGGCGCTCCATGGGCCGCGATCCTGCCGTCCAACATCAGCACCAGCCGGTCTGCGAAGCGCGCGGCGAGCGACAGGTCGTGCATGACTGCAACCACGCCCGTGCCGGCACGCGCCTGCGATCGCAACACGTCGAGGACGACGAGCTGATGGCGCGGATCGAGGGCTGCCACCGGCTCGTCCACCAGGAGCACGGGGGCTTGCGTGGCAAGGGCTCGAGCCAGGAGCACGCGGGCGCGCTCGCCGCCCGAGAGTTCGGTAATCCGGCGGTGCTCGAAGCCCCGCAGGCCGACGGCCTGCATGGCGTGCACCACTGCTTCCCATCCCGAGATCGGGAGTCGATCCGGCTGTTCGCCATGGGGCAAGCGGCCCAGCGCCACCACATCGCGCACGGGCAGGGGCCACGCGACCGTGCCATTTTGCGGCAGATAGGCGATGGTGCGGGCGCGCTCGGCGCCTGAGAGTCGCGTGAGAGGTACCCCGTCGGTGGTAACGGCGCCCGTGGACGGTGCCACGAGACCGGCGAGCGCGCGCAGCAGGGTGGTCTTGCCTGCGCCGTTCGGGCCGATCACCACAGTGAAGCGCCCGGGCTCCAGGTCGAGGTCGATCCGGTCGAGCGCGGTTCGGGAGGCGAGCCGGACCGTGAGCCCCCGGGCTTCGAGCCCCGTCATGCCGGGGCCTCGGCGAGCTCGGCGCGGCGGCGCGCGATGATCCAAAGGAAGAAGGGCACACCGAGGATGGCGGTGAGAACGCCGATCTTTACCTCGACGGCGGACGGGATGAGCCGCACCCCGCAATCCGCCGCGAGCAGGAGCGCCGCGCCGGCAAGGCCTGCCGGGACGAGCGTACGGGAGGGATCGAAGGCCACGAGGGGGCGCACCAGATGGGGCGCCACGAGCCCGACGAAGCCGATCGAGCCCGCCACCGCCACCGAAGCGCCTGTGCCGATGGCGGCCGCGACTACGATCATGACCCGCAGCCGCGCGACGTTCACGCCGAGGCTCACGGCGGTTTCTTCGCCGAGCGCGAGGGCTCTGAGGCCCGGAGCCGAGGCGAGAAGCAGCAAGCTCGCAACGAGCGCGAAAGGAGCGAGGAGCATGAGGTGAACCGTCGAGCGATCCTCCAGCGACCCAAGAAGCCAGAACACGATCTCGGTGACGGCATAGGGGTTGGGCGAGAGGCTCAGGGCCAACGACGTTGCCGCGCCCGCAAGGCTCCCGACCGCAAGGCCGGCGAGCACGAGCACCACGACGGTGCTTCGCCGCCCCGCCACCAGCACCACGAGGGCGATGGAGAGCAGCGCGCCGAGGATCGCAGCCGCGGGCAGCGCCCAGGAGAGGGCGTGGGCCAGCCCGAAATAGAGCACGAGCACGGCGCCGAGCGCCGCCGCCTGCGGCGCGCCGAATACGGAGGTGTCGGCGAGCGGATTGCGGAGCAATCCCTGGAGCGCCGCGCCGGTGAGCCCGGCGGTCCAGCCGATGAGGATCGCGAGCAGGGTGCGGGGCAGGCGCAGCTCGCGCACGATCACGCTCGCGGCACCCTGATCGGTCACCAATGCCTTGGCGGCCGTCGCAACCGAGATAGGCGCCGGGCCGAGGGCGAGGGAGAGCAGCGCCAGAAGAACCACCAGCAGTGCCAGTCCGGGGGCGAGCGCATGCCTCGACCAACGGGCGGGAAGGGAGGTGGCGGTTGGGGGCATCATCGGCCCCGTCGCGATAGCAACCCGGCTCGCCGGTGTCACGCTCCCTGGGCGGGAACAGCAACCCGGTCTGCCGGTGTCACGCTCCTGGGCCGGGAGACGCGATCACTCCGCAGCCATGGGCAGTGCGCGACGGTCCTCGAAGCGGGCGAGCTCCGGTACGCCTTCGGGTGGCGCCTCCGCTGGCGCGGGAGCGCCGCCGCGCTCTTCAAGCGAGCGGCGGAACCAGAGCGCATAGAGCGCGGGCAGGAAGAGCAGCGTCAGGAAGGTCGCGACGAAGAGACCGCCCATGATCGTATAGGCCATCGGCCCCCAGAAGGCCGAGGAGGAGAGCGGCACCATCGCGAGGATGGCCGCGAGCGCCGTGAGGACGACCGGTCGCGCGCGCCGCACCGTCGCCTCCACGATCGCCTCGCGGCGGGTGAGGCCGTGCTCCACATCGGTTTCGATTTGATCGACGAGGATCACGGCGTTGCGCATGATCATGCCGGCGAGCGCGATGAGACCCAACAATGCCACGAAGCCGAAAGGCTTTCCGGACAGGTTGAGCGCGAGCGATGCGCCGATGAGGCCCAAGGGCGCCGTGAGGAACACCAAGATCAGGCGCGAGAAGCTCTGCAGCTGCACCATGAGGATGAGCAGCATCAGCCCCATCATCACCGGGAAGAGGGTGAAGATGGAGGCGTTGCCCTTGGAGGATTCCTCCACCGCTCCGCCGATCTCCAGGCGGTAGCCGGGCTCGAGCCGGTCGCGGATCGATTGCAGCTGCGGCCAGATCTGGTTCGTGACGTCGGGCGGCTGCACGCCGTCGACCACGTCGGAGCGCACGGTAATCGACATGTCGCGGTTGCGCCGCCAGAGGATCGGCTCCTCGTGAGTGTACTCGATGCGGCCGACCTGCGAGAGCGGCACCGGCACGCCGTTGCGCGACACCACCGTGAGATCGCCGATGCCGCCGAGATCGAGGCGCTCGGCCGGCGCTGCGCGGGCCACCACGTCCACACGTTCGGTGCCGGAGCGAACGGCAGTGACGGTGAGGCCGGAGATCAGCGTCTGCAGGGTCTGCGACACGCCTTGCGGATCGAGCCCGAGCGCGCGCGCCCGCTCCTGGTCCACGACGACGCGCACGGAAGGCGTCATCTCGTTCCATTCGAGATGCGGGTCCACCACGTTCGGGTTCGCCCGCATGGTGTCGCGCACCTGAAAGGCGACGTCGCGGACCTTCGCGGGATCGGAGCCCACGACGCGGAATTGCACGGGGAAGCCTACGGGCGGCCCGAACGAGAAGCGATCGACGCGCACGCGTGCTTCCGCGAGCGCTCCTTCCGCGAGCGCCTTGTCGAGGCGAGCCTTGATGCGCTCGCGCGCCTCAACATCCCTCGAGACGATCACGATCTCGGCGAAAGACTCGTTCGGGAGCTGCGGGTTGAGGCCGAGCCAGAAGCGGGGGGAGCCCTGGCCGATATAGGTGGTTGCCGTGGCAACGTCCGGATCGTTGCCGAGGAGCGCCTCCGCCTTCTTGGCGGTTTGCAGCGTCGTGCCGATGGCCGTGCCCTCCGGCAGGCGCATCTGGAAGAACAGCTCCGGCCGCTCGGAAAGGGGGAAGAACTGCTGCTGGACGCTGCCGAACCCCATGACGGCAGCGACGAAGATGCCGACCGTCGCGAGCACGGTGGTCTTCCGCCAGCGAACGCACAGATCAATGATGCCGCGCAGCACGCGGTAGAGCCGGGTCTCGTAGATCGCATGCGGGTCCGCGTGCCCATGCGCGGCGAGGTTCTTGGGCAGCAGCTTCACGCCGAGATACGGTGTGAAGATCACGGCCACGAACCAGGACGCAATGAGTGCGATGCCGACAACCCAGAAGATGCCGCCTGCATATTCGCCCACCGCCGAATTCGCGAGGCCCACGGGCAGGAAGCCGACAGCCGTCACGAGGGTGCCCGTGAGCATCGGGAAGGCGGTCGAGCTCCACGCATAGGCTGCGGCGGTCATGCGGTCGAAGCCCTGCTCCATCTTCACGACCATCATCTCAGCGGCGATGATGGCATCGTCCACGAGAAGACCGAGCGCGATGATGAGGGCGCCGAGCGTAATGCGGTGCAGGTCGATGCCGAGCGCATTCATCACCATGAAGGTGATGGCAAGCACGAGGGGTACCGAGAGTGCGACTACGATGCCGGTACGCAGCCCGAGGCTCAGGAACGAGACCACGAGCACGATCGCGAGCGCCTCCACGAAGGAGCGCTCGAACTCCCAGATCGCCTCGTCCACCACTTTGGGCTGATCCGCAACCTGCTCGATGGCGATACCCTGCGGCACACCCGCCATGAAGGTGTCGGTGGCCGCCTTCACCTGCTGCCCGAAGGCAAGGATGTTGGAGCCCTTCGCCATCACGATGCCGATGCCGAGCGCTCCTTGGCCGCGTTGGCGGATCATGAAATCGGACGGGTCCTCGAAGCCGCGGGTGACAGTGGCGATGTCGCCGAGGCGAAACACGCGCCCGTTCGCTTCTACCGGCGTTTCGGCCACCGCACGCTCGCCGTCGAAGGCGCCGGTGATGCGCAGCGGAATGCGCTGCGCGCCGGTCTCGACGACGCCCGCCGGCGCGACCGCATTCTGCTTCCGCAAGGAGTCGAAGATCGCCTGCGGTGCGATGCCCAGCGTCGCGAGCTTCGCGTGGCTGAACTCCACGTAGATCTTCGGATCCTGGATGCCGTAGAGGTTCACCTTGGTGACGCCAGGCACCTTCAGGAGCCGCTGGCGCAGGGCCTCGGCCACGGTTTTCAGCTGGGCGTAGTCGGCGCCGTCGCCCGTCATCATGTAGAGGACGGAATCCACGTCACCGAACTCGTCGTTGACGTTCGGGCCGATAAGATCGCGCGGCAGATCGGAGCGGAGATCGGTGAGCTTCTTGCGCAGCTGATAGAAGAGCTGCGGCACCTCGCGCGCGGGGGTGTTGTCGCGGAAGCCCACATTCATGGCCGTGAAGCCGGGCTTCGTGTAGGTGATCACCTTGTCGAAGTAGGGCAGTTCCTGCAGCCGCTTCTCGATGCGGTCCGCCACCTGATCCTGCATCTCCTGCGCGGTCGCGCCGGGCCAAACGGCGGTGACGATCACGTTCTTGATCGTGAAGCTGGGGTCCTCGCCCCGGCCGAGGCGCAGGAATGACAGGGCTCCCCCGACCGCCAGCGCCAGGATAAGGAACAGCACGAGGGCGGGATGGGCGACCGCCCAGGCCGAGAGGTTGAAGCGCTTCATGGGAGGCCTCTCGGGACTAGAATTGCAGGGCTTCGACGACGCGCACCCGCTGGCCCGCATCGAGCTTCTGGACGCCGAGCGTCACCACCCGGTCGCCATCGCTGAGACCGGAGGCGATCAGCACATCCTTCGACTCGTAGGCCGCAACGGTGACGGGGCGAAGCGCCGGGCGGCCGTCCACGTCGATGACCCAGACCGCAGGGCCTGAACCCTGATTGAAGAGAGCCGAGAGCGGCAGGCGCGCCACCCTGCCGGCATCCGCGTCGCTGACGGTCAGCGTCGCCGTCATGCCGAGCTGCACCTCTGGGCCCGCCTTGGCCACGGCGAAGCGCGCGAGATAGGTGCGAGTCGTCGGGTCGGCGGAGGGGGAGAGCTCACGCAGCCGCGCCTCGTAGCGCTTGTCCGGGTTCGACCAGAGCGTCAGATGCGCCTTGCCGCCCTGGATGCCCTGCATCTGAGCCTCCGGGACGGCGATGACCGCCTCCTTCTCGTTGAGCCGCGCGAGGCGGATCGCGACCTGGCCGGCCGTGACCACCTGCCCGGGCTCGACCTGCGCGGCGGTCACGACGCCGTCCGCGTCGGCCGCGAGGGTAGCGTAAGACAGGGCGTTGGCGGCGAGCGACAGCGCCCGTTCGGCACGAGCGACCCGGCCGCGGGCCTCCTCGGCGGCGGCCTTCTGGCGATCGAAGGCGGAAGCGGTCGACCAGCCCTCGCCTCGAAGCGTGGTGATGCGCTTCAACTCCGCATCGGCTTGGGCGAGAGCCGCGGTGGCGGAGCGCATCTCCGCATCCGCCTGCTCGCGCTGGAGACGCAGATCGGTTTCGTCGAGAGTCGCGAGCGGCTGACCAGCCTTGATCATATCGCCGACATTCACCAGCCGCCGCGAGACCTTGCCGGCGACGCGAAAGCCGAGATCGCTTTCGGTGCGGGGGCGAATGGTGGCCACGAAGGTCCGCTCCGGCGAGCGGCTCTCGAACCGGACGGTCTGCGCCAGAACGGGGCGCTCGGGCTTGGGCGGCTCGGCAGCCTTCTGCTCCTGGCAGGCAGCCAGGGTGAAGGCCACAAGCGCGAGAGGGAGGAGGCGGGACAACATGGAGCGGCGCCTTCGAAGAGGATGGGTACTGGACCGGCAGCCTCCGCGAGCCCGCGAGGGGGGCGCTTCTGGCTCAAGCAGAGGCCACCGGTCCAGCTGGGCTACAGCTATGGTGACGTGTGACGATTGTCAATTTTCGTCAGCGAGCACGCATCAGGAGAGCCGCTGGTCTGTGCGCTAGCGCACATGAACGTTCATGACAGCTTTGCCAGCTGATATTTGAGGACCCGGCGTGCCAATGATACGAGAGCGGCGCACGAACGGACCACGCATGAACCCGATCTTCGCCAACCTTCCCACCACCGTCTTCGAGGTCATGTCTCGCCTCGCCCGTGAGACCGGTGCCGTCAATCTGGGCCAGGGTTTTCCCGACGATCCCGGGCCTGAGGATGTGCGCCGCAAGGCGGCCGAAGCCGTGGTCGAGGGCTGGAACCAGTATCCGCCCATGATGGGCCTGCCCGAGCTGCGAACGGCGATTGCCGCTCACTACAAGCATTGGCAGGGGCTCGACCTGGACCCGGACGCCGAGGTGATGGTGACCTCGGGCGCCACGGAGGCCCTCGCCGGTGCGCTCATGGCACTGATCGAGCCCGGCGATGAGGTGGTGCTCTTCGAGCCCATGTACGACGCCTATCTGCCCCTTGTCCGCCGCGCCGGAGGGGTGCCGCGGTTCGTGACACTGCAGCCGCCGCATTTCCGCTTGAGCGAGGAGGCCCTGGCGCAGGCCTTTTCGCCGAAAACCAAGGTGGTTCTGTTCAACAATCCCCTCAATCCGACCGCGACGATCTTCTCCGCCGACGACCTCGCGCTTCTCGCCCGGTTTTGCGAGCGCTTCGACGCCGTCGCGCTCTGCGACGAGGTCTGGGAGCATGTGGTGTTCGACGGCCGCCGGCATCAGCCGGTGCTGGGGCTTCCCGGCATGCGCGAGCGCTGCGTGAAGGTCGGCTCGGCGGGCAAGATCTTCAATCTCACGGGCTGGAAGGTCGGCTTCGTCTGCGCGGCGCCCGCGATCATGCGGGTCCTCGCCAAGGCGCATCAATTCCTCACCTTCACGACGCCGCCGAACCTGCAGGCCGCCGTGGCCTACGGCCTCGCCAAGGACGAGAGCTACTTCGAGGGCCTGCGCCGGGACCTGGCGCGAAGCCGCGACCGCTTCACGGCAGGCCTCGATACCCTCGGCTTCCAGGTGATCCCGAGCCAAGGCACATACTTCCTCAACATCGACATTGCGCCCCTGGGCGAAACCGACGATGTGGCCTTCTGCCGTCGCCTCGTGATGGATCACGGCGTGGCCGCAATCCCGGTTTCCGCCTTTTACGCTGAAGGCGCGGTCAAGACCGTGGTGCGCTTCTGCTTCGCGAAGCGCGACGCCACCCTCGACGCCGCCTTGGAGCGGCTCGCAGGCGTGGTGAAGCGGGCCGCGTGACAGCGGCCCTCCCGGGCATTTGATGCGCGGAGCCGGATCGGCGCCTCAAGGCTAAGCCCTTCCGCATTGTCTCAACGGACGGAAGAGCTTAGCCTGTGCCCCAAACACGCCTGAGGGAGGGCCCCACCCACGATGACCCGTCTGTTCGCCTCGCTTATTGCCGTTCTCGCGCTCGTGACGGGCGCGCTCGCCCAGGAGCGCGTGGTCAACGTCTACAACTGGTCGGACTACATCGATCCCAAGGTGCTGGAGGACTTCACCAAGGAGACCGGCATCAAGGTTGTCTACGATACCTACGACAACAACGAGATCGTCGAGACGAAGCTGCTCGCCGGCAAGTCGGGCTACGACATCGTGGTGCCGTCGGGCCCCTTCCTGCAGCGCCTGATCAAAGCGAACGTGTTCAAGAAGCTCGACAAGGCGAAGCTGTCGAATGCCTCGAACCTGTGGCCCGACATCATGCAGCGCCTGGCGGTGTACGATCCCGGCAACCAGTACGCGGTTCCCTATATGTGGGGCACCACGGGGCTTGGCGTAAACATCCAGAAGGTGAAGCAGGCCTTGGGCGACGTGCCGCTCAACACCTGGGACCTGCTGATGAAGCCGGAGGTCTCCGCGAAGCTCAAAGGCTGCGGGATCTATGTGCTCGACTCGCCGGAAGACCTCTTCCCCGGAATCCTGAACTATCTCGGCCTCAACCCGGATTCGAAGAAACCGGAGGATCTGAACCGCGCCGGCGAGGCTCTGTTCAAGGTTCGTGGCAACATCCAGAAGTACCACTCGTCCGAGTACATCAACGCGCTCGCCAACGGCGATATCTGCCTCGCGGTCGGTTATTCCGGGGACGTCATCCAGGCCAAGAAGCGCGCCGAAGAAGCCAAGAACGGGGTCGAGGTCGCCTATCTCGTGCCGCGCGAGGGCGCGCTCATGTGGTTCGACAACCTCGCGATCCCGGCGGACGCCAAGAACGTCAACGAGGCGCATGAATTCATCAACTACATGATGCGTCCGAACGTGGCGGCCGCGAACTCGAACTTCGTGGCCTATGCTTCGGGCAACCTCGCCGCGAAGCAGGCGATCTCTCCGGATATCCTGAACAACCCGGGCATCTACCCTGACGAGGCCACGATGAAGCGCCTCTTCACCAACACGTCCTACGACGAGCGCTCGCAGCGTACGATCACGCGAGCCTGGACTCGGGTGAAGACCGGTCGATAACCGATGACCGCGATGATGGCGGGGATTTGCATCCCGCCGCCATGTCGCCGCCACAAGCTCGGCCTTAAGCTCGTGGCATGACGCGTTTTGCTCTCTCCCTCGTTGCAGCCTCCTGCATCGCCGCTTCCGTGGCCCAAGCTCAGGAACCCCTGGCCCGCCGGCCCTCCGTCATCGTGACCGGCACCGGCGAGGTGCAGCTCAAACCCGATTTCGCGCGGCTCCATGCGAGTGTGGTCACGCAGGGCGAGACGGTGCAGCAAACCGTGGATGCCAACCGGTCCGCCACCGAGCGGGTGCTCGCCCGCTTGCAGGCGGTGGGCGTGAAGCGCGAAGACATCCAGACCACGAATCTGCAGGTGTCGCAGACGCCACCCCGCGTCGACCGCGAGGGGCGCGAGGTTCGCGTGCCGCGCTTCACCGCAACCCATCAGCTGCGGGTGACGAGCCGCGACCTCGAAGGCGTCGGCAAGCTCGCGGGCGAGATGCTGAGCGTGGGCGACCTCACCTTCCAGGCGCTCGTCTGGGGCCTCGACCGCCAGGACGAGGGCCGGGACGAGGCACGCCGCGCCGCGGTGCGCGATGCGCAGCGCCAGGCCGAGGTTTACACCAGCGCCGCCGAGGTGCGGCTCGGCAGGCTCGTTGAAATCCGCGATGCGGGGGCGCATGCTTACGGGGATGCGGAAGCGGCGATGCGAGCCGCTGCGCCCTCAGCACCAGGCGTGCCGGTGGTGCCGCCGGCAAGCGTGCGTGCGAGCGCATCCGTGCAGATGGTTTGGGAAATCGAGCCGCGCTGACGGGCGAAGAGGAGGTCAACCATGAGGCCGATCCATGCCGGCGCGGCGCTTCTGACTGGCCTCGTCCTGCCCCTGGGCGCGGCTCTCGCGCAAGCCCCACCGGGCCCCGACAATCTCGTCCTCACCTGCACCGGGCCGTTTTCGGCCGACACGACACCAGCCAAGATCGCTGCCGTGTTCGGGCGCAGCAACGTGGCGGCCGAAAACCTGCACGTCGGTGAGGGCCAAACCGAGCCAGGGACCGTGATCTACCCGAAGGATCCAGCCCGGCGCGTCGAGATCTTCTGGCTCGACGCCAAGAAGAAAACCGGCCTCTCCACCGTGCAGGTGCGCGAAGAAACGAGCCGCTGGCGCATGCCGGGCGGGATCGGACACGGAACGACGCTCGCCGCCTTGGAGACTGCCAACGGCAAGCCGTTCGAATTGCTGGGCTTCAACTGGGATTTCGGCGGCACGGTGCGTGACTGGCGCGGCGGAGCGCTCGCCTCCATCGGCGGCGACCCGAAGTGCCGGATGTCAGCCACCTTCGAACCCGCACCGAACCTGCCCGACAAGATCGGCAACGCCGTGATGGGCGACAAGGCGTTCCGGTCCGACAACCGCTCCATGCGGGCGGCGAAGCCGACCCTGACCTGGATCGGCCTCAACGTGGTGCAGCCGGACTGAGGGCTCAACCTCCACGAACGAGGAGGCGCGCGCGTCACCCGAGGTTGAGCTCGCGGAAGAAGTCGTTGCCCTTGTTGTCGGTGACGATGAAGGCCGGGAAGTTCTCGACCTCGATGCGCCAGATCGCCTCCATGCCGAGCTCGGGATATTCCACGACCTCGACCTTCTTGATGCAATCCTGCGCCAGGCGCGCGGCCGGGCCGCCGATGGAGCCGAGATAGAAACCTCCATGTTTCTGGCAGGCTTCCCGCACGGCGCTCGACCGGTTGCCCTTGGCGAGCATCACCATGGAGCCGCCGGCGGCCTGGAACTGATCGACGTATGAGTCCATCCGGCCGGCCGTGGTGGGGCCGAACGAGCCGGACGCATAGCCCTCCGGGGTCTTGGCCGGGCCCGCATAATAGATGGGGTGGTTCTTGAAATAGTCGGGCATCGCCTCGCCCCGCTCCAGCCGCTCGCGGATCTTGGCGTGCGCAAGATCGCGGGCGACGATCACCGGACCGGTGAGCGAGAGGCGGGTGCGGATCGGGTGCCGGTTCAGCGTTTCCAGGATCTCAGGCATGGGGCGGTTGAGATCGATCGCCACCACGTCGCCGCCGAGCGCGCCCTCGTCGACCTCGGGCAGGTATTGCGCCGGGTTGGTTTCGAGCTGTTCGAGGTAGACCCCGTCGCGGGTGATCTTAGCCAAGGCCTGCCTGTCGGCCGAGCAGGACACACCCAGGCCGATGGGCAGCGAGGCACCGTGGCGGGGGAGCCGGATCACGCGCACGTCGTGACAGAAGTACTTGCCGCCGAACTGCGCGCCGACGCCGAGCTGCTGCGTGAGCCTATGGACTTCCGCCTCCATCTCGAGGTCGCGGAAGGCGTGGCCGGCTTCGGACCCTTGGGTGGGCAGGGCGTCGAGGTAGCGGGTCGAGGCGAGCTTCACGGTCTTCAGGGTCTGCTCGGCCGAGGTGCCGCCGATCACGATCGCGAGGTGGTAGGGCGGGCAGGCTGCGGTGCCGAGCGTCAGGATCTTCTCCTTCAGGAACGCCATGAGGCGGTCCTTGGTGAGAAGGGAGGGCGTGCCCTGGTAGAGGAAGGTCTTGTTGGCGGAGCCGCCACCCTTGGCGATGAAGAGGAACTTGTACGCGTCCTCACCTTCCGCGTAGAGCTCGATCTGCGCCGGCAGGTTGGACTTGGTGTTGCGCTCCTCGAACATGGAGACCGGCGCGAGCTGCGAGTAGCGCAGGTTGCGCTTGAGGTAGGCGTCGCGAATCCCTTCCGCGATCGCGCTCTCGTCCGAGCCCTCGGTCCAAATCAGACGGCCCTTTTTGCCCATCACGATCGCGGTGCCGGTGTCCTGGCACATGGGCAGGATGCCGCCCGCGGCGATGTTGGCGTTCTTCAGCAGGTCGTAGGCCACGAACCGATCATTCGGCGTCGCTTCCGGATCCTCCAGAATGGCGCGCAGCTGCTTCAGGTGGCCGGGGCGCAGCAGGTGATTGATGTCCATGAAGGCCTGCTCGGCGAGGCGCCGGATCGCCTCCGGCTCCACGACCACGATCTCGCGGGAGCCGAGCCGCTCCACGCGCACGCCCTCGGCCGTGAGCTTACGGTAGACGGTCTGGTCGGGGCCGAGCGGAAACAGGTTGTGCTGGAGGGGCTGGCTGTCGGGAGTGAGGGCCACGGCGGCGGACATGATCGGCTCCGAATGGGCGCAGGAGGCGGGAGCCGGCCGAGGGAGGGGTTCGACCGGCCGAGGACGCGTGTTGCCGCAAGGCTTTAGCCTGTCTTCCGGAGCCGCGAAAGCGGGATCGCCCTGCCCGTGGTCTCCCCCCTTCGGCGGGTGCCGTCAGGCCGCCCGAGGAGCCGGCTCCTGCGTCAGCACCGCATAAAGGGCGTTCGCGTCGCGGGTGGCGCGCAGGCGCTCGACAACGCCGGGACCGCGCAGCACGCGGGCGATACGGGAGAGGGCCTTCAGGTGATCGGCTCCCGCGCCCTCCGGAGCCAGGAGCAGAAAGACGAGATCGACAGGTTGGCCATCCAGCGACTCGAAGTCCACGGGCTTCTCGAGGCGCGCCATCAAGCCGAAGAGCCGGCCGAGCCTCGCCGGCTTGCCATGCGGGATCGCGATGCCCTCGCCAATCCCCGTGGAGCCGAGGCGCTCGCGCTGCAGGAGCGATTCGAAGACGGCGCGCTCGTCTAGGCCCGTGAGGCGCCCCGCATGCGCGCTGAGGTCGTGCAGCAGTTGCTTCTTGCTGTTCACCTTCAACGACGGTGCAACAGCCTCGGGACTCAGGAATTCAAGCAAAGCCATGGGGGAAGAAAGCCATTGTTATGGGCGGAGCCAGCGGCTCCCCGTTTGGTCTTGCAAGCCTTGGGCCAGGATCTGTGGCGTGCCCTCAAGCTTGGCCGGCTGTCGGGTCGACCCATCCAATCGCCCCGTCGCGGCGGCGATATACGACGTTCACGCGGCCAGTGCTAGCGTGAAGGAAGACCACCACCGGAGCCCCTGAGAGGTCGAGTTCGATCACCGCCTCGCTCACGGAGAGGCGGTGGAGCGCCCGGGTGTCCTCGGCAATCACAACGGGATGGTACTCACCGTCCTCCAGAGCCTCGTCGGTGGGCTCCTCGATGATCGCATAGGCGCCGTCCACGGCCTCCGCTTGCCGCACGCTCCCGGGACCGAGCCTGTCCTTGAGGCGTCGCCGATAGCGTTGGAGCCGCTTCTCGATGCGCTGGGCCGTCTGGTCGAAGCTCGCATAGGCGTCGCCCGCCGCGCCGGAGGCCTCCAGGGTGATCCCGGAGGTGAGATGAAGCACGCAATCGGTGCGGAACCCGCCGCCGTCGCGGGTTACGGTCACGTGGCCTGAATAGGGACCGTCGACATATTTCGTGAGCGCGCCCGCTACCCGGGCCTGCACCTGAGAGCGAAGAGCCTCGCCGATATCGAGGTTCTTGCCGGACACCCGCAACGCCATGGTGGTTCCTCCCCTAGAGACGAGGCTGCAGCACGGGTCCGCTCCCGGCGACGCGCATTCGGTTGCGAGGAGCAGCGAATGGGCTTGAGTTGACGCTCATTCGCGCGGAGGTTCAAGGCCCCACTTCGCACTGACGGGCTCTTTAGGCGCGCAGCTCCGCGCGGCAGAGGCGACGGCGCTCGACGGATGAGGGAATGCGCAGGGATTCCCGGTACTTCGCCACGGTGCGCCGGGCGATGTCGACCCCTTCGGCCTTGAGCTTGTGGACGAGCGCGTCGTCCGAGAGCACGTCGTTCGTGCCCTCGCCGTCGATGAGCTGCTTGATGCGGTGGCGCACGGCCTCGGAGGAATGCGCCTCGGCTCCCGAGGCACCCGCGATGGCGGCGGTGAAGAAGTACTTCATCTCGAAGGTGCCGCGGCTCGTGCCGATCGCCTTGTTGGAAGTAACCCGCGACACGGTCGATTCGTGCATGCCGATGGCGTCCGCCACAGTCTTGAGATTCAAGGGCTTCAGATGCGCGACGCCGCGGCGGAAGAAGCCGTCCTGCTGACGCACGATCTCGGTTGCGACTTTCAGAACCGTCTTGGCGCGCTGGTCGAGGGAGCGGGCGAGCCATTGGGCGCTCTGCCAGTTCTCGGCGAGAAAAGCCTTCTCGCCCTCGCCGCGGGCACACTTCGAGACCCGCGCGTAATAGGTCTGGTTCACGAGCACGCGGGGAAGCGTCTCGGGGTTCAGCTCCACGTGCCAGCTTTGATCGGGGCCTGAACGCACGACCACATCCGGCACGAGCACCTGAACCGGCGCCGAGCCGAAGCCGCGGCCGGGCTTCGGCTCAAGGCGCCGGATTTCGGCAATCATCTCGCGCAGGTCCTCGTCGTCCACGCCGCACAGGCGGCGCAGCGCCGGCAGATCGCACTTGGCCACAAGATCGAGCCGATGAAGAAGGGCTGCCATCGCGGGATCGAAGCGGTTTTGCTCGCGCAGCTGCAATTCGAGGCACTCGGCGAGGTCGCGGGCACCGACGCCCGTCGGCTCGCAGCGGTGGACGATAGCGAGCACCCGCTCCACGGCCGCAAGCGAGGCGCCGAGCCGAGCCGCGATCGCATCGAGGGATTCGCGGAGATACCCGGCCTCGTCGATCCCATCGACGAGGTGGCGCCCGATAAGCCGCTCGCCGGGATCGCGCGTGGCGAGGTCGAGTTGCGCGAGGAGGTGATCGTGGAGCCCTGTTTCCGCAGACAGAGCCGCTGCGGCATCGAAGGTGTCGTCCTCGTCGCGAGCCCCGCCCACCGACCAGGGCGAGGGGCTCAAGGGAAGCGCGCCCAAGTCCGCGTGCCGGGCCGGCTCCGGCATCTCGTCCTGGAATACTTCGCTCACCGGGGTGCCGAAGGTTTGCTCAAGATCCGCGGCATCGGGCGTGGAGCCGGGCTCCGGCCAGGTCTCCACGGCAGGAGTTGCCGTCTCGGGCGGCCCAACGTCCCGCCCCTCCGGCGCCTCGAGTTCGGCGCGCTCCAGCAGAGGGTTGCGGTCGAGTTCGGCCTCGACGAAGGCCGCCAAGTCGAGATGGGAGAGCTGCAGGAGCTTGATCGCCTGCAGGAGCTGCGGCGTCATCACCAGGGATTGCCCCTGGCGCATCTCCAGCCTCTGCAACAACCCCATTGTCCTGCACCCGCACCGACGCGCTCACGCGCGGCATGTTTATTGCATGCCTTGGCCTGGGTTCTAACGCGGCGGTTTACCGCCGTCAAAACGCATCAACGCGTTCCCGACTAAAGGGGAAGACGGCGCGGGGGCCGCGTCGGTCTAGAGGCGGAAATCCTCGCCGAGATAGACGCGGCGCACATCCTCGTTGGCGACGATCTGCTCCGGCGTCCCTTCCGTGAGCACGCGGCCGGAATGGATCACATAGGCACGGTCGGTGAGGCCGAGCGTCTCGCGGACGTTGTGGTCCGTGATCAGCACCCCGATGCCGCGGCGGGTCAGATGCCGCACGAGGTTTTGGATGTCGCCCACCGCGATGGGGTCGATGCCCGCGAAAGGCTCGTCGAGCAGCATGAAGGTGGGTTCGCTCGCAAGCGCCCGTGCAATCTCGCAGCGCCGCCGCTCGCCGCCCGACAGTGCGATCGAGGGCGATTTGCGCAGGCGCGCGATGTTGAATTCGTCGAGCAGCGCATCGAGCTTGCGGTCCCGCTCCTTGCGGTTCGGCTCTACGACCTCCAGGACGGCGCGGATGTTGTCCTCGACGCTCAAGCCCCGGAAGATCGAGGCCTCCTGGGGCAGGTAGCCGATCCCGAGGCGCGCTCGGCGGTACATCGGCAGGCCGGTGATGTCGTGCCCATCGAGGTTGATCATGCCCTGGTCTGCCGAAACGAGCCCGGTGATCATGTAGAAGATCGTGGTCTTGCCGGCACCGTTGGGGCCGAGCAGCCCCACGGCTTCGCCCGCACGAACCTCGAGCCCCGCCTCATGCACGACCGTGCGCCCGCCATAGCTCTTGCGCAGTCCACGCACGGCGAGAACGCCGGGGCCGCCGAAGACAGGCGCCGGGTCGTCTTCGCGCGGTCCGCGCCGGCCGAAAAGGCGCCAGCCACTGCTTCGGCGCGGAGCACTCGGCGCCTGCAAGGGCGCGTCCCAGGTGTCCGTACCTTGCTGCTGCAGGGGCGAGGATGGAGGGAAGACAGCTGTCACGGACGCGCCTATCGGGGGGCCGCAGGGCGGGCCGGCGTCGGTGCAGGAGCGGGTGCAGGCGTCGGAGCAGGCGTCGCGCCCGGTGTCGATCCAGGCACGAAAAGCGCGCGGACGCGCCCTCCGGCCGCCGGGTTCTCGATATTCGCTACCCCGGTGTTGAGATCGTAAATCACGCGGCCACCCTGGGTGACGTTCGGTCCGTCGGTGAGGGTTGCATTGCCGGTCAGGAGCACACGGTTCGCAATACGGTCGAAGGTGGCATTGTCGCCAGTGGCGACCTGTGTTTTCGACACGATGGTGACGGGCCCGGTGCAGTCGATCTTGCGGATGGCGCTATCGCCGGAGCTCTGGCCAGGCAGAGCCGCAGGGCGGGCACCGCCTTGATTGCCGCGGCCCTCGTAGAGAATGGTCAGGGTGTTGCAGCGCATGGTCGTGTCACCCTGAACTGCCACGACGTTGCCGGCGAATACAGCCCGCCCCTCGCGGTCGAATACGTCGAGGCGATCGGCGTCGATTTTGATGGGCTCCCGATTGGATCCCATCGTGCCGAAGGCGGAAGGACGGTCCTTCGCACCGGCGACAGGCTGCCCTTGGGCCGCTGGTCGGGGCGCAGCGGTCTGGCCAGCAGCCGGGTGGACCAGCGCCAATGCCGCAACGCTCAAGAGAGCCAACCGCAAACCTATCATCGACGCGTACTCACGGCTTCGGCCTGGCTTGTTTGCCCACGGGCAGCAGGAGCAAAGGTCTCGGCACCGAGGCCTGGACCGGGATCGGTCAAGGTCGCGCTCACCCGCCCCTTAAAGTGGATCACGCGCCCGCCGTCGAGCACCTCGACGCCCTTGGCCTCGATGGTGGCGGTTTGAAGGGTAACGGTCACGGGCTCGTCGGAGACGACCGCGCCGGTCTTAAGGTCGATCGAGGCCGATGCTAAGCGCGCCTCTTGCCCATCGTTGGAGGAGACCCGCACGTTCCTGCGCAGATCAAGGCGCTCTTTTTGGGTGTCGAGCACCCCAGTAGCAGCCTCGAGACGCGCCGTGCCGCCGCTCTGATCCGTGCCGACCCGGGCCTTGAGTTCGTTGAGCTCCACGCGGGCGGGGTTGCGCAGATCCTGCGTGGCCGTCGCGGCCGTGACCTCGTAGGTCCCGCTGCGGCTGCGATAGCCCGAGAGCTTCGGGTTTTCCATGGTGACCTGGCTCCCCGATACCGTCACGGGCCCGAGACTGATCCCGGCGAGCCGATTGAAGGGGTCGATCAACGCCCAAGACACCACACCCGCAATCCCAAGGATCGCGCCCGTTGGAATAGCCCATTTCAGAAGGCGCACCACGCGGGTGTGCCGCCGAGCCTGGACATAGGCGCGCGCGCGCGGCCGCGAGGCGCGGCTCGGTGCTGGCCCATGTTCCCGCTGATCCATTTGGATGGGATTCTCCCGCCTCGTGGTTTCCGAACTGCTAAGATCGCTGACCGGTCTACCGGAAACCCGCTGCCACCTGAGTGGCACAGGCGCTAATCCCATGGCGAAGTTATGACGGCTCCCCTCCCCGGAGGAGCCGCAAGGGTGGGCTGCTTCTCGTCTCCGTTATCGGGCGCCGTGGGCATCCGGGGCTGGCAGGAGGAGGTCAGCCTCCGCGCCGGGCGATAAGCGTCACGAATGGGCGAAGATGTCGGTCTCGGGCCATCCCAGGAGATCGAGCTGGGCGCGCGTCGGGAGAAAAGCAAAGCAATTCTGCGCGATGCCGCTGCGGTTCTCCCGTTCCAGCATCCGGTCGAGGCG
Source organism: Microvirga sp. (assembly GCA_035944635.1). Taxonomy (GTDB): domain Bacteria; phylum Pseudomonadota; class Alphaproteobacteria; order Rhizobiales; family Beijerinckiaceae; genus Microvirga. The sequence continues at coordinate 26,983 of DASZAZ010000106.1, forward strand.
CTCCCTCAGGGCGTGAAGGTGGAGCACATCGGAGGCAGCGTAATCGAGCTGAGCAGTCGAGAGGGTCTCGGCGCCCCAATCCGAGGATTGCTGCTGCTTCGAGAGATCGATGGCGAGCAGCTCCCGCACGAGATCCTTGAGCCCGTGCCGATCCGTGTAGGTGCGCGAGAGGCGCGAGGCCACTTTGGTGCAATAGACCGGACGCGGCATGACGCCGAGATAGTGGAACAGCACGGCCAGATCGAAGCGGGCGAAATGGAAGATCTTGAGCACGCTCTCGTCGCCGAGCACGCGGATCAGGTTTTCGGGGGCGGGCCCGTCCTTCACGATCTGGACCACGTCGGCGGTGCCGTCACCGCGGGAGATCTGCACGACGCACAGGCGGTCACGGTGCGGGTTGAGGCCGAGCGTCTCCGTATCGACCGCAATACTGGTGCTGGGATCGTAATCCGCCGGCAGGTCGCCGCGGTGAAAGCGTGTGGTCATGGGGAGGCGCCGTCCAGGAGTAAGGCGGAGCGAAAGCCCGCAGGACGGCTCTAGCCCGTCTCGTCCGGCCCTTCAACCGACCGGGTTTGCGAACCCAACCCACACGGCGCCACGAGCAGCCTGTATCTCATGAAAGTGAGCTCCGTCCGTTTCCCGGACGGGGCTCCTAAGTATCGAGAGAGCTCCAGGCTCACGCGGGACTATTTGCCCCTGCCGCCGTCGCCACCGCCGTTACCCTGGCCACCGCCTTGGCCGCCACCATTGCCTTGACCACCACTGCCCTGGCCGCCGTTACCTTGGCCGCCGCCATTGCCTTGGTTGCCGCCGCTGCCCTGACCGGCGCCTTGGCCACCACCCTGGCTGCCACCCTGACCGCCACCCTGCGAACCGCCGCTGGAGGTGTCCGAGGTCGAGCCCGTGGTGCTCCCCGTGGTGTCCACATCGCTGCGACCGCGGGTCCCGTCACCGAAGCCCTTGCCGTTCGGGTTTTCGCCAGCCCGCCCGACGTTCATGCCGTTGCCGGGGTTGCCCGTGCTCGTACCGGCCGTGGCGCCCGAGCGATTGCTCCGGCCCATGCCCGGCATGGTGTCGTTCATGGCGTCGTCATCCATGGACTTCTTCGAACCGCGTGCAACCTTATCGGCTTCCTTGGTTGCGCTTTTGGCGGTCGAACCGGTCGCCGTCGAAATGCGCTCCAGCACGTCCTCGAGATCGTTCCTCTCGGCGAATTCCTTCAGCTGCTCCAAGGTCAGGCCGTAGCGGCCGAGGATCGTCGAAACCGACATGCCGTTGCGCAGATCGCGGGCGATCTGGTTCACCTCCGACCGGGCCTGGCCGAAGTTCCTGATCCCGTTGTCTTGGGCGATCTGGCGCAGCTCCTGACGGCTGATGTCGAACCGGTCCAAGATCGCGTCGATCGTGGTGCCGCGACGCAATTCCTGCACGATCATGCGCAGTTCCGCCTGGCTCGGTGAACCTGAAGTGCCGCCGGTCGTGGTGCGGCTCACGTCGCTGCGACCGCGGGTCCCTTCGCCGAAGCCCTTCCCGTTCGGGTTCTCGCCGGCGCGGCCAACCATCATGCCGTTGCCCGGATTACCCGTGCCGGTGCCAGCCGTGGCCCCGGACCGGGGAGTGCGGTTCCGCTCACGCGTCGTCTCCTCGACCTCGGTCATTTCCTGACGCTCGGCCTTGGCAGCCGCACGCTCCGCGCGGGCCTGCTCCTTCGTCTCGGCCTTCTCGGCCTTGCGCTCGACCTTTTCGGCCTGACGCTCCGCCTTGCGTTCGGCTTTGGCGGTATCGGTCGTATCCGTGTTGGTGTCGCCTCGGACCACATCGCCCCGACCGCGGGTGCCTGCGCCGAAGTCTCGGCCATTCGGGGTCTCACCCGCGCGGCCGACGGTCATCCCATTACCGGGATTGCCCATGCCTGTGCCGGCTGTCACATCGGTCGAGACGACGGTGCCCGGGCGAACCGTCGTGTTCGTCTGGGTCCCTGCATTCATCCCGGCTCCGGCAGCGGCCTGAGCGGCGGTTGTTTGCGTCACCGGTGCCGTGGCGTTCGTTCCCGATCGCATGGTGTTGTTGCTGGCGCCCATCGTGGCGCCGGATTGCATCGCACCCGTTGCGCTTAGGGTACCAGCCGCCTGGTTCGAGCCGACGCGGTCAAATCGCGCGAACTCGTTGCGGTCGCTCTCCTGATTATCGCCGACAACGGCACCGCGGCGAATGGCCTGCGGAAGGATCTCGCAACGGCAAACCTCGCTGCCGGCCACGATCCGGACGCGGCAGTTCTGGTACTGCGACGCGTTGGCGATCGCGGGACGGCATTGGCCGCCGACGAGGGGGACTTGGGCGAAGGCGGCTGTCGATGAGGCAAGCGCGGCGGCGAAGCCGGCGAGCGCGAGGGAGTAGGAGGGTTTCATGGCGGTGGACACCTTTGCAAATGAGTTCCCAGTGATGCCAAGGCTGGTCCACCGGGATAGCGTGCAAAGGATACTGCCGAAGGCTTACGAAGTTCCGGCTAAATAAACGGTTTTTATTTGCCCGTTGCTTAGCTATTCCGCAAATACATGAATTTGCATGGCGAGTAACTGTCCAGCTGAACATTCATAAAGATGAATACTTGTTCAGATTGCCGGACGGCCGCGCTCTAACCAAGCCCCGAGGGGCAGCGGACATAAGTTTGCGAGCCCCGCTCGCTCGACCACACGAGGGTGTCGCCGGTGACCGCGAGCCGCACATTGGCGGTCCAGCGTTTGCGGGCGCCCGTGCAGGTGGCCGCGAAGCGCCAGGCTTCGCCGTCGCGGCGGCCGTTCCGGAAGGCGCAGGATACGTCGCCGGCCCACGCGCCCTGGTGATTGATCACGGCGGGCAGCAGACCCCTGCGGTTGGTCTTCGGCGAACAGGCGTTCGGGTCCGGGGCCCACACGCCGACGAAGCGCGTGGTGCCCACAGCGCTCGGGCCGAAGAGAACCCGCTCGGTGGCCTCGTCCCACACCTCGTCGGGGGTGAGCCCGTGGGCGGTCTTGAACTCGCGCAGGGCCTGCCGCGCCGCCGCGCTCCAAATCGTCGCCGGGTCGCCGTCGAGGAAGCCGAGCTGGGCGAGCCGCGCCTGCACCGCGCGGCCCTGCTCCGCCTCCAGGACGTTCCGCTGCGGGGGCCTGGCCTCCGGGAGGGCCGGTGCAGGAGGGGCGGAAGCCGCTCGCGGAGCTTCATCGACGCTCTCGGCCGGCACGTCCTTGAACAGGATGCTGAGCACGGTGCCGATCTCGCCCGAGGCGAGGGGACGCCCGACGCTGTTCGTGAGCGGCGGCAGGGCCTCCGGCTGCCCCAAATCGCTGTTGTTCGGGGTCGTTCGAATCAGGGGGGTCATCGCCAATAAGCCGCCTTCGTCCTGGGACCAGACGAGGCCGAGCAACGGGGCGGCAGCCAGTGCGCAGCCAAGGAGCAGAACACCGGCAAGAGCCCGGCGCGGAGCCGGGTCGCCGGCGTCCGAAGAGGCCCCAAGGGCGCCGAGCATGCGGCCGGGTTCAATCGGCATCGGTTCGGCCCTGTAGCAGCTTCCGTCCATCCTTCACCCCCGTGAACGCCGCCCTTCTTGACGCGAGGGTCTGGAACAACCCTTTCTTAACCTTTCCCGATGCCCGCCTCCAGTCCTGGGCCCTCGGACAGGCGGCCTAAGCCGCCTCGGCCCGACGCCGGAAGCGTTCAACGCCGTTCAACCGCATGCAACGAATCGCAGCCTCACGCGTCCGGGGCCGGAAGCGGGATCCGCAGCTCCAGGCGCAGGCCGCCCGGCGCGAAATCCCGGTTCACGCTGCCGCCGAGCTGGCCGCCGATCCGCTCCAGCAGCTTCGACCCGAAGCCCTGCCGGCGGGGCGGCTCGACCGCAGGGCCGCCGGTTTCGGTCCATTGGAGGCGCAGCCACCGTTCGCCGTCCTCCGCCTCGACCCGCCAGGCCACCTGGAGCCGGCCCCCGGGTACGGAGAGGCCGCCGTACTTCGCGGCGTTGGTGGCCATCTCGTGGGCCAGCATCCCGAGCGGCAGGGCCATGTCGGGGGCGAGCTCGACCGGGGGCCCGGAGAGCGCCACGCGGGCGGTCCCGGCTTCGTCGTAGGGCTGAAGCTCGCTGCGCAGCAGCGCCTCGAGGGACGCGCCCTCCCAGCCGTTGCCCACCAGCAGGTCGTGCGTTTTGCCGAGCGAGGCGAGGCGGCTCGACAGCGCCTCGCGGAAGGCTTCGAGGCTCTCGGCGCTTCGGGCCGCGGATCCCACCACGGCCTGCACGGTCGCGAGGTTGTTCTTCACCCGGTGATGGAGTTCGCGGTTGAGGAGCGCCTGCCGTTCTTGCGCGCGCTTGATTGCGGCGGCCGCGGTTTCGAGGGCGTGTCCGACCTCGTTGATTTCCGCGACCTGGGTGCCGACCGGCGCGACGGCGCCGCCTCGTCCCAGCGCTGCCGCGGCTCCGCGCAGGGCGTCGATCGCCCCGGTGATGCGGCGCCCGAACGAGAGCGCCAGCGCCGCCGACAGGAGCCCGAGGGCCAACCCGATGCCGCCGAGCTGGAACAGGAAGCGCTGCATCGGCGCCTGAAGCGCCTCCTCCTCGAGGCCCGCCACCACGGTCCAGTTCGCGCCCGCCAGCCGCATGGATTGCGCCGCCAGGCGCGTGCCATCCGGCAGCTCCATGTCGAAGCGGCCGGGGCGCGCGGAGGGGATCGCGGGCAGGCCCCGCGCATCCTCGGCGAGGCCGGGGCGGCTCGCTCCCACCACACGCCCGTTGCCGTCGATCACGAAGGCCACGGCGCCCGGCAGGGCTCCCTCGCGGGCGACCGCCTGCGCGATGCGGGCAGGGGGAAAGGCGAAGCTCAGCAGGGACACCACCTCGCCCCCGCCCGGCCGCACCACCGGCACGGTGATCGCGACGAGGGCCGGCGCTCCGGCGTCCGAGAACAGGTTGGAGGCCACCGGACGGCGCGTTGTCAGCGCCACCCGGTCCTCCTCGCGCTCGCCCTGGCCGGTGATCGGCCGCGCGGCGGCCCCGGCGCCGAACAGGTCCTGGCCGGTGGTGGAGCGCAGCATGATGCGCATGTCGAGGGCGCGGGCGAGTTCACCAAGCGCGCGGTCGATGACGGCGAGGTCGCCGCTGAGCAGGGCCGGCGAATGGGCGGCCAGCTCCGTGACGGCGCCCTGCACGGCGAGGTCGCGGTCGACTGCCGCCGCCACCTTGTGGAGGATCTCCGTGCCCTGCTGCTCGAGCCGCTGGCGCTCGGCCCCCGTGGATTGCCACAGGAGGAGGCCGACGAAGCCGAGGATGGGAAGGATGAAGGCGGCGCAGAGCGCCGCGAGGTGCCATTCCACGGGCCAGGCGCCGCGCAAGGCCGGCCGGCGTGAGCTCGCCGCCAGCGGCGGCGCCGTTGGCCCGACCATGGGGATGGCGCTCTCAGCCCTCATCGATGCCCCTCAAGACCCGGATGCCGTTTCACGTGCTCTTGTTCGGCGCCCGGGGGCAGAAGGGCGGGCGAATGCGGCGAAGGTGAGGACAGGCGTCCCGCGCTTGGCGCGCGTGCGGACCGCGCTTGCGGTGGCGGCGCACCCGCTCGACTGCTGTGCCGCCCCGCAAATCCGCATACGGTTCGGACGATGAGCATTGCAGAGCAACGTGCTCGGCCGTGCGCTCAGCCTGCTCGACCAATGTTGCCGGGAGATTGCGTCGGCATGTGCCGCGATCCCGTCAGACGTGCAGCCCCGGAATAGCCAAGGTTGCGATCGTGCTGTATGCACTCGGCCCGGCTCACGAAGCCGGTTCATCCATCCACGCCACAGCACAGGGAGGCGTCTCATGATTCTGCGAGTTTGCGCACACACGACCCTTCCTTCTTTCCTTCTCCATGCTGGTGGCACCGATGAAACCGATTTCGCTTCCCCTGCCCTTCCTAGGGCTCACGATCCGCATTGAGGCGGCGCACGCCGCTCGCCGACGCGCGGCACCCCCTCCGATCACCCTTGCACGAGACACCCTGAAGCACGCCGTCGGCCGACGCGTGCTGCAAGACGTCGGGCTCGACAACAGCCGGCAGGACTAGAGGTTCTGCAATGCCGGCCTCCCGCGCCTTGTCCGACAGCACCGAGCTCACCTCCGGTGTAGCGTCCGGTTCTCGCGTCCTGTCCGCCACCGGGCCCAACGCCCGTGCATCGTCAGGCACTCGTGCTCTGTCCCCCATCATCGAACCCGTCCCCGGTGCGCCGTCAGGTGCACCGGCGGATCGGGCGTGTTCACGTCTTTAGGAGTTCCACCATGCGTACGCTCGGCCTCATCGGCGGCATGAGCTGGGAGAGCACGGCGATCTATTATCGCCATCTCAACGAGATCGCCCGCGACCGCCTCGGCGGCCTGCATTCCGCGCGCCTCGTGCTGCAATCCCTCGACTTCGCGGAAGTCGCCGAGTGCCAGCACCAGGGCGATTGGGGCAAGGCCACGATCCTGATGATCGACGCCGCCAGCCGCTTGGCGCTCGCGGGCGCGGACGCCCTCGTGATCTGCACCAACACCATGCATGTGATGGCGGACGAAGTGGAGGCGGCCGCGAAGCGGCCCGTGCTGCACATCGCGGATGCGGCCGCGCACGCCGTTACGGCGGCGGGCTGCCGCCGACCGCTGCTGCTCGCCACACGCTTCACCATGGAGCAGCCCTTCTACCGCGAGCGCCTGCGCCAGCGGCACGGCCTCGACGCCGTGGTGCCCGAAGCCGTCGAGCGCGAGCGCGTGCACGCGATCATCTACGACGAATTGTGCCGGGGCGTGGTGCGCGAGGAATCCAAGCACGCCTATCTTGCCATCATCCGCCGCGCGCAAGCGCAAGCCGGCATCGACAGCGTGATCCTTGGCTGCACCGAGATCACGATGCTGATCGGCGGGGACGACCTCGACCTGCCCGTCTTCGACACCACGCGCCTTCATGCGGAAGCCGCCATGGACTTCGCGCTGGCGGCGGAGCCGGGACGCGCCGCGGCCTAGTCGGGCCCTTCGCCTGCCGTGGTCCCGCGGCTGCCGCCCCCGCACGAAATCGGAGCGTTGCGACACGCCTCCTGCAGGTCGGCTGCTCGCATCGAGAGGTCGCCTTCAAGGATTGTGCGACGGCCTCCCGCCTGAGGACGGATGAAGCCCCCGCGTCGGCTCCACACGCGCGAACGGGAGCCGGCTCCAAAGTGGCGGCAGCCCCTCGGGTGTGCCGCGTGGACGAAAGGTGATCCGCAGGTCCGCGCCAGCCCGCGATGCGGCGTCCCGTCCCATTGTCCAGGTTCCCGCCATACCCATCTTTTCAGAAATTACTGAAATGACGGTACGACCATGAACCTGCCCCCGCTGATCCAATCCTTCGTGCTGCATTTCGGCGAGATGGGGTCCCGCTGGGGGATCAACCGCACCGTCGGGCAGATCTATGCCCTGCTCTTCCTCTCCCGCGATCCGCTCAACGCGGAGGATATCGTCGAGGCCCTCGGGGTTTCGCGATCCAATGTCAGCATGGGGCTGAAGGAGCTCCAGGCCTGGAACCTCGTGCGCCTCCAGCACAAGCCCGGCGACCGGCGCGACTACTTCACCACGCCCGACGACATCTGGCAGATCGTCCGGACCCTCGTGGACGAGCGCAAGAAGCGCGAGATCGACCCCACGCAGTCCCTTCTGCGCGAGGTGCTGATGCAGAAGCCCGGCACCCCGGAGGAGCGTCACGCCCAGGACCGCATGCGCGAGATGCACGATCTCTTCGAGCTGCTCACCGGCTGGTACGACGACGTGCAGCGGCTCGAAACCGAGCGCCTCGTTCAGCTCCTGACGCTCGGTTCCAAGGTCCAGAAGATCCTGGAGATGAAGGACCGCCTCTTCGTCGTGCCGGGCGGCCGGACGAAGCGCCGCGACACGAAAACCTCGCCTGAGAGATAACCCCGATGGACGCCCTGATCCTCGCCCGCATCCAGTTTGCGACCAACATCTCGTTCCACATTCTCTTCCCGACGATCACCATCGCGCTCGGCTGGGTGCTGCTGTTCTTCAAGCTGCGCTTCAACGCGACGCGGGACGAGCGCTGGATGGATGCGTACCGCTTCTGGGTGAAGGTGTTCGCTCTTTCCTTTGCGCTCGGCGTCGTGTCCGGCATCACCATGTCGTTCCAGTTCGGCACCAACTGGCCGGGCTTCATGAACACCGTCGGCAACATCGCGGGACCGCTCCTCGCCTACGAGGTGCTGACCGCCTTTTTCCTCGAGGCCACTTTCCTCGGCATCATGCTGTTCGGCTGGAACCGGGTCTCGAACCGCGTCCACACCTTGGCGACGTTTCTCGTTGCCTTCGGGACCACCATGTCGGCGTTCTGGATCCTCGTCTTGAATTCCTGGATGCAGACGCCCGCCGGCTTCGAGATGCGCGACGGCGTCGCGCACGCGACCGATTGGTGGGCGATCGTGTTCAACCCCTCTATGCCCTATCGTCTCACGCATATGCTGCTGGCCTCGGGCCTCACGGCCGCCTTCCTGGTCGCCGGCGTCTCGGCCTATCAGTGGCTCAAGGGCAACCGCTCGCCCGGCGTGCAGGCGGCGCTACGCACGGGCATCGTCCTCGGCGCCGTGCTGATCCCGCTGCAGATCGTGGCGGGTGACCTGCACGGCCTCAACACCCTCAAGCACCAGCCCGCCAAGATCGCGGCCATGGAAGGCATCTGGGAGACCCAGAAGGGCGCGCCCATGGTGGTGTTCGGCATCCCCGACGAGACCACCCGCAGCAACCGTTTCGAGATCGCGATCCCGAACATCGCCTCGTTCTATCTGACCCACGACTGGTACGGCGAGGTGAAGGGCGTCAACGACTTCGAGCATCGCCCGCCCGTGGCGCCCGTGTTCTTCGCCTTCCGGGTCATGGTCGGGGTCGGGCTCCTGATGCTCGCGGCCTCGTGGCTCGGCGCCTGGCAGCTGTGGCGGCGCGGGGAGATCCACCGCTCCCTCGCCTTTGCCCTCGTCGCCATGACCTTCGCGGGTTGGATCGCGACGCTCGCGGGCTGGTACGTCACCGAGATCGGGCGTCAGCCCTGGCTCGTCACCGGCGTGCTCACCGCCGCGCAGGCGGCGTCCAAGACCGTGGGCGCCGGCATGGTGGCCTCGACGCTTGCGGGCTACCTCGCGGTCTATGCGGCCCTGATCGCCGCCTACATCGCCACGGTGTTCTATCTCGCCCGGCATGCGGGCGCCCCCCGCAACCATGCGCCGGCGGAACCCGCGCGCCAGGGCGGCGACACCGCCGCAGGTGCGGGCGTCGCGGCGGCCGCTTAAAGGAGACCCCCATGTTCACGGCCTTCGACGGCTCCTGGCTTCCCGTGGCCTTCGCGGCCCTCATGGGCGCCGCGATCCTCCTCTACGTGGTGCTCGATGGTTACGATCTCGGCGTCGGCATCCTCACCGGCGCCCGGGTCGAGCCGGTCCACAAGGACCGGATGATCGCCTCCATCGGCCCGTTCTGGGATGCCAACGAAACCTGGCTCGTGCTGGCCGTGGGACTGCTTCTCGTCGCCTTCCCGCAGGCACACGGAGCCATCCTCGGCGCCCTCTACCTGCCCGTGGCCGTGATGCTGCTCGGGCTGATCATGCGCGGGGTCTCCTTCGAGTTCCGCGCCAAGGTGGCGGCGGGGCACAAGCGCGCCTGGGACCGCGCCTTCTTCGCGGGCTCCCTCCTCACGGCTCTCGCACAAGGTTACATGCTCGGCCTCTACATCGTGGGCTTCGAGCGCACCGCCGCCAATGTGGCGTTCGCGATTCTCACGGCCGTGTGCCTCGTGGCGGGCTATGCCTTCATCGGCGCCGCCTGGCTGGTGATGAAAACCGAAGGCGCGCTCCAGCGCCGGGCCGTGGCCTGGGCGCGGGGCAGCCTCTGGCCCGTGGCGGTCGGCATGGCGGCGGTGTCGCTCGTCACGCCGTTCATGAGCGAGCGCATCTTCGACAAGTGGTTCTCGTTCCCGAACCTCCTGCTGCTCGCCCCGATCCCCCTCGTCACAGCGGGGCTGTTCCTAGGCCTGCACCTCGCGCTGAAGCACCTGCCGAGCCGCACCGACCGTTTCTGCTGGATCCCCTTCGCGGGCGCGGTTGGCCTGTTTCTCTTGGGCTTCCACGGGCTCGCCTATTCGTTCTTTCCCTACGTGGTGCCGAACGCGCTCACCGTGTGGCAGGCGGCCGCCGCGGACGAGTCGCTCCTGATCATGTTCGTGGGCGCGTTGATCGTGCTCCCGGTGATCGGCCTCTACACGGCCTTCTCCTACCGGGTGTTCAGCGGCAAGGCGACGGAGCTGCGGTACTACTAGGGTCGGGCTCGCCGCTCACGCGGGCGCCAAGCGTCCGTCGCGCGCGTCCCGGCCCCGCCACAGGCCGACCGAGAGCCCCACGAGCGTGAGCGTGTCGCCGGTGAGCCCGGAGATCGAGCCCACGAGGCTGTTGTGGCCGATCCAGCACAGGGTGCAGGCGAGGAGAAGCCAGCGCATCCGTTGCGCGTCGATCTGCAGGCGGGCCGCGGTAGCGAAGAGGGCTCCGGTGCCGGCGAGCGCGGAGGACCAGCCCGCCCAGGTCGCCAGCGTAAGGCCCACGGTCGCGGCGGAGCTCGCCGCGAAGAAGCCGTTCAGCCAAGCCGGGCGCGACGCTTGCGAGGCCCGCGTCGCCGCAAGGCTCTGGGCCAGCGAGATCAGGCACATGGCGGCGCCCGTCGCGGAGCCGAGGCGCAGGAAATGGGCGCAGAACAGCGCCGAACAGAGCGCCGAGGCGAGGAGGATCGGGGTCCGGCGCGGCATCAGGGCCGCCGCGAAGCCGGCAAGAACGCCAAGGGCGCCGAAGGGCTCCGAGGAGAGGAGAGCGATGAACGGGTCGGCAAGGGAGGCGAGCATGGGACGAATCACGGCCGCGCCATCGGGCGCGGCCGCGTCGGTCCCCTGTCTCACCTTCCGTCAGTCAACCGTCTCGATGCCGGACGGTTACGGAAAGGTCACCGGATCGGTGAGCGTTCCCGCTCCGCCTACTGGGTGAGGTTCTGCTTGCGCAGGAAGTCGGCCGCGACCTGGCGCACGTCGCGCTTGTCCACGTCCACCTCCGCGTTGAGGCCGCGCATCACCTCCTCGGTGAGCCGGCCCGAGAGATCGTCGAGAATCGCCGCAAGCTGCGGGTTGGCGTCGAGCGCCTCCTTGCGGGCGACGGGCGCCAGCACGTAGCTCGGGAAGAAGTTCTTGTCGTCCTGGAGCACCGCGAAGTTGAAGGCCTTCACGCGCCCGTCGGTGGAGAGCACCACCGCGGTTTCGACCCGGCCCTGGCGCAGGGCCTCGTAGGTCAGCCCCGGATCCATCACCACGAGATTGGCGCGGTGATAGGTGAAGCCGTAGGCCTTCTGCAGGCCGAGCAACCCGTCGTCGCGGCGGGCGAACTCGCCATCGGTGGCAAGCTTCATGTTGCCGCTCTCCACCACCTTGGCGAGGTCGCTCAAGGTGCGCAGGTTCTTGGCCTGGGCCTGATCGGCGGGGAGCGCGATCGCGTAGGTGTTGTTGGCCGTGGAGGGCTTGCCCCACACGAGGCCCTTCTTACCGTCGAGCTCCTTCACCCGCGCATAGGTCTGCTCCGGCGAAAGGCGCTCCTCGACCTTGTTGTAAACCACGAGCGCGGTGCCGGTGTATTCCCAGTACACGTCCACCTCGCCCTTCTCCTGGGCCTGCCGCAGAAGCGCGCTCGCGAGGCCGTCCTTCTTCTCGGCCTTCAGCCCTTTGGCCTTCAGGAGCTCGGTGGTCATCTCGGCCAGCAGCAGCTGCTCCGTGAAGTTCTTGCCGCCCACCACCAGGGGCTTCGATTGGCCGAAAGCGGGCGATGCGAGCCCAAAGGCGGCGAGCAGCGCGGCGGCGAGCAGGGGACGGCGGGTCGGGAGCGGCATGGGGGGATCCTGCGGTAGGCCTCGTGGACGACAGCAAAGCTTTGCTGCCGGGATGCAACGCAAGCTTGGCCAAATCGTTCATGACTAAAGTGCCGCAGGGCTCCCCGGCCGGCGGCCATCCGCGACCGTTCTCGCCTCCGCCGCGACTGCAAGGCTCCCATGACCGTTCTCGCCTACGCCGCCGCCAATATCGACCTCATCCTGCGCCTTGCGGGCGAGCACATCCTGCTCGTGCTGGTGGCGCTGGGCGCGGCCATCGCCACCGGCGTTCCCCTCGGCATCGCCTTGAGCGCCCGGCCCCGGCTCGCGGCCGGGGTGATCGGCGTCTTGAGCGTTCTCACCACCGTGCCGTCCATCGCGCTCTTCGGCCTCCTGCTGCCGGTGCTGGCCCTCATCGGCCAGGGGATCGGGCCGCTGCCGGCCATCATCGCCGTTTTCATCTACGCGCAGCTCCCCATCGTGCGAAACACCGTGACGGCGATCGCGGGGGTGGACGGCTCCTTGAGAGACGCGGCCCGCGGCATGGGCATGACCCGGCGCGAGCGCCTGCGCCGGGTGGAGCTTCCCCTGGCCCTCCCGGTGATCCTCGCCGGCGTCCGAACGGCCCTCGTCACCAATATCGGCGTGATGACCATCGCGACCTATGTGGGCGCCGGGGGCTTGGGCGTTCTCATCAGCCGCGGCATCAGCCAGAGCGATCCGCGCCAGCTCGTCACCGGCGCGGTGGCGGTGAGCCTGCTGGCCGTGCTCGCGGATCTCGGCGTGCTCGCCCTCCAGCGGCGGCTTGAGCGCCGGGCCCCTTCCCCAGCGGCAGCCGCCGGCTAGATGCAGGGAGAGGAGGAGCCATGATCTCGTTTCAAAACGTCACCAAACGCTACGGCACCACGCTGGCCGTGGACGACGTGAGCTTCGAGATCCCGGCCGGCGAGGTCTGCGTGCTGCTCGGCCCCTCGGGCTGCGGCAAGACCACCTTGATGCGCATGGTGAACCGCCTGATCCCGAAATCCTCGGGCTCCATCCTGGTCGAGGGCGCGGATATCGATGCCCTCGATCCGGTGCAGCTGCGCCGGCGCATCGGCTACGTCATCCAGCAGATCGGCCTGTTCCCCAACATGACGGTCGAGGATAACATCCGCGTCGTGCCGGACCTCTTGGGCTGGAGCCGGGAGCGAGGCCGCGACCGGGCGCGCGAACTCATGGGCCTCATGGCCCTCGATCCAGGGCTGCTTGCCCGCTATCCCGCCGAATTGTCGGGCGGCCAGCAGCAGCGGGTCGGCGTCGCGCGGGCGCTCGCGGCCGATCCGCCGGTTCTGCTCATGGATGAGCCCTTCGGGGCCATCGACCCGGTGAACCGGGCGGCCATTCAGGAGGAATTCCTCCACCTCCAGCGCACCTTGCGCAAGACCGTAATCTTCGTGAGCCACGACATCGACGAGGCGCTGCTGCTCGGCTCGCGCATCGCGGTGATGCGGGCGGGCCGGTTGGTGCAATGCGACACGCCGGACGTGCTGCTCTCCCGGCCCGCCGATCCCTTCGTCGCCGCCTTCATCGGCGAGGATCGGGTGCTGCGCCGTCTGCGCCTTATCCCCGTTGCCGATGCCCTGCAGGGGGAGCCGGGGGATCGGGATATCCCGAGCCTCGGGCCCGATCAGGACATGGCTTCGGCAACGGCCCTCCTCGAAGGCTCGGGTCGCGAGGAGGCCGTGGTGGTGGGCCATGACGGCCGGGCTCTCGGCCTGTTGCGGCTCGAGGCCGTTCCGGATCGCGGCGAGGGGGTCGTGCGGGACCACATGGAGCCCCTCCTGGATGCGGTGCGCCCGGACGACGATCTGCGCACCGCCGCGTCCTCACTCCTGATGCGGGGGACCGATGCCGTGCCCTGCATCGACGGCAGCGGGCGTCTTGCCGGCTATGTGACCTCCCGCGGCATCGCCGGGGCTCTCGGCCGCAGGCCCCGTCGCTCCGTGCCCATGGCCGCGGAATGAGCGGCACGGCTGCTGCCGTCCCGCGCCGGAGCCGCGCGACGGGCCTCGCCTTCGTGGGCCTTGCGCTCGCGGCCGGGGCGCTCGCCTTCGGCGTGGGTTCGCGGCCGGCCTGGCTCACGGAATTGGCGTCCTACGCGCCCGATATCATCACCTTGGGCCAACGCCACCTCCTGCTCGTGGGGGTCTCGGTGGCCTTTGCGCTTGCGACCGGCGTGCCGCTCGGGATCCTGCTCAGCCGCCGGCGCTTCATGCGGAGCGCCGAGGGCGTGATGCAGGTGCTGAATGTGGGCGCCACGGTGCCGACCCTGGCCGTGCTGGCGCTCTGCATGAGCGTGCTCGGCATCGGCATCCTGCCGGCGCTGTTCGGGCTCTGGCTCGCGACGCTGCTGCCCATCGTGCGCAACACCTATGCGGGCCTACGCAACTTGAGCCCCGCCCTGCTCGATGCGGCCGATGGCATGGGCATGACGGCGGCGGGCCGCCTGCGCCGGGTCGAACTCCCGAACGCCGCCCCGGTGCTGTTTGCCGGCATCCGCACGGCGGTGACCGTCAACATCGCCGCCGCGCCGCTCGCCTCGCTGATCGGCGCCGGCGGCTTCGGCGATCTGATCTTCGCGGGCATCCAGCTCTACGATCCGGTGATGATGCTCGCCGGCGCGCTCGCGACTGCGGGGCTGGCGCTCCTGGCCGACGGGGTTCTCGCGGGTCTCCAGCACGCTCTGACCCCGGCGGGCCGACGCCGGGCGAGGTGATCGCCGCAGCGTCGCCTCGACACTCCTGGGCTGCGCTCATGCCCCGGCCGCCGGGCCACTCCGCTGCCAACCCTGGGATGTCTCTGGAGCCATGGCCTGTGAGCCTGGGCGGATGACCCATGCAGCGCTCGCGACGTCGGTAGCAGACGCTGCCGTCTCCCGTGTGCCGGCTCTGCTCGCGTTCGGCGTTCTGCCCGCACCGAATGGGCAGAACCGGGGTCGCGCCGCGCTCGCAGTGCCGAGGAGGTCCTCCTATGGGCTCGCAGGCAGACGCTCAGGGTGCAGCACAGGCGTCCTCAAGGGTTCGCAGGCAGACGGCCAAGGCGCAGCAATTGCGTCTCGCCCGACGAGCCATCGACGCCGTCGTTGTCGGTGACCGCAAAGGCCTCGCCGTTGCCGGCGATCACGAAGCCCTCGACCTTCTCGATCACCGCGCCCTTGGCGGCGCGAAGGTCTGCAAGGAGATCGCGCACCAGGTTCTTCTTCAGGACCGGGATCTCCGCGCCGGCCTCGCCCGGTGTCACGCCCGCCACCGAAACCCGGTAGAGCCGCTTCACCTTGGCGGCATCGCCGATCTGATTGTCGCGCTCCAGGACGATGAAGCCGTCCGGCCCTGCAGGCGTAAGATCGGACAGGCCGATCCAGCCCTTGCCGGCGGCTTCCAGCGGATAATGCAGGAACCCCCAACGTTTGGTCGCCGGCTTGTAGACCGCGATCTTCGCCATGCCTTTGGGGTCGTCCTTCCACTCGCGCTGCAGCGCGAGCCAAACCGTCTCCCCTTCGCCCTCGCCCGTGACGGCGACGCCCTCATAGCCGAAGCGGGTGGCACCGGCCTTTACGGTGTCGGGCAGGGCGATCTCCTCCTCGACAGCGCCGTTCGCGGCCACGCGCAGGAGCAGGCTCTCGGTCGGGTTCTCCTTGCGCTCCGGGTTGCCCTCGGAGGCTACCCAAAAGCCGCCGCCGGGCCGCGCCGCCACCCCTTCGAGGTCGAGCAGGGGTGCGGGCTTGCCGTCGCGCATGAGGGTCGCTTCGGCGACGATGCGAGCGGGTGCGGTAGCCGTGTCGAGGGTGAGGATCTTGGCCTCGCCGTAGAAGCTGTCCGTGATCGCATAGAGCCGAGCTGGATTGGCGGGATCGATGGAGAGCCCCGACAGGGCGCCCCAGGCGATGGGAGCGCCATTCGCGCCCTTGTCGGACACGATCGCGGGGTAGGCCGCAGGCCCCGTCTCGCGGCGGTAGATCGTGATGGCCGAGCGGGCCCCGGTCTCCGGGTCGTCCGCCTCGCTTGCGGTGACGAAGAGGTCGCGGGAGGGGATTGCGAGAAGCCCCTCGGGAGCGGTGCCGGAGGGCAGGGCCTGGACGAAGTCCGGGACTTGGCCCGGGCCGCGGTCGCGATAGACCGCGATGAGGCTCGCGCGCTCGAGACCGACGAAGATGTAGGTGACGTCCCCGAACCGAGCCACTTCGATCCCCTCGGGCTCGACGCCCTTCGATCCCGCGCGGCGCTCCGGATAATGGCCGAGGCTGATGGCGAGGTGCTCCAGCGCATTGCCGGAATCCCATTCCACCGCGCCCGAGCGATTGAAGATCGTGAAGCTGCGGCTGCCGCCCTGATAATCGCCCTCGTTGGCCGTGACGAAGCGCGTGTCGTCGAGCCAGCGCACCGCATCGGGTTCGCGGCCGACGTTGTCGAGCTTGCCCGTCGGGGCGATCACGGCATCGCGCTTGGTGTCGATGCCGGAGAGGTTCACGGCGCCGGCCGGGAAATGCGCGACCACGCGGCCCTCCGCGAGGTTCACGAGGGCCAGGTGGTTGTTCTCCTGGAGCGTCACCACCGCTTCGTTCGCGCCGTTGATGTCCACGAATTCGGGCTCCGGATCTTCCCCGGCCACGGCGGCAAGGCCGGTGAGCGCGATGCTCTTCATCGAGCCGCAATCCGGCGTGCCGTTCGCCAGCGAGAAGACCTTCAGGTCGCCCGCGGGCAGCTGGGGGATCTTGCCTTTGTCGAGGCTCTCGTCACGCTCGTTCTCAATCGCGATCGCAACGAAGCGTCCATCGCGGCTCTTGGCGATCGAGTCGGGCTGGCCGCCGAGGTCGCAGCGCGAAACCAGTTGCTTCGTGGCCAGATCCACCACACCGAGATAGCCCGCGGGGGCCTTCTTGTCCTTGGAGGTGGACACTACCACCAGGGCCTTGCCACCCACGACCGTGACGGAGGTGGGCTCGCCGCCCACCGGGATCTCGCCCGCAGGCTTCGGCGCGGCGGGATCGGCGATGTCGAGGAAGCCGAACGCGTCGCGCTCCGAATTGGCATAGACGAGGAGGAGACCATCCTCGGAGGCGCTCACGATTTCGGCGACCGTCTTCTTGGACGCATCCGCGCCGTCGGGCAGGTTGCGCACGATCGGGAAGGTCGCGATGCGGTTGAACACAGCCCCTGTTTGGGCCGACGCGGCCGTCGTGCCGAGGAGAGCGGCTGCAAGAGCGCTGAGCTTAGACGAGAGGCGCATGACGGATCCCAACGGAGCAAAAGAGCTAAGCTCAGCAGAAAGCGGGTTTATGTGACGCTCGCATGACGCAGCCCGCCATCGGCCCTGGTGCCGAGGCTTCCAAGCGCCCATTCGAGGTTCAACCGACCGCTTGCGCCTCTTTCACCATGCAGACGCTGCCCAGCGCAGCCGCTCCGCAGCGTTTCCGAGGAGCCTCTTTCTCGGCTATCAGGATCGTCCCGGACGATCCTCCGGCGGGATGAACGGGAACGGACCCGGCGCGCGGTTCACAGAGGCGGTACTCGAACCGAGTTCTGGCAGCCGGATTCTTGCAAATGAACCCAGGTGGCCCGCAATCGGCAAGCTTGCTCCTCAGCAGGCTAGCTTCTGTCCGCGCCTCCTTGGACGAGGTTTTCGCCCGTCGCGCTGGCTCGGCGGGCGCGCCCACCGCTACAGCTCTGAGCGGATTGCTTTCAGCAGCCGGAAGCGCATCGCGCCGTCATTGCTTGTGAGAGAGATCACGAAACGCACGCGCCCGTGCTTCGAGGTGTCGGCATAGCCCGCCAAGGTGCGGACGCCGGAAATGCTTCCGGTCTTGAAGCGGGCGCCGTCGCCGCTGGTGAGCAGGCCGGCATGGGGTTCGAAGAGCTGCAGCAGGCGAGCAAGCCCGCGGGCCGTGAAGCGGTTGCCGGGGCTGATGCCCGAGCCTTCCTCGAGCCGGATGGCTTCAGTGAGGCCGTGCCGCGCGAGCATCTCGTTGGCGACCTTGAGCGACTTGTCGAGGCTGACGGGCCCACCGAATCGATGCGCCCCGATCTCGAGGAAGACCTGGTTGGCGATGTAGTTGTTCGAGCCGAGGAGCAAGCCGGCGATGATCTCCGACAGAGCGCGTGACTGGCGGTGAACATAGACGGGCTGCAGGCTCGCGGGGACGGATCCCGTCGAGATCTTGCCGGTGACGCTGCCGCCGGCCCGCTCGATGAAGGCCGCAATCAGCTCGCCGGCGTAGCGCAGACCCAATGCTGAGTCCTGGGTTAGGCTGATGCGACTGCGACCCTGCGCCCCCCGCGCCAGGAACTGGCTGACGGCGAGCGGAGTGATCGGGGTCTGCTCCTCCGCGGAGCGAACCGTCTTCCCCTTGCGCACGGCATGGATGGTGTTGAAGTTCACCGCGAGCGCCGAGTTCAGCGCGTCATAGGCTTCGTCGGTGTTCTCGATCCCTGGAATGCGAATGTTGGAGGGGTAATAGCTCCCGTCGAGCACGATCCCGCTCAAGGGCTGTTTGCTCGTTGCGGCGACCAAGGCGGGTGCGAGCTTGGCCAGCTCTTCGGACACCAGAAAGGGGTCGCCGCCCCCGCGAATGTAGAGCACGCGGTCGGTGTCCAGATAGAAGCGGGTCTCGAAGCGGTAATCGGCGCCCAGGACTTCCATGGCCAGCCATGCGGTCACGATCTTCGCGACGGAGGCTGGGACGAAGGGTTTGTCGGCGTTCTGAGCCACCAACTCGTTGCCCTTCTCGTCGACGACGAGCACCAGCCCCGATGGCGCGAGCGCCGCGAGCTTCTCCTTGGCACCGGCGAGCGCCTGAGCGGGCAGCAGGAGCAGGGCGCAGACGAGGAGGCGAGACCACCCACGGATGAGAAGCGCTGTGCGCCCGCACGTCGTTGCCCTACCCATCCACACGCTCTGATCCCTTGATCCACCCGAGATAAACGTCGCCCAAATCCGCGGCCCCTGCCCGCCGTTCCGCGCCGCGAATCGGCCGTTTCGTTCAACGCAGGGAAGGCTCCCTATGGAAAAGGGGGCCGATGGCCCCCTCCTGCATGGCCTTACCAGCCGTAGTAACCACGCCCGTAATAGCCGCCCCCGTAGTACCCGCCATAAGAGGGAGCGTACGCCGGGTAGGTCACGACGCGCGTCACCACCCTGCGACGCGGGGGAGCGTAATAGACCCGAGCCGGTCGATAATAGCCGTAGGCCGGAGCGGTTGCACTGGCCAGAATGGCACCGGCGGCGAGGCCGAAGATAGCCCCAGCGGCAATCGCACCGCCATTGTTGCGCCGGTAACGGTAGCCTCCGCCATGGTAGCCGCCGTAATACCCGCCATACCCACCACCGTAGTAGCCGCCATAGCGGCCGTACTGCGCTTCGGCGCCCGTGGACACGAACGCTCCGAGGCCGAGCGCGCTGATCGCAGCAAATGCAGCAAGCTTCTTCATCGTCATGCTCCACGGCTTCCCTTCAGGGGACCGGAGGGTCTGAGCCGTGACAGGACCGTCCAATCGCAGGGCAGGGAGGTCTTCAGCCTGACCCAACCCTCAGCATACCAGATCACCGGCATTCTGAATGGAGGCAGAACGTCCGGCACGCGATTCTACCGGCACACGTCGGGCAGACGGCGCTTCCAGCGCTCGCCACGCGGGAGATCGTGTGCCTTGCGAGTCCAGGAGCGCTGCCGGCGTTTGCGGGTGTGAGGCGCGATCGTCCACGGTGCTGTCGCTGTCCTCTAATCCGGTCTGCTCTCGACAGGCGGGCGAAACAGGGCCGAGAGCTGTGCCTTGGAGGCGGTCACGGCCTCGTCCGGAGAGGTCTCGATGGCAACGGCGGGTGCCGCCTCATAGGTCAGGGGCGGAGTGGTCGAGGGATGCTCAACGTCGTGCCGCCGCTTCTCGGCATCGGGCAGCGTCGTCTCCCCTCTCTTTCGGGGTGCTCGACGCTGCTTCACCCGAAGGGAGACCACATCCTCGGCCACCTCGACCTGAGCCGCTCGAAGGTCCGGCAGGATGCGACGCGCCTGGATGCCTCCGTGACCTTCAGCCATCGTAGCCGACACCGGAGGCGCCTGGTTCTCAGGAGCGGGAGCGACCGGACTGTCCCGATCCGATGGGTGCGTGAACGGGCCCAAGGCGTTGCCCCATATCGAGGCATGGGCCGGCGCGCTGGGGCGGCGCTTCGTCTTGTGCTCGACCGTGACGGTGCGCAGATCGCGTGATTTCATGCGGTGGAATGGCTCGGTGGAGATGGAGGAGTGCCGCACCGTGAGCGCAGCCGGTCTTGAGGTATGCGTAGGTGGTTAAACTATCCAGTGACGTTCAACAACTTCCGCAAGACTTCGTGCGGCGAAGTCCCTGTTGTGCGACCTCAAGACTTCCGCAGGTATCATTGCCTCGATGCCATTGTTGTCAAGGTCCCAACCATCCCGCCGCGTTCGGACGGTGCCTCGCGGTGGAATCCAATCGGCCGTTTCGCTCTCCGGATGGGTCGTGGAGGTCGACATCCGGTGCATCTCCCTTGCTCAGCACGCCCCAAAGGCTTTGGCCCTGTGGCTTTCCTGGCCACGAACCCAGTTCTGAGCGGTCGCGATTTTCACCCTCTGGAGCTGATCGAGGAGATCGTGATGGAGCGGCTGGGACCCGCACCACGAGCGAACATGCTCGCAGATGCGGTCGAACAGGTGCGCGGTCACCCAGGTGTCAGCACTGGCTCGGTGAAGCCGCTCGGCAGAGGTGATCCCGACGGCTTGCGTGATCCGGCCGAGCCGGTAGCTTGCGTGGCCAGGAAACACCCTCCGCGCCAGAAGCAGCGTGCAGAGCGTGCGAACCTGCCGCGCACCCAGGAACCCGTCCGCCTCATACTCCAGGAACTTGCGGTCGAAGCCCACATTGTGACCGACCACGGGTGAGGAGCCGATGAACGCCGCCAGTTCCCGCATCACCGCCGGGGACTTCGGTGCGCCCTGGAGCATCCCCGTGGTGATGCCGGTGATCTGCGTGATCTCAAAGGGCACCTCTACGCCCGGATCAACGAAGGTCAGGAACTCCTCGCCCGTCCTCCCCTCGAGAACTTCGCGTGCCGAAACCTCGATCACCCGCGCGCCACCCTGAGGGCTGAGGCCGGTGGTCTCGAAATCGAGGACCACAAAGCGGCCGCCTGGGGTGCTCTTCATGCTTGCTGCCTCTACTCCGAGCCGCTCCTTGTCGAGCGTGTCTCGCTAACCCCTACACCACTGCCGTCCTGAACCCCACATCGTCGGACATGTCCACGTCACCCAAGCAGGTCCCCCCGCGCTCCGGCGCCGGAAAGAAACCCGCCGTCCAACCCGGTTTCCGCTCGCCGATCCGGATCAGCATCGATCATGAGGCGCTGGCGGCGTTGGATAAGCGTGCCATCGCGATTCAGGTCGGCATCGGTGCCGTCGCTGGATGGCTGGCCAGCTGGATCGTCGGAGGCTCCGGTCTCCTGCAGTACGTGATCACCGGCTTGGCGGGGTCGTTTGTCGGGGGCACCCTGCTGAACCGGCTCGGGATCGAGCTTGGCATTCGCAGCCCTCTCATGAGCCGCATCGTGACAGGGGCGATCGGTGCGGTGGCCGTTGTACTGCTCGCTCGGATCCTGGGGTGACGCTCGCCGGGCCAACCGAGTAGTCTCCCCCATTCATCATCACGGATGGCTCATCGACAGGGTGCCCACGGGAGGACAGCACGGCGCCGAGGCGTTGCATCGAAGCCTCGGAGGCTGGGCGACAACGGCTCCGGCTTGCCTGATGCTCCTTGTTACGGCTCTGCTTTGTGAGACCGGATGCCGTTGGGCGCCGAGGCGGCGGTGGATCGATCACGCCCGCGGCTACCCGACCTCATGACCAGCTTGTGCGCCTCGTGCGGGTGCAACCGAGCTAGGATGCCCAGCGCTCGCTCGTCGTACCCCCGCCTCTCCAAGACGGCGACCAGCAAGGGGAAGGGAGCGCGTCGGATGTACCCCACGAGCAGCCCTAGGTGCACAGCAAGGTCCTGGAGGTCATCAAGGGTGAGCTCCATCCGAACCCCGCGCCGATTCTTACTCTCCCGGGAGGTGGCAGGTCCTGCTGAGGGTCTGGATGCCGCCCGCCTGTCCGGGGTTTGCTGGGTCCCAGGAGAGGACGAGAAAAGGCCCCCGTCATCGTACAGTTCCAAGCACGGGGAACAGCGCCTTCGCAGCTACGTTCCCTCGCCGACGATGAACCCTCATACGTGGCCGCCCGACACCGTTTGCTGCCGCCGTCTCCCTCACCTCCCTGGGACGATCGACGCATACGGCGGCCGAGGTCGCTCAACACGTGCAGCCCGGTGAAGACGATGACTGAGCCCGCCGCCCCAACATCAAAGGCCGAGGAAGGCGATGACTGGCGCTCCCATATCGGCGAGAGGAACGAGGCCGGCCTATCCGTCGACCTCGCCCGCGCTCGTGAGCCAGGCCGTGGCCGAGATGCCGCCACGCCGGAACAGATCCCCGCGCGAGGATGGCGGGATATTCTCTGGCGCGTGCTGTGGTCCATATCCGCGGATCGGATCCTCTCCACCTCGGGCAGTGTGGCGTTCTTTGGTCTTCTTGCCATCTTCCCTGGGATCGCCGTCGTGGTGTCGCTCTATGGCTTGGTTGCGGATGCGAGCACCATCGGCACGCACTTAGCCGTCCTCTCAGGCATTCTGCCCGGGGGAGTTCTCGCGCTCATCGGCGAGCAGGTCACCTTGATTGCACGCCAGGAGAACGAAACGCTGGGACTGGCGTTCCTCGTCGGCCTTGTGGTGGCCCTTGTAAGTGCCAACTCAGGGGTGGCCGCCCTCTTCGACGCGCTCAACGTCGTCTACGACGAGAAGGAGAAGCGCAGCGTTGTGCGCTTCTACGCAACGACCTTCCTCTTTACGTTGGCAGGGGCGGCCTTTGTGATCCTGGCAATCTCGGGCGTGGTCCTGTTGCCGCTCGCGCTGAAGCTGTTTGGGTCTGCGACCGCGACCGAGCAGGCAATCGCCTTTCTCCGGTGGCCGTTCCTGCTTGTGGCTGTCATGGTCAGCCTCGCGTTTGTCTATCGTTTCGGTCCAAGCCGACGCGACGCTCGCTGGCGCTGGGTAACCTGGGGGAGTGTCTTCGCGGCTTTGCTGTGGGTCGCCGCCTCGATGCTGTTCTCCTGGTACGTGACCACGTTTGACAGCTACAACAAGACATACGGCTCGCTTGGCGCGAGTGTCGGCTTCATGATGTGGTTATGGCTGTCCGCCGTGATCGTTCTGCTTGGCGGTGAACTCAACGCCGAGATGGAGCACCAGACCGCGCGGGACACCACGGATGGTGCGCCGAAACCTTTAGGAGAACGGGGAGCGGAAATGGCCGACCATGTCGGCGCGGCTCACGATTAGAGGGTCAGGGTAGGTCGGAGCCGGGCCGAAGGCTCGACATCTCGTGCATGGGAACCTCGATCGCGGCCGGCAGAGGAGACATCCGATGATGCAGCCGGTGGGCGCTCTCGCGCGGCTGGGGAGCGCATCGACCCCGTTCCTATGTCTTTCGTTGCCTCCTGTACGCCTGATGCAGGGCACGAGCAGGATCGAGGGTTACGGCTCCCGAGTGGAAGTTTTTGCGATCGGCCGTGCCATCGCGGTTTAGAGGTGACACGCGGGAGATCATTCGAGCGGCCCCAGACTGAACGGCCGATGCGGTTGCTGTGGGCGAGCTCGAGGACGTGATGCGCGACAAGCCGGAAGGGCTGGCTGGCGTTAGTGTTGAGTCAACCAGCCGCAATGCGGCGCCAAGCGAAAGAGGGCTGCTGGAATGAGGGCTACTGGAATGAGGGCTACTGCCCTGCGGCGGTGCGGGGAACCAATCAGCAGCCGCTGTCTAGTCCGGGGTCTCGCTACAGGGCCAGCTCTGGGGCCCCTTGAGGCCAGGCGGCAGCCGGGTTTCGTTGCTGCCGCATGCAAGGTCGAGCTGCTCCTGTTTGAGGCCCGTCGCCTGAGACAGGTCAGCTCCCGCAATGAGTGTCAGGTAGAGGTAGGTGCCCGTTAGATTGGCACCTGGGAGCGGCACGCCACGCAGGTCGGCACGGGCCAGGTTCGAGTAGCTGAAGTTGACAGCTCCGGCTTTGGCCTTGGCGAACGATGTGCGGGCAAGCTCGGCCTTCGACATGTCGACACCCGTGAGTTCAGCACCCTCGAATGTGGACCGGTTCACCTCCGCTTTGGTGAAGCTCGCACCGACAAGGATCGCCTGCGCGAAGCTCGCCCGGCCAAACTCTGCGCTCTCGAAAACCGCATTGCGCAAGTTCGCCCCTGAGAAGTTCGTGCGTCCACCGAATGCTTTCGTGAGGTCCGCCCCAGTGAGATCAGCCTTCTCGAACCGCACAAAGCTCAACTCTGCCGCAGAGAGCTTGGCCCCGGGCAAGTTGGAGGCGGAGAAGTCGGTTCCTGTCAGGGTAGCCCGCTGCAGATTGGCACCCGCGAGGTTCTGTCTGCCGAGCATCAGGTTGTTCTTGGGGCAGCCCGACCAATCCACGCCGCCTCCAGGGTTGTCCCCGCACTTCGCGACAGCCGGAGCAGCAAGGAGGAGCAGTGCCATGAAAGCCGCCAGCTTGTACGCCGCAAGGGACGCGAAACCCAATGCATCCCACCCGACGCCTTGTCGGTCTCGGGCCTCTCCCATGGCGCACACCCCCCGTAAGGATCCGATCTCACCCGTTATCGCAACTCAGGGCAAGCCGAAACGCCGCGCAAGCGCCAGCCAACTCACGAAATGCGAGCGCCTCACCGAAGGACTGGGGCGCTTTGCGGCTCCGTCGCGGAACCTGAGTCAAGCAGCCGCTATGCAGCCTGTGATGTGATTCGCTCCGCCTCGACGCGCGTCGACGCCTGGCGGTTCAGGCCGCAAGAAGCATCGTCGCATGTAATGTCGCAACCTCGAGCAAAGCCGGGACAGGTCTACCCGTTCTGTTGATCCCCTGATGATTGTCGATCGCGCCAGCACGCCTCCCCACGCCTAGGCAACTCGCTCGGTCGTGAATGGTCTTCAATCGCTCAACGGCAGCCTGAGGCCGCGTCAGCCGGCGGGGCCGAGCGGGGTTCTCGCCCGTATCGTGCTGACGGATTCGATGAAGCTCCAAAGCACATGATCCTCGCCCAGCGCCCAGATGCGTTGATCGACTTCGCCGAGGTGGTCACGTATGGCTTGCGACGCGCGGGCAGAATCGCGATCGGCGATCGCGGCAACAATAGCCTCATGCTCACGGATGACGATTTCGGTGCGACGGACCCCGAGCCGGTTCTTGAGGCTGCGGATCCGATCGACCTCGACCTTGGCGACCTGCATGACCGGGATCAGCCCCGGCAGGCCGGCAGCCTTGAGGATGAGAGCGTGAAACTGCTCGTCGCAGAGGAAGAATTCCCAATAGGCTTCCCTCTCGAGCGCCTCGTGCTGACGGGACAGATTGGCCTTCATCTGGATGACGTGCTCGTCCGTGCGAAGCGCAGCTGCCTGAGCGACGGCCGCCGTTTCAATGTGAAGCCGCGCAAAGCAACCTTCCCGAAACCGATCGATGTTGATCGGAGCGACCCGCGTTCCGCTCTTCGGAACAACGGTGACGAGCCGCTCCTCTTCCAGCCGAATGAGCGCTTCGCGGACCGGCGTCTTGCTCACATTCAGGCAGGCGGCGATTTCCTTCTCCGACAAGGCGCTGCCGGGCCGCAGCCGTACCTCGACGATCACTGCGCGCAGAGCCTTGTACACGCGCTCGACGAGGTCACCCCCCGAACTTAGCGACGAGGGCGATATGACCTCTGCGATGCTCGACGCCAGCTCCAACGCCACCTCGTATCTCCGGCTGGAACTGATATATCACACTGCTCATTAGGTATACCAGTGTTATGAGGGCAGATATCGAGGTGCGGATAACGGCATGCGGATCGAACACATCAAGCTCACGCCCGTCGCCATTCCGGACAAGCCGCTTCTGAATTGCAAAGGCGTCCACCAGCCTTATGCCTTGCGGACCGTGATCGAGGTCTTCTGCGACGACGGGACGGTCGGCGTCGGCGAAAGCTACGGCAGCATCAAGGCCCTGCAGGGGTTGCGCGATGCCGTACCGGCGCTTGTGGGCCTCGACCCGTTCCACCTCCACGATCTTAAAGCCCGCGTGCTGAAGGCACTGCCGAACGGCGGCGGCATCAATGCCAAGACCGCGGTCGCCGATCATAAGGTGACGGACGTCGTGTATTCGGCGTTCGAAGTTCCCTGTCTCGACATTCAGGGAAAGGCGGTCGGCCGACCGGTGGTCGATCTGCTCGGCGGAAAGGTCCGCGAGCGCGTGCCGTTCAGCGCCTACCTGTTCTTTAAGTTTGCCGGCCATATCAACGAGGCCCCCGACGATTGGGGTGAGGTCAAGTCGCCCGATGCGATGGTCGCGGAGGCGAAGCGCTTCGTTGCCGAGTACGGCTTCCAATCGCTGAAGCTGAAAGGGGGCGTTCTCGAGCCTGACCTCGAAATCGAGACCATGCTGAAACTGCGGGAGACGTTCCCGAACCATCCTCTCCGGATCGATCCGAACGGAGGGTGGACCGTGGCCACGGCCATCTCCATCGCCAAGAAGCTCGAAGGCATTCTCGAATACCTGGAGGACCCCGTCCTCGGCATGGAGGCGATGGCGGAGGTGGCCGCCGCAACGAGCCTGCCGCTCGCCACCAACATGATCGTGCTCGAATTCGATCAGATCGCCGAGGCCGTGCGCAAGAACGCGGTCCAAATCGTCCTCTCGGACCATCACTACTGGGGCGGCATGCGCGCCTCGACCCACCTTGCCAAACTGTGTGAGGCCTTCGGGCTCGGCCTGTCGATGCACTCGAATTCACATCTCGGCATCACGCTCGCGGCGATGACCCATGTCGCCGCCGCTACCCCGAACCTGAGCTATGCCTGCGATACGCATTACCCCTGGACCGGCGTGGACATCATCGAGGGCGAACCTTTCCGCTTCGAGAACGGCACCCTCGCGGTTTCGGAGAAGCCAGGATTGGGTGTGGCGATCGATCAGGACAAACTCGCCACGTTCGCTGCCCTCTACGACGTCGCCGGCATCAGCGAGCGCAACGACACCGCCTATATGCAGCAATTCATCCCCGGCTATGAGCGCCGCGTGCCCCGCTGGTGATCAAGAGCATCCGACCCCGAGACTCGCGAGAAGGTGTGCCGAAGAGCACCGCGACGTTCGGCGATGCTTGGGCCAGAGGCTCAATAGCGGCTCGTCATGGCAGGCCTAGGGTACGCACCGTGACCTGCAACTCCTCGATGAGGTCTTCCGCGCTGGCTGCCTCGCCGGTCAGGCCTGGAACCGTACTGGTGTGCACGTAGTAGACGCCCGCTTCCGGATCGAAAGCGATCACCACCGTCTGCCCAGCGATATCGACCATGTGTGTCTCCTCCGCCATCAGATCCCCATCCCAATCCGCTGCTTAACGCCTCTGCCCTGGCAACCTCCCGGAGCGTGCCGAGGCTTCACCCAGAGCGCCTGGGACCTGAGCCGCAGCGCCCGTCGGGAATGCCGAGGACCTGCCCGGTACGCCATCGAGGTGGCTCCAATGGACCCCTTGGACGGGCAATGCTTCGCGCAGCAGCCCGCCAGGGCGATGGGTCAGGCCTTACCCCTTCTGCTCACCGCCGGACTCGACCTTGTCCTGGGTCTTCGTCTGGAAATCGCTCGCATCGTGGCGCTCGCGAAGCTGGCTCGACGGATCGCCTGTCATGCGGTTCACCATTCTTCCGCGCTTCACGGCAGGACGGGAAGCGACGGCATCCGCCCAGCGCTGGAGGTTCTTGTACTCCTGCACCTGCAGGAACTCGCCTGCTTCGTACAGAAGTCCCTTCGCTAGGGCGCCATACCAGGGCCAGATCGCCATATCGGCAACCGTGTAGTCCGGACCCGCAACGTATTCGCTGGCGGCAAGCTGCCGGTCGAGCACATCGAGCTGCCGCTTGGCCTCCATGGCATAGCGGTTGATGGCGTACTCAATCTTGACCGGCGCATAAGCGTAGAAATGCCCAAAGCCGCCGCCGAGAAACGGCGCGCTGCCCATCTGCCAGAACAACCAGGACAGACACTCGGCCCGCGCTGGACCGCCCGTCGGCAGGAACGCCCCAAACTTCTCGGCGAGATAGACCAGGATGGCCCCGGACTCGAAGACCCGCACGGGCTTGGGCCCGCTGCGGTCCATCAGCGCCGGGATCTTGGAGTTGGGGTTGACCTCCACGAAACCGCTGCTGAACTGATCGCCGTTGCCGATCTGGATCAGCCAAGCATCGTACTCGGCGCCCTGGTGCCCGACCTCGAGCAACTCCTCCAGCATCACTGTGACCTTCACCCCATTGGGTGTGCCAAGCGAGTAGAGCTGCAGAGGGTGCCGACCGACGGGCAGGTCCTTGTCGTGGGTGGGACCGGCGATCGGCCGGTTGATGTTGGCAAAGCGTCCGCCGCTTGCCTTGTCCCAAGTCCAAACTTTGGGAGGGGTGTAGTCCGCACCATCAGTCATATGTGAGCTCCCAACGATTGGCCGTGATCGTTCTCAACCGGCTTCTAATGTACTAGCAGGGTCCTTCGGTCTAGCGCGAAGCGAGAGGCAGCGATGCGGATCATCGTCTACGGTGTCGGTGCGATTGGCGGTACCGTTGCGGCCGCTCTGACGCTCTCGGGTCAGCCTGTCATCGGTATTGCGCGCGGCACTCAGCTCGCCGCTCTCCAGGCGAACGGCCTCCTCCTACGAACCCCCGACAAGACCGAGCGGGCTGTCTTCCCCTGTGTTGGCGATCCCAGCGAGATCGATGTCCGCTCGGACGACCTCATCCTCCTGACCATGAAAACACAGGATACGCTGCCGGCCCTGGAGCGCTTACGAGCGGCAGGGGTGGTCGAGCAGCCGATCTTCTGTGTCCAGAACGGTGTCGCCAACGAGCGCTTCGCCCTGCGCCGTTTCCGCGAGGTTCATGGCGTGACGGTCATGATGCCCGCCACCCTCCCGACTCCGGGTGAGGTCAGCGCCTTCTCGACACCGCGGCACGGCATCTTCGATATCGGCCGCTATCCACGTGGCAGCAACGAGCACGACGCTCGCCTGGCCCATGCTCTGCAGCATAGCGACATCGCAGCCTTCGTCACACCAGACGTGATGCAGAGCAAGTACGGCAAGCTGCTGCTGAACCTCGGCAACATCGTTGAGGCGGCGCTTGGCTTGGATGCTGATCGCAAGCCCTTTGTGTCGTTGCTGCAAAGAGAAGCCGAGGCTGTGCTTCAAGCCGCTGGCATTGCATGGCACGACGTTGGGTCCTCAGATCCGCGCCGTGACGCTCTCATGCGCTACGCAGCCGTCGAGGGGGTTCCACGGTCTGGCGGATCGACGACGCAGAGCTTGGCACGCGGCGCAGGATCAGTGGAGACCGACTACCTCAACGGCGAGATCGTGCTCCTCGGTCGGCTCCATGGCGTGCCAACGCCGGCAAACACCTTCTTTCTGGACCTGAGCGCTCGCATGGTGCGCGAGAAACTCAAGCCTGGCGCAATCCCCGTTGCTGAAGTGGAGGGTGCGCTGGCGACGCTGTAGCACCCCGGTGCGCCTCCGTCGGGACCGCAGACTCGAGAACCGCCCGTCGTTCTCAAGCGCTCCGATCACCCGAGTGCCTCGCGCCAGTAGCGCAGGCTTCGCGCGTTCACAGGTGACCCGGCCCGCTCGTTACGGGCCGAGACGATGGCATGGAAGGTCTCGGCGGCATCTTGGTCCACCAGGAGGCGTAAGCTCTGGATGATGCGGGTGATCCGCAGGTGATTGTGATCATAGGGGACCAACCAATGATCATTGGCGCTATAGAACCGCATCATCCGCCGTGCGGCACGCTGCAGTGCGTCACGAGCCTGAGGATCCGATCGGATCGTCTCAATCTCAGCAGCCGAGAGGACTGGAGAACCTGGGACCGCAGCCGACGCTGTGGGCAGCGGAAAGAGCCACTGAATGTAGTCGTGATGAAGCTCCAGGTCAGCGTCGGGCATCCCAAGCACATCATCGATGCGGCGCCCCTGTGCGTTCTGACCCTGGCCTATGAGGTACGCATGAAGGTCACTCATTACTGCTCGCCTGCCTGACGATGAGAGCGACGGTCCAGAATGCGTCTGTTTGGATCCGAGGACAGACCGCTGGCTCGATGAACTCGGGTACTACGCTACCGATTCAACAGGCAATACGCCCCGCCCGAATGGTACTCACTCAAGTAGGCTCCTGTCTTCAGTATTGCATGCCGAGCTTTGGCATAGCCGAAGCCGTCATCGCCTGCGGCGTGGTCGCCGCTCGGACAGGTGCCGATCTTCGGCACGGCCGGTCGAGGATCGCGGGAGCGTGGCACGCATGCCCCGCCGCTCGTTTGGGGGCCGGATGGGTAGGTGCCAACCTTCGAAACAGCCCGAGCACAGCGAAGGCTATGGCGTGCAGCCGCTTCGCTTCGACCGGGTTCTTCGTCCCGAGCGCCCGCTCCACGCGCTTACTAACGGGTGTGCGCAGGTCCTCCGGCACTCCTTTTCGCAGCCGGCAGACACCGGTTTTGGGGTGCGTCTAGGACGTTTGGGCGTCGACACTTGCACCAACTCGGACATTGCGCGGAGTCGGGTTGTGGGCTGAAGCTCGCTGAAACCGGTCCGTCCGCTTATCGCATCGATAAGGCGAAAGCGGACGTTCAGCTCGATTGGCTCACGATCTCAACATGATCCCAAATTCGACGTTCGGGCCATCTTGACCTCAGGGTCGAATGGCCGGTGCTTCTATAGCTAGGCCCTTGCCCCGTGCACTCAGGTAAATCTCAAGATCTACAAACTCGGATGCACCATAGGAAAACGGCTCTGCGCGCACGCCCGTCATGCAGTTGCGCAGGCGGCGCTGGAGGGAGCCGAGGCTCTGCCATTCGAGCCTGTAAAGGGGGTAACCGTTGGCGTGACCCTGTGGGATCGTGCTCCCGCCGAGGCGCTGGCCCCAGTTCGTGTCGTGGCACTGGGCGCAGGCCAGGCCCAACTGGCCGAGGCGTTGGTTGAAGAGGTCCCGCCCGCGGTCACGAAACGGTGTGAGGCGCGGATCCTCGGGGGGCGCCACCGGCAGCCCCCGGGATTGCAGGGCCACATAGGCCGTGAGGGCGAGCAGTTCCTGACCCTCGAACGAAAAAGCCGGTGCCCCCTGGTGGCGCGTGCGGCAGAGGTTCACGCGGCCCTGGAGATCGACGGGGCGGGAGGTCGACTCATCGAACGCTGGATAGCGCGCCGCGACGCCGCGCATGCTCGCCGGCGCCTCGCCATGGCAATCGGCACAGGCGCGGTTCGCGGGTCCCACCTTGCGGCTCCACAGGGCCTCGCCCTCGCCGACCCACAGCATCGCGGGATTGGCGGTATCGTCCCGCTGCAGGGCTTGATTCTCCCGGCTCATATCCTCGAAGCCGGAGCGCAAATCGCCGGGGCTGAGGCCCTCGGCGCGCGATACGGCGAGCCCCATCACGAGAGCCGCGGCGGCCGCGGCGCAGCCGATCATGCGCATCGGTGCTTCAGGCCGAGACGGTGAGGTCCGCGGTCTCGGTTTGCGCAAAGCCGTTGTCGCCCTCCCAGGAGAAGGTCAGCGTTCCCGAGCGCGTCGCAACGGTCGTGAAGGTGAGAAAAGGGTTCGCGGCCATGGCGGGCGAAAGATCCGCCGCGAAAACCTCCTCCCCGTCATAGGTGCACGCGAAGCGGGTGATGATGTCGCGCGGCAGGATCTGCCCGTTGGGGCCGGGGCGGAACCCTGTTTCCATGGGGTGCGCGATCAGCACCTTGATCTCCATGACCTCGCCGGCCTTCGCCGTTTTGGGAGCGCTGATGAGGGTCCGGGCCATGATCTCAACTTTCGATGCAGGCAGCCAACGTCACGATCACGTCGGCTTGCGCGGACCAGAAGGTGCCGTCGCTCAGTTCCGCGATCGCCACGATCTTCTGCGAGTCCGCAAGGCGGATGCGGGTCGTGACGTTCGCGCGACCCGAGCGGGGCGTGAGGTGGAAGGTGGCAACGCTCGGCTGCGGGTTCTTCTCGTTGAACACCGCAATGCGCCGCACATGCTCGCCCAGCGTCATGGGGCTCTCGACTGTTACGGTGAGCGGCACCGAATTGCCGTTCTCCACAAGCGGCGGCAGATCGAGCTTGATCCGCCCCGTCTGCGCCTGAGCCCCGCCGAGAAACGTGCGGATGGCACCCGCCATCGCGTCCGGGGTCGCTACGGCGGAGGTTGATCGTGCCGCCAGGGCGAGCGGGGCCGCCACGAGGGCGAGGCCCAGGTGCAACACGTCGCGCCGCGTGCCGGCGGGCTCAAACGGGGTCATCGGGCGCCTCCTTCGCGGGGTCGCAGCGTCATGAGAAAGGCCACCACGTCCTCGATCTCCTCTGCGCTCAGGATCGGCTTGTCGCGCCAGGCCGGGCCGACGCGGGCAAGACCGTCGATACGGTAATACGACGGCATGATCGTGTCCGGATTGATCCGGCGCCCGTCCACGAGGCGCAGGCGCAATTGCCCTTCGGTCCAGCGCTCGCCCGCGCCCGCGAGATCTGGCGCCAGGGTGCCCTGGAAGCGCTCCTCGGGGAACGGTCCCATATGGCAGAGGAGGCAAAGCCCGCGCTGCCGGTTCCCCACGATGGCGCGTCCGCGGGCCGGGTCCGGCTGCCCCTCCACGAGCGGAGCCGGGATGGAATCGCCCACGATCGTGTAGGGACGCAGGTCGTGCGCGGCTGCGGAGCCGATGCCGAGTGCGAGAACGCAGGCCGCGAACGAGGCCGCCTCACGCGAACACCTCCGTCGTGATGGTGGTGAACCAGTCTTCGGCATAGCGGGCTTCGAGGGAGCGCGTTGCGGGTGGGGCGTCGAGCGGGCTCGTTCCGCCGGCCCCTTCGATATCGGCGAAGAGCCCGGCGGCATTGGGGCGATAGACCCCCGCGATGGAGATGCCGTAATCGGGCGCCACGAGGCTGTAGCAGGTGTTGAGGAGCTTCGGTGCCGGCGGGCTCTCGCCCCGCAGCAGGCCCGCGACGGCCGCCGCGCAGGCTTTCCCTTCGGCGTTCGCCGCGAACGCGGATTTCGGGATCGCCCCCGTGATGGCCGCATCCCCGATCACATGGATGCCGGGCTGCAGGCGCGACTCGAAGGTCACCGGGTCGATGGGGCACCAGCCCGAGCGGTCCGCGACACCGGCGCGCTGCGCGACCATGGCGGCGCGCTGCGGCGGGATCACGTTGGCCACATGGGCCTTGTGCTCGCCGAACTCGGTGCGCAGCAGGCGGCCGGAGACATCCACGTCCGTGACCCGCCCGCCGCCGGAGAGCGGCACCCATTCGAGGTGATCGGGATAGAGCTTCGCCCATGCATCCTGGAACAGGCGCTGCTTGGAGAAGGCATCCTTGGCGTCGAGCACGATGAGCTTCGAGCGCGGTTTGCGGGTCTTGAGGTAGTGGGCGATAAGGCTCGCGCGCTCGTAGGGACCGGGCGGGCAGCGGTAAGGGTTGGCGGGCACCGCCATCACGACGACTCCGCCATCCTCCATGGCATCGAGTTGGCGCCGCAGGAGATCCGTCTGCGCGCCCGCGGTCCAGGCGTGGGGCATCGCCTCGGCCGCGGCTTCCGTGTAGCCCGGCAGCGCGTCGAAGCGCAGAGCGATGCCGGGCGAGAGGACGAGGCGGTCAAAGGGGAGGGCAGTCCCGTCGCTGAGCCCGACACGCCGCGCGGCCGCGTCGATATCCGTGGCCTGAGCATGGACGACGCCGACGCCGCTCGCCCGGACGCGATCGTAGCCGAAACGCTGCGCCTCCATCTCGCGCAGACCCGCAATCACCGCGTTGCTGAAGGGGCAGGACACATAGGTCGGGTTCGCTTCCACCAGCGTGACGTTGCCGATGCCGGCGGCCTTGAGCGCCCGCGCGCAGGTGGCGCCGCCGAAGCCGCCGCCGACCACGACCACGCGGGCTGCGTCCTGGCCGCGCGCAAGGGGCGGAACCGCGGCTGCGGCGGCCAATCCGGCGAGAAGCGTGCGGCGGTTCACGCGCATGATGGCTCCACTGCTAGCGCTGCGCGCTGAGCCAGGCCGCAATCGCCCGGACCTCGTCGTCCGAGAAGCCGCGGGAAAGGCGGTCCATCACGGTTGCGGGCCGCTGTCCGGACCGGAATTCCTGCATCGCCGCAACGATCTCGGCCGCATCGCGTCCGTGAATCGGCGGGATCGTCGTGGCGACTCCGGCCCCTGGGGCCACATGGCAGCCCGAGCAGGCGGACACGCCTGGCGGCGCCAGAACAGCGGGCTGCGCGAGGGCGGGAGCCGCCGCGCAGCCGAGGCTCGCAAAGGCCATCAGGGCCGTTGCCCTCATGCCCTCCTCAGGTCGTGCTTGGCCAGCGGCAGATCGCGGATGCGCTTGCCCGTGGCCGCGAAAACCGCGTTGAGGACGGCGGGCGCCGCAACCGCGATCGTCGGCTCGCCCACGCCACCCCAGAAGCCGCCCGTCGGCACGATGACGGTTTCCACCGGCGGCATGTCGTTGATGCGCATGACCGGATAGCTGTCGAAATTCTCCTCGACGATCTTGCCATCCTTCACGGTGCACGCGCCGTAGAGGCAGGCGGAAAGCCCGTAGACGAAGGAGCCCTCGACCTGGGCCTCGATCTGCTGCGGGTTCACGGCATGGCCCGGATCCGTCGCGGCCACGATGCGATGAATCTTGAGCTGGCCCTCGTTGCTCACCGACACCTCGGCGACGGCCGCGACATAGGAGCCGAAGCCCATGATCTGCGCGACGCCGCGATGCACGCCGGGCGGGGTCGGCGTGCCCCAGCCGGCGCGCTCGGCTGCGGCGTTCAGCACCGCGAGATGCTTGGGATGGTTCGCCATCAGCTTGCGGCGCAGCGCCAGCGGGTCCTGACCCGTCGCATGGGCGATCTCGTCGAGGAAGCACTCGAGGTAGATAGCGTTCTGGTTCAGGTTCACGCCGCGCCAGAAGCCCGGGCGGATGTGCGGGTTCCGCATGGCGTGATCGACGAGCACGTTCGGGATGCCATAGCCCAACGAGCCCTCGGCACCGGAGGCGAGCAGGCCCTGGAACACCACCGGATCGCGGCCGTTCTGCAGGTTCTGGGGCAGGAGCCCGGCGAGGATCGACTGCCCGGAGATGCGCATATGCAGCCCCGTCACGTTGCCCTGCGCATCGAGCCCGGCCGTCAGCTTCGCCTTCGTGACCGGATGGAAATAGCCGTGAAGCATGTCCTCCTCGCGGGACCAGATCAGCTTCACGGGCGTGCCCGGCATCTCCTTCGCGATCGCCACAGCCTGGCGCACGTAATCGGTCTGGCCGCGCCGACCGAAACCGCCGCCGAGATGGATCTTGTAGACATCGCATTGCGCCGCCGGCAGCCCGGAGGCCTCGACGGTGGCCGCGAATGCCGCCTCGCCGTTCTGCGTCGGGCACCACACCTCGCACCGCTCCGGCGTCCAACGCGCGGTGGCGTTCATGGATTCCATGCAGGCATGGTTTTGGTGCGGAACGCCGTAGACCGCCTCAATCTTGCGCGCCGCGCTCGCGATCGCGGAACGGGCGTCGCCGGTCTGGTTGCCGATGAAGGCGTCGCGCGCTTCGAGCCCTTCGTCCAGCACCTGCGCGAAGCTCTCGCTCGACGCAGTGGCGTTCGGACCTTCATCCCAGACGATGGGAAGCGCGTCGAGGGCGGTCTTGGCACGCCACCAGGTGTCGGCCACGACCGCGACCGCGGTTTCACCGACGGGTACCACCTTCTTGACCCCAGGCATGCCCGCGACGGCAGCGGCATCGAAGCTTTGCACCTTGCCGCCGAAAACCGGACAGGCCTTGATTGCCGCGTTGACCATGCCCGGCAGCTGCAGGTCCATGCCGTAGACCTGCTTGCCGTTGAGCTTTTCGGCGGTGTCGAGGCGTTTCACCGGTTTGCCGGCGATCGTCCACGTCCTCGGATCCTTCAAGATCACCGATTGTGGCGGCTCAAGCTTGGCGGCTGCATCCGCGACCTTGCCGTAGGTGGTCGAACGTCCGGAGGCCGTGTGGGAGATCACGCCTTTGGACACCTGGCACTCACCGACGGGAACGCCCCAGCCGTTCGCGGCGGCCTGGACCAGCATCTGGCGCGCGGCCGCGCCGCCTTGGCGCACATAATCCTGCGACTGGCGGATGCCCTGGCTGCCGCCGGTGGAGAAGTTGCGCCATACCCGGTTGCGGGCGAGGTTCTGGCCCGGGGTCGGGTATTCGGTCGTGACCTTCGACCAGTCGCATTCGAGCTCTTCGGCCACGAGCTGCGCGAGGCCCGTGAGCGTGCCCTGGCCCATCTCGGAGCGGGCGATGCGGATCACGACGGTGTCGTCGGGCCGGATCGCCACCCAGGCATTCACCTCGGGCGAAGCGGGTGCCCCGGTGCTCTGCGCATGAGCGGCGGTGCCAAAGGGAATATGGAAGCCGAGCACGAGCCCGGAGGCTGCCGCGGTCGAGCCCGCAAGAAAGCTGCGGCGGGAGGGTCGAAGGGTTTGGGGGATTGTCATCGTGAAGCTCTCCTGATCCAGCCCGGTCTCAACCGCCACGCACTTCGCCGCCTTCGGCAGCGAGTTTGATCGCGGCCCGCACCCTGTTGTAGGTGCCGCATCGGCAGATGTTTGTGATCTCCCGGTTGATGTCCTCGTCGGTAGGCTTCGGCGTCGTTTGCAGGAGAGCGGCGGAAGCCATGATCATCCCGGACTGGCAGAAGCCGCATTGCGGAACGTCGAGGGCGAGCCATGCCTTCTGGACCGGGTGCGAGGCGTCGGGCGACAGCCCCTCGATCGTGACGATCTTCTGGTCTGGGGTGATCGCCGCGATCGGAAGCACGCAGGAACGCTGCGCGACGCCGTCGATATGCACCGTACAGGCACCGCACTGGGCAATGCCGCAACCATACTTCGTGCCGGTCAGCCCAGCCTGTTCGCGGAGCGCCCACAGGAGCGGCGTGTTCTCGTCCGCATCCACTTCGATGGATTGGCCGTTGACGTTCAATCTTGCCATGGGTGTCCCTCCCGACGGTGGCGCTACGCCTATCCCAGTCGGAGAGGCAGAGCTTCTCTTGAACATTGGTAACAGAAAGTGCGTTAGCGACGCGCAGCTAGGCGAGCTGATGTGAGTGCTGACCTCACGACTAGCATCCGGCGACCAGCTCTCGATCAGCGCCGCTTCGGGTGCGGAGGAAGGATCTACTGACGGCCATGCGGCACCCTCGAATCGCCAGAACAGACAGAGTTTTGTCCGGCCGGTAACTC
Source organism: Microvirga sp. (assembly GCA_035944635.1). Lineage (GTDB taxonomy): Bacteria > Pseudomonadota > Alphaproteobacteria > Rhizobiales > Beijerinckiaceae > Microvirga. Next base: position 64,260 of record DASZAZ010000106.1, read on the forward strand.
AAGGGAAGGCCACTCTTGTTCACGTTCCCGGCACTGGGCAGGCGGCTTGGGGAGCATCTAGACCAACGGTCGTACAGCGCCGGATGACACCGGTCGGATCGGACTTCGTGGGGACCAGCGCGGATGGCTGGTAGCAACCACAGCCATATGGCCCCAGCAAAGCTGACTTGGGCTACCGAACGCGGTGTTGTGGACGCCTGCGCGGGTCAGCCGCCTCAGCGTCTTCCAGAGGATGGCAAATGGAATAAAAGGGGAATGTGCGTCCGTCGTCCGGACGGACTGACATGAGCGAACCTGTACACTCTCTTAAAGGCCCTCCGATGCTCCCAGCTGCCGATGCCTCTCTTGCTATTGCCCCTGACCAGGCTGCCGACGGCATGCGCGTCACGTTGAACCTAGATGGCAACTGGGATTTCCGGATGGAAGACAGCGAGGCTTGGCGCGTCGCGCAGGTTCCCGCTCCCTGGCAAGCGCTCTTCGGCGATCTCAGGCATGAGAGTGGCACCGCCGTCTACCGTAGGCGCATCGTGATCCCGCAGAACTGGCACGGGCAAGAGGTTGTCCTGTTTTTCGGGGCGGTCAGCCACCGCGCGGAAGTCAGCCTTGATGGGCGGCTGATCGGCACGCATGAGGGCGGCTATCTCCCCTTCGAGTTCGTCCTCGGGAACGATGTCACGGGCGAGCACGAGGTGCAGGTTCGCGTGACCCTGCCCACGAGCGAGGCCGATCGCTACCCTGACGCTCCCTTTCCCGAGGTCCCTCACGGCAAGCAGAGCTGGTACGGTCCCATCGGGGGCATTTGGCAATCGGTCCGGCTGGAAGCCCGCCACCAGCAGCATGTCCGCCGCGGCACCATTGTCGCTGATCTCGAAAGCGGCGAGGTGCGTGCGCGCATTCTCTTGGCGGGCACGCCCGCCGGCAGCCTCGTGGCCACAGTCCGCGGTCCCGACGGGACCGTCGCGGCCGAGGGCCGGGTCACGCTCCACGGAGAGGACGAGGCGCAGGTCACGCTGCGTGTGGATGGCCCGAAAGCCTGGTCGACGGACGCGCCGAACCTCTACCGCCTCGATTTGGAATTGACCGGCTCTGATGGTCCCCTCGACCGTTGGAGCGATACCTTCGGGTTCCGCACCATCGAGGCTCGGGACGGGCGAATTCTCCTGAACGGAAAGCCGCTCTACCTGCGCGGAGCGTTAGACCAAGACTATTACCCCGACACCATTGCGACCCCGCCGTCGCTCGAATTCCTGGAAGACCAAGTCCTCAAGGCGAAGCGTCTCGGGCTCAACTGCCTGCGTGTCCACATCAAGGTGCCAGATCCGCGCTATTACGAGGTCGCCGATCGGCTCGGCATGCTGATCTGGACCGAACTCCCCAACTTCGCGTTTTTCTCCCCGCAGGCGGGGCAGCGCGCAAAGGAGACTCTGGAGGGGATTCTAGCACGGGACTCCAATCACCCTTCGATCATCGCCTGGACGATTATCAACGAGGATTGGGGCACGGAGCTGCCGGAGGACGAGGACCACCGGCGCTGGCTGGTGGAGATGTACCACTGGCTCAAGGGCCTCGACCCGACCCGCCTCGTCGTCGACAACTCGCCCTGCCAGCCGAACTTTCACCTGAAGTCCGACCTCAACGACTATCACTACTATCGCGCCCTGCCGGAGCGCCGGATCGAATGGGACAAGCTCACAGAAGAGTTCGCGTCAGCCGCGTCCTGGACCTACAGCCCCCACGGCGACGCGCAGCAGACCGGACGGGAGCCGCTCGTGGTCTCGGAGTTCGGCGTGTGGGGCCTGCCCCATCCTGATCAGCTCGCGAACGAGGACGGTTCGGAGCCCTGGTGGATGGAGACGGGCCAGAGCTGGGGCGACGGCACCGCCTACCCGCACGGGATGAGAGAGCGCTTCGAGGTCCTGCGCATGGACCGCGCCTTCGGGAGCTTCGACCGCTTCGTGGCCGCCACCCAGTGGCACCAGTTCCACACCCTGAAGTACCAGATCGAATCCATGCGCAGCCATGCCTCGATCATGGGTTACGTGTTGACCGAGTTCACGGACGTGCACTGGGAGGCCAACGGCCTCATGGACATGCGGCGCAACCTGCGCATCTTCCATGAGCGTTTCGTGGAGATCAACGCCGATGTCGTCATCGTCCCGAAGGTCGAGCGCTGGGCCTTTTGGTGCGGCGAGACCATCGAGATCGCACCCCTCGTGTCCGCCGGCGGCACCGCACTGCCGGCGGACACGATCCTGGAATGGGCCCTTGAAGGGCATAAGGCCGGAGGCCGCCTCGCGCTCGGGTCGGCGGAGCCCCTCTCGGTGACCGCCGTCGATCCGATCCGCGTCCCGGTGCCGGAGCTCGATGCGCCAGCGCGGCTGCGGATCGCCTTCTCGCTGAGAGACGGGTCGGGGCGGGAGCTTTCGCGCAACAGCCTCGACGTCTCGGCCTACCCGAAGCGGGCTGCCGGTTCATCTCTGCGCGTCTGGTCCGCTCATCCGGAGCTCCTCGATTTCTTCAATGGGCTCGGCTACGCCGCGGCCTCCGGAGCCGAGGCCGCCGATGTGGTCGTGGTACGCTCCGTCGACGCTGGGGATGTGGAGGCAATCCGACAGGGCGGTCGTTACCTCCTGCTCGCCGGCGACGATCCGGACCAGAAGTTCATCCGCCGGGACGAGCCGCCGCGGCAGCCGCCCTATTGGCAGGACCCCGCGGACCCCGTTCCGGACGGCGGCAGCCCGAACCGGGCGCGCCGCCGCGCCTCCGGCACGGGCCTCTCCGACATGGACCGGCGCTTCCCGACGGTCGGCGTGCACGAGCGTAATGGTACCATGTGGCGCGGCGACTGGATCACGAGCTTCAACTGGCTGCGCCGGCACGCCGCCTTCGCGCACTTCCCCGGCGGTCCGATCCTCGATCTCGCCTTCGAGCGCGTGATCCCGCACCATGTGCTGACGGGCTTCCGGCCCTGGGAGTTCGAATCGCGCGTCCATGCGGGCGTGTTCGTAGGCTGGGCCCACAAGCCCGCCGCGATCGTCGCGGAACGGCCCTTCGGGAAGGGCAAGCTCGTGATGAGCACGTTCCGCCTCCGGGAGGACGCGCCCGGTTTCGATCCGGTCGCGAGCTACCTCGCGGAGGCGCTCCTGCGCACGGCGCTCGCCTGACCCTGCGGCGCGAGCCGACGAGAGACGAGAACGGCCCGTACGTCCGGGCCGTTCTTCGTGTCACGCCCTAGTCGTGCAGCCCTACTGGGGAGCCGTGGCCTTCGTAGCCAGCGAAGACCAGGCGAAGTCCTCCTTCGCCCATTGCTCCAGAAACCGGATCCAGAACCCACCCAGCACGGAGCGGGCCTGGAAGGCGATCTGCCGCCCGTTCGAGGCGAGATAGAGATCCGCCAGGGGTACCCGGTTCGGAGTCTCGTCGGCGTAGCGCAGGATGCGCTCGACGAAATCGCCGAACAAGTCGGGATCGTCCACGAGAGACGCGGCCCAGAGCATCCATTCCGGCTTGGTGACCGTCCGGCGCTGATCGAGCGGGATGCCGTACTTCATCACCTTGGAGCGGTAGAACCGGTGCTCCCGCCGCCGTGCCTCCTCGGGAAACAGGTTGAGTGACAAGAGGCGGTCCCAGACCAGGTTGTACTTCAGGCTCCAGGTCCCGTCTTGGTCGAAGGCGAGCCGCGTCCCCTCTCCCTCCGGCGCTCCCGTGAGCCATTCGGTCACGAAGGTTTCCGCGGCGCGACGGTAGCGAGCGGCGACGTCCGGCTTGCCCAGGGCCTCGGCCAGCGCGGCATAGGCGCCGAGCCCCATGATGGCCTTGGCGGACAGATTCACGTTGCAGGCCAGGACGCCGGAGAAATCGTCAGTGCAGAGCTGTTCGCCCGGGTTGAAATCCACCTCCACGAGGTAGTCGGCCCATTGGGTCAGGAGGTCCCAGTACTGGGCCGCGTAATCGCTCTTCCCCTCCGCCCGCACCACCGCAGCGGTCAGGATCAGCATGTTGCCCGCTTCCTCAACGGGCATCTGCGTCTCGAGGATGCTGTTGATGCCGCCCTTCACGTAGCCGCGATAGACCTGACCGTTCGCCTTCGGATAGGTGCCGAGGTCGTGGGCCGGAAAGGGATAGGGCCAGTCCTCGCTCGCACAATAGTCGAAGATCGGATCGAGCATCCCGCGCACGAACACCGGATTGTAGATGAGGAACATCGGCGCGGACGGATAGGTCACGTCGACGGTTGCGATGCAGCCGTTGGAGAAATTCTCCTTGGAGAAGAACAGCGGGCGACCGTCCGGTCCCGCGACGAGCTTGTGGGCCGAAATCGAGTGCCGGTAGGCGAGCGAGAGCAACCCGGCATAGGACGGCCCGGCGAGCCGGGTTGCGTCTGCGACGAGCTTTTCGTCGAAAGCACGGGCGCGGGCCAGGATGGCCTCTTGGTCGGCGGCCGCTGCGAGAATCATGCCGATCGGATCGGCATCATCGTTGCGGCGCCACCAAGCCTTGAGGGGCTGGTGGAAGTACTCGACCGAGACCTCGTCGTCGTAGGCGATGAAGATCGTCTCGCTGGCGCTGCCGTTCCCCAGGACCGACAGGTCGCTCATCACCGCGAGCACCGGATCGCGGTTGTAGCCCGCCTTGCGGGGCGGTTTCTGCAGGCCTTCGCCGGTCAGACGCCCCTCCTCCACGAAAGTGTCGCGGGCGATGTCGATGTCTCCAGCGACGGCCTGCGCGCGCCCGGAGCGGACCGCGAGGAAAGCCGTACCCCATTCGATGCGCCGGTGGTCGCCCGCCTCGGCCAGCACCCGCTGAGCCTTTGAGCGGAACGAGAGGATCTCGAGCCCGTCGCGTGATTGCTTGTTCCAGACCACCCATTCATGGGGCAGGTTGACGGCCCATTCGCCGGTCATGTCGACGTAGAGCGAGACCTGATGCGGCTCGGCGTCGAGCGCGCGGGCCGTGCAGGTCAGATAGGTGAGAGGCCGTGAGAGGAGATCGAGGTCGTCCAGCAGAAGCGGCGTCGTGAAGGAGACCGTCAGTTCCACCGGACCACAATGGAAGCGGTATTCCGTGCGCGTGGCGTGGACCTGGCAGGATTTCTGCTCCGCGTGCCGGGCGAGCCATTCCGGACCGCCGAGAAACCGATAGGCCACGCCGTCCACCCGCACCGCCCCGAAGAGCGGCATGCGGGTTCCGGTCCAGTGGCGGGGCCAGTCGTCGTAGAGGCGGTCGGTCAGGGACCACACGCTCGTATGCGGATCGATGGTGACGAGCGGGATCGCCGGCGGGCGGAAGGTGGTGGAGCCGATCATGCCCGGTGTCCCGTGATAGGAGCTAACAGGAAAGAAAAAGAGAGCCCCCGCCGCCTCACGGCGGCGGGGGCGAGGCAGAGGTTAGCGGACGCGGCGGAAGAGCCGCTCGACCTTGCTCTGGGCATCCGCGAGGGCGTCGCCCGTGGACTTGTCGGTCAGCAGCGCCGCGCCGAACGAGTCACGCATGGCGTCCTGCGCCGGCCGCTGGTTCTGCACCATCGGGACGGCGCGGGCCATTTGCGCCGTTTCGCCATAGAGGTTGCGGAACGGCAGCTTGGCGAAGGCCTCGCTCTGCAGCACCGAGGTCCGCACCGGCAGGTGGCCGGTCTTGGCCCAATGGATGCCGTTGTCGTTGAGGTACTTCAGGAAGCCGATGGCGGCAGCCTTCTGCTCGGGCGTGCGGTTCTTCTTGGGCAGCACCCACATGTGGCTGTCCGACCAGGTCGCCTTGCCGAACACCGGCGGGAAGTCGGCGACCGAGTAGGTCTTGAACCCAGCCTTGCCGCTCGCGGCCTGGTTCGAGAAGTTGTTGACCGCCCAGGTGCCGTTCACCGCCACGGCCGCCTCGCCGCGGATGAACGACTGGCTCGACTCGCCGTTGCCGTGCGTCGCCACCGCGAGGCCGTCCTTATAGACCTTCTGGATGAAGTCGAGGGCCTGCTTGCCCTGTGGCGTGTTGATGGTAGGCCGGTTGGTCTCGGGCGAGAAGATGTCCGCGCCCTGCTGCCAGACCAGCATGTTGAACACACGCACCGGCATCGCGTCGTTGCGGGCGTCCATGCTCATGTAGCGCTTGCCGGTCTTCTCCTTGACGATCTTGGCTTGCTCGAAGATCTCCTGCGCGTTCTTCGGGATGATCGGCGCGCCCTTGGCGTCGACGAGGCCGGCCTCCTTCATGATGTCGACGTTCACGTGCCAGAGCAGCGCATGGATGTCGAAGGGCAAACCCCAGGTCTTGTTCTCGTACGTCACCGCCTCGCGGGCTGTCTTGGCGAAGTCGTTGAGATCGACACCCGCCTTGGTGAGATCGTCGCCGATCGGCTCGATGAGGTCGCGCGCCACGAAGTTCGGCAGCACGCTGCGGTGCATGACGCCGATGTCCGGGGCCTCGTTGCTGGCGAGCTTCGCCGACAGGAGATCGTAGTAGGCGTTCCAGTCGACGTTTTGGGTATTGACCCTGATGCCCTCCTTGTTCTCGGCATTGAACTTGTTGGTCAGCACCTGGATGACGCCGCACTCGCCGACCGCCTTATCGAGATCGGTCACATTGGCGTATTCGTCGGCGCAGCCGCCGAAGAAGCGCAGCAGGGAGATCTCGGTCTTGGTCTGCGCGGCCGCCGCGAAGGGCATGACGATCGCCCCCGACAGCATCAACGATAATAGCGATTTCTTGAGCACTGCATCCTCCTTGGTCCCCTTCCCGGGGACAGCTCTTGGTACCCCGCGGCTGGCGCGGGCCTATTTCCCCGTGCTCAGCGCAACGCCGCGGACGAGGTATCTCTGAAAGATCAGGTAGACGATCACGATGGGCAGGCTCGCGAACACGGCGGTCGCCATCACGAAGCCGAGGCCCTCGGTCTGCGCGAAGTTGCCCTGAAGCGAGGCGAGCCCCACGGTGATCGTGTACATGTTGGTGTTGGTGGCTGAGACGAGGGGCCAGAAGAAATCGTTCCAGCTGTGCAGGAACGTGTAAATCCCGAGCGTCACAAGGGCCGGCACCGAGAGCGGCAGCATGATGCGCCGGAAAATCGTGAACCGGCTGGCGTTGTCGATGGCGGCCGCTTCCTCGAGTTCCCGCGGCACCGCCTTGAAGAACTGCGTCATCAGGAAGACGCCGACCGGCAGCGCCACGCGGGGCGCCATCAGGGCGAAATGGGTGTTGTGCAGCTCCCAGCCGGTCACCACCGCGTGCAGCGGGATGACGAGCGCCTGCTCGGGCACCATGAGGCCGGCGAGCACGATGATGAAGAGCGTCCGCTTGAAAGGGAATTCCAGACGGGCAAAGGCGTAGCCCGCCAACGACGCCACCACCAGCGTCAGCGCCGTTGTCCCAAGGGCTACGACCGCGCTGTTGAACAGCCAGCGCGGCGTCATCGACACGAACAGGATGTCGCTGAAGTTCTTGGTCGTGAACGGGATCGGCAGGAGCCCGGCCGTGGACATCATCAGCGCGTCGTTCGGCTTGAACGACATGGCTAGAATCCAGATCAGCGGAATCACCCAAAGCGCGGCGAGCACCAGGAGCACCGCTCGGATCGCGTACTCGGCGGTACGCTCCGACCGGAGATGCTTTGCGGCCATGGTCAACCCCTCCGGCTAGACAGTGTTCCGGCCTCGCGGAAGGCGGGAGTCGTGGACCGCGTCAGCGCGTCGATCATCCTCAATCCTCCTGCCGCGAGATGTAGAGCTGGAGCATGGAGGCCAGGAACATGACGCCGAAGAGAAAGAGCGACATGGCCGAGGCGTAGCCGAGCTGCCACTCCGTGAACCCTGTCTCGTAGATGGTCTGCACCATGGAACGGGTGCGGTCGGCGGGTCCGCCACCGGTCATGATGAGCGTCTGACCGAAAAGCTGCAGCTGCGCGATGATCTGGAGAACCACCACGAGAACGATGGTGCGCCGGAGCGAGGGGAGCGTGATGCAGGTAAGGCGGCGCCATGCTGAAGCATTGTCTATTCGTGCTGCATCGTAGATCTCCTGTGGGATCTGCTGCAGCCCGGCGAGAAAGAGGATCATCGGAAAGCCGACGCTCCACCACACCGTTGTGACCGTGAGCGCTGGCATTGCCCAGTCAGGGGAGCCCAGGAATGCGATCGGCTGCATCCCAACCGAGCGGAAGAGGTGCGCCACGAGGCCACGATCCGGGCTCAAGACCATGATCCAGATGAGGGTCGCGACCGTGACCGAAAACACGCTGGAGGTGAAGAAGATCACCCGCAGGACCGCATGGAACCGGGTGTCACGGTTAAGCGCCAGCGCGAGCCCCAGCGACACCACCACCATGGCTGGTACCGTCATGAGCGTGAAGAGAAACGTGTTCCGGATCGAGAGTAGGAACAACGGATCCTCGAACATGTCCCAATAGTTGGCCAGGCCGATGTAGTTGCGAACCTTGCCGACGAGCTCCCAGTCGTGAAGGCTAATCCAGATGCCCCAGACGAACGGATAGGCGAGGAAGAGCACGAAGAAGACGAGGTAGGGGGTCAGGAAGGCGAGCGCCGCGAGGCCATCGCCCCGCTTCCCTCGCGCGCTCCTGCGGATCGTGGGCCGCGCCGCGACGGCACCAGGGTTCTCCATGACACCAGCGGATTGCGTTGCCGACATCGCCTCAGGCCTCCAGAGCGCGGGCGAGGGCCTGCCCCGTTCGCTGCAAGGCGGTGCCGTCCTTGCGGAAGAGGTGGCACTCCATCGGATCCGCCCCCACCTGCACGGTCTCGCCGCTTACCATACGGCTTGCCTTGCGATCCTCAAAAGCAACGATCTCTCCGCTCGGCAGACTGGCGTAAACCATCGTCTCGTTGCCAAGCCGCTCAATGACATCGATGCGGGCTTTGAAACCCTGCCCGTCCGCGGCGGGGTGAAGGCTCTCGGGGCGCAAGCCCAGAATCACCTCGCTCCCGACATCAAGCCCGTCCGGAACCACCTGGGCGGTTAGCGTCCCGCCTGCTTGAAGATCCACCGCGACTCCATCCGGCCCAACGGACCGGACGCGACCGGGAAGAAGGTTGATCTTCGGGGAGCCGATGAATCCGGCCACGAACGTGTTCAGCGGCGCGTGATAGAGTTCAAGCGGGCGACCAATCTGCTCGACCCGTCCTTCGTTGAGCACGACGATCTGGTCCGCAAGGGTCATGGCCTCGACCTGATCGTGCGTTACGTAGATCATCGTCGCCTTGAGCTGCTGGTGCAGCTTTGCGATCTCGATCCGCATCTGCACGCGCAAGCCCGCGTCGAGGTTGGAGAGCGGCTCGTCGAACAGGAAGACCTTGGGATTGCGCACGATGGCGCGGCCGATAGCGACGCGCTGACGCTGGCCGCCGGACATCTCGCGCGGCTTGCGCTGCATGAGCGGCTGAATCCTGAGCGTCTCGGCGGCCGCAGCGATGCGACGCCGGATCTCGTCACGCGGCACCCGGCTGTTCTCGAGGCCAAAGGCCATGTTTTCGGCCGCTGTCATATGGGGATAGAGGGCGTAGTTCTGGAACACCATGGCGATGTCGCGCCCCCCCGGGGGCACGTCGTTCACCACGTCGTCGCCAATGACGATCTCGCCGCCGCTCGCATCCTCAAGCCCGGCGACTAAACGCAGGAGGGTCGATTTTCCGCAGCCCGAGGGGCCCACTATGACCGTGAAATCCCCCTGCCTGATATTGAGATCCACCCCATGCAAGACCGGAACGGCTCCGAAGCTCTTGCGGACACCGCGAATCTCAACCGACGCCATTGGCTCCTCCCTGGTTCAGCGCCAGGGGCCGGAGCCCAGCGCTGTGAACCGGCCTCCCCGCCGGCCCGATCACTTGGTCAAAAGGCTAGCTTGGGGTCGTGCCGAGAGCAATGCTGGCGTTGCCGATGTGGAGGCCAGGGCGCTTGGCTGCCCTCATGATGGACTACCGATGCTCAGGTTCAGGGAAGCCGCCTGCGGCTCTGCAGGGCGCGAGCGTTGAAGCGCACAACCAAGAGGGTAACGCGCTTGGCCCAGGCCCAAACCGCTGCAGTGCAACCGCCCGGATTCGCAAGAGGAGCGGCTTTGAATGTTTTTTAGTATGGGACATGCCCCGCAAAGCAGATCCGCGTTCGTCCTGCTCCGCCAACCATGCCTGTGCCATGTGTGAGGACGTCGGTAATCCTTTCCAGGTCTGACGGCGCTACCTGGGAGCCGCTCGGACCTCCCATTCGCTGTCGAGCCGACCTACTCAAACCTCGTTGGCCTACTGGGGTGGCTCTGCCCCCGAGGACGATCAGAAATCGAGTGGAAACGAGTAGCCGGCAATTGTGGCACTCGGAGTGCAAGCTGGGAAGCAAGTGCTGGGTGAAGAGGCCGCTTCCACCCCACAGTTGACAACGTGCATGCCTTCTTGAAGCCGAGGAGCCAGACTGCTCATCGGTGAGGCGCGTCGGCCCGCTCAAACTCGTGACCATACCTAGTCTGCATCGCACGCATGATGATGACATCACCATGCGTGCCGTAGTCCAGCACCTCGTCGTGGTACGGCGTTCCATCGAAAGTGATCAACAGGTAAGCCGCCCGGTCATTCTCCGGGATAGGAATGACCTGCGGGTGGGGAAGGTTGCTTCCGTATGGGGCTCTCAGGAACCCTACAAGACGCATAGACAGATCGTAGGCTCGGTATTTCCGATTGGCTCCGTCACTAGCGAGAAGATACCAACGTCCTCCAACTTTCTGCAGGATTGTGCCCTCGGTTTGCCGACGCGTCCGATCGGCGCCGACTCTGGTTAATTGAGTGATCGGACCGCCGCTTCTGCCCCGTGCTAGGGCTGGCCAGAACACGAAATTCCCGGGATCTTGGATCGAGCTCTCGACAAAGCCGACGTACCAGCGCTCGTCTATACGCACCATCGATGGATCCCATGCGCTGACCGGCGTCGGAAGCGGCATTCTCGTACTCTTCAGAACATGGACTCCGCTGAGGATGTCTTCGAAGGTTCGGCAATAGCGGACATGGACGCCGTTGAACGCGAAGTCACCCCAGCTGCTTACTGCAACGTGAAAGCCGCCGCTTCGCTCATCGACAACGATATGCCCGGCATGATCCCCCAGCACGAGCCCGTCGCGAGCAAAAAACAACGTAGCGACCGGCTCGATGCTGTTAGGCTGATCGAGGTCCAGCGTCCAAACTCCCCAATGTGCGGCTTGAAAGAATGACAGCCCTGCTTGGGTCGCGGTGAAGTAAAGTTTTCTTCCTCGTATGTAGGGTCTTCCATCGTCGTAGCTTACGACATGCAGGTCGCGGATGCCTACTTGCCCGAAGTAGCCTGCGCGAACGCTTTCAACCGTAAAATTTCTATCAATCCCGCCACTGCCAAAGCCAAAGCGATAGCGCTGCAGGACGGTCGGGTTCCTCAAGTCCAACAGATTAGCAATATGATGTTGAACGACTGGGATCCACTTCGACCCGTCCGCAATGAGCGCTGTGACGTAGTTCTCGTTCACTGCGAAGGCGAACTCGGTCGCATTTGTCAGATTAGCACCAATGGTAGCGACGCGCGTCCTTCTGCCTTCGACGCAGACGTCGATGCTCACCGCGTTGCTGCCCGGGTCAGGTTCCTTCTCAAAGGCCGCGATCACATAGTTGTCGACATCCCGCACGAGCCCGGCAAAGAGCGTCGCTCCCCCGTCCGGCGGGCTCCCTTCGGTCGGGGGGGCTTTCACGATGACCGATCCAAACGGCGCCACCAGCCCTGCCGTTAGGCGGACCAGCGTTGGCTCAGCCTGGGACGATACAATGCTCAGCCGACCATTCTGGAGCGTGAGTCGGGCCGGAGCTCCTTTGGACAGCGCTTCTCGAGAAGGGCTCAGCGCAGTCCCCTCAAAACGTTCCTCTACTTGGAGAAACTCGCGTGGGAGTAGGTCGAAGGCACGGAACTGATGAATAGGTTCGAAGACGAGATCGAGGAGGGATGGTGGGCTGGGAGGGCCCTTATGCCGGACAGGCCGTGGAGTGCCGGTGGACGCGAAGAGCGGAGCCGTTGCGCCGGTAGCTAGCGTCGCCAGCCCAGCTCGTAGGAAGTCTGCACGAGTGAAGCCGTCCGTCATCGAGACCCCTTTTGAGACCGTCAGCGAAACTTGATAGCGCAATTAATGTCAGCGGCCAGTTCTGACGGTCGCGATTGAGCACAAAGATGGCAAAGGCGGAGATCAGTCTCAGCCTTCGCTTTTCGAAGACGCGCTCAAACTGGGCTCAAAGCGCTCGTGCTGTGGGTCACTGATGCTAGATCATGACCCTCTATATCAGCTTCAGAGGGTGAGAATCGCTACTGCCCAAAACCGGCATCGCAGCCCGGGGCCGATCGGGATCGTCGGCGCAGCCGGACAGCGGCTCAGGATGGAGGCCCGGAGGATTCGGTTGCCGACTTCGGCGGCAAAGGGGAACTCGGGCTAGGGAGATGCTCGCACGATGGCGAGGCCTGACGCCATGCCGAGAAGGGCATCCCGGAGCACGTTCGGTGTGACAATGGCCCCGAGACGATCGCTAAGGCGCTGCGGGAGTGGCTGGCGGGGCTAGGCACGAAGCCCTTGTCCATCGAGCCCGGCAGCCCCTGGGAGAACGGGTGACGTACGAGAGCTTCAACGGCAAGCTCGAGGACGGGTGCCTAAAGTGCGGGATCATCTCCAGCTTACAAGACGCACAGGCGGTGATCGGAGCATGGAGGGATCACTACAACAGGGTTCGACCTCATTCGTCCTAGGGCTACCAACCGCCTGCGCCCCTGTCCCTGCTGGCCTTCGCACAGCAACTCCCCACACCTGCCGCCATGCAGCAGTCTCACTGAACCCGGTCCAAAACACCGGTCAGGCCACCCAAGGCTGGATCAGCGAACGGCTGGGGCTGTAGTCCCGCGTCTCAGGCGGCGGCTTGCGGCTTCTCCAGGTGGAGGTAGGTGGGGTCGAACTCACCGGCCTTCCGGAGCCCGTCCCAGTCCAGCACCTTGAGGGTGTCGCCCTTAAGCGTAATGAGCTTTGCCTTCCTGATCTCCTGAAGGG
>DASZAZ010000107.1:0-64995 GCA_035944635.1 Microvirga sp.
GGGCTGCTCTCAAGCGGAAGACGGTCCGGCGCTCCTCAAGCGTCAGCTGCCGGTAGCACTGTCCCATGCGAGATCCTCCAGAGGCGCAAACGCCTACAAATCCTAGGGTTCGCACTTCGAGATGGAATCCACCCGGCTACAGTGTAGATTCGCATAAGGGACGTTTTGACAAGAAGTGCTGAGGCATGTGGCTCGTCCGCTCCTGTGTATCTGTCACGTACGTAGGTTCGCGATGATCAATGTTCCGCGCGAACTCCCTTAAGCTGGATGAGTGCCTGGCCGCGACAGGTGCATCGTTCCGCAGCAGACGCCGCACCATCGTATACGAGTTGATTCTTCAGAGGCTCCAGGCGGCTGATCTGAAGCTGTAGAAGCTCACGTCTACTTGGGCACAGCCCCATTGTGACGTGGTGCATTGGCCTTGGTCAGCACTCGCTCCCTCCGACGCCGGTCGTTTACTTGCTTTTCTCGAAGCGAAGGAACGCCCCGAGCTGCGCGACAGCAATGGCGAGGTCGCGATCCGAGAGGGTTCGCGCGACCTCCCTGAGCTCGGCCCCAAGCCGCATGCGCTCTGAAGCCGGCGCGCGGCCGGTATCAGGGGCTCTCCAGCACCCGACGTGTATCGATCGAGAGCTTGCGCGCGAGATCGTCGGCATAGGACACACAGATGACCCGCTTTGTGGGGTCCCGCCCCATGATCCAGGCCGTACAGCCGATTGAGACGATGATCGACTTCATCGAGCGGGGCGGCACGTTGATGATGAGGCGGCGCACCTCACCTCTGATCACGCGTGAGAGCTGCCAGACGATGTGATCGATGTGCCAGGTGTGCTGGTACTCCGTGCCGGGTTCGAGCGTCATGAACACCTTCTGGCTGAAGGCGGACAGATCCTGGCGTAGGAGAGCCCGCAGCAGACGCGTGTGATCAGTCATTGTCTGCCTCCCCCGTCCCGTTCTCTGTCTGGGAGAGGTCGCCCCCGCGCCCGTTCGAGGCTCGACGTGCTCGTGTGCCCACCAGGCGCTCGAGAAGGGCGAGGTCCTCCTCGGGCAGCTCCGCCTGCCTCTAAGGCCCCTCATCCACATGCTGCTCATTGCGGTCGAGAGCACTGTCCAGCGCTCGCAACTGGCCGCGAAGCCTTTCCTGGACGAGCCGCAATATCACGGCCTCGACCACTGACACGCGTCGCTTGCGGCCATTCCTGCCCCTCTTGCGACCAGCGGGGTTGCCGGAGCGGCCCGGTTTGAACTGGCTGGCCCGGGGCGGCTTGCCCCGGCCGAGCTCATAAGCGGCTGGGGTTTCGTTTGTCTGGCGTGCCATAGCCCAACCCCTCACACGCGGCCCGGCGCACGCGGTGGCGGACCACCAGGGGCTCAGCGGTATCTTGCGGATCGGGGCCCTTAGCCCGCCGGTCCCTGGTCAGCGGATCCTCAATGGGCGGATTCCCGAGGAGAGGCCCTTCGGGGGAGGCACGCCGTGCCTCCTCCATCTGGGCAAAGGTCAAACCTGTCTGGGCGTTTTTTGCCTCGCACCCCGACCACTCCTGCCAGCGGCGAACACCCACATCCACGTAGTGCGGGTCGAGCTCGACCGCGTAGGCTCGGCGCCCCACCTTGGCATAGGCCATGATGGTGGTGCCCGAGCCCGAGAACGCATCGAGCACGATGTCGTTGCGCCGGGTCACATCCCGGATGGCATCGGCGACGAGGCTCACCGACTTCGGTGTCGGGTGAAGCTCCAGCTCCTTCCGGAGCGAGGCCGCGCCAGGATAATCCCAGAAGTTCGTGCTATTTCGCGAGTACTTGCCAAGCTGCACGCCATTAATGCCTGGCGCTCCCGGCTCCTTGAACACGAAGATCAGTTCGTACTGTGAGCGGTAGAGTGAACCCATCGCTTCCATGCCCTTGTTCCAGATGCACAGATTCTTGAGCTCAAGACCGGCTGCCTTACTGGCGGAGAGCATCTCGCCCATGTGGCGCCAGTCCATGAAGCAGAACTGATAGCTACCCGGCTCGAGAAAGCGCGTGCTGGCCTGCAGGAAGTCCGTAAGGAACGGGGTGAAGGCCTCACCTAGCTCGCCAGAGCACTTGACGAACTCGCGGTGGCGGCCCGGCTTGGCGACGTGGCCGGAGATCTTGACGTCGTATGGCGCGTCATGGATGCCCATGCTCGCCCGCTCCTCACCCAGGAGCGCGGCATAGGTGGCCTCCTCACGCGCATCGCCGCAGATCAGGCGGGCTTGCCCCAGAGCCAGAAATCACCAAGGCGGGCGACTGGTGCTCCGGGCGACGGCTCGGGGAGGGCTGCCTCAGCCTCTGCTTCTTTAGCCCTGTGAGTCTCGATGAGCTGGTCGATTTCAGGTGAGGCAAAGCCTGTGATCGACAGGTCGAACGAGGGGTCGAGAGTGCGATCGATCACAACCAGCTCCTCGAGTTCAAGGGCCAGGAGCTTGGTGTTCCACCCAGACGTCTCGGCGAGGCGGTTCAGGGCAATCCGCAAGGCTCGGATCTCGGGTTCGTCGAGATGAGCCACGCGGATGATCGGCACTGTATGGTGGCCGGCCTGACGCGCCGCCTCGAAAAGGCCGTGGCCCGCGATGATCTCGCCGTCTCGGCTAACGAGGATGGGCTGCACGAGGCCAAAGGCCTGAATGAAAGCCTTGAGCTGCTCGATGTGCTGTGGGGTGTGGGTGCGTAAGCTGCGCTTGTAGGCCCGCAGGCTCGTGTGGGGGACATGCTCGACCGTAAGCTGAAGCTCACGAGACAGAGCCTTGAGCTTGGAGGAGCCGGAGGCGTTCTGTCCGGCTCCGTTCAGCTGAGGGAGGGCAGACGTGATGCGAGCGGATTGAGACGCGGGAGAGGGGCGGTTGGCCATTGCAGTGATCCTTTGGAGCAAGAGGTCAACCCCGCTGCCAGAAGGCTCCTGGCTGCGCTCACCGCTTAGATTGGGGGATCCAAAGGTGATCCGCCCCGGAAAGGGGGCGGTGGGTTGTCCGCGAGATGCCCGAAAGGGACTGCCGCCTGACGAATCGGGTGTGGCGTACCGCGCGGGGATGCGCAGGTGTCTGATATCGTTGACAAAGACAGTGCTCCGAGGTGCCGGGCCGCGCCGGGAGAGCGGACGGGGCAGGCGGGGAGAAGCCTCTGACCTTCAGGCTTTCCGCTTTTCCCTGCAGATTTCCCTCATAGCAGGGGAACCACGCCCAGAGGCAGGTTTGACAACAACTGCCTCCACCACCAAATCGTCTTCTCTCAAAACTTGATTGAGCAACCCCGGCCCGGCATCTGCGCTAATTGGCGCCGCCGTCGAGGACGATGGTTTCGCCCGTCATGTAGGTGGCGCCGACCGCAAGGTAGAGCATCGCCTGCGCGATCTCGGCGGGCTGGCCCAGGCGGTCGAGGAGCGTGCGGCTCACGGTGGTGGCGCGCCGCTCCTCGGACCAGCCCTCCGTCCAGGGCGTTGCGATGAGGCCCGGCGCGACGGCGTTCACGCGCACGTCGGGTGCGAGAGCCCGGGCGAGGCTGCGGGTGAGGTTGATGAGCCCGGCCTTACCGGCCGCGTAGGCGATGCTGCTGCCGCGCCGTCCCAATCCCGCAACGGAGGCCGTGTTCACAATGGCGCCGCGCGCCTGCCGCAGCGCGGGCGCCGCCGCGCGGGCACAGCGGAACGGGCCGATCAGGTTGGTCGAGAGGCTGAGCTCCCAGAACTCCTCCGTCATGGCCTCGAGCCGCGCGAAATCCACCGGCTCGGCGCTGACGGGGGTGGCGGCGTTGTTGATCAGCACGTCGAGCCCGCCGAGGCGCGCGATCGCCGCCTCGACCATGCCTTCAGCGCTCTCCGCGGTCGCGACGGTGCCGGGCGCTGAGACCACGGTGAGGCCGCTCCGCGCCAGGCGCTCGCAGGCCGCCGGTCCGCGCGGGTCGTCGGCCAGATGGTTCAGCGCCACGGCGGCGCCGCATCCGGCGAAGAGCTCCACGGCCGCAAGCCCGATCCCCGACGCGCCGCCGGTGACGAGCACCCGGCGGCCGGTCAGGTCCGCGGTGATCATGCCGCTGGCGCCTAGTCGACCTTGGCGCCGGAAGCCTTCACGACCTTGGCCCACTTCTCGTGCTCGGAGCGCACATAGGCCATGAGTTCGTCCGGGCTCATGGGCTTCAACTCGCCGCCGAGATCCGCGAAGCGCTTCTGCAGCTCGGGGGTGTCGAGGGCCTTGCGGACCTCCTGGTTCAGCTTCGTGGTGATCTCGGCCGGCGTGCCCTTCGGCGCGAAGAGCGCGAACCAGCTCGTCGCCTCGAAGCCCGGCAGCCCCGATTCCCCCAGGGTCGGCACGTCGGGCATGGCGGGTGAACGCTTCGCCGAGGTCACGGCCAGCGCCCGCAGGCTTCCCGCCTTCGCGTGCTCGATCGAGGAGGGCAGGTTGTCGAACATGATGTCGACCTGCCCGCCGATGAGGTCGTTGATGGCCGGGCCGCTGCCGCGATAGGGCACGTGGGGCATCTCCACCCCGGTGCTCTGCTTGAAGAGCTCGCCCGAGAGGTGAATCGAGGTGCCGTTGCCCGACGAGGCCATGTTGAACTTGCGCTGCGAAGCCTTCGCCTCGGCGATGAAGTCCTGCACCGTGGTGGCCTTCACGGTCTTCGGGTTCACCACCATCAGGTTCGGCACGCCCGCCGCATAGGCCACCGGCGCGAAATCGGTGAGCGGGTCGTAGGGCATCTTGGCGTAGAGGCTCGCATTGATGGCATGGGTGCCCACCGTGCCCATCACGAGGGTGTAGCCGTCGGGCTCCGCCTTCGCGACCGCGTCCGTGCCCGGATTGCCGCCGGCGCCGCCGCGATTCTCGATCACGAATTGCTGGCCGAGCTGCTGCGAGAGCCGCTCGCCGATGAGGCGCGCGAAGATGTCCGTGGTGCCGCCCGCCGCGAACGGCACGATGATCTTCACCGGACGGCTCGGATAATTCGCGGCCTGTGCCAGGGCGGCCGAAGATGCCAATCCGGCGGCGAGCGAGAGCGCGAGAGCGAAGAGGCCGCGGCGGGTGGACAGAACGTGGCGTGACATGAAACCTCCCTCGACGATCCCCTGAGGCGGCGGACGCGGAACCGCGCCGGCGCGCCGGACCGAACGTGTTGTTTGGGGGATGAGAGCGCATTCACCTGGGGAGCGCAACCGCCGCCGACTTCGCCGCCTTCGGGCGTGGACCGAAGCCGGGGCGCTTATCGAACGGCCCGCTCTGCTCTATGACGGGCGGGCAGACCAAAAGGCGGGCAGCGCTGTGGCGACAACCTCTCTGATTGTTCTCTTCTCGATCGTCGGCATCGTGATCGCGGCCTATGGCGCGTACGGGGCCTGGGAGCTGTGGCTGCGGCGGAGCGAGGAGAAGCCGCTCACGGTGGAATATGCGGTGATGGCCGGCGTGATGGGGCTCGGCCTGCTGCTCGTCGGATCCGCGCAGATCCTGCGCCTGCTCCTCGTCATCAACGCGAAGCCCTAAAGCCCGCATGAAAGGCCGGAGCCCAGGGGCACCGGCCTTTCATTTCCGTGCGAGGCGCGACGCCCCTCAATGCGCGTGACGCGGGGCCTGGGGCCCGTGCGGGTGTTCCTTGCTGTGGGTATGGGTGCTCATCTCCACGGCCGGCCGCTCGACGCTGTTGTAGAGGGCGGCGTGAAGACCCCAATAGCCGGACACCAGCACCATCAGCGCCACTGCGAGGCCGGCGGGCACCGCGGTCAGGCGGCCGAGGCTGACGCCTGCGCTCCGCAGCCGGGCCGCCGGCACGCCGGCGCGGGTGCAGGGATCCGCGGCGACCAGGAACAGCACCGCCATGATGAGCGCGTGGCCCACGAGGTCGATGCGGCCGAAGGGATAGACCGCCGTGAAGAAGATCACGAGCAGGGCCACGGCCGAGAGCCGGCGCACGAGAGGCGTCCACAGCAGGCCGAAGCCCAGGGTGAACTCCGCCACCCCCGCCATCGGGATGAACACGTCGCGGGGCATGCCGAAGGTGAGGAACGGCTTCTCCTCGACGAGGGGGTAGAACCAGTTCGGATAGGCGAACTTCTCGAGGCTCGACCACATCAGCGCGATGGCCACGCCCCAACGCAGGATGAGGAACCGGCGCGCACGCCACTTCTCGTCGTTGGCGGAAGCGAGCACGAGATAGCCGGCCACGCCGACGCCGAGCGCCAGATAGTCGAGCAGGTGGAAGAAGTCGTATTCGCGAAGCGCCACCACCCACAGGGCGATGATGCCGGCGGCCGCGATCGGCATGGTCCGGCGCGAAAACACGCAGGCTGCGATCAGGAGCTGGGCCCAGGAGATCAGCTCGGAATCGGTCTTCAGGTCGGGCGTGAGATAGACGCCGCCCACCGCGAAGATCGCGATGAAGAAGGCGCCGGTCGAGGCGCGCATGAAATCGTCCGCGCGGTTCCAGAGCGGCGCCGAGGTGCGGTCGAGGCCGCCGAGCACGGCCCGGCCGATGGGGGAGCGCTCGACCGCGAGGGTCGCCAGGAAGAAGGCCAGCACGAGCCCGATGCCGGTCCAGAACCAGGGGTTCGTCAGCGTCGCGCCGATCGGCTGGGGCGCGGCATCCACGATGTAGGGCGCAAACCACTTCACATGGGCCTGGGCCGGGAGGGCGGCGGTCAGGCCGCCGAGCAGGGCGGCGACGCCGGCGAGAGCCCGTCGCATGGAGCGGGGGCGGGGCTCATGGGGGGCGAGGCCGCCCGGAGCGAACGCGGTTGTCATTGGATCCTCGTTGTCTTGCGTTCTGATCGACACACGAGAGATACGCCCCAGGAGGAGGCGGCGGTATCCGCACGCACCCTAAGGGAAAATCCTGAGGCGAAGGGATGCGAGACCCGCGAACCGGCGAGCCGCTTCCGCCTGCTAGAAACGGGCGTCGGCGATCTGGAAGCGGGGGAGGGGCTTCACGGCAGGCCCCGTGAAGCGCGCACGCCCGAGATCGGCGACGGGATCGGGCGAGAGGCCCGTGGCCAGCGCCGGAACGCTGACATCGAGGCCCGAAGCGGGGGGCGGAACCGGCACGGCCCTGACCTGCGCGACAGCCGTCTTCGCGGGCTTGCGCGCGGCTCCGTCGAGGGGCTGGGGCGAGAACAGGGGGCGCAGGCCCGTTGCGGGCTCGGCCGGGGCGGCGACGGGGTCCAGGGAGGCCACCGCATAGGCCGCCTGCGGAAGTGCTTCGGGCGGGCGCTGGCCCGGACGGGGCGGCGGCAGAGGCACGAGGCTTGCCGCCTGCACGGACGGTTCGGGCGCCGCATAGGCGGTCGCTGCGGCCGGCAGAGCGGAGGCCACCTGCTGGCCCTCGCTGCTCTTGCGCCCAAACAAAGCGGCCAGCGCCGTGCCGAGGGAGCCTCCGCCGGGGGAGGTGGCCTGGGCGGCGAGCGCCGCATTGCGCGGCAGGATCTCGGCTTTCGCCTGTTCGTAGCCCGCGAGTGGCTGGCCGTTGGCGGGCAGATGCAGCGTCTTGCCGTCCGGGAAGAGGCGGGCGAGCTGGTCCTGCGTCATGCGCGGCCAAGCGCGCACGCTGCCGGTATCCACATGCACGAAGGCCGACGACGAATAGAAGCCGACGCCGCCGTATTGCAGCCGCATGGCGGCGGCTCGGAGCCGCGCCGTGTCCACGTCCGGCAGGCGGATATCGATGGCCCTGCCCTGCATGTGCTGGCTGTTCTCGGCGACCCCGCTCGACGCGCGCCGCAGCATGCCGTTCGTGCCCGGCGAGCGATAGGCGGAGATCACGTGGATCGGCTCGCGGGAGCCGACCTCGCGATACACCTCCCACAGCACGTCGAAGAGCCGCGGATCCATCGTGGCTGCCTCCTGGGCCCGCCAGTCGCGCAGGATCCAGTTCAGCTGCTTCAGGCCTTCCGGATCGAAGCTCCCGTTGCGCTTGTAGGTGATCGTCGCGGTCTCGTTCGTGTGCGTGTGGAAGAACGAGAGGGTCCGGGTTTCGCCGAGCGCCACCGCTTCGGGGCCCTGGGCCGGGAGGGCGAGGCAAAGGGTGATCGTGAAGCCGAGGCCGAGAGCGAGCCGGCGAATGGAGCCGCTTGCCGCCCGGTGGCGGCCCTGCCTGAAGATGTCCACGCCTTTGCCCCCAGCGCGATCGGGCCTGCCCTCAAGGATCGGGGCAGCGGCCGCCACACGGCTCCGTGAGGCCAAAGCATGGCAAAATCAGGTAAGCTTAACCTTAACCTGGGGTAAAGCCGTGTCGAGGGTGTTCCTTACCACCAGCCGCCGCGGTCCATCGGCGTGTAGAACGGCTCGACCTGACGGGAGGACCGCCGGGCCGGGGCATAACCCTGATCCTCCCAGTACGGATCGGGCGCGCTCCGCCGAACCTGACGGCGCTCGGCCGTGGCCTGCCGGACGACTCGACGCTCCTCTGCCGGCTCCCGAACAACGCGACGTTCCGCGACCGGCTCCCGGGCGACCGTCCGGGTCTTCGGCGCCTTGCGGGCCATGGCGATCTGCTCGTCGCCGCGGATCACGATCTTGGTGTCGTTGAGCCCTTCCTCGCGCACGAGAGCAAAGAGCGTGGCGGCGTTCTCCCGGGAGAGGCGCACGCAGCCGTGCGAGGCCGGCGAGCCGAGGCTGCGCACCGCATCGCTGCCGTGGATCGCGTGCCCACGCCCCGTGAAGAAGATCGAATGCGGCATGGGCGCGTCGTCCCATTCCTTCGAGCGATGATCCTCCTCGAGGCGGAACGGCGTGTAGTTTCCGCCCGGGGTCGAGTAGCGCGACAGGCCGGTGGAGACGGGCCAGGAGTAGCGCTCCTTGTCGTCGACCGAGACCTGCATGCGTTGCGTGGACTTGTCGACCTCGATCAGCACGCCGGCCTGCACCAGCGTTGCGCCGAGTGAAAAGGCAGCGAGGAGGCACGCACGAAAGAGGCTGATGATACGCATGAGACGCCCGTCGGAAGTTGCCCCCTCCTAAGCCCCCAGAGGGGTCCGGGGTTCCCGGACCGCATGCAATTGAAACCCCGAAGGGGAGGTGCACTCAGTGCTGCACCAGTGAGGCGTCGCAATCGCCTCCGCCGCGATAGCCGAGCTTCCATGTTCCCGACACGGTTGGAGCGTACGGCGCGGCTGACGACCATTCCGTAGGGGCATGCAACCTGATTCGCCCGATCGGTGTCGTCCAACGACTACCGTGGGGGCTCAACAATGGATGGCGGCCAAGTCTGCCGCGTTCTCTTCGTCGAGGACGAGGCGATCGTGTCGATGTTGATCGAGGACATGCTTCTCGATCTGGGGGTCGAGGTTATCGGACCCGTTTCCAAGCTCGGCGAAGCGCAGGCCCTCGCGCAGGTCGCGGACGTGCAGGCCGCCGTGCTCGACATCAATGTGGGCGGCGAACTCACCTATCCGGTTGCCGACATCCTGCGCTCGCGGGGCATTCCGGTGATCTTCGCCACCGGCTACGGCGCAATGGCTCTGCCGGAGCGCTACCGCGGCACCCCGACCGTCCACAAGCCGTTCGATCGCCAACACTTCGCCGAAACCATGCAGGCCGCTCTGGCGAGCGCGCCCTGCGAGATTCGCGCCGCCTAAAAGGCACGGCGGAGAGGCTTCTGTAGGCGCGCTCGTCTAGGGCTCGGAGCACCGGGATCAGGCGCGCTCGTCTAGGGCGAGGGTGCCTGGGGGACGGGGATCACGTCCGGGGCGATGATGCGGGGCTTGCGCGGCGTCGCGTTCTCACCCTCGGTCGGCTTCGCGCCGGTCACGCTGCCCGTGGTCTCCACGTCCGGCACCGCAGCCTTTGCGGCTGCGGTCGCCGGAGAGGCGCTGCGGCGGGTGAGATTGGCGGATTTGGCGCTGCCCACCGCGGTCTGGACCATGCGATCCGCCACCGCCTGCGTGACCACCACGTCGCTCTTGTTCGACGCGATCATCCGCTCGGCCTTCTGGAGCGCCTGCGCCCAGCTCTCCCCCTGCTTCTTGCACGAGCACGAGGGATCGTAGGCCTTCTGGTACTTCAAGGCATTGGCGAGCTGCATGTAGGGCTTGCCGCCCGACTCCGAGACGGCATTCTCGATCCCGCCGTCGCGGGGCGCCTTGTAGACCGCCACTTCCGCATTGGGGCAGAGCGCCCGGCAGAGCGACGAGGTGTTCGCCGAGCCCGTAGGGGTGTTCTCGACGGGGAAGAAGAAGCCGTCGCAGGTGCGCACGCAGACGAGGCGCTCGCCGCCCGTTGCAGCAACCGGGGAGGGCTCGCTCTGCCGCTTGGCCTCGGCAGAGGTCACATCCGTCTCAGAAGCCGCTTCGCAGGCCTTGGCGATGGCGGCGCGAACCTGGCGTCGGCGGGCCTCGATGGCAGCGGGGTCCGTATCGCCTTGCGACGCCACCGCCCCATAGGTCGATTGAAGCGCACGGATGCGCTGGGCGATCGGCGCGCATTCCGCGGCGGGCTGGAAGAAGAAGCCTCCCTGCTCGCAGCCGATGGAGCGGTAATAGCCCGTCAGGCGGTTGATTTCCGCCTGGTAGCGCTGGGCATTGGCCTCGGCGCTCCGCGCGGCGGTGCCGGCACGGTTCAGGGAGGCGAGTTCAGCGCGGTAGCGCTCGCAGGACGCCGATTGCGCGAGGGCGGAACCAAGGGTGCCCAGCAGGATGGCGCAGCCGAGGACGAGGCGGGAGGACAAGCTAGGCTTCATGGGAAGCTAACCCGCCTCAAACAGCGCAGTTCCTGCCGCCTTTCGGGAAAATTGCTGACCTTTTTTCGGGGTGCTCGGGGGTGCGGCGAAATGAACCCGGAATACCTGGGAAACCATGGGAAATAACGTGAGTTAATTCGCTTTGGGCCATTCAGTCGGGGGACTTCCAGTGGCGAGCGAGAAGAAGCAGGCCGGTTCGGCCGCGCAAGCGGTCGATCAGGAGAGGATGGGGTATGGGGTGGTTCACATCCATCCTGTTTATCGGGAAGAGAGCGAGGCGACGATTGACCTGCTGAGTCAGGGACAGATCGGGATCGGCCTGCGGGGGATGTACGAAGACCTCCTCAACCAGCCCGTGCCCGAGCACCTCGCCGATCTGATCCGTCGGCTGTCGTGAGGGAGGGCGCCATGGCCGAAGATGGCACCTTCCGCGAGAATCTCATCGCCTCGATCCCCAGCCTGCGCGCGTTCGCTTTCTCGCTCCTCAAGGATCGCGACCGCGCCGACGACATCGTTCAGGACACGATCGTGCGCGCCTGGCAGCATCGCGACCGGTTCGAGGAGGGCACCAATTTCGGGGCTTGGCTCTTCACGATTCTGCGCAACCTCGTCTACTCAGCCCACCGCAAGCGGGTACGCGAGGTCGAGGACGCGGACGGCTCCTATTCGGCGCGGCTGAAGACGCATCCGGATCAGCAATCGCACCTCGATTTCGAAGATTTCCAGCGCGCCCTGCAGACGATCCCCCTCGATCAGCGCGAGGCGCTTCTGCTCGTGGCCGCCGAGGGGCTCTCCTACGAGGAGGCCGCGGAGATCACGGGCGTTGCCGTCGGCACCGTGAAGAGCCGCGTGAACCGCGCCCGCGGGCGCCTCGCCCGTCTCCTCGCTGTCGAGCGAAACGACGATGTGGGCCCCGACAACGTGATCAAGGCCGCGATGCAGGGCTGAGGGGCGACCGGGCCAGAGAGCGAGCTCCGCCACGGGCGGGCCGTCCTTGTCGGTGTGACGGGTCGACCCAATCGTGGCGCAGACTTTGGCGCGGTAGGGCCGCGATGCAGGGGTGACGCTTCCTGACGTCCACAGAGTAGGCTCCGCAGCCGTCATGCACGTTGCGGGGCCGATTCCATGAAGCTGTTCTTCACCGAAACCCAGCTTGCCCATCAGCCGAAGCAGTACATGGTTCACGGGCGCATCGTGGACCCGTTCGAGAATCCGAACCGCGCGGCGGCGCTGATAGAGGCGCTCGAGCCCGTGGGGCTGTGGCGGGTGGAGCCCGGCGAATTCGGCCGCGCGCCGATCCTCGCGGTGCATGCCGACCATTACGTGGACTTTCTCGAAGAGGCCCATGCGCGGTTCATGGAACTGCCGAACCATGGGCCGGAGGTGCTCCCCAACATCCATCCATATCGCGGCGCCGGCATCGATCTCGCGGGCCGCGAGCGGCCCCGCCCCACGGGCATCCTGGGTCGGGCCGGGTGGTATATGGGCGATCTCTCCTGCGCCATGATGGAGGGCACGTTCCGCGCCGCCTACGCCTCGGCCCAGAGCGCCATCGCGGGCGCGGAAGCCGTGCTGGCCGGCGATTACGCTTTCGCGCTCTGCCGCCCGCCGGGGCACCACGCCTACCGCGACCGCGCCTCGGGCTTCTGCTACTTCAACAATGCGGCCATCGCGGCGGAAATCCTGCGGCGCACCTTCTCCAAGGTGGCGATCGTCGATTTCGACACCCACCACGGCGACGGCACCCAGGCCGTCTTCTACACCCGCGCCGACGTGTTCTACGGCTCCGTGCACACGGACCCGAGCGCCTATTACCCGCACTTCGCCGGATACGCGGACGAGACCGGCGCCGGGGAGGGGGAGGGCTTCAACCTCAATCTGCCGCTGGAGCCGGGCGCCGGCGACGAGGCTTTCGTGGATGCGAACCAGCGCCTCGCCCTCGCGGTCCAGGCCTTCGGCGCGGAGGCGCTCGTGATCTCCGCGGGCTGGGATGCCCATCGGGACGACCCACTCTCGAAGCTCCAGGTCACCACGGACGCCTTCCCGCGCATCGGCGAGATCTGGGGCAAGCTCGGATTGCCGACGCTGGTCGTGCAGGAGGGCGGCTATTCGCTGAAGGCGAGCGCCGCCGCGGCTCCCGCCTTCGTCGCGGCCTTCCGTTCCGCCTCGGGGGCTTGAGCCCTACCGGCGGCTCGGGCCCGAGCCGCCCGCCATGATCCCTGAGGCCAGCGGGTCGAAGCTCGTCAGACGGCTGTAATCGCCGCCGAGCCCGGAGCGGCCGGCGGTCCAGGTCGGGTCCGAGCCGGTGATCTCGATCTTCGTGACCTCGATCCCCTCCGCCTGGACGAGCTTGAACAAGGTTGCGGCATTGGCTGGCGAGAGCCGCACGCAGCCATGGGACGCCCGGCTGCCGAGGCGCCCGGTGGCGTTGCTCCCGTGAATGGCGTGGCCCTGATCGGTGAAGAAGATCGAGTGCGGCATGGGCGCATTGTCCCATTCGCGGGAATAGTGCTCCCGGACGAGGCGCGAGGGCACGAAGCTGCCCGCGGGCGTCGCATAGCCCGCCATGCCGGTGGAGACGGGCCAGCGATGGCGCTCCTCGCCGTTGACCGTCACGGTCATCCGTTGCGCGGCCTTGTCGACGGTGATCACGACCTGGGCTTGGGCGGCGTTCACCATGAGGATGAAAGCGCCGAGAATCGCAGCCGCGACCGTTGGAACCCGCATGATCCGCCTCCCCGAAGCGCCTGTGCTCCAGAAGATGACGGTTATTTAAGGCTAAGGTTCCACGGCGTCCGGGAGGAGGCCTAAGGAAGGGCCCTTGCGAGGGCTTCGAGCCGCTGCGGCAGCGGGCTCTCGATGACGTCGTCGTACACCGAACGCAGGCGTTGGCCGATGATGTGCAGCATCACCACATTGGCCACCGGCGTGGCGATCACACGGATACGGGGCAGGTGCTCGGACGACATTTCACTCTCCTGATGCATTAACGCGCCATCAGGCGGTTTGGTTTTGCTCTGCCTTCCGGAGGCGTGCGCTGGCGCACGCTTTCGTCCTCGAGACTTCGCGTCTCCCGCTAAAATCCGAAGCGCACGCTGGCCGAGAGGCCGTGGCTGGCGAAGTCGGCTTCCGTCCCCGCGATGTCGAGGGTGCGCACGAAGGTGCGCCGGGTGATCACCGCCGGGCCTTCGTCGCTGCGCACGGTGCCGAGATCCGTGTAGCGATAGGCGAGATCGAGGGTGAGCTGGGGCGAGAGCCGGGCCGCGACGCCCGCGGTGAACATGTAGGACAGGCTCGTGTTGCTCCCCTCGCTCAGCACCGTCGAGGCCTCCGGGCTCAAGCCCGGGAAGCCGTAGGTGAGCCGCCCAAGATCGTGGTGGCTGACGCCGACGCCGAGGCCGACGAAAGGCTCCAGCGGGCTCGCGAGGGCCGACAGGGCGAAGCCCGGGAAATCGAGATAGGCGACGGCCATGCCCGTGAAGGTGTCGAGCCGGCCGGTCACCGGCTGCGGCGCAGGCGTGACCAGAAAGTTCGCCTCACCCTCGAATTCGGAGTTGCGCCGGTAGTTCAGCAGCCCCTCGACGCGGAACATGGGGGCGAGGCGGTAGCCGACGCCGGCTTCGATTCCTACCGGGAAGCCGAAATCGCCCGTGGCCGAAAGCGTCTGCCCGTCGCTGCCGAGGCCGCAGCCGAACAGGGCAGGGGGCGCTGCCGCGTTGCAATCGCGGTCCGTGAAGCGGGTTTCCTGCGACCAGTCGAGGCTCAGGCCGCCGCGCACATAGATCCCGCTCTGGGCTGCGGCGGTGAGGGCGAGGGCGAGGGTGGACAGGGCGGCCGCGAGAGCGGCCGGAAGAGGGGAGCGGACCATCGGGAACCCGTACGCAACACTGGGACGTCCCCCGAGGGTACGCCCAAAGGGTTGCAATCCGGTTTACAGCGCCTCCGCGGCCTCTTCCGCGAAGGTGGAGCGGACGAATTCCCAGGCGGCCGTGAGATGGCGGCGCAGCGCCTCCTCGGCGCCGTCGGGATCGCGCGCCTGGATGGCCTCGAAGAGGGCCACGTGGCCGGCATGGTTCATCCGGTCGATGGAGGCGCCCCGGCGCATGGAGCGCCAGTGCTGGATGAGCCACTCCACATAGGCCTTGTGGACCGCCGGAAAAATCGGGTTGCCGGGGATGCGGTAGAGGATCGCGTGAAAGGCGACGTCCGTCTCGTCGAAGCGGAGCGGATCGCCGATGGCCCGGCGGTTGGCTTCGAGGGCGGTCCCCAAGGCCTCGATATCGTCCCGGCGCGCATGCTGGGCGGCCCAGCGGGCGAGCGCCGCTTCGAGAAAGATGCGGGAATTGAACAGGTTCCAGACGCCCGCCTCGTCGGCCACCAGATGGCCGACGAACTGGCCCACCGTGTCGATGGCGACGCCGAAATCGGGGCGGCGCACCACGGGGCGGTGGCCGAGGCGCGTCACCACGAGGCCGTGGCTCGCAAGCGAGGCGATGGCCTCCCGCACGGCGGCGCGGCTGACCCCGAAGCGCTGCATCAGGTCCCGTTCCGTCGGGAGCCGCGCGCCCTCCGGCAGGCCGCCCGAGCGGATGAGCCGCGCGAGTTCGTCCGTCACGGCCTGCGAGCGGCGGTTGGCGGGTGCGCGGGGGAGCAGATCCGGCTGATCCATGGGAGCCCTGGCCGGCCTCGCAGTGATCGCGGGCCGCCCCCGATCGTGCGTTTGGTCCGACGAAAATGCAAGGGAGTCCTCTGGCGGCTCCCACAGCCACGCTCTGGAAGGCTGCTTGACACCCTCCGGGGCCCGCATCATGATCCGTTTGGTCGAACCGAAAAGACCCCAGCGTGAGGGGCTCGGACGACATTGCACGGGGGCGTGCGAAAAGGGGGAGCGATGTTCAATCGAATGGCATTGCCGGCTGGCCTCATCCCCCTCCCTCGCGGGGTGTTTGAGAGACCTTAATGACCGCCTCAGCTTTGGCCGCCAGCAACGACGCGGTGCGCCACCACCAGATGTATATCGACGGGGCCTGGACCGACGGACACGGGTCCGGAACCCTCGCCGTCGAAAACCCGGCGAACGAGCGCGTCTTCGCGACCGTCCCCGTGGGCAGCGCCCGGGATGCCGTCGCGGCCCTCGAGGCCGCCAAGCGCGCCCAGCCGGCCTGGGCCGCTCTGCCCTCCATCGTGCGTGCCCGCTACGTGTTCGACCTCGCCGATGCGGTGAAGCGCGAGCGCGCGCATCTCGCCCGCGTGGTCGTGCAGGAGCAGGGCAAGCCCCTGAACCAAGCCGAGGGCGAGATCGACGCGGTGGTGATGTTCCTCACCTATGCGGCCGAGAACGCCCGGCGCATCGAGGGCGACATCCTGCCCTCCGACCATCCGAACGAGGACGTGTGGATCCGCCGCGTGCCCTTCGGCGTCGTGGTCGGGCTGACGGCCTGGAACTACCCGGCCGCGCTTGCCGCCCGCAAGCTCGGGCCGGCGCTCGTGGCCGGCAACACGGTCGTGATCAAGGGCCATGAGTCGACGCCGCTCTCGGCCATCGAACTCGCGCGCCTGGCGCACGAGGTCGGCATCCCGAAGGGCGTGGTGAATGTCGTCACGGGCGAGGGCCGCACGGTGGGCGAGGCGCTGGTGCGCTCGCCCCTGAGCGACCTCATCACCATGACGGGCAGCGTGCGCGCGGGCCGCGAGATCTACGCGGCGGGCGCCGAGGACCTGAAGGTCGTGCGCCTGGAGCTCGGCGGCAAGGCGCCCTTCATCGTGCTGGAGGATGCCGACATCGACGCGGCGGTGGATGCCGCGGTGATCTCGCGCTTCACCAATTGCGGGCAGATCTGCACCTGCAACGAGCGCATGTATCTCCACCGCGACGTCGCCGACACCTTCATGGACAAGTTCATCGGGCGCGTGAAAGCCTTGCGTCTCGCCGATCCCATGACGAACCCCGACATGGGCCCGAAGGTGAACCGCCCCGAGGTCGACAAGGTCGAGGCCATCGTGAACGACGCGGTCGCCGCGGGCGCCGAGGTGCTGGCCGGCGGGCGGCGCCTCACGCAAGGCGAATTCGCCAAGGGCCACTGGTTCGAGCCGACCGTGCTGCGCGTCGACGACAACCAGGCTTCAGTGATGCAGCGGGAGATCTTCGGGCCCGTCGTGCCGGTGATGACGGTGGACAGCTTCGAGCAGGCCCTGGGTTACGCCAACGACAGCCCCTACGGGCTCTCGGCCTATGTCTACACGAACTCGCTGCGCCGGGTGATGGAGCTCTCGCGCGGGCTCTCATTCGGCGAGCTCTACGTGAACCGCCCCTGCGGCGAGCTGGTCCAGGGCTTCCACACGGGCTGGAAGCATTCGGGGCTCGGCGGCGAGGACGGCAAATACGGATTTGACGGATACCTGCGGAAGCAAACCACTTACGTCCGCTGGTCGTGAGGAGCAGCCCTTCGCGCTGCGTAATGAAAAGGAAATGGTGGAGGAACCGATGCGTCGTAGAGAATTTCTGATCCTGTCCGGCGGCTTGATCCTGACGGCCGGCAGCGCCCGCGAGGCGCTGGCCCAATTGCCGAAGATCCAGAAGAAGGACACCTACAAGGTCGGCTTCGCCCAGACCGAGTCCAACAACCCGTGGCGCATCGCGCAGACGAAGTCGATGCAGGACGAGGCCCGGAAGCGCAACTGGCAGCTCGTCTACACGGACGCCGCCGGCTCCGCCGCCAAGCAGGTCGCGGACGTGAACTCCATGATCGCCCAGAAGGTGGACGCGATCTTCCTCGCGCCCCGCGAAGAGAAGCCCTTGATCCCCGCCGTGATGGCCGCGAAGCGCGCCGGTATCCCGGTGATCCTCCTCGACCGTTCGGTCGATCCGAGCCTCGCGAAGCCCGGTGAAGACTACATCACCTTCATCGGTTCGGACTTCATCGAGGAAGGCCGCCGCGCCGGCGAATGGCTCACCAAGACCATGAACGGCAAGGCCAACATCATCGAGCTGCAGGGCACCACGGGCTCCTCGCCCGCGAACGACCGCCGCACGGGCTTCGCCAACTTCATCAAGAACCATCCCGACATGAAGATTGTGGCGAGCCAGTCGGGCGACTTCGCCCGCGACAAGGGCCGCCAGGTCGCCGAGACCCTGCTGCAGTCGAACCCGACCGCCAACGCGATCTACGCCCACAACGACGAGATGGCCATCGGCGCCATCGCGGCGCTGGAAGCGGCCGGCAAGAAGCCTGGCCAGGACGTGACCATCGTGTCCATCGACGGCACCCGCGACGCGCTGCAGGCCATCATCGACGGCAAGATGGGCGCCACGGTGGAATGCTCGCCCTTCTTCGGCCCGGCCGCCTTCGACACGCTGGTCCGCTACGCCAACGGCGAGACCATCCCGCCGAAGATCATCAACGAGGACCGCTTCTTCGATAAGACGAACGCAAGCCAGTTCCTCGCGGCGGCGTATTAAGCTGAACTCCTCTCCCCGCTCGCGGGGAGAGGTCGAGCGCGCCCGTCAGGGCGCGACCGGGTGAGGGGAGGTGCAGGCTTATCCTGAGAGCCCCCCTCGCCCTCGCTCCGTTTCACTCCGCTTGTCGCATCGGCCGGTCCGCCGATGCGACCCTCTCCCCGCGAGCGGGGAGAGGTGTTGGTCGCTCCAACCGAACAGCCCATGACCCAACCCCTCCTCACCATGCGCGGGATCGACAAGCGCTTCGCGGGCGTCGCGGCGCTCACGGGCGCGTCGCTCGAGGTCGGGCGCGGGGAGGTGCATGCGCTCATCGGGCAGAACGGCGCCGGCAAATCGACGCTGATCAAGATCCTCACGGGCTACTACACCCGCGATGCGGGCGAGATCCTGTTCGACGGCAAGCCGATCGCCTTCAACAAACCCGCCGAGGCGCAGGCTGCCGGCATCTCCACGATCTACCAGGAGATCAACCTCGTTCCGTACCGCTCGGTGACCGAGAACATCTGCCTCGGCCGCGAAAGCCGCCGCTTCGGGCTTCTCGACTGGCGCGCCATGCACAAGGAGGCGGAGGCGTTGCTCGCCCGCTTCAACGTGCATGTGGACGTGCGCCAGCCGGTGATGACCTATTCCACCGCCGTGCAGCAGATGGTGGCAATCGCCCGCGCCATCGGCTTCAACGCGAGGCTCGTCATCATGGACGAGCCCACCTCGTCGCTGGACGAGCAGGAGGTCGGCG
The DNA here is from genome assembly GCA_035944635.1 of Microvirga sp. GTDB lineage: Bacteria > Pseudomonadota > Alphaproteobacteria > Rhizobiales > Beijerinckiaceae > Microvirga. The sequence continues at coordinate 18,870 of DASZAZ010000107.1, forward strand.
TTCTTTTCGACGTGATCCGCCAGCTCAAAGCCGCCGGCGTCTCGGTGATCTTCGTGAGCCACAAGCTCGACGAGCTCTACGCGGTGTGCGACGCGGTCACGATCATGCGCGACGGGCGAACCGTTCGCGTGTCGCCCATGGACGCGATCTCGAAGCTCGATCTCGTCACCACCATGATCGGCCGCCAGCTTGAGGCGAGCGAGCAAAAGGCCGGCGCCGGCGGCCGCCGCGGGGCCGGAGAGGGGGCCCTCCTCGACGTGAAAAACCTCGTGTCCGGCCGCAAGGTGCGCGACGTGAGCGTCGATGTGCGCCCGGGCGAAATCGTCGGCCTCGCCGGGCTCCTCGGCTCCGGCCGCACGGAAACCGCCCGCGTGGTGTTCGGGGTCGATCGGGGCGAGGGCGGCCGGGTGGCTTTTGCCGGTCGGGACGGGGTGGTCGCCGAACCCTCGGAGGCCATCAAGGCCGGCATGGGCTTCCTGTCGGAGGATCGCAAGCTCGAGGGCATCGTGCCCGGCATGTCGGTGCGCGAGAACCTGACCCTCGCGCTCATGCCCCATCTCGCCCGCCGCGGGATCGTGGACGAGGCGCGGAGCCGCGAGATCGTGGACCGCTTCATCCGGCGGCTCGGCATCAAATGCGCGAGCCCCGAGCAGCGCATCCGCGAACTCTCCGGCGGCAACCAGCAGAAGGTTCTGCTGGCCCGCTGGCTTTGCATGAACCCGAAGCTCCTCATCCTCGACGAGCCCACCCGCGGCATCGATGTGGGCGCCAAGGCCGAGATCCTGAGCCTCGTGCGGGAACTCGCCGGCCAAGGCCTCGGCGTGCTGATGATCTCCTCCGAGCTCGAAGAGATCATCGAGGCGGCCAGCCGCGTCTTCGTGCTCCGCGACGGGCACACGGCCGCGGAACTCACCGGCGAGGACGTCAACGAGCCCGCCATCATGGCCGCCATGGCCCACGGGCATCAGACGCATCCCGAGGAGGAGCTCCATGGCTAAGGCATCTCATGTCATGGGTGGTTGCGAGCGCCGTCGGAGGGTGCCGCTCAAGGTGCACGGGGCAGTGATGCACCGCGAGGAGGCGCTCCATGGCTGACGCCGCATTGCCCGCTCCTTCCGCGGGACGTTCCCTCCGCTTCGACTGGAAGGCCTTCCTGTCCCGCTGGGGCGCGCTGGTGGCGCTTGCGCTCCTCATCCTCTTCAACCTCGCCTTCACGCCGAACTTCGCGACCTGGCAGACGCTCAACGTCAATCTCACGCAGGTCTGCGCCATCGTGATCGTGGGCGTCGGAATGACCCTCGTCATCGCGACCGGGGGCATCGACCTGTCCGTGGGCTCGCTCATGGCGATCGCGGGCGCGCTGGCGCCGCTCATCTTCCTCGGCACCCTCGTGCCGATGCCGCATCCTTATCTGGGCGTGGCGCTCGCCTTCGTGATCCCGGTGCTGGCGGCAGGGGCCTTCGGCTGGTTCAACGGCTGGCTCATCACGCGCTTTCGCATCCAGCCCATCATCGCGACGCTGGTGCTCTTCATCGCCGGACGCGGCATCGCGCAGGTGATGACGAACGGCAACCTCCAGGTCTTCAAGGTGCCGGAGTTCCAGTTCATCGGTCTGGGCCGCGTGTTCGGCATCCCGTTCCAGGCCGTGCTCATGGTGGTCATCGTGGCGGCCGCGGCCTGGATGCTGCGCCGGACCGTGTTCGGCCGGCAGATCCTGGCCATCGGCGGCAACGAGCGCGCCGCGCGGCTCTCGGGCGTGCCCGTCGCATCCGTGAAGCGCCGGGTCTACATGATCTCGGGCCTTCTCTCCGGCATCGCCGGGCTCATCGTGATCGCGCGGAACTCCGCCGCCGACGCCAACCTCGTCGGCCTCGGCATGGAGCTCGATGCCATCGCGGCGGTGGCGGTGGGCGGAACGCTTCTCACCGGCGGGCGCGCCACGGTGGTGGGAACTCTCGTCGGCGCTCTGATCATCCAGCTTGTGCGCTACACCCTGCTTGCCAACGGCGTACCGGATTCGGCCGCGCTCATCGTCAAGGCCGCGATCATCGTTCTCGCGGTATGGCTCCAGCGGCAGAGCCAGAGCTAAGTCATGCAGTCTCTCGCTCCCCAGACCATCCGCTCGGTCAGCCGCCACGGCGTGCTGCTGGCGCTCGTGGCGCTGATCGTCTTCGGCTGGCTGCGCTATGACAATTTCCTCGGCTCGTTCAACATCCTGACCGTGCTGCGCTACAACGCCATGTTCGCGCTGGTGGCGCTCGGCATGGCCTATGTGATCATGACGGGCGGCATCGATCTGTCGGTCGGATCGACGGCGGCGCTCGGCTCCGTGGTGGCGGCGCTGCTCTCACCTTACGGCGTGCTGCCGGGGCTCCTCGGCGGCGTGGCGGCGGGACTCGCGGTGGGCGCCGTGAACGCGCTCGTGATCACGCGCATGAACATTCTGCCGTTCATCGCGACGCTGGCCACCATGCTGGCGGCGAGCGGCTGCGCGCTGCTGCTGGCCGACAACCAATCCGTCTCCGTGTCCTACGAAACCGGCTTCGTGGAGCTGGGCCAGGGCGATTTCCTCGGCTTCCCGATCCCGGCCTGGATCGCGGGCGCTGCTTTTCTCATCGGCTCCATCGCGCTGAACCTCACGGCCTGGGGCCGCACGGTGCTGGCGATTGGCGGCAACGAGGACGCGACGCGGATGATGGGCCTCGCCGCCGACCGGGTGAAGGCGTCCGTCTACCTGCTGAGCGGCGGGCTCGCGGGCCTCGCAGGCGTGATCCTCGCGGCGCAGTTCGGCGCGGGTCAGCCCATCGAGGGCGTGGGCTGGGAGCTCTTCGCCATCGCGGCCGTGGTCGTCGGGGGCACGCTGCTCACCGGCGGCGTCGGCTCGGTGGGCGCGACGCTCGCGGGCGTGCTGCTCTTAGGGCTGATCTTCAACATCCTGAACTTCGAGAACGGCTTGGGGTGGATTTCGCTCTCGGCCTATTGGCAATCCGTGATCCGCGGCGCCTTCCTGCTCCTCGTAGTCGTGATCCAGGCCCGCCTCGTCGCCCGCACCGAAGCGGCGGCTTAACGCTCAAACAGCACAACGTCGGAAAGTAACCCCATGCCTCGTATCGCCTCGATCGAATCCGGCTTCTACCGCATCGCGCTGCCCGAGGTGCTGACGGACTCCATGCACGGCGAGATGCGCGATTTCGAGCTCAACACCGTGCGCGTGCGCGACGCGGACGGGGCGGAAGGCGTGGGTTACACCTTCACGGTCGGCCGCAACGGCGGTGCCATCGACTCGATCCTCACCCGCGAGTTCCCTGACATTCTCGCGAACGAGGAGGCCGACCATATCGAGCGCCTCTGGAACAAGGCTTGGTGGGCGCTCCATTACGGCGGCCGCGGCGGCCCGACCGTGCTCGCGCTCTCGGCCTTCGACATGGCTCTCTGGGATCTCAAGGCGAAGCGCGCGGGTCTGCCTCTGTGGAACTACCTCGGCGGCTTCGACCCCAAGGTGCCGTGCTACGCGGGCGGCATCGATCTGGAGCTCCCCCTCGACAAGCTCTTGCGCCAAACCGACAACAACCTCGCCAAGGGCTTCCGCGCCATCAAGATGAAGGTCGGCCGCAAGCGCCTCGCCGAGGACGTGGAGCGCGTGCGCGCCATGCGCGAATACTTGGGCGAGGGCTTCCCGCTCATGGTGGACGCCAACATGAAGTGGACCGTGGACGAGGCGATCCGCGCGGCCCGGGCGCTGCAGCCCTACGATCTCACCTGGATCGAGGAGCCCACGATTCCGGACGATCCGGCGGGGCACGCCCGCATCGTGCGCGAGGGCGGCCTGCCCGTGGCGGTGGGCGAGAACCTGCGCACGCTCTGGGAGTTCAAGCAGTACATCGCGACCGGCGCCGTGACGTACCCTGAGCCCGACGTCACCAATTGCGGCGGCGTCACGCCCTTCATGAAGATCGCGCACCTGGCCGAGGCCTTCAACATGCCGGTCACGACCCACGGGGCGCACGACGTGACCGTGCATCTCCTGGGTGCCTGCCCCAACCGCTCCTTCCTCGAGGCCCACGGCTTCGGGCTCGAGCGCTACATCGCCGAGCCGCTGAAGATCGAGGAAGGCTTCGCCATCGCGCCGAACCGGCCCGGCCACGGCATCGAATTCGACTGGGCCGGCCTCGACCGGATTCGGGCATAAAGAAAACCAGATCGCGCGCCAGAACGGGCGCCGAAAGCGGGATTTGAGGGCGGACAGAATGGCGGAGCGCTTCGACTATATCGTCGTGGGGGGCGGCTCGTCCGGCTGCGTGGCGGCGGCCAAGCTCGTGCAGGAAAGCGGCGCCCGGGTGCTGCTGCTGGAGGCCGGCCACTCGCACCGCCACCCGCTCCTCGACATGCCGCCCGGCATCTTCAAGATGATCAACGGCTCGAAGTTCATGCGCTACCACCAGACGGTGCCGCAGGAGCACCTCGACGGGCGCGTGCACGACATCCCGCAGGCTAACGTGCTGGGCGGCGGCTCCTCGGTGAACGCGCAGGTGTATATGCGCGGCCGCCCCTCCGATTACGACGAGTGGCACGAATTGCTGCGCGGCGAGAACGACTATCCCGGCTGGGGCTGGAAGCATGTGCTGCCGCATTTCCGCGGCATGGAGGGCAACAACCGCCTCCACGACGAACGCCACGGTGCCAGCGGCCCGCTGCTCGTGTCCGACCCCGGCCACATCAACGATCTCTCGCGCTGGTTCGTGCAGGCCATGCAGGCCTTAGGGGAACCCTACAACCACGATTTCAACGGGCCGAACCAGCGGGGCGTGGGCTTCTACCAATTCATGAACCGCATGGGGAAGCGCAGCTCCGCGGCCTATGCGTTCATCGCGCCGCTCGAAGGCGACCCGCGCCTCACCATCCGCCTCAATGCCCGCGTGCGCCGTGTCGAGATCGAGAACGGCCGCGCCGTCGGCGTCACCTACCGCGATGCCAAGGGCGCGGACCGTACGGTCTATGCGGACGGGGAGGTGGTTCTCGCCTCCGGCGCTCTCGTGACGCCGCAGCTCCTCATGCTTTCGGGCGTGGGCCCGGCCGAGCAATTGAAGCAGCACGGCATCCGCACCATCGTGGATCTGCCCGGCGTCGGCGAGAACCTGATCGACCATCCGGAGGTGCCGATCATCTCCGAGGTGAGCGGCAAATACGGCTACTACAAGCAGGGCGTGGGCTGGCGGATGCTCTTGAACGGCATCCATTTCAAGCTGTTCAAATCCGGTCCCATCCTCTCCGCCGGCGTCGAGGCCGGGGCCTTCGTGAACCCGACGGACCCCAACGCCGAGCCCACGATCCAGGCCTTTTGCGTACCGATCGTCTATCTCGACCGCGATACGCTCGGGCTCGTGCAGGACACCTATGGGCTCACGATTACCACCGTGGTCGTAAAGCCGAAATCGCGCGGCTTCGTGCGCCTGCGCTCGGCCGATCCCGACGCCATGCCGCTCGTCTCGCCGAACCTGCTCTCGCACCCTGACGATGCCCGCGCCATGATCGACGGGCAGCGCTATTTCCTGCGTGCGTTCCAGACGAGCCCCTTGGCCGAGCGCATCAAGAAGGTCTCGATTCCGAACCCGGAGGAGACGAGCGACGAAGCCATCATGAAGCATTGCAAGCGCTTCGTGAAAACCAACTACCACCCCGCCGGCACCTGCCGCATGGGGGCCGCCAACGACCCCCTCACCGTGCTCGATTCGCGCCTTCGGGTGCGCGGCGTCGAGGGGCTTCGCGTCTGCGATCTCTCGGCGATGCCGAACATCAATGCGGGCAACACCAACGCGCCCGCGATGATGATGGGGAGCCGCGTCGCCGAACTCATCGGCGAGGCCGCGGGTGTGTCGCGGGAGGCCCGCAGCCCCGACAACTGGCTGAAAGTGGAGCCCCAGATGGCGGGGCACGGTTAGGCGCGGGAGCCCACGCTCCGCCCGCGGCGGAGCCTTACGACGTCGCGAAGTGTTCCGCCTCGGCGTCGAACTGTTCGCCTTCGAGCAAGGCGACGGCCAGGATCGTGTTCTTGTTGATGAGCACGATCCCGGTTTTGGTTTCCAGCGGGATGAAGCGGCGGTCGTCGCAGAACATGTCGAGGGCGCGCTGGTTGTTGCGCAGGAACACGAAGCCGTACTTCACCAGGCCGCCTTCGAACTCGACGCGAACGGGCAGCTTGTTCTTGCTGATCGAGAGGATGCGCTCGGGCCCCCACGAGACCTGCGAGAGCCTCCGTGGGGTCCTTATAGGAATGGTTCATCCTGGTCTCCTGCGCGGTTCAGGGGCGCGTTCAAGAAAGGCTGCATCAGGCGCGCACCGGCGCCGGATGGCAACCCGTCAGGCTGCGGCCGAGGTCGCGGGCTCCTTGTCGGGATCGGTCCAGACCACCTTGTTCCGCCCCGTGCGCTTGGCTGCGTACAGGGCCTCGTCCGACGCCCTCAAGAGGTCGCGCACGTCCTGCGGATGCTGCGGGTCGAAGGCCGCAAGGCCGATGCTCGCCGTCACGACGCCGTAGGTGCTCTTCGGATGCGCCATCCCGGCTGCTTCGAGCGCCGAGCGGATCGCCTCGGCCACGAAGCGGGCGCCCTTGGCGTCGGTCTCGGGCAGGAGCAGGGTGAATTCCTCGCCGCCGACCCGGGCCACCACGTCCGAGCTACGGCGGTTCAGGCGCAACACCGACGCCACCTGCCGCAGGCATTCGTCACCGGCGGCATGGCCGAAATGGTCGTTGAACTGCTTGAAGAAATCCACGTCGAGGGTGAGCAATCCGAACGGGGTGCCGTGGCGAAGCGCGCGGCGCCACTCCTGATCGAGGCATTCCTCGAAGGCGCGGCGATTGTGCAGGCCTGTCAGCGCGTCCGTGCGCGCGAGTTCCAGGAGCTGCTCCTCGAGCGCGCGCCGCTCGGTGATGTCGCGCACCGAGGCCACGTAGCCGTCCGGCTCGCCGGCCGCATTCTGCACCAGGCGGAACGTCGCCTCGGTCCAGACCCAGCTCCCATCCTTGCGGCGAAAGCGCTGGCGGCTCACGGCCATCGGGGTGCGGCCGGTGCTGAGATCGTCCAGCACGCGGCTCAAGCCCTCGGCCTCGTCGGGGTGAACGCCGTCCGTGGGTCGGGTGCCGATGAGTTCCTCGGGCTCGTATCCGAGCAGATCCCGCGCGGATGGGGACACGTAGCGGCGCACCGTGTCGCGGCCGGCCTGGACGATCATGTCGCTGGCGTTCTCGGCGAGCAGCCGATAGCGAGCCTCACCCGCCCGTGCGGCCTCTTCCGCGGCGCGGCGGGCCGTGATGTCCGTGAAGGTGCGCACGGCGCCGCCGCCCGGCAGGTCCACGGTGCGGATTTCCAGGATCGTGCCGTTCGGCCGCCGGCGCTCGTAGGTCGCAAGATCCGGAGACAGGCCGCCGATATGGACGAGCTGCTGCACCGACGGGTCGGCGCCCTCGAACTCGCCCGAGCGGCGCTGATGCGCCAAGAGATCGCTGAAGCGCACATTCGCTTGCACCAGGGACGGCGGCAGATCGAGCAGCTCCATGGCGCGGCGGTTGCACACCCGCACGGTGTCGTCCGCATCGAACATGAGCAGCCCCTGGTCCATATGCTCCAGGGTCGCGCGCAGCACGCGCTCTGTGCGGGCGCGGGCATTATGGATGCGCACGAAGCCGACGCCGAAGATCGTGATCGCCAGCATCGCGGCGAGCGCGATGCCGAGATCGCGCAGGGCATCCTCCCGCCACGCAGCTGTCACCTCGCTCTTGGCCAGCGCCGCAACGATGACGAGAGGCCAGCCGTCGACGCGGCGATAGCTCACCACGCGCACGATCCCGTCGGACGCCGTCGCGGCCTCGTAGGTGCCGGACGGGGCGACGGGCAGCTGATTGCGGAACAGCGCTGCCCCGGACGCGTCGCGGCCGATGTTGGCCGGGTCGAAGGGGCGCCGCACCAGGATGGTGCCGTCCGCACTGAAGAGCACGATCGCGCCCTCCTGGCCGACGTCGATGTCCTCGTAGAAGCGCTGGAAGGCGTCCAGCGCCACATAGGCCACGACCGCGTTACCAGGAATGCCGTCGCGGGCCTTGATGCGCCGGCTGACGGGAACGAGCCACGTGGTGCCCGACGCGTCCTGAACGGGTTTTCCGATGTGGAGCCCGCCCTCGCTGCGAGGCGCCTGGTCGGCCGCCGCCGCGCCGAGGTCGATGTCGCGTCCGGGAATGAACTCGAAGATCGCGGCGCCGGTGTCTCGCTCCAGCACCTGGATCGCCCGCACATAGGACTGGTTCCGGGTGAGTTCGGCCAGAAGCGCCGTCACGGAACTGCGTTTGACGGCGTCCTGGGGATCGGGGCCGAGCTCCTTGGCGACCGCGCGCAGGAGCATGTCCACGGAATCCATGGTGCGGGCCGTATGCTGGTTCAGCGTATAGACCATGGACTGGGTTCGCGCCCGCGCCGCCGCCATGACCTGATCGCCGGCCTGCCAGGTCGCCGCGATCGCAAGCGCGAGCAGGACGCACGAGGCGAGCGCAACCCCCAGCACCACCAGTATCTGGGGTGACATGCTCCGCCAGGGGAGGCGGCGAGCCTGATCGGACGCTGCCCGCATCCTGGGCCTACCCGGCGCTCATGCGGAAGGGCTGATCCCATCCGGGCCGTGGGGCATAGGTAACCGGGTCGGTGCCCGCCTGGCTCGACGCTTCGGCGCGCAGGCGCAGGATCAGCTCCTCCTTTGGCATCGGCCGCCCGAGCAGATAGCCCTGGCCGTACTCGCAGCCGAGTTCGCGCAACACCGCCAGCTCGGACGCGGTCTCGATCCCCTCGGCCACGACCGAGCAATGGAAGCGGTGGGCCATGTCGATGATGGAGCGGCAGAACTCCCGCTTCACCTCGTCCTCGCCGCAGCCCGTCACGAAGGAGCGGTCGATCTTGAGGGAGGTGAAGGGCAGATCGCGCAGGCGCGCGAGGGACGAGTGGCCCTGCCCGAAATCGTCCAGCGAGAGCTCGACGCCGTAGATGCCGAGTTGCGCCGCGACCTCCTGGGCAAGGGCGATGCTCTCGAGCGCCTGATCCTCGGTGATTTCAAGGACGAGGCCCGGGAACGCGTCCGCCCGGGGGCGGTGCTGGCGGATCATCTCGGCGATGGGCGCCGAGAGGAGGGCACTCGACGGCGCGTTGACGCACAGACGCAGCGGCCGGCCGGCGCGGTAGAAGGCGTCCCAGTCCTTGAGCGCGGCGAGCAGGACGAATTCGGTCAGCTGCGAGAGGGCCTCGTCGCTGGCACCGGGCAGAAATCCGCTCGGCGGCACGATGCCGAGCACCGGATGGCGGGCCCGGATCAGACCCTCGGCGCCCGCGGTCTCCCCGGTGCGCAGGTCGAGCTTCGGCTGATACCAGAGTTCGAGCCAGCCGCGGTCCAGCGCCTCCTGGAGCGGGAAGGCAATGGCGGCATCCGACAGGTGGGCCGGGCACGGCAGGACGCTCTCCGCCCGGTCCGCCACGGGATCCTGCACCTCGTCCAGGGCCATGCGGATCTGCTTGATCCGGAAGGGCTTCGTGATCGGCGGCAGCAGGCGGAAGCCGTAGCGCCCGCCGATGGCCTTCACGGTGTTCAGGACCGCCTCGCCGCGCCCGCTCACAAGCTGCACGGTGCCGCGATAGCCCCGGTCCGCAAAGGCCCGGAAGGCCTCGATGGCGTCGCCCGTGCCGAGCTTGAGGTCGAGGAAGATGAGGGAGGGGTTGACCGCCGGGATCGCCGAAGCGGCGCTCGGGATGTCGCCGAAATCCACCACGTCGAAGCGTTCGCTCGGGATGGCCGCGCGGATCACCTGCCGAACGGCCGCCTCGTCGTCGAGGATCAGCACCGACGGCTTGGCCGTGGCTGGCTGTATTGCGTGCATCGAAAAGTCCTGGCCGGGGGGAGTCATGCCCCAATGCACCCTTGTGCCAAAACCGTCCCGGAAGGTCAGGTCGGCCAAACAGCTTAAGGCTGCCTGCACACGGCTCCGCTTCGGGCCTGCGCAACGAGGCGAGGGGTGGCAGTCGATCCCTTCGAGGTCGAGCCGCAGGATTCTGCACTGCGAAGCAATCCTAAGGCAACCAATGCGCTCCCGTCCGCAATCGCGCTGCAACACAGGCATGAGAAACCATCCTCAATCTTGGAGGCTTCCATGCTCGATCACGATCAAGCGGCGCTCGTCGCCAGCACACTCGCTACCTTTGCCTGCGTCTTCGGCGTGTTCTCGGTGTTTCTCCTGATGCGGTGAGGGGCGGGCTTTTCCGCCTCCGCGCCGCCCCTTGGATCGCCGCGCCTCCAGCGAGGCGCTCGGGCCGACCTGAACCCTTTTGCCCTCTCGTCGTTCTCCCCGTTGACCTTCCCATGATGGGAAGGTCTACAACGGCTGCCATCGGTATTTCGATGAGGAGATCGCCATGGTGGCGAAGACCAACTCCGGCCTTGCCGGCACCCGTCTCGACATCCCCATCCGGGGCATGACCTGCGCGTCCTGCGTCGGGCGGGTCGAGCGCGCGTTGCGCGGCGTGGAGGGCGTGAGCACCGTGGCGGTGAACATCGCGACCGAGCGGGCGCAGGTGTCCTTCGGAACCGGCCCGGCCGACGCCGCCCTGATCGCGAACACCATCCGCGACGTCGGCTACGAGCCCGTCGAGGACACCCTGGAGCTGAAGATCGCAGGCATGACCTGCGCCTCCTGCGTGGCCCGCGTCGAGCGCGCGCTGAAGGCGGTGCCCGGCGTCATCGAGGCCAACGTGAACCTGGCGACCGAGCGCGCCACCGTCCGTGCCGTGGGCACGCCCGAGGCCGCGCTGGTCCGGGCCGTCGAGGAGACGGGCTACGAGGCCGAGCCCGTTCGCGCGGAGGTGGACACCACGGACCGCGAACGCGCGGCTCGCGCCGCCGAAATGCGCTCCCTGCAGCGCTCTGTGGTGCTGGCCGCCATCGGCACCGTGCCGCTCGTCGCGTTCGAGATGGGCGCCCATGTCTCGGACGCCGTGCACGACCTGTTGCACACGCTCATCGGCATGGAGCGGGTGAAGATCCTCTCGTTCCTGCTCGCCACCTTCGTGCTGTTCGGCCCGGGCCTGCGCTTCCACGCCAAGGGCTGGCCCGCGCTCCTGCGCGGTGCGCCCGACATGAACTCGCTCGTGGCGCTCGGCACCCTTGCGGCCTTCGGCTATTCGGCGGTCGCGACCTTCGCGCCGGGCCTGCTGCCCGCAGGCACCGACTACACCTATTACGAAGCGGGCGCCGTCATCGTGACGCTCATCCTCCTCGGGCGCTGGTTCGAGGCCAGGGCCAAGGGCGAGACCAGCGAGGCGATCCGCCGGCTCATGACGCTCCGCGCCAAGACCGCGCGGGTGCTTCGCGACGGCGAGGAGGTGGAGGTCGCCGTCGAGGCGGTTCGCGTCGGCGACGTCGTCGCGATCCGCCCGGGCGACAAGATCCCCGTCGACGGCGAGGTCGTGGAAGGTGCGTCCTATGTGGACGAAGCCATGATCACCGGCGAGCCGGTGCCGGCGCACAAAGGCATCGGCAGCACCGTCGTCGGCGGAACGATCAACGGCAACGGCTCCCTGCGTTTCCGCGCCACCAGGGTCGGGGCCGATACGCTGCTGGCGCAGATCGTGCGCACGGTGGAGGCCGCGCAGGGCTCGAAACTGCCGATCCAGGCGGTGGTCGACCGGGTGACCCTGTGGTTCGTGCCGGCCGTGATAGGGCTGGCCCTGCTCACCGCGCTCGTGTGGCTCGTCTTCGGCCCGTCGCCCTCGCTCACCTATGCGCTCGTGAATGCGGTCGCGGTGCTCATCATCGCCTGCCCCTGCGCCATGGGCCTCGCGACGCCGACCTCGATCATGGTGGGCACCGGCAAGGCCGCCGAGATGGGCGTGCTGTTTCGCCGGGGCGAGGCGCTCCAGGCCTTGAAGGACGCCACCATCGTGGCCCTCGACAAGACCGGCACCCTCACCAAGGGCCAGCCCGAGCTCACGGATGTGGAGGTAGCGGAGGGCTTTGGCGAGGCGGATGTGCTCGCCGCGGTCGCCGCTGTCGAGAGCCGCTCGGAGCATCCCGTGGCGCAGGCGATCGTCACGGCCGCGCAGGGGCGGGGGCTCCGCCTCGCGACCCCGGAGGCCTTCGAGGCGGAGCCGGGCTTCGGGGTGCGCGCCACCGTCGAGGGCCGCCGCGTCGAGGTCGGCGCCGACCGCCTGATGCGGCAGCTCGGGCTCGACGTGGCGCCCTTCGCAGGCCTCGCGGCGCGCCTCGCGGACGAGGGCAAGACGCCGCTCTATGCGGCGATCGACGGCCGGCTCGCCGCGATCATCGCGGTCGCCGACCCGATCAAGCCCACCACGCCGGCGGCCATCGCGGCCCTGAAGCGCTTAGGGGTGAGGGTCGCCATGATCACGGGCGACAACCGCCGCACCGCCGAGGCCATCGCGCGGCGGCTCGGCATCGACGAGGTGGTGGCCGAGGTGCTGCCCACCGACAAGGCGGAGGTGGTGCGCCGCTTGCAAGCCGCAGGTGCCGCCCGGGTGGCTTTCGTGGGCGACGGCATCAACGACGCGCCGGCTCTCGCGCAGGCCGATGTGGGCCTCGCCATCGGCACGGGCACGGACATCGCCATCGAGAGCGCCGACGTGGTGCTCATGTCCGGCGATCTGCGCGGCGTGCCGAATGCCATGGCGCTCTCGCAGGCCACGATCCGCAACATCCACCAGAATCTCGGCTGGGCCTTCGGCTACAACGCGGTGCTGATCCCGCTCGCCGCCGGCGCGCTCTACCCCGTGTTCGGCATCCTGCTCTCGCCCATGCTGGCGGGGCTCGCCATGGCGCTCTCCAGCGTCAGCGTCTTGACCAATGCGCTCCGCCTGCGCTCCTTCCGTCCGCCGCTGGACGACGAGCATGGCGCAGGGGATGGAGCCGGAATCCTGGCGCCCGCGGAATAGGAGAGGTCTGCGATGAAGATCGGCGAAGCCGCGGAGGCGTCGGGCGTCTCCGCCAAGATGATCCGCTATTACGAGAGCATCGGCCTGCTCGCGAAAGCGGCGCGGCGGGACAACGGCTACCGCGATTACGACGCGCGCGACATCCACGACCTGCGCTTCATCAAGCGCGCCCGAACGCTCGGATTTTCGGTCGAGGAGATCACGCGCCTGCTGGGCCTGTGGCGCGATGCGGCTCGCCCGAGCCGGGAGGTGAAGGCGATCACCGCCGCGCATATTGAAGACCTCGAGGCGCGGATCGCCGAGATGCAGGGGATGGTGAGCGCGCTAATGCACCTTGCCTCCCATTGCCACGGCAACGACCGCCCGGATTGCCCCATCCTCGACGAACTCGGCGGCGCGAAGCCCCCTCAGGGCCGGAGCGCGGAAGCAGGCCGCGCCGCGTCGAAGGCATCGCGCAGCCCGGCGCGCGGCTGAACCCGCCCGGCGGGCTGCTTCACAGGAAGCCGTGTTCGCGAAGGGCTGCGAGGGAGGCCGCGGCACTCACGTGGTGGATGAACACACCGCCGGCGCCCTCCCACAGATGCCGGAACTTGTCGCGGTCGTCGACGAGGGCGTCGCCCGAACTGCAATGCTCGTGCTTCAGGGCCGCCGTCGTGGTGATGACGGGCACGCCCGGGAAATGGCGCTCGGCCCAGCGGCGCTTTTGCGCCTCGGCCCAGCCGCCGCGAGGTAGGCCCGTCAGGATGACAGGATCGAGGTGTCGCACGGCGCCGTAGAGCTCCATGGCGTCCGGCAGGAGGTCGAGGGTGTCGAAGAAGCCGGGCGCGGAGGCCAGCGCCGCCCAGAAGCGCTGCAGCCCGAACCGGCGCTCGTAGACCCGGGGCGGCATCCCGAACACCCGGGCCGCGCCGCGATCGAAGTCGGCGAGAACGCCATCGCAATCGAGAAAGAGGGTTCGCATCCGTCCTCCGCACATCGTTGGATCCATTCCAACGATCGAACGAAGCTCTTGTTCGGACCGGCGCCAAGCCCATCCTGAAGTCCAATTCAGGTACCGTGAGCCCCCACGACGTGACTTGCCGACCACATCTTGGTGAAATCCATGCCCAGAGCGGGGACCTGGCCCGTGTGCGCGCTTGTAACGGTTCGTCAGGGGTGGTCTGATACAGGCGATCAACTTTCATCCACAGGACTCTCCGCGTGACCGACCAAGCTTCCAGACCTTCGGCTTCTCCGAATTACATCGAACTTGCCGCCGACATCGTGTCCGCCTTCGTGAGCAAGAACGCGGTTCCTGTCTCCGAATTGCCGGCCCTCATCGCCAATGTTCACGGCGCCCTGCGCAATGTGGGCAGCCCGGCCCCCAAGGCCGAGGAGATCAAGCTGACGCCGGCCGTTCCGGTGAAGAAGAGCATCACGGCGGATGCGATCATCAGCCTTGAGGACGGCAAGCCCTACAAGTCCATGAAGCGGCATCTGAGCCGCCTCGGCCTCACCCCCGAGCAATACCGCACCAAATGGGGACTGCCCTCCGACTACCCCATGGTGGCCCCGAGCTACGCCGCCAAGCGCTCGGAGCTCGCCAAGAGCCTCGGCCTCGGCCTGATGCGCAAGAAGCCGGCCCAAGCGAAAGCCGCCGCCACCACTGCCAAGAAGACCGCCTCCGATACGCCGAAAAAGCGCGGCCCCAAGAAAGAAGGCTGACCTCGGGTCAGCCGCGGAGGGGAACCTCCAAACCCGTCGTTGCCGGCCTCGCGAGCCAAGGTAGCCCGCGAGGCCGGCAACGACGACGCTACGTCCGGCAGGTCGGTGTTGTCCGTGCCAGAGCTGCGGGCAGGCCGGCTGCCGGTCGTGCGTCCTGAGGCCTGTGAGGTCGAACAAGAACCGTAGGGAGGTCGTGCCGCGGAGCACGCCGGCTCGTGCGGCAGGGGGCCCAACGCCAGAAAGCACGGGGGAGAACGACCGTGGCTGATCATTCCGTGGCCGCATCGCCCGAGACGGTGCATTGGGGCTATTTCGACGCGTCTCTGCCGCCCATTCTGACCGTCGAACCCGGCGACACCGTTACCCTTTCCACGGTCTCGGGCAGTCCCGAGATGATGCCGGCAAGCGGCTTCCACGTTCCGCCCGCTCTGAGAGCCATTCACGCGGCGATGCGGCCGAAGCTGCCGGGGCACATCTGCACCGGGCCGGTCGCGATACGAGGAGCCAGGGCAGGCCAGACGCTCGAGGTCCGCATCAAGGCTATCGATCTCCACTACGATTGGGGCTTCACCTACTCGGCACCCCAGAAGGGAGCCCTTCCCGATGATTTCGAGAGCATGCACCTCATGCATGTGGCCCTCGACCCCGATCGTCGGATCGGCCGGCTGCCCTGGGGACAAACGCTCGACCTGAAACCCTTCTTCGGAGTCATGGCGGTCGCCCCGCCTGCATCATGGGGAGCGCTGAGCACGCTGCCGCCCCGCCGCAACGGCGGCAATCTCGACAACAAGGAATTGGTGGCAGGCACGATTCTCTACCTGCCGATTCATGTCGACGGCGCCCTGTTCTCGGTCGGCGACGGGCATGGGCTTCAAGGCGACGGGGAGGTTTGCGTCACGGCCATCGAGACAGGACTGGTCGGCACCTTCGAATTGCATCTGCGGGACGACATGGCGCTGACCTGGCCCATGGCCGAGACGCCAACCCACCTGATGACGATGGCGTTCGACCCCAGCCTCGACGCCTGCGTGACGATCGCCCTGCGCGGCATGCTGGACCTCGTGAGCGCTCGAACCGGCCTGACCCGCCAGGAGGCCTATGGCCTTTGCAGCCTGGTCGCGGATTTACGCATCACGCAGGTGGTGAACGGCAACAAGGGCGTGCACGTGATGATCGAGAAGCGACACCTGCAGCCTGTCGAGAGGCGCTGAGGCCGGGAAGTCATCGCAACTCATGTCTCTGCGAGACCTTTCGTCCTGGCAATGACCGAGCGCGACCTCCGATCGGCATGAGCCGATACGTCTAGTGACGTTACGGAATAGCAGCAATGACGTGTTCAAATCGCAAAGGCAGATGTACGCGCGTAGATTCTCTGGCCGTTATCTGTTTCTGTCAGTAGTGTTCAAAAAAGCCGCACGTAACCTGCGGCTGTGGCGAGCCAATCTGCTTCAGGTTAAGTATGCTTCTCGAATGCCGCTTCAGGTCGTAAGAGAAATAGGACCGTGCGCCCGCGAGAGGCGCGACACGAAGGGCGTTCTTTGAGGCGCTCTCGGCGGCTGTATCAGTGGGGGTGGTCATAATGTCTACAGTGCTTGAAAGCATCCGATTGCATCAGGCGGCGCATGCCGTCTCCGAGACCGTTGCCGACGAGTGCATCATCATCAACGTGGAGAACGGCAATTATCATCGGACCCTTGGTCCGGCATCGACCTTGTGGGAGCAGCTGAAGCGGCCCGTCAACTTCCAGGATTGGTTGACGCACGCACAGGGCATAAGTCCCGACCTGTCGACGGAGGCGTTGGCACAATTCGCCATCGAGCTACTCGACCATGGGCTTCTCGCCGTCGAGCCTGATGCAGCGGCTCAGATCAGGGCTCTTGTGACAAGCGAGAGGCCCCCGGAGAAAACTCTTCGACTTGAGACCTACGACGATATGGCCGACCTGTTGCTGCTCGACCCCATCCATGAGGTGAGCGAGCAAGGCTGGCCGCATCGGCCCGCAGCTGCATGACGAGCGCAAGGCCCGCCGAGACCCCCGCGCCGACATATCAAGATCTCTTCGACGGCATGAGGTCGGGCTATCAAAAGGCGGCTGCGATCGCGGGCGAAACTTGCATCGATCTCTGCATCGGTGGGCACACCGTGCGCCTGCAGATGGCCGGCGCCAGATGCCGGGACGCTGTGTCCCCGGCCTATGCTCACCTTACCCGAACAGAGGCCGCGCAAGAGCCTGATCTGACGATCCTGGTTTGGGAAACGCGTGGCAATGGCGTGAAGCCCCCGCATCCGGACTGGTCGAAGGCTCAGATCAGTGTGAAGGGAACCATCAAAGAGTATTCGGACCAGGGACAGTACGCGTCTTACATCTGGGGAGTGGGGGCCGCTCAAGTCCTCAGCACCTCAGACAAATTGGCCGTCTACTGGATCGACGATGCGGAGGAGATCCCATACTGGGAGCGCAGCTTTCCGTTCCGCCAGATCCTCAGCTGGTGGTTCGGACCGCTCGCGCTGCAACCCGTTCACGCGGCCTGCGTGGCCTGGGGCGATCAGGGTATCCTGATGCCGGGGATCAGCGGCTCCGGGAAGTCGACGACCAGCCTCAAGCTGTCGTTGTTGGGCTTCGATCTTCTAGGCGACGATTACGTCCTGCTGGATACAACCCGGGAGCCGAAGGTTTGGTCGCTGTTTCGCTCGGCCAAACTCAGTGACGGGTCTCTCAAGCTGCTGCCTGAGCTTGGCGGCCATGCGCGCCGCTACCGGCCCCTGGACGAGAAGCTCACGGTCTTCTGGCCGCCGCCCGAGGCAGGGAGAATGCGGGAGGCCGTCGATCTTGCCGCCATCGTGCTTCCAAAGGTCACCAAAGCAGCCCGGACGACCCTTGAACCCGCTTCTCCGGGCGAGGTGGTCCTCTCGCTCGCCCCCACCACCATCAACCACCTGGATGTGCCGGCACCGAAAGTGCTGTCCATGGCACGGGATCTAAGCGGGCGCCTTCCCGCCTATCGCCTCCTCCTCGGGTCCGATTTCGAGCGCAGTGCGGAGATCCTCAAAGATGTCCTCCGTTCCTAAGCCGACAACGTCTGTCATCCTGCCCGTCAAAGACGGCGAGTGCTTCGTCCTTGAGGCGCTGGCAAGCGTTCTAGGGCAGGACACCAATGCAAACCTGGAGATCATCGTCATTGACGACGGGTCCAGCGACCGCACCTCCGAACTGATACGGCAAGCCCTCCCCGAGGTCACGATCATCCGAACCGAGGGACGAGGATCCTCCGGCGCGCGCAATCTGGGGCTGACCCGATCGGCGGGCGACTTCGTCGGGTTCATCGACCACGACGACCTCTGGCCTGCGGGCAAGCTGAAACGGCAACTCGCCGACCTTGAGCGGGATCCCGATCTCGATATCGTGGTCGGGCGGACCCAGTACGAATGGTTGCCCGGTCGCGAGCCGATCGCGATGCCGTCTGCCGACGGCAACAATAGCCTTCACAACGTGAACCTGGGCGCATGCTTGTTTCGTCGCCGCGTGTTCGATCGCATCGGCCTGTTTGCCGCCGACATGCGCTACGCCGAAGACCACGACCTGTTTCTGCGCGCCCGAGAAGCGGGTTTGCGGTTCTGCATCAGCCAGGAGATCGGCCTCGTCTATCGGCAGCACGGCACGAACATGACCAAGGGGCGATCGATGGGAGAACTCGGCGTCTTCGAGGCGCTGCGGCGCTCGCTTCATCGGAGGGCGGCGACCGACGAGCTCAAATCCATGGCGCGCCTCACTGACAGATCACAATGAGCAAGCCGGTGGCAGCGATCATGGTGCCGCGATACAGCTGGCGCCGAAGCCGAGAGACGAGGAGCGAGCTGAGACTAACGCAGCGCTCACACGCCGGGGACCATGCCGCCTTTCCGCCGTCGGGCCTCAGGCAGCCCCGGTGCCTCCGGCAGCTTACTCGCGTGCGTGGCACCCGCTACTGTGTTGGAGACGTGACATGCTGCCGACAGCCCTCAGCGTGGTCGTTCCGACCTACAACCGCGCGCATTTCATCGTGGAGGCCGTGGAGAGCATTCTGCGCCAAGTCGATCGCTCGGCACAGATCATCGTCGTCGATGACGGGTCCACGGACGATACGCCCGAAGTTCTCGGCCGCTTCGGCGACCGCATCGATGTCGTGCGGCAAGCGAATGCCGGCATCGGTGCCGCTCGCAATGCTGGGCTTGCTCGCGCAGGGGGCGCGAGGATCGCGTTTCTCGATAGCGATGATCTGTGGACGGATCGTCACCAGCCGGCGCTCAATGTCGCCCTGGATCAGAACCCTAATGCACTCGCGGCTTTCGGCTGGGTCGCGGAATTTACGGATGGCGCGGAGGCGTCGGCCCGCTACCAGACCCGAACGCAGCCGGGTTTGATGTGTGGCGCGATGCTCGCCCGGCGCGAACTGTTCGATCTCGTCGGCGCGTTTCGCACGGACATCAAAGTCGGGGAGTTCATCGATTGGATGGCGCGGGTTCGTGACCGGGCGGCTGGCACCTGCATGGTTGACGACGTCGTTCTTCTGCGCCGCGTCCACGGTCAGAACACCGTTCTCACGGAAGACGGACGCTACCGCGGCTATCACGCCATTCTCCGCGATCGGCTGGCCAAGCAACGTGAAGGTCACAAGGCATGAGCGCTTCTCCCCTCACGCAACCAAGCGAGCCTGACGCCTACGAGACTGTGCGTGAGCTCTGTCGAGCCGGCCGTTTCGACGAGGCCGCTCGGGTGCTCAAATCCGAGCATCTTCACGGTAACAATCCTCATGTGCTCGGAGGCATGGCGCTCCTCTGCCGGGAGCAGGGGGCTTACACCGATGCTCTGTCATGGGCGGATCTTGCGCTCAGAACCGCGCCGGAGCCCGGTATCGGCCAGGCTGAGGTGGGCTTCGCTCTCCTCGCGCTGGGGCGCGACGAGGAGGCGGTGTCTCAACTCTCCCAGGCGATGCTCCTCGACATCCCGGCCGCGGCCGTCGCCCGGTTGCTCCTGGCCGAGACGCTCTTCGACCGAGGAGATGTTGCGGGGGCGCTCCGTTGCCTTGAGGGAGCTTCGTGGGATGCGTCGACAAAGCACCACGCCCTTGCTTTGACCCCTGTTTGCAAGGCCTTCGGCGAACCGCTCAGTGGGCAGGGTCCTCAGCCCGATCTATGGACATCCACGAACCAGTCCCGCTATGCGCAGGCCGTGAGCGAGGAGTTGGTCCAGGCGCTTGAAGTCGGGCGACGCGACCAAGCGCGGCTCTTGGCACAAAGGCTCTCGCGGGCAACGCCCGAACACGCCGACGCGCTTGTCGCCGTAGGCGCGTGGCATCTTCACGAGCAGCGCCTGAGCGACGCTGACCGCATGTTCGGAGAAGCATCCTATCGGCGCCCGTCGAACGCGCGCCGGCTGGCTGTGCTCCAGGCGCTGCTCTGGTCTCGGCAGCATCGCTTCGCGGACGCGATCAGGAAACTCGACGAGCTTCCCCTCGCGAGCCTCGACAGCCGCGCGCTTGCGACGCTTGCGGAATGCTGTCGACGTACCGGCCAGCGAGGGCGCGCCCAGAAACTGGCGGAGCAATGCTTGACGCAGGATGCGTCGGCGACCCAGGCGCGGGCGGTCCTCTGGTCCCTCGCCGCAGAGGGTGACAAGGTCGCGCCCCTCGCCGAGGCTCAGGAGGTGCTTGCGCAAAGCCCGTCCGACGCGTCCGCCCTGTATTTCATGGCCGATCAACTCTGGAGCAAGACAAGAACCGAAGCCCTCAAGTTGGCGCGAAGGGCGGTGGAGGCAGATCCTCTGCATGCAGGCGCGGGGGATTGGAGCGAGCGCCTGGAGTTGGGCGCGCACACTCCGAGGCGAGGCAATGCCCTGACGCTCGTTGGCCTTTATGCGCCGAAGCAGGATGCCGGCGGCGCCTGGCCGACTCCCGATCAAGCCCGTCTTCTCGAACTGGTCTTCGAGACGCCCAGCGACATCGTAAGGGCCTGGAACGAGTGGGTGAGCGGTCAGGACGTCCAGGATCTCGACGCCGGCCTCTATCGGCTCTTGCCCTTGGCCTACCGTCGTCTGGCCGAAGCAGGCGGTTCGGAGGCGTCTCATTTCCAACTCCTGGCCGGAATCTGGCGCAAGAGCCACTACGACAATTACAATCGGTGGCGGAAGATCCTGCCGGTTCTCGATCGGCTGATCGAAGATGGCGTGCCTCTCATGCCGCTGAAGGGCGGCCTCTTCGCGGCGCAGCTCTACGCGGATTGGGGGAGCCGTCGGATGGCGGACATCGATCTGCTCATTCCCTCGAGCCAGGTGGAGCGGGTCGATCGCCTCTTGAGGGAGGCCGGGTTGGCTCCGCAATCGCCGCTCTCGCCAGAGCGTGTCCGGTTTCACTACTCGTTGAACTACAAGGAGCCCTCTGGCAGCTCCCTCGATCTCCACTGGCGCCCCATGGAGGAGATGGTCAGGCCTGATTATGCGGACGATGTCGTCTGGGATGACAGCGAACCCATGACGCTCCTCGGGCGCACCTTCCGGAAGCCGAGCCCGACCTTCCAGGTCGTCCATGCCATCGTGCACGGCTTGCGCTGGAATCACGTCGCTCCGGTGCGTTGGGTGGCCGATGCCGTTCTTCTGTTACGGGCCCACGGCGGCAGCGTCGACTGGCGTGCGGCCGAGGACCTTGCACGCAGGTTCCACTTCCTGCTCCCCTTGCAGAAGGGCCTGGAATACATTCTGCATAACTTTTCCGTCGACGCAGACGCAATTCATGCATCGAACATCCTGAAGGCGAAGCCAGACGCGATCGAGGCACCACTTTTCTCCATTCGCCTCAACGGTCAGCGCCATCGTTGCAGCCATCATGAGATGATGACACTGGCCAACCACTATAAGCCGCTGGTGGCGGCCAGCCCGCGGACGACGCTTCTGTTGATTGGCGGAGCCCAGGCAGACCTGACCCGGCAATGGTGTGCCAGAAACAAGGTTCCCTGGCTGCCCGAGCTCGAGAAAACAAAGGTTCTGCAGCTTCTCAGAGCACAAGGTCTGAAAGGGGCTCATTGCGTGCATGGGAACATGAACGGGAAGTACGCTTATCAAATAAGCGCGTGATCGTTGTTGCGGGTGCCGCCGGGCGACCGGCATTCCGCAAGAGTATGATCACCTCATCTAGGGTGCTTTTACCGCTGCCTTTCGCTGGCGGAGGGAAGTGACCCTCGCCCCATAGCGACGGGAGCATGCCTTGCCGACTAAGGGCCTGGTAGCGAGACCTTGATTTGGCTTTGCCGGGGGAAGGGCGCAAGATCGGGCTAGGGACCGCACGCTGGTGATAGAGGGGGCCCTTCATGATCGCTCATTCTCATCATGTCCGTGATAGCGTCCAGAGCGGCCCTGGCCGGCGTGGGATCCCGCCGGCGGGGTATGAGGGGAAAACCATGAGGCAGGTGGCCGTCGCTTTGGTTCTGGGCGGCTTCGCCCTGGTCTCCACGTTTCCAGCATCCGCTCAACAGCCCCCCGCGGCGCCCTCCGTCACGGTGGCGAAGCCCGTGGTGAAGGACATCACCGAGCAGGACGAGTTCATCGGGCGCTTCGAGCCGGTGGACCAGGTCGAGCTTCGGGCGCGGGTGTCGGGCTATCTCGACAAGGTGCACTTCCAGGATGGCGCCCTGGTCAAGGCGGGCGACCCGCTCTTCACCGTCGACCAGCGTCCCTACCGCGCCGCATTGGAACAGGCCGAGGCCACCGTCGCCTCGGCGCAGGTGCGGGTGGAGTTCGCCGCCAACGATCTCGAGCGCGCCGAGACCCTGCGGCGCACAGGCAACATCCCGGATCAGATCCTCGACCAGCGGCGCTCGACCTATCTGACGGCCCGCGCCGATCTCGACCGGGCCCAGGCCGCCCTACGGCAGGCGAAGCTCGATCTCGAATTCACCGAGATCAAGGCGCCGCTCGCCGGGCGCATCTCGCGCAAGAACGTCTCGGAGGGCAACCTCATCAACGCCAACGCGACGGTGCTCACCAACATCGTCGCGCTCGACCCGATCCACTTCTACTTCGACGTGGACGAGCGCTCCTACCTCGCCTATTCGCGCCTCAACACCGGGGGCACGCAATCGGGGCGCAAGGGCTCGGGCAGCGTGGTCGTGGCCCTCACCAACGAGCGGGAGGGCAAGCGCACGGGGCAGCTCGATTTCGTGGACAACCGCCTCGACGCGGGAAGCGGCACCATCCGGGCGCGCGCCGTGTTCGACAACCGGGACCTCTTCCTCACGCCCGGCCTCTTCGGCCGGGTCACCATCAACGGCTCGGATCCCTATCCCGGCGTGCTCGTGCCGGACGAGGCGGTGGGCAACGATCAGGACCGGCGCGTGGTCTATGTGGTCGCCGAGGACAACGCCGTGTCCATGCGCCCGGTGCGGACCGGGCCGCGGATCGACGGCTACCGGGTGATCCGCTCCGGCCTCAAGGGCGACGAGACCATCGTGGTCAACGGCCTCTCGCGCATTCGCCCCGGCATCAAGGTGACGCCGCAGATGACGACCCTCCCGCCCGTGCGGGAGCGGGGAGCTTCGGAATAGTCCTCTTCGCTCTGCCGGTCGCGGGAGCCTGCCATGCGCTTTGCCCATTTCTTCGTCGACCGGCCGGTGTTCGCCGCCGTGATCTCGATCGTCCTGCTGCTTGTCGGCGGCATCGCCTACACCACGCTGCCGGTGGCGCAGTACCCCGAGATCGCGCCGCCCACCATCGTGGTGCGGGCCGCCTATCCGGGCGCCGATGCCCAGACCGTCGCCTCCACGGTGGCAACGCCGCTGGAACAGCAGATCAACGGCGTCGAGGACATGCTCTACATGTCCTCCTACTCCACCGCCGACGGGGCGATGTCGCTCACGATCACGTTCCGCCTCGGCACCGATCTCGACAAGGCGCAGGTGCTCGTCCAGAACCGCGTCGCCATCGCGACCCCGCGCCTGCCCCAGGAGGTGAGGGCGCTCGGCATCACCACCCTCAAGAGCTCCCCCGATCTCATGATGGTCGTGCACATGCTCTCGCCGGACGAGAGCTACGACCAGCTCTACGTGTCGAACTACGCCCGCAACAACATCCGCGACATCCTCCTTCGCCTCGACGGCGTGGGCGACGTGATCATCTTCGGCGAGCGGCAATATTCCCTGCGCGTCTGGCTCGATCCGGAAAAGCTCGCCACCTTCGGGATGACCTCCGGCGACGTGGTCCGCGCCGTTCAGGAGCAGAACGTCCAGGTGTCGGGCGGCTCGCTTGGGGCCCAGCCGGCGCCGAGCGACAACGCCTTCCAGCTCGTCGTGAAAACGCAAGGACGCTTCGAGGACCCGCGCCAGTTCCGCAACATCATCGTGCGGGCGACCGCGGACGGGCGGCTGGTGCGCCTCCTGGACGTGGCCCGCGTGGAGCTCGGCGCGCAGGATTACGTCACGAATTCCTATCTCAACGGCAAGCCCGCCGTGGCGCTGGCGATCTTCCAGCGGCCGGGCACCAACGCGCTCGGCTCCGCGGCGCAGATCATCCGCACTATGGAGAGCCTCAAGGCGGAGTTCCCGCCCGGCATCGACTTCCAGATCGTGTACAATCCCACCGAGTTCATCGCCGAGAGCGTGAGCGCGGTCTACACCACCCTCTTCGAGGCCGTGCTCCTCGTGGTGCTGGTGGTGATCGTCTTCCTGCAATCCTGGCGGACGGCGCTGATCCCCATCATCGCGATCCCGGTTTCGCTCGTGGGCACCTTCGCGGTGATGAGCGCGCTCGGCTTCTCGCTCAACACGCTGACCCTCTTCGGCATGGTGCTCGCCATCGGCATCGTGGTGGACGATGCCATCGTGGTGGTCGAGAACGTGGAGCGGAACATCGCGCTGGGGCTCTCCCCGCGCGAGGCGGCCCACAAGACCATGGACGAGGTAGGCGGCGCCGTCGTCGCCATCGCCCTCGTGCTCGCGGCGGTGTTCGTGCCCACCGCCTTCATCCCGGGGATCACGGGCCAGTTCTATCAGCAATTCGCGCTCACCGTCGCGGTCTCGACGGTGATCTCCGCCTTCAACTCGCTCACCCTCTCGCCGGCGCTGGCGGTCATCCTGCTCAAGCCCCACAGCCACGCCACGCCGCGCAATCCGATCGCGCGGATGGGCTCCTTTGCGGCGACGCGGTTCAACCGTGGCTTCGATCGAATGTCCGACGGTTATGCGAGGCTTGTGGGCGGCCTCGTGCGGCGCAAGCTCCTCGTCCTGCCGATCTATCTCGGGCTTGTCGCCGGCACCGTGTGGGTCGTGAATGCGGTGCCGCGGGGCTTCATCCCCACCCTCGACCAGGGCTACGCCATCGTGGTCGTGCAATTGCCCGACGGCTCCTCCCTGTCGCGCACGGACGCCGTGGTGCAGCGGGCTTCGCAGATCATGCGCGAAACGCCGGGGGTGCAGGATGCGGTGGCGTTCGCGGGCTTCTCGGGCGCGACCTTCACGAATGCTTCGAATGCAGCGGCGATCTTCGCCCGCTTCCGGCCCTTCGACGAGCGCATCGCCAGCGGGCAATCGGCCGACAAGATCATCGGCGACCTCTTCGGCCGCCTGCAGGCCGTCGAGGAGGCCTTCATCATCGCGATCCCGCCGCCGCCCGTGCGGGGTCTCGGCAATGCGGGCGGCTTCCGCCTGCAGCTGCAGGAGCGCACCGGCGACGACATCGACCGCGTGCTCGCCGCGACCGTCCAGCTCATGGGACGCGCCCGCGAAAACCCCAACGTCACCGGCGTCTTCACCACGTTCTCGGCCAACTCGCCCCAGGTCTTTCTGGAGATCGACCGCGAGAAGGCGCGCATCCTCAACGTGCCGATCTCGGCGATCTTCGAAACCCTGCAGGTGAATCTCGGCACGGCTTACGTCAACGACTTCAACTTCCTTGGCCGCGTCTGGCAGGTGCGGGCGCAGGCCGACCAGCAGTTCCGGGTGGAGCAGGCGGACATCAACCGCTTGCGTGTTCGCTCCTCCACGGGGGCGCTGGTGCCCCTCGGCACCCTCCTCGAGATGCGGGAGGTCACAGGGCCGGACCTGATCCAGCGCTTCAACATGTACACCTCCGTGCCGCTGCAAGGGAACGCGGCGCCGGGGGTTTCCTCGGGCGTTGCGCTCGACACCATGGAGCGGCTCGCCCGCGAGGTGCTGCCGCAGGGTGTCGGCTTCGAGTGGACGGAACTCGCCTACCAGGAGCGCCAGACCGGCGACACGGCGGTGTTCATCTTCGCCCTGTCGGTGCTCTTCGTCTTCCTGGTGCTCGCCGCGCAATACGAGAGCTGGACGCTGCCTCTCGCGATCATCCTGATCGTTCCCATGGCCGTGCTGTCGGCGCTGCTGGGCGTGATGCTCCGCGGCCTGGACAACAACATCCTGACGCAGATCGGGCTCGTGGTGCTGGTGGGCTTGGCGGCCAAGAACGCGATCCTGATCGTGGAATTCGCCAAGCAGCACGAGGAGGAGTTCGGCGACGGCCCGATCCGGGCGGTGGTCGAGGCCAGCCGCCTGCGTCTGCGCCCGATCCTCATGACGGCCTTCGCCTTCATCCTCGGCGTCGTGCCCCTCGTGATCGCCACGGGCCCCGGCGCGGAGATGCGCCAGGCGCTCGGCACCGCCGTGTTCTTCGGCATGATCGGCGTGACGCTGTTCGGGTTGCTGCTCACCCCCGTGTTCTACGTAGCGATCCGCTTCCTCGTTCTGTGGGCGGAAAGGCGCAAGAAGCCGCCCGTAGAGGAACACGAGCCGCCCAAGAGCGGTCCGGAGGCTCCCGCGCCCACACCCGCGCCCGCCGAGTAGCGGCAGCCGGCTCCCTCGCAGGCTCAAACGAGACAGGCCGTCGGTTTCTGGGGGCGCGGCCGGCCGCGCGTTCGGTTGCCGCGAGCCACCGCCGCCTTGCCGTCGCGTCTGGCGAGGTTCGCGTGCAGCCCGTGCCCTCGTTTCCGGGGCGCTACGCGCTAAGTCCCCTCCCGCATGACGGGCGCGAGGTTTGGAATGGTTGCTGGGCCAGGATGGTTGTCACCCGCGCGGTGGGCCATGCAATGGCTGCTCTGCCTCCTGTTCGCCTGGGTGATCGCCGGCGAGTTGCCCCGCGTTCAGCCGAGCGATCTGCTGTGGGATTTCGGGTCGTTCGTGGCGTCGGGACGGGCAGCGCGGGAGGGGCTCAACCCCTATGGGATCTACCCGCTCACCTTCCATGTGTCGCTGCCGGGGTTCGAGGCCTACAACCCGAACCTCAACCCGCCGATCTCGGCGCTGCTGTTCCAGCTGTTCGATTCCGCCGACCCCCATGCGTCCTTCCGGGTCTGGCGCTGGATCTCGGTGGCGATCTATCTCGCCACGGTGCTCCTGCTCCTGTGGCGCTACCCGGCGCGCGAGCCCCTGGCGCTGATTCTCTGGCTGTTCGCGCTCGCCGGCCTCTGGGACACCCTTCTGCTCGGCCAGATCTATCTGCCCCTGGTGCTCGCGGCGGTGGCGGCATGGCTCCTGCTCGAACGGGGCGAGAGCGTATGGGCAGGGGTGCTGATCGGGGTCGTCATCGCGATCAAGCCGAACTTTCTCGTCTGGCCGGCGCTGCTCTTCCTCTCGGGCTCTTACCGGCCCGCGCTCGTGTCGGGGGTGACGGCGGGCGTCATCAGCGCGATCCCGCTCGTGCTCTACGGACCCGAGGTCTACCGCCAATGGTTCGAGCTCATCGCATCGGACCGGGAGCGGGCGTTCTTTCTCACCAACGCGTCTTTTGCCGGCCTCGCCTCCCGGGCCGGCCTGCCGATCCTCGGACCGGTGCTCAGCCTCGCCCTTCTCGTAGGCCTTGCCGCCTGGGCGTTCTTCCGCCGCCCCGGCGTCCTGCGGGCGAGCGCCTTTGCGCTCGTCGCATCATTGGTGGCGTCGCCGCTTGGGTGGATTCACTACACCTTGTTCCTTCTGCCGGTTCTCGTCGCCGGGTGGCATCGGCCCGCGTTGAGGCTCGTGGGCCTGCTGCTGGTGGTCCCCGTGCCGTTCGTGATCTCGCAATTCGAGAGGCCTCCGCTCACCCAGTTCACCATCGGCTCCGTCTATGCGTGGGCGCTGGTGCTGTGCCTGGCCGTTCTCATCTTGGACGAGTGGCGCCTGGCGCGTGCGGCCGGCGCCCCCGAGGGCGAGGGTGCCCTCGGCCGCCTTCGCGGATCACCCGCCGCCAGCTGAAGGACCGGGCTGGCGCCGATCGCTCTCCCCGGAGCGGCTCACGGTATCGGCCGGGGAAGGCTTTGCCACGTAAACCTTCCAGTCCGCGGTCTCGTGCGAGAGCTCGTAATGCGCCGCAAGGTGATCGGCGTAGATCTGCCGCATGCCGTCGGCGGTCCAGGATTCGATGGGCCATTTCGGATCGAGCACCACCATCGCATTGCGGAACAGCCGCTCGGGCGTCGGGAAATGGGCATCGTCGAGGGTGCGCCCCCAATGGTGCCAGGTGCTGTCGCCCTCGACGGGACGGAGGCCGAGCCCTGCGGCGAAGGGGCTGACGAAGTCGAGCACCACCACCCGCTCGGGCTTCGTCTCCAGCTGCGCCAGCGCGCGGGCGCCGTCCGCGATACTCGCGAAATAGCGGGTGAAGGCGGGATAATCGCCGCCGTGCCAGAGCTGCACCAGGCGGATGCGATCGAAGTTGGCGAGCGGAACCGGAGCGCCGCGATGGGTGGCGGCGAGGCCGGCGTGCAGGAGGAGCGTCGCGCTCATGTGCACGATGGGCGGAAGGAGAAGCCCCAGCAGGACGAGGTTGATCCCGGCAAAGGCCGAGCGCCCCTCGGCCAGCACCCCATCCCGGCGCGCCAGGATCTCGGCCGCGACGGCAGCGCCGGCCCCGAGGGTCACGATGCCCCAATGCTGGAAATTCTGCGCGATCAGCACGAAGCCGGCGCCGGCGCAAAAGCCGAAGAACAGGAAGTCGCGAAAGCTGCGCGTGCGCCCGAGCGCGAGCACCACGAAAATCGCGAACAGGATGTAATCCGCGAGGTTGCGCAACGGGATCTCGGCGATGCGGTCCGGCGTGCCGAGCCCGCCGCTGACGCGGCCCGCCAGCAGGATATCCGCCAGATGCGCCGCCGTCCCGCGCCAGACAAATTCGACGGCAAGGCCCGCGACCGCGATCCCGGCGAGCGCGCTCACGGCCCAGGCGCGCTGTCGCGGATCGAGGAGCAGGAACACGAGAAAGCCGATGCCGACGGCCCCGTAGCTGATCTTGGTGTAGAGCATCAGCAGCACGAGGGCTGCGGCGCAGAGCGCATCGAGGGTCCCTTGACCGGGGCGGGCGCGGAGCGGCGGCAGGTAGAGGACGAGGAGGAGGCCGAGCGCCGCCCAGCCGATGCGGTTGTAGAACATCGCAAACGAGAGCGCCGCGATGCTCTCGCCGAGATTGGCCGGAACGGCCAGGACAAGGATGAGGTAGGCCGCGAGAGGAATGCCGATGGCCGGCCGAAGGCGCGATCCCAAGGTCCACGCCGCAGCCGGTGTGATCGCCAGCAGGAGCAGGGCCATGCCGAGCGGCATCGCGCCGCCCATGCTGCCGGAGAGCCAATAGCCGATCACCGGGATGTAGTAGACGAGGGGCCCTAGCGCCGTGTGGAAGTCGCGGTTCGGCACCTGACCCTGGTCGATGCGGTGCACCCCGTCGAGGAAGACGAAGAGATCGTTCACGTACTTGGTGGTGACGGTTTCGGCGGGAAGGGCGAGCAGGAGCGCGCACAAGCCTGCCAGCGCCAGCACGAGGAACGCCGTGGACCGGCTGAACGTGGCAGGGCTCACGACTGCCCTCCGCTTGCGGGCTCCGCGACCGGTCGATCGGCGCTCTCGCGCCGACGGTACAGCGTCCAGGCTGCGCTCTCGCGAGCCGGCTCGAACTGGGTCCGGATGGTGTCGGCGTAAAGGTCCGCGAGAGGGATGTTGTTGATCCCCCATTTCGGCACCATCAGGAGGTGGACGCCGCCGAGGAGATCGCCTCCCGGGAGGTGGTGTTCGAGGCTCACGTTGCGACCCCAATGGAGCCAAGCATTGTCGCCCCGCGGTGGATCGAGGCCGAGACCGGCGGAGAAGGGGTTGGCGAAGTCGAGCACCGAGACATGCTTGGGGTTATCGACCGTTGCGAGCAGCGCGGCCCCGTCCTTCAGGCTCGCGAGATAGGCGCTTGAGAAGTCGTGGTCGCCCGGTTCCCACAACAGGGCGAGGCGCACCTGGCCGTAGCCCGCCATTGGAAAGGGTTCGCCGAAGCGGGCCGCCGCAAGGCCCGCATGCAGCCCCAGCGCCAGGAGGCAATGCACGGCGGTCGGCAGCACCAGGGCGAGGAGAACGAGCGGCACCCCGCGAGCGAAGGTCCAGGCGCGGGTGCGGAATTCTTCCGATCGCAGGAGCAATTCGGCCCCGACCGCAGCACCGGCATGCACGG
This sequence comes from Microvirga sp., assembly GCA_035944635.1. Taxonomy (GTDB): domain Bacteria; phylum Pseudomonadota; class Alphaproteobacteria; order Rhizobiales; family Beijerinckiaceae; genus Microvirga. Next base: position 48,987 of record DASZAZ010000107.1, read on the forward strand.
TGATGATGCCCCAGGGCTGAGAGTTCTGCGCCATGATGACGAGGCCGACGCCCGCACAAAACCCGTAGAAGAGCGCGTCGCGCCACGAACGGCTGCGCCAGAGCGCCAAGCCCGCAATGATGCCGAACATCACGTAATCGGCGAGGTGGCGCAGGAAGCCGAGCGTCCAGTCGACGAAGCCCCGCGCGCCGCTCACCTGACTCGTCAGGAGAAGATCGTAGAAATGGGCGAAGGAAGCGCCCCACACGAGTTCGATCAGGAGTCCCGCGAGAAGCGTCAGACCGATGGCGCCCCCGGCCCATCGGCGTTGGTGCCGGTCCAGGAGCATGAAGGCAAGGAAGGCAAGGGCCACAACGCCGTACGTGACCTTCAGGGTCAGCATCAGCACCGTGAGAGCGGCGGCCGACAGCGCGTCGAGCCAGGCCTGGCGACGGCTCGGGCGCAAGGGTGGGCAGTACATCACGAGGAGGAGGGCGAGCGCGGCCCAGCCGATCCGGTTGTAGAACATCGCGAAGGAGAGCGCGCGAATGCTCTCGCCGAGGTTCATCGGCACCGCGAGAACGAGCAGCAGAAACACCCCGAAGGGCAGCGCCACCGCCGGACGCAGCCGTGACGCCAGCACATGCGCGACCACGGGCGCGAGGAAGCCGAGCAGCAGCGCCATGCCCGTCGGCATCGCCCCGCCGAGCGTGCCGGATACCCAAAGGCCGAGAGCCGGCAGGTAGAAGACCAGCGGCCCGAGAGCGGTGTGGAAGTCGCGGTTCGGCACCTGTCCGGCGGCGATGCGGTAGGCCCCGTCGAGGAAGATGAAGAGGTCGTTCACATAGGCCGTGGTGATCGTCTGCCCAGGCAGAGCGAGGAGCAGCGCGAACGCCGCGGCAGCGGCGATCAGGAGCCCGGCGGTCGGAACCGTGCGGCTGGCGGGCGCGGTCATGTGTGGCCTGCGGGGCGCTGCCCTGATCCGCTGCAATCCACGCAGCCCGTTCGCGCCGGCCGAATGCGGCGGTGCACGATCCAGTGGTCGGTCTCGCGCACGACCTCGAACTCGGCCGCCAGCACGGGGCGGAAGAGGGCCGTAGGAGAGCGGCCCTCCTTGTCGGCTCGGGCTGCGTCAGTGTCGGGAGCTTGCTTCGGCTCGAGCACCACCACGACGTCGGCGAGGAAGCCCGCCGCACGAGAGGCCGCAGCCGGGCCCACGGTCCGCTCCCATTGCACCCAGGGGAGGTCGCCTCGCGGAGGTCGTAACCCCAAGGCGGCGGAGAACGGATTCGCGAGATCGAGCACCGCAACGCGCTCCGCTCGGGGGGTGAGGCCCGCCAGCGCCGCGGCGCCGTCATTCACGGCCTTGAGCTGATCGAGCCCGCCCCCGTGATCGCCCCAGGTCCACAAATTCGCGAAGCGAACCTCGTTGAGATTGGCGAAGGGGACCGGATCGCCCGCGCGGTTCGCTGCCGCAACGGTGTGGAGCCCGAGGGCCAGCGTACAATGGATGATGGTGGGCAGAACGAGGGCGAGGAAGAGGAGCTTGGCGCCGGCAGCGGCTGTCCAGCGCTCGCGTTCGGGGGTGACGACGGCACCGTCCGTGTGGCGCAGGATCGTCTCGGCTGCCACCGCCGCCGCCGCATGAAGGGTGATGATCCCCCAGGATTGGAAGTTCTGGTTGATGAGGAGAAAGCCCACGATCCCGCAATAGAGATAGAACAGGGCATCCCGGAGGCTTCGCGACCGGCGCAGCGCCAGCACGGCGAACAGCGTCACGAGCACGTAATCCGCGAGGCTCACCAGGATGTGGTCGAGGATCTGCCCCCAGGAGCCGCGGAGTGCGCCGCTGACCGCAAGCGCCATCTGGAGATCGGCCAGATAGCCGAACGACGAGCGCCACACGAATTCGATGGCCAGAACCACGACCGCGATTCCGCCGAGCGCACCGAGCGCCCAGCCGCGCTGCCGCCGATCGAGCAGCATGAGCGCGAGAAAACCGAGAGCGGCAACGCCATAGGTGGCCTTGGTGTAGAGCGCCACGAGGGTGAGAATGGCCGCGCAGGCGGCATCGAGCGAGCCGGAGCCCGGGCCCTGGCGCGCCCGCAGATGCAGGATCAGCAGAGTGCCGAGCACCACCCAACCGATGCGGTTGTAGAACTTGGCGAAGGTAAGCGCATTGACGCCTTCGCCCAGATTGATCGGCACCGCCAGGATGAGGATCAGGAACGCGCCGTAGGAGAGCGCCAGGAGCGGATGGAGCCGGGAGGCGAGCACAAAGGCGATCGCCGGCGCGAGGCCGAGGAGCAGGAGGGCCATGCCGAGCGGCATGGCGGCGCCGAGGCTGCCAGACAAGCGATAGCCCAGGGCCGGCACATAGGACGCGAGCGGCCCGAGCGGCGTGTGGAAATCCTGGTTCAGAACCTGGCCCCAAGAGACTCGGTAGGCGTGGTCGAGGATGAGGAAAAGGTCGTTCAGATACCGCGTCGCAACGGTCTGGCCCGGAAGCGCGAGCAGCAGGGCGCAGAGGAGGGCAAGGGCCAGCACGAGGCTCGCCACCGGCCAGGTGCGCCCGGCCTCGAGGGATCTCAATCCGGCGGAGCCCGAACTCACGGTCAGAGCCTCAGGCGCTTGAAGATGCGCTCCGGAATGGCCCCGATAACCGTCATCACGAGCCGCCAGATGCGGCGGACGTAGATCACGTCCCCGCGGCCGGCCTCGGCGGCCGCGTAGATGGCCCGGCCGACCTCGGCGGCTTCGGCCGTCAGCAGCGGCGGCAGTTTCATGCCCGCGGTCATGCGGGTGCGCACGAAGCCGGGCTTCACGGTCACCACGTGGATGCCCAGCGGCGCCAAGCGGTTGCGCAGACCCGACAAAAAGGCGGTGAAGCCGGCCTTGGCGGCGCCGTAGACATAGTTCGAGCCGCGTCCGCGGTCGCCCGCCACCGAACTCACCCCCACAATCGTGCCCGAGCCCCGCGCCACGAAGCGCTCGGCCAGGATGCCGAGTAGAAGGGCCGGGCCCTCGAAATTGGTGCGCATCACCATGGTGGCGTGCCCGAGGTCGCCCTGCGCCCGGGACTGGTCGCCCAATTCGCCGACCACGCAGACGGCGGTGTCGGGCAGGGCCGGCAGCCCCTCGACGAAGGCGGTGAGCCCGTCCGTGTCGAGCACGTCGAAGCGGTGCACCGACACGCTCGCGGGCGTACGGGCCGCGATGTCGTCGGCGTTGCGTTGCGCCTCAGCCTCGTTGCGCGCCGCGAGCAGCACGCGCCAGCCTTGCTCGGCGAAACTCAGGGCGGTCGCGCGGCCGATATCCGAGGTGCCGCCGATAAGGAGGAGGGTCTTGGGCATTCCTGCCGGGCTCACGGATGCTGTTGCCGTCGCGGGCGCCTGGCTCGCGGGGACCGACAGGTCCTGGGTGGTCGAAGGCGGTGCTTCCATCGTGTCCTCAGATGTCGAGCCGCGTGGACAGGCGCGAGGCGATCCGCCCCTCCGCCCCGATCTCCCGCCGAAGGTCGCGAAACCGGGGCAGGTCCGGATAGCCGGCCGCGAAGGTCTCGGGCGATTGTCGGGCGTCCTTGGCGAGATAGAGCCGCCCGCCCGCCTCGACCACCAGCGCATCGAAGGTGTCGAGGAGCGGGAACACATCGTCGCTCACCGGCAAGTCGAGGGTCAGGGTGAACCCCTCCATCGGGAACGACAGCCAACCGTGGGAAGGGCCGAGCGCCTTCAGGACCGCCAGGAACGAGGCCGTGCCCTGGCGCGAGACCCGCTCCAGGATCCCGCCGAGGACGGGGCGAGCCGCCCCCGTCGGGATCACGCATTGATACTGCAGGAAGCCGCGCCCGCCGTAGATGCGGTTCCAGCTCCCCACCCCATCGAGGGGAAAGAAGTAGGGGTCCCATTCCACGAGAAACGGGGCACCGGCCTTGCGGGCACCCATGCGAAAGTAGAGCTCGTTGAAAGCCGAAACCGAGAGCCGGTTGAGGGTGAAGGACGGCAGGTCCAAGGGAACGGACAGACGTCCAAGGCGCGCGGACGGAAACCGCTCGCCCGCCGGCTTCATGGCCTCAAGGTCGGCGAGAGTCGCGTGCTCGGCCGCGAAGACGAGGGAACGCCCGAGCGATGCGCCGCGGGCGAGGCAGTCGATCCAGGCCACCGTGTAGGTGACGTTGCTCGTGTCGCGGAGGGCGGCCAGGGCCGCGTCGAGATCGGACGCGACGTGAGTGGTCTGGCGCAGCCACCCGGTCTCAATGGCTTTCAGGGTGAAGGTGGCGTCGAGGATGGTGCCCGTGAGGCCCATGCCGCCGACCGTGGCGGCAAAGAGGCCTCGGTTGTCGCCGCGCGTGCAGGCGACCGTCTCGCCGCTCGGCAGCGCAAGGGTGAGCGACTCCACGTGATCGCCGAACCCGCCGTCCCGGTGGTGGTTCTTGCCGTGGATGTCGGAGGCGATCATGCCCCCGATGCTCACGAACTTGGTGCCCGGCACGACAGGCGGAAAGAAGCCCTGCGGCACCACCACGTCGAGAAGATCCGAGAGCAGAACGCCGGCCTCGACGGTGATGCGTCCGGTGCTGCGATCGAAGCCCCGGATGCGATCGAGGGAGCGGGTCGAGAGCGTGATGCGCTCCCCGATGGCCGCATCGCCGTAAGCGCGCCCGTTGCCGCGCGCCACGGAGCCCCGCTGAGCGGCCATGCGGCGCGGCCATTCGCTTGGGCCCGCGGGCTCGACGAGGGTGGAGCGATGCCGGGGATAGCGCCCCCAGCCCGACAATTCGATCACGCCTGAAGCCTCTCCGGCAGGAGCCTCGGCGGCGCCAACGATGGGATCATGCCCGACGCTCTCGGAAAACGAACGTGCGATCGAGGGCGAACTTGGCGACATAGCCGATCGTGAGCCCGATCACGGCCCCGGTGTATTTCGCCGCATCCGTGCCCCAGATGGTCCAGAAAGCCACCTCGAAGCCCCAGAAGACGAGGGTGGTGATCACGCTGAAGGCGCCGTAGAGCGCGACCTTCTGGGCCTCGCGGGCATGCCCGTCGAAGCCGTCCTCGAAGACGAAGCGCTTGTCGAGAACGTATTTGAGCACGAAGCCTGCGGCGGTGCCGGCCAGGATCGAGAGCGTGAGCGGCGCCACCGGCGCCAAGCGGATCACGATCTCCTGGGTTGCGAGGTTCGCGATCATGGCGACGATGGCGAACACGCCATAGCGAAACAGCATGCCCGCCCCAACGGGCGGGCGCGTCGGCGCGGAGCTCACACCGGCCCCCATGGGCGGGCGCGTCGGCGCGGAGCTCAGGCCAGCTCCCGGCGGAGTGGTCGTCACGCTCACGGCCCTAGATTGCCGCGAGGACGACCACGGCTGCAAGCCCGATGGTCACGAGGCTTGTTCGATCCTTGAGGGCGAACACCACCGGGTCGTCGTCCATCTCGCGGCGGCTGGCGAGCATGAGCGCCCGGGCGATCCAGTAGATCAGCAGCGGCCCGACAAGCCACAGCACGGCGGGATGCGTGTAGAGCGCGTTCACGTCGTCGCTGGAAATGTAGAGCGCCAGGACCGTGACCGCATTGAAGCCCGCCGCAGCCGCGAGAGCCGCCACGATGTCGAGGTCCGAGAGCCTGTAGTCGCGGCTCGTCGGGTCGCTCAAACCTGCATCACGCCGGGCGGCGAGTTCCACGTAGCGCTTGATGAGAGCGAGCGCCATGAAGATCATCATGCAAAAGCCCAAGAGCCATTTGGACGCTACGACGTCCACGGCCACCGCGCCGCCGATGACCCGCACCGAGTAGAGGCCGGCCAGCGTGATCACGTCGATCAGCATCATCCGCTTGAGCGCGAACGAGTAAGCGGTGGTGAGCGCGAAGTAGCCGATCAGCACGGCGAGGAAGGGCCACGACACCGCCGCGGCCAGCCCAAGAGCGCCGATCAGGAGCAGGGGGGCTGCCGCAACGCCGTGGATCAGCGGGATGGCGCCGCAGGCCAGAGGCCGCCGGCACTTGGTCCGGTGTCCGCGGTCGTCCTTCAGGTCGACGAGATCGTTCAGGATATAGACGCTCGAGGCGCACAAGGAAAAGGCGAGGAAGGCCAGCAGGGCCTGGCCGAACGCCTCCACCGTGAAAAGATGCGAGGTGAGCAGCGGCACGAAGACGAGGGCGTTCTTGGCGTATTGATGCACCCGCAGCAGCTTCGCCCAGGTGCGCCAGGTGGGGCGCTGATGGGTGAGGTGCTCCACATCGAAGCCCGAACGCGCGAGGCGGCGCGTGACGCCGGCCGGGGTGCGGATCGCGAAGGCGCGGGCGGCCTTCTCCCAGACGGGAAAATCGGCGGAGTCGTTGCCCACATAGTCGAAGCCGCGCTCCCCGAAAGTATCGACGAGGAGGCGCGCCTTGGCGGCACCGGCGAGATTGGTGGTCTCGTCCGAGGCAAACCAGCCCGTGAAGAGGCCGAGGTGGTTTGCGACCTCTTCCACCAGACGGCGGTTGCTGGCCGAAGCGAGATAAACCGGCCGCCCCTGTGCCTTGGCGTCCTCGATGAGGTCGAGAACCGCGGGATCATAGGGTAGAATGGCGGCGTCGAAATCAGCGGGCTCCGCCAATCGGTGCTTGAGCGCGGCTTTGCCCTGCGAGAGCGCCCGCGCCATGTCGACAAGGCTCTGGGGCCTACGGCCAAGCTCGGAGAAGGCCGTCTCGATCAGCAGATCCGACGCGACGAGCGTTCCGTCGAGGTCGACAACCAACGGACGCGGCTGAGGGCTGGTAGGCGCCTTCTCGCCGGCACGATCGCGCAGAAGCGCCCGTTCGACTCTGACCTCGAAACGATCACTGATTTCGCTATCCGTGAGAATATCAGCGGTCTCAGCGGAGCGTGCGGCCCTCAAGTGTTGATTCATTCGTTCTGGTCGCCCTGGGTTTCCTGTCGATGGGGCGGCGGCGCAGCACCGATCGATGGGCCACGGCAACACCAGCACAACAACACGCACAAACTTAGCCGACGTCTTTGCTGCCACTTCTTCATCAACAGAGCCGATGATGGGTCGTACGAACCCACCCCGCCTGTCCGGCGAAGAGCCGCTGCACAAGGTGCGGGCAGACTGAAAGACGCGGCCGTTAACGGCGAATGCAGAGATTTGTTCCGACGATGAGCCCGTAAAATTCGCTTTGATGGGATCCTGACCCTGAGCCGGCCCTGGCCCAGGGCTCCCTTCGGGCAGGTGTGTATTCCTGCTGCATGGGGTCGCAAGGCACCTGAAGCAGCCTTCTTGGCCGCTTCAGGTCCTGGCCGCCTGCGACCCCCAGTACGCGAGGGGCTGGACATGCCGGTCTAATGCCAAGCTTATCGGCACGGGCGTCGGCGACGAGCGCTGCGGCAAAGGCCTTGTGCTGCCCCTGCTTTGCCCTTCAACGAACGGATCGCCGAGCCTGACGGGATCTGCGAGGTTCAGATGTGGATCCACGCACGATCAACTCGTTACGCAGCATGATGTGCGAACGGGGGGATGCGGCAGCAGCGATCCGTTCCATCAGGAGACGCCAGGCACTTCCAGCGATGGCGCCTGTGGGTTGACGGACCACCGTCAGGGGAGGCTCCACGAGTTCGCCCCACGCGGGCTCGTCGAAGGCCACGATGGACACATCGTCCGGAATGCCGATCCCCAGTCCGCGCAAGGTTCGCAACGTCCAAAGCGTGTTGATGCTGTTGCTCGTGATGATCGCGGTGACGGCATCCCGACCCGAGAGGCGCTCCGAGAGAGCAGCCGGCAAATCGTTGTGCTCGTTCGTCGTTGCAAGAATTTCCGGCTTGATGCCGTCTGCCGCGAGCAGCGTTGCGATACGCACACGTGTCGTCACGAGATCGGGATGCCGGACGATGAAAAGAATGCGCTCGTGGCCGAGCCCGACGAGGTGCGCGATCACATCGCGCATGGCCGCCTCGTGATCCAGAAGCACGATGTCGAAGCGTTCATCCGCGAGGATGCGATCCACGATCACCGCCGGGACATGGCTTTGCGCAATCAAGTCCAGCGTCGCCGCCGGCTGAGCGGACGGCATGAGAATAATGCCGTCCACCTGCCGGCTGAGGAGAGACTCGACGCGTTCGAATTCCTGCACGGGATCTCCGCCGCTGAGCACCTGCATGACGTGGTGTTCAAAAACGGCCGAGTGCTCATGCACGGCCTCGGTGAAGGCTGAGAAATAGGCGCTTGAGATCATCGGAGCGCAGAAGCCGACGACATGGGTCCGGCGCTGTCTGAGACTGCGCGCCACCCGGTTCGCTCGGTAGCCGATGTCGGTTGCTGCCCGCAGCACGAGATCGCGACGAGCGTCGCTGACGATGCCCTTGCCATTCAGGACATGGGAAGCGGTGCCAATCGACACGCCTGCCCGAAGAGCGACGTCGCGCAACGTGGGTAAGGATTTCCGCATCGATCCTGCTACGACAACCGGTCTCTGCCTCGCCGAATGGATCGCGGCCGACATCCAGATTGATTGCTGTAAAATTCCGTTTGCAATCTGTCCAGGTGCCGATAAGCTTTATTGAAACGTTTCAATAGGCGCCATGCAGATCACCTCGATCGATACCTTTCGGCACTGGGTGGACTGGTGCAATTGGCTGGTGGTCCGCGTCACCACGGACGAAGGGATCGTTGGCTGGGGCGAGGGATCGCTTCACGGGGCCATGGATGGCGTTGAGGCGACGATCCGGGAGATGGCGGCTGTCCTGATCGGCCAGGATCCGTCCGGCCCGGAGCAGCATTGGCAACGCCTCTACAACGCCTGGCGTTGGCGTGGCGGCGCAACCTTCATGACGGCGCTCGCGGCCATCGACACGGCCCTGTGGGATATCGAAGGAAAATGCTTAGGCGTGCCTGTTTACCGCCTCCTCGGCGGGGCGCAGCGCACCCAGATCAGGGCCTATGCCAGCCACTGGCTCACTGGAGTTCGGACCCCCGACAAGGCGTTCGAGGGCGCCAAGGAGGCTCGGCGCCGGGGCTTCTCGGCCTTCAAGTTCATTCCCGTGACCTTCGAGGGCCTGCGCGCGAACGAACATGCCGAACTCACGCGGGCGGCGGAACTGATGGCAGCCGCTCGCGAGGGCGCGGGCCCCGATTGCGACATCTTCATCGAATGCAGCGAGTTCTTGTCCCCCCGCACGCTGCTGCGTCTGGAGGATGCTCTTGGGCCCTATCGGCCAGGCTGGTTCGAGGAGCCGGTCCCCTTCGAGAATGCCGCCGTGATGGCGCAGCTGCAAAGCCAGCTTCGCACACCGATCGCCACCGGGGAGCGGTTGCTCTCCCGTTACGAGTTCCGCGAGCTGTTCGAGAAGGGCGGCTGCCGCATCGCTCAGCCCGACGTGATGCATTGCGGCGGCATCACGGAGTTCAAGCGCATCGCCGCGTTTGCGGACACCTATTACATCCCGATCGCGCCGCATAACTCGGGTGGTGCGGTGGCCTTTGCGGCCACCATGCATCTCGTGGCGGCGATCCCAAACTTCTACATTTTGGAGCAGATGGAGGACCAGCGCGCGGTGCGGGAGCGGGTGTCGAAAACCCCGTTCGAACTCCGCGACGGCCACTTCATCCTCTCCGACAGGCCGGGGCTCGGGGTGGATTACGATCTCGACGCCATGAAGAACTACCCCGCGCGGCCGCAGCCGCCGCGGGTGAGGCCGGGAGCGCTGTGGCAGTGACGCTGCCACCATAAGCCAGGAGGGGAGGAAGCCATGCCAACGACCATCTCGAGACGCCAGGTGCTCACGACCGCCGGCGCCGCGACACTTGCAACCACCGTAAGGATTCCAGCTGCCCGGGCGGCGACCAAAATCACCTACTGGGCCTGGAGCGAGCACATCCGCGGCGCGAAGCACGTCTACGCCAAGTTCCGCGAGATGCACCCCGATGTCGAGGTCGATATCATCAATCTCAATCCGCAGGAGATCCAGGACAAGATCCTGATCGCGCTGGCCACCGGCGTCGGAGCCCCGGATGTCGGCCTCATCATCGAGAGCCGCTTCCCGAGCTATCCGCCGACGGGCGGTTTGCTCGACGTCACCGCGCATCTCAAGGGCCTGCAGGATCAGTATGAGCCGCGCCTGTGGTCGCGCCTGCATCACAACAACAAGGCCTACGGCTTCCCCTACATCAACAACAGCGCGGTCATGTTCTACCGCCGCGACCTGTTCGAGAAGGCGGGGATCACGGCGCCGATCGATACCTGGCCGGAATGGATCGAGGCCGGCAAGAAGATCCGGGCGATGAACCCAGACACCTACATGCATCAGGTGTCGCCCGGCGTTCCCGGCAACGGTCCGCTCAACGCCTACATGGAGTCGCGCGGCGTCCAGTACTTCGACGAGAACGGCAAGACGATCCGCAACAACAAGCTCGGCGCGGAGGTGCTGGCGTTCTACCATGATCTGGTGAAGAAGCACGATATCGCCTACCTCGTGCGGCATAATTCGCCCGAGTATTTCGTGGCGATGAAGACCGGCAAGATCGCAGCTCTCCATTCCGGCAACTGGGGTCTGGAACGCATCGAAAGCGAGGCGCCGGACCTGAAGGGCAAATGGGGCGTGCAGCCCTGGCCGCGCTGGTCGAAGGATGCTCCGGCCGTGACCGGAACCTGGGGCGGCAGCGTGCTCGTGATCCCGAGATCCGGCAAGAACATCGACGCCGCCGTGAAGTGGGCGAAGTTCCTTGGCACCAATATCGATGCTCAGGTGGGCCTGTGGCAGAGCTCCTACGGTTACCCGACCAACGTAGTGGCCCAGCGGGATCCGCGGATGCTGCAGCCTCAGGACTATCTCGGCCAGTCCATGTACGAGGCATCGCTCAAGCCGCGCGAAACCCGCTACATGAACCTTGTGCCGGATTGGCCCCGTGTCCAGGTGGCCATGGGCCGTCAGCTCGACCTCATGTTCAAGGGTGATCGCACGCCCGAGCAGGCCTGGGCCGACTTCGAGGCCGAGATGGTAGCCTTCACGGGCTGATTGGAACGGTCGTGGTCTCCTCGACGGCCATCGGACGAGCGGAGCTCCAGGCAGCAAGACCGCACCTGAGCTATCGCGTGGTCGAGGTGCTCACGCCCTATCTGTTCCTGCTGCCGTTCTTCGTCCTGTTCGGGATTTTCTGGGTTGGCCCCATTGTCGCGTCGTTCGGTTATTCTTTTACGGCCTGGCGGGGCATCACCCCGCCGGTCTATGTGGGCCTGCGCAACTATCAGGCACTCTGGGCCGATCCGCGCTTCCATACGGCCCTCTACAACACGCTGCTGTTCACAGCGCTGTATGTGACCATCGCCAATGCAGCGGCGCTCTCGCTGGCCCTTCTGCTCAATGCGGCCTGGTTGCGGTTCCGTCACGTTTTTCGAACGGCCTTCTTCCTGCCGATGACCATCAGCATGGTGGTCAGTGCCGTCATCTTCCAGATGATCTATGCGGGCGATATCGGGCTCATCGCGAAGCTCGGTGCGCTCGTCGGCTTCAAGACGCAGTCCTGGCTCATCGACGACCGCCTCGCGCTGTGGGCCATCATCCTCATGCGGGTGTGGCGCACGCTCGGCTACTACGCGATCATTTACCTCGCCGGCCTTCAAACCGTCCCGGCCGAACTCCAGGAAGCGGCCCGTATCGACGGGGCGAGCCGCTGGCAGGTGTTCCGCTATGTCACGTTGCCGACGATGCGTCCCGTGATGCTCGTCTGCGTGGTGATCTCGACGATCTCGGCGCTCGAGATGTTCGACGAGCCGATGATCCTGACGCAGGGTGGACCGGCCGATTCCACGCTGACGGTCGCGATGTATCTCTATCAGCAGGGCTTCCAGTTCCTTCAGCTCGGCCACGCGGCCGCCGCTTCTTACGTTTTGACCCTCATCATCCTGCTCATTTCGGTCGCGCAGCGCCTCACGATCGGCAGGGAGGCGAAATGAGGGGAGTTGAGCCCATACGCCCCGAAGGCTGGACGCAATGAGCGACCGGGCTCGTGCCGACGTCGGCGATGCTCCGCCGCCTTTTTGGCAATGGGCGGCGCTGATCGGCGTTTGCTGCGTGCTGGCCGTGATCGTCGCGCCCTTCGTCTGGGCGGTCCTGTCCTCGTTCAAGGAGCGGGGGGACATCATGTCCCCCGGCTTCCTGCCGAAACGCTGGGTGGTGCAGAGCTACATCGTGCTCTTCACCGAAACCTCCTACCTGCGCTGGCTGTTCAACTCGATCGTCGTGTCGGTCGGCGCCATGCTGCTCGGGATGACGGTCTGTGCGCTTGCGGGCTTCGCCTTCGCGAAGTACCGCTTCCCGGGGCAGACGGTGCTGTTCTGGACGGTGATCGCGGCGATGTCGATCCCGCCCTTCACGACGGTGATCCCGCTCTTCGGCTGGATGGCCAAGCTCGGGCTCATCAATACCTATCCGGCTCTCATCCTGCCCTTCGCCGCGAATGCGTTCGGCCTCTTCATGATGCGGCAGTATTTCTCGACCCTGCCGGACGAGCTCATGCATGCGGCCCGCATCGACGGCTGCAGCGAGTTCCGACTTTTTCGGAGCATCTTCCTGCCTCTTGCGCGCCCGGCCCTCGGCACGGTCGGCATCCTGATCTTCATCGCCTCCTGGAACTCCTTCATTTGGCCGCTCGTGATGATGCGGTCGGAGGACATGTTCACGCTTCCGGTCGGGATCGCCGGGCTGAACAGCGAGCAATCGCCGGAATATGGGAAGATCATGGCGGCTGCGATCCTCTCGTCGATTCCCATTGTGACGGTGTTCTTCCTCCTGCAGCGGCAGATCATTGCCGGTCTGACCCACGGGGCCGTGAAGGCCTAAAGGGCATTGTCCGGTTCCGTCACGCGCCGGCTGCCCCGGCTGGCCAAACATAGAGTTCGACCGGCTGCTTGCGCCCGCGCAGGGTGACTTCGCCCCGATGCTCGAAGGCGAGGTCAAAGGCTTCGGGCCCGCCGGCGGCGTGAAGGGCGTCGCCCGTGAGCGCCACCCGGCAGCCATGGTCGCGGGTCAGCCGCTCCAGGCGGCTTGCCACATTCACGGTGTCGCCCACGACCGTGAATTCCAGCCGCTGCTCCGCGCCCACATTGCCGACCACCGCAGGCCCGTAATGGACGCCCACCACCACCGCCAGGGCCGGTGCGCCCCGCGCGCTGCGCTTGGCGCCCCAGCGGTCCATCTCCTCCTGCAGGGCGAAGGCACAGGCGAGCGCTGCGCGGGCGCTCCCGCTCTGTTGGCCGAAGGTCCCGAAAGTGGCCATGAAGCCGTCGCCGAGGAACTTGTCGAGGGTGCCCTGGTGGCGGAACACCACCTTGCATGCACGCGCATGGAAGCTGCGAAGGAGGGCGACGACCCGGTCCGGCGGCAAACCCTCCGTATGGGCCGTGAAGCCCACGATATCGGCGAAGAGCACCGCGACCTGCCGGTTCGCCGGAACGCCGAGGCTGCTCGCCGGGTGGGAAGCGAGGGTGTCGGCCACATCCGGCGAGAGATAGCGGGCGAGATCCGCCCGCACCGCTTCGGCCTGCGCCTGGCGCACGAGGGTGCGGCGCGCCCGGGCCACCGCAGCGACGAGCAGGGCCGTGATGATGAGCGTGAGGACGATCTGATTCCAGAGCTGGCTGATCCCGACATACGCAGGATCGAGGATGAGGGCGAGGGACTCGGAGGCAGGGACGTTGGTGCGCTCGCCCATGCGGTTCGTCCACGTAGCCGTGTCGGGCCGCGTGTAGATCAGAAGGTAGCCCGCCGACCACAGGGCGACTGTGCACAGGCCTGTCCAGATCACGTTGAGGGCCGAGTAGGAGAGGGCGGAGCCCACGAGGTAGAGCAGCAGGTAGAGGTAGTCCTGAAACCGCAGCCGGGTCTGGATCGGCCAATCAGCGGTATCGAAGGGCGGCGGGATCAGGATGACGGCAGTAAGGAGGAGAACGTCGAGAACGATGAAGGCGAGCTTGACGATTTGGCCGTAGGGGCGCCCGCGCAGCAAATGGGGCACGAGCCCGAGGAGGAAGAACAGGCCAGCGACGCCGAGGAAATAGAACACCCGCGGCGCGGGCACGAGCGCGATGAGCCAGACCGCTACGGCGGCGACTGCAATGCTGCGGGCGCGGAAGGCGAAGGCGAGCCCGCGCAATTCCTCCTGCCGCAGCACGCGCCGTAATCGCGCGCCCGGTGCCGTCCCCGGCGTTCCGGTGAGCGTGCGCCAGCGCTGCCGCAGGGCTGCGAAGGGGGAGCCGAACCATCCCTGACTCGGTTCGCGGATGGGCGCTGCCAAGCCCGGAGGTGTCATCACGGGATCCTTGCTCCCTTGAAGCTTAGTGATCCCTGCGATTTCCTTCAATGACCGGCTCGGAACTGTGATGCGTGCCTTGACGAGCGACCCGCGTGCTGCAGCCGTCCAGACGACGGGCTGACATGATCCTATTCCTGCTGCGAAGCGAGGCTTGCGCCACCCAGCCCGCTGGCATGACGCTGTAGGCACGCACCGAGCGCAAGCCTCACACTAAGTGGCGCGTCGGTTGCAAACCCGAGCCGGCCTATCGCTTTGATATGAAACGCCTGTATTCGGCACCAGATCTCATGCGACAGCCGTGTCACGCCGCGAGTTTCGCCGCGCGCCGGTCGCCCCGTGCCACCCGGGCGAGGAGGTAATCCACCTCTCCCCGTGCTGCCGCCGTCAGCGAGCCGGCCGGCTTGCGCTGGGCGTCGGACGCGAGGATCCCCCGCCGCATCATCACGTATTTGCGCACCGCGAGCCCGACGCCCTGCTGCTGCTCGTAGCGGATCAGCGGCAGATGCGCGTCGAAGAGGTCGTGGGCGGCGTCACGCTGGCCCGCCTTCTGCAGGCGCACCACGTCGACGAGCATATCCGGGAAGGCATAGCCCGTCATGGCTCCGTCGGCGCCGCGCTCCATCTCGAAATCGAGGAAGAGGCCGCCGTTGCCGGTGAGGATCGAGAGGGGGCGGAGCGAACCTTCGACCTGGAAGCGGCGCAACGTCGAGATCTTCTCCAGACCCGGCCAATCCTCGTGCTTCAGCATCACGCAGGAGGGGTTGTCCATCACGATGCGGCGGATCACGGCCGGGGTCATGATCACCGAGAGGGTGAGGGGATAGTCCTGGATCACGAAGGGAATGTCGGGCCCGATCGCCTCGACGGCCTGGGCGTAATAGCCGACGATCTGGTCGTCCGTGCGCAGGCTCGGGGGTGGGGCGATCATCACGCCCGCCGCCCCCGCCGCCATGGTGGCATGGGCCAGCGACCGCATGGCCGCAAAGCCCGGTGCCGAGACGCCGACGATGACGGGAATGCCCTTCGCCCGCCGGATCATGCGGGAGGCGACGTCGAGGGCCTCCTGGTGCTCCAGTTTCGGGGCCTCGCCCATGATGCCGAGCACGGTGATCCCGGTGGCGCCGACCTCGAGGTAGAAATCCGTCATGCGGTCGAGCGAGGCCTCGTCGATCCGCCCGTCGGGGTGAAACGGGGTCGGAGCGATGGGAAACACCCCTTGGGCAGTGGCGTCGAGCATGATGGGCTCCTTTATGGCCGGATTTCCCCTCCCATAGCCGACCCGCAGCGCTCCCGGGAGAGCCGAAACGCACGGGAAAGCCGTAAATCCCCTGTGCGTGCCGGGGCCCCGACCCCCGGAAAGCCCTTGACGGGCTAGAGGGAGTGGTGAACTCAAGGGGATAGCTCAAGCCAGACGGGAACCTCCGCGGGACGGACCGGTTCACCCGACTGCACCGGGACCCCGACCAGAGGACGGGGCCTGGGGAGATGCGAGGAACCTGACGCCGGCCTCTGGCCCCCAACGGCCCCGGCGCTGTGAGTTTAGCGAGCCTGGAGGGAATCGATGGCCACGAAATCCGGTGAGAAGAAGTCCACGACGAAGACGGCTGCCAAGAGCAGCGAGAAGAGCGGCACGAAGAGCGCGGCCAAGGCCGGCGGCTCGGGCAAGCCGAACGCGCTGCAGCAGCCCCTGCAGCCCTCGCCCCAGCTGGCGGCGGTGGTTGGCAACAACCCCATCCCGCGCG
>DASZAZ010000108.1:0-46090 GCA_035944635.1 Microvirga sp.
TAGCATTCCATCAATGAGGCTGGCGAAGTCCTGGTACTGGCGGTCACTTGGTGTACCGTGGGCAAGGGCTCGCAGGCTGTCCCGCAGCAGGTAGACCTTCTCACGCAGCCCTTCGTTCCCGCTCGGCATGTCTAAGCTCCCTCACCCCCACCCTTATTGAGGCGAAGCCGGGAGAGCTACGGCAAAGGGTGCAGCAAGGATCATTGAAGTCTGTGACGTGGGAAGCGGCTCAGCGGCTTGGAGGGGGTCTCGCTGCCTCACGTCCCCGTAGATCAGGTCGGTGAATAGCGACACGCTAAACTCCTGCCCGTGTCAGCCAAGGCCCTATTGGCACTATTGGCACTATTGGCACAACGGACGCTAATCACCCTTGCGACTCACCAAGGCTGCCACCTCGTCTGATCGAGGAACGATCTGACGTAAGCTGAGGGTGTAGCAGGTACAGGGACTGCGAACAGGGACCACGAAGTGCGTGCGCTGCTTCCCATACGCTTCCCAATCACACTTTCTGGGAAGCAGACTTGCAGGCCATAGCCACTAAGTCATTGATCTTAATGGTACAGCCGCCCCGGCTCGAACGGGGGACCCCCAGATCCACAATCTGGTGCTCTAACCAACTGAGCTACGGCTGCACGCGAGGCAGGGTTTAGCGATGCGGGCTGGGGATTTCAAGGCGCTTGTTGCCGCGCGGGAGCCCATCCGACGCGAAACGGCGGGCTTTCGCCCGCCGTTGCAACCTCTTCGACTTCCTCGGCTGAGCTTAACCGCCCGTGGCGCCGGCGGCCTTGAGAACCGGGGTCCAGCGGGCCACTTCGCTCTCCACCAGCTTCTGCAGGGGCGCACCGCCGCGGCCTGACTTCTCCGGGATCACGCCGCCGAGGTCGAGGAGGCGCTTGCGGGTGTTCTCGTCGTCCAGTGCCTTGTCGAGGGCGTCCTGAAGCTTGGCCACCACGTCCTGCGGGGTGCCCTTCGGGGCGAAGACCGCGTTCCAGGCAGACACCTCGTAGTTCGGCAGACCCGCCTCCTTGGTGGTCGGCACGTTCGGCAGCGCCGGCGAGCGCTCAGGGGTGGCGATCGCGTAGGCCTTGATGTTGCCGCCCTGGATCTGCGGCGCCACGTTGACGATCTGGTCCGTCATGAAGTCGACGGTGTTGGCCATGAGGTCGTTCAGCGCCGGACCGGTGCCGCGGTAGGCCACCTGAGTCGGCTTCGCGTTGACGGTCGAGCTCAACAGGATGCCGGTCACGTGCGAGACGGACGCGGCGCCCGCATGGGCCATGTTGACCTTGTCGCCGTTCTTCTGGAGGTGCTCCACGAAGGCCTTCAGGTCAGCCGGCGGGAAGTCCTTGCGGGCCACGATCAGGATCGGGGTGCCGGCGGCGAGGCCGATCGGCGCGAAGTCTTTGGTGGGGTCGTATTTCAGATTCGGGTAGAGGGCCGGCGCCGCGCCGTGGGTGCCCATGTGGCCCATCATGATGGTGTAGCCGTCGGCCTGCGCTTGAGCCGCACGGGTGATGCCCGTGGTGCCGCCGGCACCGGCTACGTTCTCGACCACCACCTGCTGGCCGAGCGTCCGGCTCATGTGGTCGCCGACGATGCGGGCGATCACGTCGGTGGGGCCGCCGGCCGCGAAGGGCACGATCATGGTGATGGGGCGGGCCGGGTAATTGCCCTGCGCCTGCGCGCCGGTCGCCGCAAGCCCCAGGGCAGCGGCCAGGATCATCATCGTCTTCTTCATGTTTCCTCCCAAAGGTTTGCGGGCTTAGAATGGGGTTGACGGCCCCAAGGGCAAGAGACCGGCCCGATCGGCAATCCACAATTGGTTGAACGGGCCGCGAAAAGGCCGGCTCACGCCGGCCCTTCGTCACATGCCATCGAAAATGTGATCCCCAGCCGGGCCCGTCCTACTCGACGAAAACCTCGTCCCGGCTCTTGCGGATGGAGGGCAGGAGGGCGATCACCAGCAGGATCAGTGCGACCGCCAGAAGGCCTGCGCTCACCGGACGCTCGATGAAGGTCGTCATCTCGCCGCGGGAAATGATGAGCGCCCGGCGGAGGTTCTCCTCCATGAGACGGCCGAGCACGAAGCCGAGCAGAAGCGGTGCCGGTTCGAAGCCGAACTTGATCAGCATGTAGCCCACAAGCCCAAAGAAGCCGATGAACATCACATCAGTCGGCAGGGAGTTGATCGAGTAGATACCGA
Organism: Microvirga sp.; assembly: GCA_035944635.1. Lineage (GTDB taxonomy): Bacteria > Pseudomonadota > Alphaproteobacteria > Rhizobiales > Beijerinckiaceae > Microvirga. The sequence continues at coordinate 2,204 of DASZAZ010000108.1, forward strand.
TGCAGCAGAACATAAGGATGGCCGGGAACATGAGCCGGTAGGGCACCTTGAGGAGGCGCACCCACAGGCCGATGAGCGGCAGGTTGATGATGAGCAGCATCAGATTGCCGACCCACATGGAGGCGATCATGCCCCAGAACAGGTTCGGGTTCTTGGTCATCACCTGCGGACCCGGGATGATCCCGTGGATCGTCATGGCGCCGACCATGAGCGCCATGACGGCATTGGGCGGGATGCCGAGGGTGAGGAGCGGAATGAACGAGGTCTGGGCGCCGGCATTGTTGGCGCTCTCGGGCCCTGCCACGCCTTCGATGGCGCCGCGGCCGAAGCGGCGCGGGTCCTTGGCGAGCTTCTTTTCCACCGTATAGGAGGCAAAGGGGCCCAGCACCGCGCCATTGCCGGGCAGAATGCCAAGCGTCGCGCCGATGGCGGTGCCGCGAAGGATCGGCGCCACCGATTGCTTCAGCTCGTCCCAGTTGGGCAGGAGCCGGCCGATGGCCTGGCGGACCACGTCGCGGGTCTCCGTGTGGTCGAGATTGCGCAGGATCTCGGCGACGCCGAAGATGCCCATGGCAAGCACGGCAAAGTCGATGCCGTCGGCCAGGAACTGCAATCCGAAGGTCATGCGCTCCTGGCCGGTCTCGAGGTCCGTGCCGACGGTCGAGAGCAGGATCCCGAGTAGGATCATGGCGATGGCCTTGAGGATCGAGCCCCGCGCCAGCACGACCGCGAAGACGAGCCCCATCACCATGAGGGAGAAATATTCGGCCGGCCCGAAGATGAGGGCGAGGCGGGTCAGCGGCGCACCGAGTGCGGCGATCACCAGGGTGGCGACGGTGCCGGCAAAGAACGAGCCGATCGCCGCCATGCCGAGCGCCACGCCGGCCCGGCCCTGGCGGGCCATCTGGTGACCGTCGAGGGTGGTGACCACCGACGTGGCTTCGCCCGGAATGTTGACCAGGATCGCGGTCGTCGAACCCCCGTATTGGGCGCCGTAATAGATGCCGGCCAGCATGATGAGGGCACCGACGGGATCGAGCCCGAAGGTGATCGGGAGCAGCATGGCGATGGTCGCGATGGGTCCCACACCGGGGAGGACGCCGATCAGCGTGCCGACGAGGCACCCCAGGAACGCCAGCGCCAGGTTCTGGAACGTTAGGGCAACCCCGAAGCCGATGGAGAGATTGGAAACGAGATCGCCCATGAAATCCTCTAAACTCTCACTTCGACCGTCGGCTCGTGTATTTCGAGCCCTGCTAGATGCGTCCGGAATGGTCCGGGATGTCCACCGTGCGGGACGATGTCCGGGTGCGGGTGGCGAGGAACAGGAGCAGGGCCGCCCCGGCCATCACGGCAGCCGTCATGCGCAGAACTGCCTTCTGCGACCAGCCGGCGGGAAAGAGCTCGGCCAGCGCCTGCGGGAAGATCGGGATCGGCAGATTGAGAAGGTCGCCGAACAAGACCATGCAGAACGGCGTCAGGCTGAGCGCCAAGATCACGAGGTCTCGCAGGCGAAACTCGTTGGTCGCCATGCCGCCGATGATGATCGCCAGGGGTCCTGCCGCGATCAGGCCGAGCCCGGGCGTGGTGATCGGCCCGAGCGCAAAGGGGCGGATCGTGACGGCAAAGGCCAGGATGCCGAGGAGGACGAGAACCGGTCCGCGCAGGCCCCAGGCTTCGAGTTGGTCGCCCCGGACGGTAAAAGCAGACACGATAAGGGCGATCCCGCTGAGCCCCACGCCAACGGCCAGCCAGCGGGGCAGCATCGCAGGGCCCATGGAGCGCAGGGTTCCCTGCTCCAGATCCCGCGTCAGCCACAGGGCCAGAGCCGCCAAAGCCAGGAGGAGGAGACCCCCAAGAAGGCTTTGAGGCGAACGGATCGGCCCGCTCCGCTCGGTTGAGCGGGGTGCGTCGAGATTCATGGGCAGCCCTCCCACAGCCCGACATTCACGCTGCCGGGCTGGTCATTGGAACCGATTTGGCACGCCCCGCACCCTCCGATCAAGCCGCCACGCCCCCGGGCCCACGCCCAATTGGTGCCGGGCTGTTCGCGATGGATGGGGCGTCTGCTAGAGGTAGCCGCCTCAAGAGCCGGCCTGGAGCGTTCGATGACCAAGACCAATCGCGTGTACCGCGTCGCCGTCATTCCCGGGGACGGGATCGGCAAGGAGGTGATGCCCGAGGGCGTGCGGGTGCTGGAGGCCGCGGCCAAGCGCTTCGGCTTCGAGGTCCGGCAGGATTGGTTCGATTTCTCCTCCTATGATTACTACGTCAAGCACGGCCAGATGCTCCCCGACGACTGGCGCGAGCAGATCGGCTCCCACGATGCCCTCTTCTTCGGTGCGGTCGGCTGGCCCGCCAAGATCCCCGACCACGTGTCGCTCTGGGGCTCGCTCCTCCAGTTCCGGCGCGCCTTCGATCAATATGTGAATCTGCGCCCGGTGCGCCTCATGCCCGGCGTTCCCTGCCCGCTCGCCGGCCGCAAGCCGGGCGACATCGATTTCTGGGTCGTGCGCGAGAATACGGAGGGCGAGTACTCGTCCATCGGTGGGCGCATGTTCCCGGGGACGGAGCGGGAGTTCGTGGTTCAGGAAACGGTGATGACGCGGGTCGGCGTCGACCGAATCCTGAAATTCGCCTTCGACTTCGCCCAAAAGCGCCCCAAGCGGCACCTGACCTCGGCAACGAAGTCCAACGGCATCTCAATCACCATGCCCTATTGGGACGAGCGGGTCGCCGCCATGGCGGCCTCCTACCCCGAGGTGAAGGTGGACCAGTTCCACATCGACATCCTCACCGCGCATTTCGTGCTGCATCCGGACTGGTTCGACGTGGTGGTGGCCTCGAACCTGTTCGGCGACATCCTCTCGGACTTGGGTCCAGCCTGCACGGGCACGATCGGGATTGCGCCCTCGGGCAACATCAACCCCACCGGCGACTTCCCCTCCCTCTTCGAGCCGGTCCACGGCTCGGCTCCCGACATTGCCGGCCAGGGCGTCGCGAACCCGGTCGGGCAGATCTGGTCGGCCGCGATGATGCTGGAGCACTTCGGGGAAATGGAGGCGGCTCAGGCGATCGTCGGCGCCATCGAGACAGTGTTGGCGGAAGAGCGTCTGCGCACCCGAGATCTCGGCGGCAAGGCCGATACGACGGCCTGTGGCAAGGCCGTGGCGGACGTACTCGCCTGAGCAAGGGCAGCGTTAGCGCGCTGCCCGTCGCGGCCGGAATAAACAGGTCCTGTTTGTGGGATCCCTTGACGGAGGGCTGCTTTCCCCTCAGTTACGTCCGCACCAGGCCGGGCCCCTCTGGCGGTTCTCCTCAACGAGAGCTGCGATGTCGGACTGGGGATCACGGGAACCAATTCCGTCTCCAGTGGTCTTGATCCTTCGCGACGTGCTGCTGACCGGCAGGCGCCGCCGTGGTTCGTCCCGGCCCGGGCGCCCCGGCTCGTCAGCCCCGCTCCCGCGTCGCTCCCGACAGCCCCTGCGAGGCGCCGATGAATGAAATCTTTTCCGCCGACGTGCTGAGCGCCTTCCTCCAGGTCATCATGATCGACCTGGTTCTGGCCGGCGACAACGCCATCGTGATCGGCCTCGCCGCCGCCGGCCTGCCGAAGGCCCAGCGCAACAAGGCCATTCTCATCGGCATCATTGCGGCCACCGTGCTGCGCATCATCTTCGCGGCCCTCACAACCCAGCTCCTGCAGATCGTCGGCCTGCTTCTGGCCGGCGGCGTGCTGCTGCTGTGGGTGTGCTGGAAGATGTGGCGTGAGCTGCGCACCTCGCACGCCGACGAGCACGCCGCCGAAGAGGCCCTGGCGAATGCTGATACCAATGCGGACGGCACGATTGCCGGCGGCGCTCCCCGCAAGACCTTCGCACAGGCCGCCTGGCAGATCGTGATCGCCGACGTGTCCATGTCCCTCGACAATGTGTTGGCGGTCGCCGGCGCTGCGCGCGAGCATCCGTGGGTTCTCGTCTTCGGCCTTCTCCTGTCCATCGCCCTCATGGGCCTCGCGGCGACCTTCATCGCGCGCCTGCTGCAGAATCACCGCTGGATCGCCTATGTGGGCCTCGCGGTCATCCTCTACGTGGCCCTGGAGATGATCTACCGCGGCTTCAACGAGGTCTATCCGCTCGTCACGGGCTGACGCTCGGGCGGCGCCCGCTCGCATCCGAGCCATGCGCCGGCCGCGATTGACGCGGCCGGCTTCGCCGCGCACAGGCTTGGCGGCTTGAAACCCCGCCGCCCATGCAACCTTCATCGCGCTTCACCCTTGCCGGCTGCCTTCAGGGCGCTCGGATGACGGCCCCGCTTATCCCTGGGATCGTGATCTTCGCATCCGCGTTCGGCACGGCCGCACAGCAGAAGGGGCTCTCCCTCGAACAAGCGCTTGCCGTCAGCGCTTTCGTCTTCGCGGGCGCCTCGCAGATGGTGGCGCTCGAGGTTTGGCAAAGCGTGTGGTCCCCCACCACCGTGCTCGGCATTATGACGGTTACCGCCGTCATCAACAGCCGCATGGTGCTGGCGGGCGCTGCCATTCAACCCTGGTTGAGGGACGAGCCGCCGGGGCGCCTGGCGCTGAACCTGTTCTTCCTCACCGATGCCAATTGGCTCCTCGCCACCCGCTACAGCGAGAGCGGCGGGCGGGACGTGGGCGTGCTCTTCGGGGCCGGCGTCGCCCTTTGGATCGTGTGGGTTTTCGGCACCTTGCCGGGCTATCTCGGAGGCGCCCTCGTGACGGAGCCGAGGAGCCTCGGCCTCGATCTCGTCATGCCGGTGTTCTTCGTCACCATGCTGGTGCCCCTTTGGCGCGGCGCACGGTCGGCCCGGCCCTGGGTCGTCGCGGGCGGCGTCGCGCTGGTCGTGCACGCGCTGGTGCCAGGCTACGCGTTCATCATCGCGGGTGCGCTGAGCGGCGCCGTTGCGGGAGCCCTGCTCGAATGAACGCTTGGCTCTCCGGCCCCTGGGGGCCCACCATCGCGATCCTGGCCATGGCCGTAGCGACCTATCTCTGCCGAGCCGCAGGCGTCGTGCTGATGAGCCGCATTCCGATCACCCCTTGCGTGGAGCGCGGCCTGCGGGCGCTTCCGGGCTCCATCGTGGTCGCGACCGTTCTTCCGGTCGCCGTGCAGGGCGGCGCCACGACCTCGCTGGCGCTCGTCGCCGCGCTGGCCGTCATGACCCTTCTGCGGAACGAGCTCGCCGCCCTTGTCGGCGGCCTTGGTGTCGTGAGCCTTATGCGGGCTGTCGGGCTCTAAGCTCGTTGGGGCCTGCGAGGGCGGCGTTCTCGGCTCGAATGCGGATCGCAAGCACGATCGCGTTCAGGAGCGAGAACACCAGCGCGTAGGACGTTAACCCGAAGACGAGCGGCAGCACAGCGATCTCGGCTACGACCACCGCGTAATTGGGGTGCGAGAGCAGCCGGTAGGGTCCGCCGCTCACGAGGGGCGCACCCGGCAGGACGATGATCCGTGTCGTCCAGCGATCGCCCAACGTCAGCAGCACCCAGACGCGCAATCCTTGCAGGACGACGAACGCGGCCAGCCAGAACCACGACACCGGTGCATCGAACGCAAGCCACCAGAGCCCGAGCAGCCACGCGGCGTGCAGCAGCACAATGAGCGGGTAATGCCCGGGAGCCACCTCATAGGCTCCCCTTGCGAGGAGTCGTGCGGTGTTGCGGCGCGCCAGCACCAATTCGCCGAGGCGCTGCAGGGTCACGAAGACGAGAATTGCGACGGTCATCGGCTCCTCAATGCGCCTCCTGCAGGGTCTTCGGCACGCGCAGCGACACGAAGCTTGCCGTGAAACCGGGACCGAGCGCCGAGAGAACCGCGCGCCCCTCGAAGCCCGAACGCAGCACTCGGTCGAGGACGAAAAGCGCTGTGGGCGCCGACATGTTGCCATGATCGCGCAGCACCGCGCGTTCCACGTCGAGCGTGCCGTCCTGAAGGTCGAGGGCACCTTCAAGCGCCGCGACCACCCTGGTGCCGCCGGGATGGCAGACGAACCGGTCGATGGTCTCGCGCTTCAGGTCCGTCTTGTTGAGGAGCGCCGCGACGGCTTTACCGTATTCCGTGGTCACGAAGGGCGGGATCGCGCGGTCGAAGATCACGCCGAGCCCGACCGGGTCCACGGACCAGCCCATGATATCGAGTGTGTGGGGCCAAGTGTACTCGAAGCCACCCTCGACGATGGGGCCCGCACCGTCTCCGCCCGCCCGCAGCACGGCGCCGACCGCGCCGTCCCCGAACAGCGCCGTCGCAACGAGGTCCGCCTTCTCGGCACGGTCCGAGCGGAAAGCGAGGGTGCACAATTCGAGCGCAACGAAGAGCACCATGGAGCCGGGCTCCGCCCGCGCGAGCCGCGCCGCGAGGCTCAGGCCCGAGACCCCTCCCGCACAGCCGAGGCCAAAGACAGGAACGCGCTGTACGTCCGGGCGCAGGCCGAGATCCGCGAGCGCCCGTGCCTCGAGGCTCGGCGTCGCGATGCCAGTCGAGGATACCGTCACCACGGCATCGACGTCGGCGGCCTTCAGCCCTGCGGCTGCAAGGGCCGCCTGCGCGGCCTCGATGAAGAGGGTCGTGCCGGCATCGAGATAGGCTTCCGTCCGCTCGAGCCAGCCGCGGGGCGCCTCGTACCAATCCATCGGTCGAACTGCTTGGCGCTGCAGGATGCCGGTGGTGGCGAACACCTTCGCGAGGCGCTCGAAGTCCCCGAACTTCGGACCGAAGATCGTGCGGGCAAGGCGGGCAACGTCCGCCTGGTCAAGGGTGTAGGGCGCCCGCACCGGGGCAAGACCCAGGAGACGCACCTCGTCGGCTCCGTGCTCCAACCGCGACGCGAGCGCCGCCTCTGGGATGTATCGCATCGCTCGACCGTCCGATCCCCTCGTGATGATCGGGGCCAAAGCGGCGGGCGGGCCGATGTTCCTCAAGGGGGCCGCAGGATGGCCACGCCCTTTGTCGCAGGCTCAGGCCGGCAACCGCCCTTCGGCTATCAGCCGACGCAGCAACGCGGACCGTGTCGTCGCTGGGCGCCTAAGGCTCGTTCAGCTCTTCAGCTTCAGGCGTATGCGGTAGCTCAAGCCGTCGCGCACATCGCGGTAGGCATCGAGCTTCTGCTCGCGGGACCCTTGCGCAATGGTGGGGTCGGGGGTCGGCCAGTATTCGACCTCGGACGAGAGCGTGCGCGTGAGTTCGAGCGCCGCATGGTGGGCCTCGGGCGAGAGGGAGACGATGAGATCGAAGTTCAGCCCCTCCCATTCTTCGAGTTCGTCGAGGGTGCGGGGTTTGTGCTTCGTGGCGTCGATGCCGATCTCGTCGAGCACCGCGGTCATGAACGGATCCGTTTCGCCTTTGCGAACGCCCGCGGATTGAACGTAGGTGGATTTTCCGAAGTAATGGCGTGCAATCTGCTCCGCCATGGGCGAACGAACGGAATTCCAGGCACAGACGAACAGCACGGATTGAATCCGCTTCGGCTGCGCCCCCTCGCCCACGCGTCTACCCCTTCCCCGTCAGGATCGACGGAGCGTCAATCGGTTCAGAGCCGCTCACGGATGAGGCCTCTCTCATCCGAACCGACGAAGCGTGATTGGCGCAAGGCTCCTCGCGGATCGCTCTCCCGGTCCGAACCGACGAAGCGTAAGTCGGCCTAGTGGTCCCCACGGATCAGCCCTTCCAGTGCAGGGCGAAGATGAGCGTGAAAATACGGCGGGCCGTATCGAAATCGATTTCGACCTTGCCCTGAAGGCGCTCCTGCAACAGTTGTGCGGCCTCGTTGTGGAGACCGCGGCGACCCATGTCGATGGCCTCGATCTGCGCCGGCGAGGCGTTGCGGATGGCCTTGTAGTAGCTGTCGCACACCATCTCGTAATCGCGGATCACCCCCCGAAACGGCGAGAGCGAGAGATGGTGTGCGATGAGCGGTTGTCCCTCCGCCGTACGAATGTCGAGGCAGAGCTTCTTTTCGATGAGCGACAGATGCAGGGCATAGGGCCCGCCGTCGTGAGCCGGCAGCGCGAACGAGTTCGACTCGACGATGTCGTAGATGGCGATCGCCCGCTCGTGCTCCTGGTCGGGGTTGCCGCGGCCAATGGAGGCATCGTCCAGCGTGACCGCCACGAGTCGGCGCCGACCATCTCTCGGCTTTTCCCCACTCTCGCCCGACATCCTGCCCCCTCAGCGATTGAGCCGGATCGCCACCCCTCCGGCACCTCGTTCAGTGTGTCCTCTCGGATCGCCCGAGGCTCAAAGATTGAGCCGGATCGCCACCGACCGGGCGTGACCTTCCAGTCCTTCCGAACGGCCGAGCGCGATGGCGGCCGGGCCAAGCGCACGCAACGCGTCCGGATCGCACTTCAGGATCGAGGTCCGCTTCATGAAGTCAAGCACGCCGAGCCCCGAGGAGAACCGTGCCGAACGCGCCGTTGGAAGCACGTGGTTCGGCCCGCCGACGTAATCGCCGATGGCTTCCGGGGTATGGCTGCCGAGAAAGATCGCGCCCGCATTCCGGATGCGGGCGGCGAGCGCCTCGGGATCCTCGCACTCGATCTCCAGGTGCTCGGGAGCCAAACGATCGACGAGCGGGATCGCGTCGGCGAGGCGTTCAACCAGGATGACCGCGCCAAAATCCCGCCAACTCGCGGAGGCGATGTCCGTGCGCGGCAGAGTAGCGAGTTGGCGCTCTACGGCAGCCTCCACCGCGTCGGCGAGATCGCTGCTGTCGGTCACAAGGATTGCCTGGGCTGCGGTGTCATGCTCGGCCTGAGCCAGGAGATCGGCGGCAACCCAATCGGGATTGGCGTGGCCGTCGGCGAGGATCAGCACCTCGGACGGCCCAGCGATCATGTCGATGCCGACCTGGCCGAACACCCGTCGCTTCGCGGCGGCCACATAGGCGTTGCCGGGCCCGACGATCTTCGCCACGGGGGCAATGGTGGCGGTGCCATAGGCCAGGGCCGCGACCGCCTGGGCGCCGCCGACGCGATAGACCTCGTCAACTCCCGCGAGCCGCGCGGCGGCCAGCACCAGCGGGTTCGTCTCGCCTCGGGGCGTCGGCACCACCATGACGACCCGCGGGACGCCCGCCACCTTGGCGGGCACCGCATTCATGAGCACCGAGGACGGATAGCTCGCCGTACCGCCGGGAACGTAGAGCCCAACCGACTCCAGCGCGGTCCAGCGCCAGCCCAGCGTCACGCCGAGCGCATCCGTGGTGGTGACGTCCTCCGGCCGCTGCGCCCGGTGATAGACCTCGATGCGTTCGCGGGCGAGGCGCAGGGCGTCGAGCGCCTCGCTCGTGCAGGCAGCTTCAGCGGCGTCGATTTCCGTATCGCTCACCCGCAGGGTCGCGGGGGTGAGATCGAGCCCATCGAAACGGGCGGTATATTCCATGAGGCCCGCATCGCCGCGCGCGACCACCGCGTCGATGATGGCGCGGACCGCTTGGTCCACGTCCTCGGAGATCTCGCGCTTCATCGACAGGAGCGCGTTGAAGGCTCCCGCGAAGCCGAGCTCGCGGGCGTCGAGGCGTTGCGCCATCAGCGATGCCCTACAGATGCGATAGAGCCGGACATCAGCGCGTCGCTTCGATGTCGTGCACCGGGCGGCCCTCCGCCTCCCAGACGGGACCCAGATCCTTCATCTGGGTTTCGATGCATTCGAGCTCGAGCTGGATCGCGGCACCCTCGGAGAAAACGAGGGTGGCGGTGCCGGAGGGGCTGTCGGTTTCCTCGAAGGTGATCGCCAGAAGGTTCAGCACCGCATCGGCGTTGCCGCGGTCGATCCCGCGCGTGCGGGCGGCGAGAACGCGCTCGAAATGCAGGCCCGTGAGCCGGCGACGGGGCGGCTCGTCGGGTGTCGCCTCCCAATCGAAGCGGCGGGCCACGAGGGCAAAGCGGCGCTCGCCCGGGAGGAAGGCGAGATCGCCCACGCGCACGATCGCGTCCTGAAGATGGGCCGAGACGATGGCGAGGTCGTCCGGATCGAGCGCAACAAGCTTCAGGGGATCCATGGGGCTCTGCCGTTGGGAAATGGGTTGAGGGCTAGGTAGAGACCCCCGCCCTCAACCGCAACCTTTCGGCCGAGCCTTCCACGCTGAAGAGCCTCCCGGCCCTGACCGAGCGGTCTCCCGACACGACGGCTCGGCCGGGCCGAGGCGCTCAGCTCCGGATGCGCTCAATATCCGCGCCGCAGCGGTTGAGCTTCGCCTCCAGCGCCTCGAAGCCGCGGTCGAGGTGATAGACCCGGTTGATGGTGGTCTCGCCGTCGGCCACGAGGCCGGCAATCACGAGCGACACGGAGGCGCGCAGGTCCGTGGCCATCACGGGGGCCCCGCGCAGGCGTTCGACGCCTTCCACGATCGCCGCGTCGCCGTCGAGGCGGATCTTCGCCCCGAGACGCGCCAACTCCTGAACGTGCATGAAGCGGTTCTCGAAGATGGTTTCGCGGATGCGGGACGTTCCCTTGGCCTTGGTCATGAGGGCCATGAACTGGGCCTGCAGGTCGGTCGGGAAGCCCGGGAAGGGATCGGTCGTGACGTCCACCGGCTGAATGCCACTGCCATTGCGGCGGATCCGGATGCCCGAATTGGTCGCCGAGATGTCGGTGCCGGTCTGCTGCAGCACGTCGAGGGCGAACTGCAGGAGGTCGGGCCTGGTGTTCTCCAGCACGAGGTCGCCGCCGGTCATCGCGACGGCCATGGCATAGGTGCCGGTCTCGATGCGGTCAGGCAGCACCTCGTGGGTGGCGCCGTGGAGGCGCGACACGCCTTCGATCACGATCTCGGAGTTGCCGGCGCCCTGGATCTTCGCACCCATCTTGATGAGGCAGTTGGCGAGATCCACGACCTCGGGCTCGCGGGCGGCGTTGCGGATCACCGTGGTGCCGTTGGCAAGCGTGGCCGCCATGAGCGCCACATGGGTTCCGCCCACCGTCACCTTCGGGAAGTTGATCTCGGCGCCCGTGAGGCCCTTCGGGGCCTTGGCGATCACGTAACCGCCGTCAATCTCGATTACCGCCCCCAGGCGCTCCAGCGCCATGATGAGAAGGTCCACGGGACGCGTGCCGATCGCGCAACCGCCCGGCATGGAGACCCGGGCCTCGCCGAGGCGCGCCACCATGGGAGCGACCACCCAGAAGCTCGCCCGCATGGTGGAGACGAGCTCGTATGGCGCCGTAGTGTCGATGATCGTGCGGGCCGAGAGGCGGATCGTCTGGCCGGTCTCCGTGGTCTGGCCCGGGCGCTTGCCCGCGATCAGGTGGTCCACGCCGAAATTGCTCAGGATGCGGAGCAGGGCGGAAATGTCGGCGAGCCGCGGCACGTTGACGAGTTCGAGAGTCTCGTCCGTCAGCAGGCTTGCGATCATGAGCGGCAGGGCCGCGTTCTTGGCGCCGGAGATCGGAATGGTGCCGTTGAGGGGCGCGCCGCCCCGAATACGAATGCGATCCATGGATGGTCCTCTCGCCGCTGTCGCGGCCGGGCAGGCTCGGTGCCTGCGGAAATTCCTCAAGCGATGCTGCGGATCGGGCCGGATGGCCCTGCTGTCCGCAACGTCATAGCAGGTGGCGGGAGGCCGCGGCACCCCCGTCGAGGGCTGCGGCCGGGAGGCTACCCATCACGACGCGTGATGGGAGCCTCCGGTTCCTTTTCCTTCGAGCCTTCCGCGCCCTGTGTGGCGTCGCGGCCACGGGCCTGAGCCTTGCGCCGCTTCAGGTTTTCGCGAAGCGCGACCTTGAGCCGGTCCGATTTGGCTTGCGAGGAGGCGTCCGCCATGATTTCACGCGATCTGATTGCAGGAGACCTCACGGCAACACGGTTCGCAGACTCGCGACCCTTCGTCACCGCGACGGCACCTCGCCTTCGTTCCCGGCCCTCAGCCGGGTATCGAGAGGCAGTGGCTTGATGCGGATCAAGGTAGGCGAATCCCCAGCGTGAGAGAAGGGCGGGTCTTGAGTTCCGGGAGGAGCCCCAAGCACCTCGATGAGCGCGGCATCCTCCTGAAACACCAGCACCGTAAGACCCCCCGTATCGGTGAGATCATGGACTATCAGGCATTCTTCACATCGGCCCTCGATCGCTTGAAGGCGGAGCGGCGTTACCGGGTCTTCGCCGATCTGGAGCGCATCGCCGGCCGCTTTCCCGTGGCGCGCTGGCATTCGCCCGAAGGCGTGCGCGACGTGACGGTGTGGTGCTCCAACGACTATCTCGGCATGGGCCAGCACCCCGATGTGATCCGCGCCATGACGGAAACCGCCGAGCGCATGGGGACGGGCGCCGGCGGCACCCGCAACATTTCGGGTACGAGCCACCCCATCGTCGAGCTCGAGGCGGAGCTCGCCGATCTGCACGGCAAGGAAGCCGCGCTCGTCTTCACCTCAGGTTATGTTTCGAACCAGACCGGCATCGCGACCATTGCCAAGCTCATCCCGGGCTGCCTCGTCCTCTCCGATGCGCTGAACCACAATTCCATGATCGAGGGCGTGCGCCACTCAGGCTGCGAGCGCCAGATCTTCCGCCACAACGATCTGGCCCATCTCGAAGAGCTGCTGCGCGCCGCCGGCAACCGGCCGAAGCTCGTCGTGTTCGAGAGCGTCTATTCCATGGACGGGGACGTGGCGCCGATCGGCAAGATCTGCGACCTTGCCGAAAGGTATGGCGCCATGACCTATCTCGACGAGGTCCATGCGGTGGGGATGTACGGGCCGCGTGGCGCCGGCATCGCCGAGCGCGATGCCGTGCTCGACCGCATCGATGTGGTCGAAGGAACCCTCGCCAAGGCCTTCGGCGTGCTGGGCGGCTACATCGCGGCCTCGGCGGCCGTGATGGACGCGGTCCGCAGCCATGCGCCCGGCTTCATCTTCACCACCGCCTTGCCCCCGGCGATCGCTGCGGCGGCCGCAGCCTCGGTACGGCATCTGAAAGGGTCTGGCGCCGAGCGCGCCGGCCAGCAGCGCCAGGTGGCGCGCACGAAGGTGGCGCTCGCGGCCGCAGGCCTGCCTCTGCTCGACACGCCGACCCACATCGTCCCCGTGATGGTCGGCGATGCGGAGGCCTGCAAGGCCGCGACCGACCGCCTGCTCGAGCGGCACAGCATATACATCCAGCCGATCAATTACCCCACGGTGCCCCGCGGCACCGAGCGGCTGCGCATCACCCCCTCACCCCTCCATACGGACGCGCACATCGCCGCCCTGACTGACGCGCTCGTAGAGGTTTGGACCGCGCTGCATCTGCCGATCGGGAAGGCCACCATCGCGGCTTGAGACCGGGGGCCGGAGCATTCCGGCCTTCCGCCTTGCATTGCCCGCCGCCCTGTGGCACACACCCGCCCGCATCAGGCCCGACCCGGACGCCAAGCGCCCCAGGCCTCGAATCAAGCTGCCGTAGCTCGGTGATGGAGCGCTCCCTCGATGAGGGAGGTGACTCCCTGTTCTGCCGAGTTATTGATGGTTTGAACGCATGTTGCACGAGGCTGTCGGGTGGGGTAACCGTCCCGGTCACGGAATGCTGCGGTAGCTCAGTGGTAGAGCACTCCATTGGTAATGGAGAGGTCGAGAGTTCAATCCTCTCTCGCAGCACCATTCGCTTCTCATCCTACAGTCTCCGGAAGCGCGAAACGCCGCAGGCTCGGCCCAGCGTTGCGTCGTCGGCCTGTGTTTTTCCTTGTCCCTTCAGCTTTGACCAGTTCGCGCAAACGGCAAAGCTTAGGCCAAGTAATCCCTTAGGTCTTTTCCCTAATTGACACCCCTCTTGCGGTTGATACTCCTGATATCAATCAAAGAACGATGGGGGCATCGTCATGGTCAAGCTCAAGCCGCTTTCGCGGCTGTTATTGTGCGGCGCGGCTGCTGCCGTGACGATCGGGATTGCGGGGCCCGTGCTGGCGGGCACGACCAATGCGAAGCCACCGCGGCTGAAAGCGACGAGCGCAGAAGCGCCGTCGACGGCGCCGAAGTTCACGGATTTTGCCAAGCTCGAAGCCTTGCGCAGCGTCGTGGTCGCCTTCATCGGCGAGCGCGAATGCGACGATCTTTCCGTCGATTACTCCCGGCTCGACCGCCGCCTGCGCCAGGCGGGCCTCAAGCCCGAGGACGTGGGCCCGCGTAGCGCCTATGGTGAGCAACTCGACTTGCTGCGCCGGGAGGTGCTCGACACCTTTCTGGACAACCGGCGTCGCGCCTGCGAGCAGGCCTGGGATGCGGTGGGCAAGAACGAGGCCGCCGAACAAGCACCCAGCGCGGCGCGCCTGAGCCAGCGGCCCGGTCGCGCCGCCGGTTCCGCCCGTTTCCCGCGCTGATCGGAGGCTGCCATGAACGCCCGCCTCCTTGCTGCGCTTATCGCAGCCCTGATCACCGGACCGGCGCTCGCCGTCGATGCGCCCTTCCCTGCTCTCGTGGCGGCGGCCACTGTGAAGGAGGCCGAGCCCCGTCCTGCTCGGATCGTCCCGGATTCGCGGGGCGAGATGCAACTCTCCTTCGCCCCTGTCGTGGAGCGGACCACGCCCGCGGTCGTGACGATCTGGGGCGCCTCGGACTCGACCAAGGTACACAGCCCCTACATCGAGCAGTTCTCCCGCCGCTACTTCGCCGGCACGTCGCCAGATGCCAACCGCGTCCTGCGTTCGCTCGCCTCCGGTGTGATTGTCGATCCAGCCGGACTCGTGGTCACCAACCACCATGTGATCGAGGGGCAGGCCGCCCTCAAGGTGGCGCTTGCCGACGGGCGGGAGTTCGAAGCCGAGGTCGCCCTGCGGGACCCCCGCACCGACCTCTCGGTCCTGAAGCTCAGGGGCGCCCGCGATCTGCCGGCCCTGAAACTCGGGGACTCGGAAGCGCTGCGCATCGGGGATCTGGTGCTCGCCATCGGCAACCCCTTCGGCGTCGGCCAGACCGTTACCGAGGGGATCGTCTCGGCCCTGGCGCGCACGGAAGTCGAGGTCACCGACTACCAATTCTTCATTCAAACCGACGCCGCCATCAATCCCGGCAATTCCGGTGGCGCCCTCGTGGACATGCAGGGGCGGCTCATCGGCATCAACACGGTGATCCTCTCCCCTACCGGCGGCAGCCATGGCATCGGCTTCGCGGTGCCCTCCAACATGGTGCGTCTCGTGGCCGAGGCCGCTCGCGCGGGCCACCGCAGCGTCGCGCGTCCTTGGGTCGGCGCCAGGCTTCAGGCCGCACGCCCCGAAAACGCCGGCCATGCAGGCCTGGAGCGGCTCACCGGCGCGGTGGTTGCAGGCCTGTTCCCGAGCGGCCCCGCCGACCGGGCGGGCCTGCGCTCGGGCGATGTGATCGTGGCGGTGGACAGCACCGAGGTGTCGGGGCCGGAAGCCTTCTCCTACCGGTTGTCGCAGAAAGGAGTGGTGGGCAAAGCGGCCGTTATCGTGGTCCGCTATGGCGTGCGCCACGTCCTCGACGTTCCCCTCGAGACCCCGCCGGAAACGCGCCCGCGCGAGCCCGTTCGCCTCGACGGCCGCTCGCCGCTAGCAGGAGCGACGGCCGTCAACCTCTCGCCGGCCGTCGCGGACGAACTGTCGTTGCCGATCTCCGCTTACGGCGTCGTCCTCTCGGCGGTGGACGCGAAGAGCACCGCCAGCCGCAACGATTTCGTGGCCGGCGATGTCATCGTCGCCGTGGGTGGGCAGCGGGTGGAGACCTCGCGGGATTTGGAGCGTCTGCTGCGCCTCGGCGGCTCGCAGGTGCTGACCGTGAACCGCAAGGGGCGGTTATCCACCCGCCTCCTCGGCAACCCTGCGGGCCAAGACCGGCGCGACCTCATGGCAAGCCGCCCGGGCCGCTAGGGCATTCTCACGCGCCCCGGCGAAATCCTCTTGCAACAATCGAGAGGCAACGCTTTCCTGAACGCCTGACGAGCTCACTGCTCCGTCGGGATCGCGCGAGGGGCCGCACGACTCCGGTACTACCGCGCGAGAACCCTAGGGGAGATTGCGATGCGGACGATTGCGCTGCTTGCTTTGACGGCCACCATGGCCGCCGCACCACTGTCGGGTGCCGAGGCTTGGCATCGGGGTTATCGCCATGGATACGACCCTGGCGCAGCCGCCGCGGCTGGCGTCCTGGGGCTCGCCGCAGGCGCCATCATCGGTGGCGCGATTGCGAGCCAGGCTCAGACCCTGCCGCCTCCGCCCCCCGCCACTGTCGATCCGCAACTCGCCGCCTATTGCGCGCGGCGTTACCGCTCCTTCGACGCGGTCACCGGTACCTACCTTGCCCGTACGGGTGAGCGGATCGTCTGCACCTACTGAAGCCTGATACGCGCGCCAAACGAGCGGTCCCGCGCCTCAAGCGCGGGCGCTCCCATCTGCGTTTAGGGGATGGGCCGAACCCCTGGTACGCGGATCAGTGGAGAACGGGCCGGACCCTGCGCCGCACCGCCATGAGGTGCCCTTCGATGGCGCGCATGCGCGTCATAAGGCGGTCGATTTCCACCAGAAGCTTCTGCTCGTCCCTGACGGCCTGATCGGTATCGACAGGATCCTTGCTGAAGCGCTGCCGATGCCCCGCATCGGTAATGCGGTGGTTCAGCGCCTGGTATTCGTCGTAGAGCCGGCGCAGCTCGCGGATGAGATCGGCCTCCTCCGACATGGCGTCAGCCCTCCCCGCAATCCGGCAAGGGTTGGCGCTCGCGAACCAAGCGGCAGAAGCCCGCCGGGGCGGCGCGGCTCACAAGGGGACGGTCTCCAGGGGGGCGCGGTCGAAGCAGCACGGCGGTCCTCACGGGGAGAACCGCGAGTCTCCCACCCTGTTCCGCTTGGCGCAAGCTTCCACGCTGCCGCGCCGGCAACAACACAGGTTCGCAACAGCCCAACGGGAGCTAGAAGCCGGCATTCAAACCAGGAGATCGTTGCTCCAGCCCGTGAACCCGGACAGCACCACGCTCGCCTGCCCGATCTTGAGCACCGTATCGGCCACTCCGTCCCCGGTTGTGTCGGTGCCGGCCGACAGGATCCGCACGCTGGTGACCGGATCGACGTCGATCCGGTCGTTGAGCGTGAAATCCGTGATCAGGTCGCTCCCCGAAACCTCGCCGTTGCTGGAGCGGTAGGCAAAGGTGTCCCGACCCGTGCCGCCGGTCATCCGATCGTTGCCACGGCCTCCGACGAGGAGATCGTCCCCGGACCCACCATCGAGGCGGTCGTCGCCGCTTTCGCCATAGAGCCAGTCGATTCCATCGTCGCCGAACAACGCATCGTTGCCGTTGGCTCCGTAGAGGATGTCCGCACCGCCAAGTCCGTAGACGGTATCCTCGCCGTTGCCTGCATAGACAACGTCCTCGCCTGACGTCGTGCCGTTCGGATAGGATTCGTTGTTCAGGTCTGGGCGGCTGGTGCCGTTGACCGTGCGGCCATCGGCAACGCCCTTGATCGTGACGGAAACGGAGGCGGTGGAGCGGACGCCGGCTGCATCCTGCATCGTATAGGTGAAGGTGTCGGTGGCCGTCTCGTTCACCTTCAACAGATCGAAAGCGTCGGCGTCTGCGACGTAGCGCAGGCTTTGCGTTGCGGCGTCGAAAACCATGCTGCCGCGGGTGAGGCTCGTATCCACGGACACGATCGACTTCGTGTCGCCGGTATCGGGATCGATGTCGTTCGACAGAAGAGCAGCCCCAAGGTTCTCGATCGTAGCGCCCTCATCCAGGGTTAGCGTGTCGGCCTTGGCGACCGGACCGTCGTTTTGCCCGGTTATCGTCACGCTAGCGGTTGCAGTGGAAGTCGCGCCGCTCGCATCCGTTACAGTGTAGGTGAAGGTGTCTGTCGCCGAGGCATCCGCCTTCAAACTTTCAAAGGCGCCGTTGGCGCTGTAACTGAACGTGCCATCGCCGTTGTTGGTCACGAGACCCTTGGTTCCAGCGGTATCGACGGCCAATGTGTGCGCGTCGCCCTGATCAGGATCGGCGAACTGCGCCACGAGAACGACCGCCGGGCCATCCTCATTCGCATTCGCCGAGATTCCGGTCGCAGCCGGGCGGTCGTTCTGGCCCGTGATCGTCACCGTGACAGTCGCGGTCGATTGTGCGCCGGCGCCATCCTGCATCGTATAGGTGAACGTGTCGGTCGCGACCGTGCCCGCCTTGAGGCTGTCGAACCCGCTTGCGGCGTAACGCAAGCTCTGCGTCGCGGCGTCGAAGATCACGGAGCCGTTCGTCGCGCTCGTGCCTACCGCAACGATGGTCTTCGAATCGCCTGGATCGGCATCCGTGTCGTTTGAGAGAAGTGTCGTCCAGAGATTGGACGACGTAACGTTTTCGTCCAGGGAGACGGCATCGCCGATGGCTGTTGGAGGGGTATTCGGGGGCCTTTCCGCGAACACCATCCGGAAGGCGAGATCGCCGAACGTCTCGCCCGTCTGGTCCGTGAACCACCGACCTGCAAAGTCCCTGGCCGTCGTACCGCGACTGTCATGACTGAAGACGAAATACCCCTCGGCATAGGCATTATCGCCGCCGCCGCTCGCCTGAACCGCACCGAGATCGTTGCGGATCGAACCGGCATTGGAATTGATCAGGAGGACGTAGTTACCGTTGGGGTCCAGTGAAACGCCGCCTGTGCCGACCTTGATCGTTTCAAAGCCCTCGACAGTGTCTCTGTAGGTCACCAGTGGGCTTTGCCAGACGATCTGCGTGGGGTTGAAGCGTCCGCCCGCATTGATCGTGTATTTCGCAATGATGAGGCTGAAATCAGCCTGTGTGCCGGTACCCGACCGAAGATTGTAGCCAAACTCGATGCTGCTGAGATTGGAACCGGCGGCTACGAAGGTTTGGCCATATTAGCCTGGGACGCCCGCAAATCCGGGGCTCACAGACCCGGTTTGGTCAAGGTAATCGAGCGTAGCCATGCGCGCCCCCTGGGATTAGCTTCTCACTTATGAAGCTTCACCCTTAGGGCAAATGGCCTAATCCTGTCGAGGGACCCTCGATCAGGAATGCGAGAGCGGTTCAGCAAGCCGCTCCCGCCAGATCGGCCCGTCGATCAGCGAGCCGGTGCCGCCTGCTGCAGAGCCTCGATCTTGAGGCCTGCCAGCGCGATGAGCCCGGCCGGCAGCGGCACGCCGGCACGGCGGGCCTGCTGGGCGGCGTCGCGGCAGCCCGCGATGTTGTTCTCCCGCGCAAGCGCCTCGGCCTGCTCAAGCGAAATCGCCGGCTTCGGTGCGGTCTGCGGCGTGGGTGCTTGCGGGATGGGCGCGCTCACGCCGGAAGCAGCCTGAGGACCGACGGCCGCTTGGACAGTTGGTGACGGCTGGGCTCCTGCCCGTGGCGCCTCGACCGCCGGAGCGGACGATCCCTGCGGGATGGCGCCCCCCTGCGCCTGAGGTCCGGGCGGCGGCGGGGGAGCGGCCGCTTGCTGGCCGGGCGCGGGTGTCGCGGCGCTGACCTGCGGCGAGACAGGAGCAGCAGGCGTTGCACCGGCGGCTTGGGCTGGCGGAGCGGCTGCTCCTGCGGCCGGGGGCGCACCAGGCGCGGGTGCGGCGGCAGCAGCCGGTGCGGGAGGGGCCCCAGGGGCCGGTGCCGCAGGCGGGGTCGGCGGCGGGCGAAGGAAGGCGACGAGTTCGGCGCAGATATTGGCAGGCCCGCGCTGAGGGGGAGCTGCTGCGGCCTGAGCGGGAGCCGCGGGAGCAGCCGGAGCGGCAGCTGCTGCGGGCGGAGGCGCTGAAGGAGCGACCGGGGCGGCAGCAGCGGCTGGGGGAGCCGCGGGGGGAGTTGCTGGGGCAGCCGTAGCGGCCGGCGGCGCTGCGGGTGCGACCGCAGGGGCCGGGGCAGCAGCCGCAGGAGCGGGTGTCGCTGGCGGGGCGGCAGCGGCGGCCGGGGGCGCAGCTGGCGCGGGGGCCTGTGCCGGTTCCGCCGTTGTTGCTGGAGGGGTTGCAGGCGCGGCTGGAGCGGCCGTTACAGCAGGAGCGGGTGCGACCGGCGCAGGAGCCGCGGTGGTCGCTGCCGGTGCAGCGGGAGCTGGAGCGGGCGTCGCGGCGGTCGCCGGGTTTGCGGCGCTAGCGGGCGCGGTCTGCGCCGGCTCGCTCGCCAAAGGTGGGATGTTGGGCAGTTCCGGAACGTCGGGAGGCGGCAGGTTCGGATCGGTCGAAGCGGCCGACGCCGCGGGCGCAGAGGCATCGGAGGCGGCCTGCGCGAACGCTCCAGTCGACATGCTCGTGAGGGCAAGAAGGCTCAAGCCTCCCACCAACGCGACAACCTTGCTCCTCATCACCTTTGATCCTCCCTTGCGCCCAGGGACGCTTTGCTTGTCCGCCGCGCGCATGCGCGCGGACTCTTGGGGGATGAAGCTGGTCCAGTCGCAATGGTTCCGCAAGGCCCTCGGGCGACGAAATCCCCGCCCGAAGGCGCGCGGGGAACTCGCCCTCGTGTCAGAGGCGCGGCTGAGGAAGGTCGGCCCGCATGTCCGCCGGTGTCTCGAAATCGCGTCGCGCCACGCCCCGCATGGCGTGCGGGGGCTTGGGCAAACCGCTGCGATCGCTGTAATCGCGCAGCGGCGGCAGGGGTGTCGTGCTCTCGCTGGAGAGGGCCTTGGCGCAATAGATGTCGAGGGCCGTGACGCCGGCCACGGCCGCCATGGCGATCCCGACATTGGCCTCCTTGTTGTTGCGCTTTTCCACCGCCGTCGCGAGGGTCGCGAGATCGAGGGCATCGCCCGCCACGCGACCCCAGATCCAGGGTGTGGGGTCCTTGGAGGCCAGGATGCCCACGCCCGTCGCGATCTCGCGCAGGCCATAGGCCTGGATGAGCCGCTCCTGACTGCGCATCCCGAGCCAGCGCGCGAGCGCGCCGGGGGCAGCGACCTCCATGATGCCGAGGCCGATGGAGAAGATGCCGAGGCCCCGGGCCAGGGCATCGGTTGCGGAATCGGGTTGTCCCCGACGGCGTCCGGTTTCGTAGCGCATGGCTTAAACCTCCGGCTTTGGCATCAAGGCTTCAGTACAACCTTGATGCATGCATTGTGCCCCTCGCCGCCTCCGCGTCACGCCGAGGCAGGCGCGACGCTTCAGGGCTTCAGCAGGACCTTGATGCAGCTGTCCTGCTTCTCGCGGAACACCTCGTACATCTCCGGCCCCTCTTCGAGGGACTTGGTGTGGGTGATCACGAACGACGGGTCGATCTGGCCCTGATCGATGCGGCGCACGAGATCGTCGGCCCAGCGGTTCACGTGCGTCTGCCCCATGCGGAAGGTGAGGCCCTTGTTCATAGCCGCGCCGAAGGGGATCTTGTCGAGCAGTCCGCCATAGACGCCCGGAATCGAGATCACGCCGGCGGGGCGGCAGACATAGATCATCTCGCGCAGCACATGCGGACGGTCCGTCTCCATCATCATGGCCTGCTTGGCGCGGTCGTACATGGCGTCGATGGTGCTCGTGACGTGAGCCTCCAAGCCCACGCAATCGATGCACTTCTCGGGGCCCTTGCCGCCCGTGAGATCGTTCAGGCGCTCGACCACGCTCTCCTCATCGAAGTTGATCGTGATGGCGCCGCCCGCCTTCGCCATGGCGAGACGCTCGGGCACCCGGTCGATGGCGACCACCTGCTTGGCGCCGAGCAGGATCGCCGAGCGGATCGCGAACTGGCCTACCGGTCCGCAGCCCCAGATCGCCACCGTGTCGGTCGGCTGGATGTCGCATTGCACCGCGCCCTGCCAGCCGGTCGGGAAGATGTCGCCGAGGAAGAGCGCCTGCTCGTCCGTCATGGTGGAGGGGATCTTGATGTGCGTGGCGTCAGCATAAGGCACGCGCACATATTCGGCCTGCCCGCCCGGGTAGCCCCCAGTGAGGTGGGTGTAGCCGAAGAGACCTGCCGTGGTGTGGCCGAAGGCGGTCGCGGCCAGCTGCTTGTTGCGGTTGGTGGTCTCGCAAACCGAGAAATTGCCGCGCTTGCACTGGTCGCACTGGCCGCAGACGATCGTAAACGGCACCACGATGCGCTCGCCCACCTTGAGCTTGTGCTTGGCGCCGGGGCCGACCTCCATGACCTCGCCCATGAACTCATGGCCGACGATGTCGCCCTTCTGCATGCCGGGCATGAAGTGGCCGTAAAGGTGCAGGTCCGAGCCGCAGATCGCGCAGCTCGTCACCCGAATGATGGCGTCGCGGGCATCCTCGATCTTCGGATCCGGGACCTCTTCGCAGCGGATATCGGCCTTGCCGTGCCAGCGGAGCGCTTTCATGCGGTTTCTCCCTTCATGCCCGTTGCGATGCGGGGACAGGCGGACTCGTCGGCAGAGCGTCACTCGGCCGGGTCCCGGGGGGACTACTCTTTGAGGCGGGTTTTGTTTCATCGACGATGTGCGCTCCCATTCCCGAGACGATGGGCCGGTCGGCGCGCCGGCCCATGGACCTCCCCACCCGCCCGATGTACCTCCCGTTTCTGTGAGACTACTCCCCGCCCTCCCCTCGGCCGGCCATGCCCGCGGCGTTTTCCTGCTCGCGCTCTCGGGCCTTATCTTCACCTTCGAGGTTGCCCTGGTGCGGTATGTCGGGGCCCGCGCCACCCCCGAGCAGGTGGTGTTCGCCCGGGCCTTCGCGCAATTCGTGCTGATCCTGGCCTGGTTCGTCTGGACGGGGCGCTGGAGCGCGCTCAGGACCGACCGGCTCGATCTCCATCTCGCACGGGGCGCGGCCAGCATCGCGTCCTGGTGGTTCTACTATAAGAGCTTTCTGTCCCTCGACCTGGCGCTCGCCACCACGTTGACCTTCACGACGCAGCTCTTCGTCGTCGCCTTCGCGGGTCCGGTGCTGGGCGAGCGGGTAGGTTTGCGCCGGGCGGGCCTCGCCGCCTTCGGCTTCTTGGGCGTGATCGTGGTGACGCGGATCGGATCGGTGCAGTTCGACCCGATGGTGCTCTACGGCCTGTTCAGCGCCGTGATCGGTGCAGCCATCATCTTTCTCTCCCGCGCGCTGACCCGCACGGAAACGACGCCCGCGATCCTGTTCTACATCGGTGTGATGACCTCGCTCGCGGCCGGCGTCGCGCTCCTTGCCCGACCGGCACCCATCGCGGCCCTCGACCTGGCGCTGATCTCCCTCGCAGGGGCGTTCGGCGCCATCGGGATGGCGGTGATGATCGAGGCCTATCGCGTCGGGGAGGTCTCGGCGCTGGCACCCGTGCCCTACCTCAGGCTCGTCTTCGCCCTCGTGATTGGCCTCCTGGCCTTCGGCGAGGTTCCGAGCTGGACCACGCTCGTCGGCGCCGGGATCATCGTCGTGGCGGCGCTGAGCGCGAGCCGCAGCGGTTGAGCCCTACGATGCTTCGGCGGCCGGCTGCGCCTTGGCGACCCAGGTCGAGCTCTGGCTGTAGCCGTAGCTCGGAGCGGCTGGCGCGGGAGCGCTGCTCGGCGCGGGCGCTGCGGGCGGAGCCTCCGGTTCCTTCGGGGGATCGCCGGCCGGCCGCGCGAACTGCGGAAACGCGGCGATCTTGCTCTCCTGGATCGAGCCAAGCTGCACCACCCGATCCGTCATGGCGAGCGTCGAGGCCCGATGGGCGACGATCACGCGGGTGATCGAGAGCCGCTTGATCGCAATGTTGATGGCCGTCTCGTTTCTCTCGTCCAGATGGCTCGTGGCCTCATCGAGGAAGAGGATCGAGGGGCGTCGGTAGAGGGCGCGCGCCAACACGACCCGCTGCATCTGCCCGCCCGAAAGGGTGCTCCCCATGTCGCCGACCAGGGTGTCGTAGCCTATGGGCATTTGGGCGATCTCGTAGTGGATTTGGGCCATCATCGCGCATTGTTGGATCCAGGCCGGATCCGGTGTCGGGTCGAAGGCCGAGATGTTGTCCGCGATGGAGCCGGCGAAGAGGCGATCGTCCTGCAGCACGCAGGCGACGCGGGAGCGGTAGGCGTCGAGCCCGAGCGATGGGACCGGGGTCCCGTCGATCACGACCCGCCCTTCGGTGGGCACCGCGAGCCCGGAGAGGATCTTGAGCAGCGTCGTTTTTCCCGACCCAAAGGGGCCGGCGATGCCGACGCATTCGCCCGGCTCGATCGCCAGGTTCACGTTCGCGAGCACATCGGGCTCGTTGTCCGCATAGCGGTAATGAACGTTCTCGACCACGATCCGGGCCGGGTTCCGCTCCTGCCCCTGGGCCGCGATATGCGCGACCCCGCCGTCCCGGGCGGGCTCCTCGGGTTCGGCGAGGGCGATATCGGCCACACGCTCGGAATGCAGGGAGAGGATGCGGAACTGCAGCATCGTGTTGACGAGGCTGTTGATCCGGGAGGTGAACTGGTCGTTGTAGGCCAGGAACGCGAGCAGCATGCCGATGGACATCTGGCCCGAGAAGGCCATGCGCACACCGAGATAGATGACGAGAATGCGCGAAAGGCCCAAGATCCCCTGGCTCGCGGACGAGAACAGGATGTCGAACTTCTGCTGCTTGATGTCGGCACTGATGCGGTCGATGACGTGGTTGAGCCAGGTTTCGCGCCGTCGGGCTTCCAGGTTCAGCGCCTTCATGCTCGCGATGCCTCGCACCGTCTCGATGAAGTGCGAGTTCTCCTGGGCGGCGTAGACGATTTCCTCCTCGGAATAGGCCCGGTAGCGCTGATAGGCGATGAGCCGGAGGATCGTGTAGAGAACAAGCGCACCTACCGGCACGAAGAGCAGCGCGCCGCCATAAATCCACATGACCGCGATGAGGGCGATGGACATCACCCCATCGAGGACCGCCACGACCGCGCTCGTGGTGATGCTCTCGCGGATCGCGTTGAGAGATCCGAAGCGGGAAACCACGTCGCCCACATGCCGCTTCTCGAAGAAGTGCAGCGGGAGCCGCATGAGGTGGTCGAAGAGGCTTGTGCTCCACTGCACCATGATGCTGGAGCCAACGAGCAGGGTGATCCAGGACCGCAGCATGGTGGCGAGCGACTGCAGCACCATGAGCACGACGAGAGACAACGCGATCAGCGTGAGCAGATCGTAATCGTTGGTGATGATCACCTCGTCGACCACCAGCTGGAAGCCGATGGGCGTCGTGATGGCGACGACTTCCAGGAGCACGGAGACGGCCAGCACCTTGGCGGCCGCGCGACCGATGCCGGAGGTGCGGCGCAGGAGGCTTAAGATCCGGATGCGGTCGCGCTCGTTCTTGCGCTCGAAGTCTTTTGTCGGCCACGCCTCAAGGGCCACGCCCGTGAAGTGCTTCGACACCTCCTCCATGGTGATCTTGCGCTGGCCGACCGCAGGATCGTGGATGGTGATGTGATTACTGCCGACCTTCGTGAGCACCACGAAATGGTTGTGGTCCCAATGCAGGATGCAGGGCAGCTTCAACTGGGTCAGATGCTGCAGATCGAGCCGCAGCGCCCGCGTGGCCATCTTGAGCTTCGCCCCGACGCCCACGAGATCGCGTAAGGTGAGGCCTTTCAGCGAAACGCTGAAGCGCCGCCGGATGGCTGCCAGGTCCAAGCGATGACCGTGATGGCCGGCCACCATCGCGAGACAGGCCAAGCCGCATTCCGCCGCCTCGGTCTGGATGATGATGGGAGTCCGCGAGGTGATGTTGCGGAACAGACGCTGACTGACGTTCACGGAAAGGACCTGTCGATCGAGCCGGCGGTCAGCCGGAAACCTGCGGAGAAGCCACCACCGGGGTAGCGGTTGGCGGCGAAGCGGGGTTCGCCGGCGGATGCGAGAGCCTCAAGTTGCGCAATGGGCTTTCGGCCGGCGCATCGGATTCGGACGAGCGTCGCAGGAGCCCGTAGATCGGATCGAGCACCCATTGATAGAGCGGCCGTGTTTCGGCGAGCACGTGCGCCTCGACCTGCATGCCGATCTGCAAGGGCTCCTCGCGCCCGTAGACCGTTACCGAGGAGCGGTCGGGTGTGACGATGATGCGATAGAGCCCCGATGCCTGGGCGGTATTCGTGGCTGCCTGCGGGCTCACGCCTGCCTCGTCGGCGCGCAGCGGCGCCCGCGAGATGAGCGAGATGGTGCCGCCGTATTGGCCGAAATTCTGATACGGGTAAGCTTCGTAGCGTAGGAGCACCCGCGCGCCTTCGCGAACGAAGCCGATCGCCTTGCTGGTTGCGATGAGCTGCGCCTCGAGCGGCACGCCTTGCGGCAGGATCGTCACCATGGTGGCACCGGCCGTCACCGTCTGGCCAGCTTGACTCAGCACGCTCGTGATGCGGCCATCGCGAGGCGCCGTCACGCGCACCTCGCGCCGCGCTTCGCCTTCCGAGATCTGCGCCTCGATGTCGAGGATTGCCCGGCGGAGCTCGCCCAAAGACGATTGGGATTTTTGATCGAAGGCCAGAAGCGAGTTCCGCACCTCGGAGAGTTTGGTTTCGAGCTGGATCTGGTCGCGCTTCAAGGCTTCGATTTGCGAGCGCTGCGACATCCAGGTTTGCGGCGCGACTCGTAATCGCGCGAGGTCGACATGCCCTTGGTGACGAATTCCCGCTGCTTTTCCACGTAGGATTGGAGCAGCGTCGCGAACTCCTCGTACATCTTGAGCTGAGACGCCGATTGCGCGATCTCGCGCTGGAAATCGCGCTCTTGGTCGAGCAGCGCCTTCTTCGAGGCCGCATCGACGTCACGCCGACGGACGAGCTCCTGCTGCAGCTCCGCTCGCTTGCGGTGCAGGATGTCGATGATGCCGCTTTGCGTGTTGCCGATCGCCGTGGTGCTGTCGAGGCCGAGTACGTAGAGAACGTCGCCCTGGCGCACGCTCTCGCCTTCCTTGACGAGTTGCTCGGTGACCCAGCCGCTTGCCGGCGCCACAACCCGGGTGAGCCCTTCATTCGGCAGCACCACGCCCTGAACGGGAACACGGCGCGTATATTCGCCGAACACAAGGATACCGAAGATTGCGAGCCCGATGGCCAAGCTGCAGCCGGCCAGAATGGC
Organism: Microvirga sp.; assembly: GCA_035944635.1. Classification (GTDB taxonomy): domain Bacteria; phylum Pseudomonadota; class Alphaproteobacteria; order Rhizobiales; family Beijerinckiaceae; genus Microvirga. Next base: position 29,077 of record DASZAZ010000108.1, read on the forward strand.
CAAGGGAACGCTCTGATGCGCAATCGGTCGCCCCAGCCACGCAAGCCGACGCGCTTCCAGCGACTCAGCGCGGAAGAGGGGAGATTTCCCCGACATCGATGCCCCCACATCCGGCCCCTGCCCCCACAGGCTCGGCCGCCCCAAGCATGCCTACAGTTGCACTCTTCAATCGGGCGCGTCTACCTGTGGAATATGGCGGAAGCAACAGAGCGAAAGCTTGGCCGCTCTTCTTTTCACGGCCCGCCTTTTCGGGCATCGGAACCTCGGATTAGCAAGCGGACCGCACGCGGCGGAGCCTCCCTTTATGACCGATCTCTTCTTCATCGGCGTCGACGGCGGTGGAACGGGCTGCCGGGCGCGGGTGCGCGATGCAAACGGCCAAGCTTTGGGCGAAGGCACGGGCGGGCCCGCAAATGTACGTCTCGGGGCTGACAGGGCGCGCGAAGCGATCCTGACCGCATGCCGTGGAGCCATGGCCGCCGCGGGCCTTTCGGACGAGGACCTCGCCCGCGCCCATGTGGGCCTCGGACTGGCCGGCGCGATCGCCTCGAAGGAAGCCGGCTCCCTTCTCGCCAGTCCCCTGCCCTTCGCGAGCGCAGTGCTCGACACGGACGCCTATACGGCCTGGCTCGGCGCCTTTCGAGGGCAGCCCGGAGCGATCCTCATTCTCGGTACGGGTTCCTGCGGTTTTGGGGTGTTCGACGGCAAACCCACCTATGTGGGCGGCTGGGGCAATGTGATCTCGGACGAAGGCAGCGGCGCCACGATTGGCCGGGAGGCGGTGCGGCGGGCACTCTGGGCCCTCGACGGGCGCATTGCGGCCACCCCCCTGTCCAACGCCATTCTTGCCGCCCACGACCGCAGTCCCGAGCAGGTGGTGGCCTGGGCCGATGGCGCAAAGCCTGCGGATTTCGCCCGCTGGACCCCGGTCGTACTGGACCATGCCCGGCGGGGCGATCCGCTCGGTGCCGCGATCATCGAGGGAGCGGCCGCGGATATCGCGCGCATGGCGGAGCGGCTTCTCGGACTCGGCGCGCCGGCGCTTTGCCTCATGGGCGGCTTGGCGCAGCCGCTCCTGCCCTGGTTGCCGGCTCGGATCCGGGAGCGGGTGGTGCCGCCGCAGGCCGACGCCATGGACGGTGCCATTCTCATGGCTCGCCGCGCCGCCGGCCTCTAGCCGGTCGCCCGGCTCGATGCTCCGGTCTATATCAGCCGCTCCTGCCTGGAGGACCGGAGACCCTATGCCCCTCGCCCTCACCGGAGCCCGCATCTTCGACGGATCGCGCCTGCTCGACGGCTACGCTGTGCTCCTCGACGGCTCACGCATCGCGGCTCTCGTTCCGGAGGGTGATCTTCCAGACCATGCCGAGCGGCAGCGGGTCGAAGGGCTTCTTGCGCCCGGCTTCATCGACGTGCAGGTGAACGGCGGGGGCGGTGTGCTCTTCAACGAGACCCGTACGGTGGAGGGCATCCGCGCCATCGCGGCCGCACACCGCCGCTACGGCACCACCGGCTGTCTGCCGACCTTCATCACCGATAGCCGCGAGCGCATGGCGGAGGCCGTCGCGGCCGCCCGTGACGCCCTGACAATGGGTGTACCCGGGGTCCTCGGCATCCATTGCGAAGGCCCCTTCATCAACCCTGAGCGCAAGGGCGTGCATGATCCCGCCTATATGCGCCCCATAGAGGACGAGGATCTGCGCATCCTCACCTCGCTCGGCACCGGCCGCACCCTCGTGACCCTCGCCCCCGAGCAGGTGCCCATGGGAGCGATCCGGCGCCTCGCGACAGCCGGCGTGCTCGTCTGCGCCGGCCACACCAAAGCGGATTACGCTGTGGTGGCGGAGTCCTTCCGCAACGGACTCACGGGATTCACCCATCTGTTCAACGCCATGCCGCCCCTCGCCGGCCGCGAGCCAGGCCCTGTAGGCGCCGCGCTCGACGACCGCGACAGCTGGTGCGGGCTCATCGTGGACGGCTACCACGTGGACGATGCCTCCCTGCGCATCGCCATCCGGGCCAAGGGTGCCGACCGCATCATGCTGGTCTCGGACGCCATGCCCTCGGTGGGCTCGGATCTCACGACCTTCGAGTTGCTGGGGAGAACCGTCTATCGCGAGAAGGGCCGCCTCACCACGGCGGACGGGACGCTGGCAGGCTGCGACCTCGACATGGCGAGCGCCGTACGCAACACGGTCGCTCTCGGCATTCCGCTCGGTGATGCCCTTCGGATGGCGTCGCTCACGCCCGCCGCTTTCCTGCGCCTCGATCACGAACTGGGGCGCATCGCGCCGGGCTATCGCGCGAGCCTCGTCCTTCTCGACGGCGATCTCCAGGTGCGGCGCACCTGGATCGACGGCGCGGCCGAGGACGCCTAGCGCCCGAAGGTGCAGCGTACCGGGATCGACGTCAGCGCGAAGGCCTAGCGCCCCGCCACGATGGCGCGCAGTTCTCGGATGCGGTTGCGATAGGCGTCCTCGACGCACGGTTCGACGGAACGCCCGGAGCGGGCGCAAGCATCGCGCTCGGCGCGCCAGTCGTTCTGGTCGGCCTCAAGGGCTCGGGCGGGGGCACGGTTCAGCGCCTCGCCGAAGAGGGCCGCCATCTCACGGTCCAGGGAAGCGAGCGCCGGATCGGCGCAGATCGACCGCTCCACGGATGTGCGCGCATAGCGACAATCGAAGCTCGGGCTCACGGGCGCGCGGGGCACCGAAGCCGTGGTGTCGGCCTCGCCGATGCGCGCGAGTTCGGCAATGCGCTCGTCGTAAACGCGCCCCACGCATTCGGCCACGGCCTCGAAGCCCGCCCGGCCCTCCCGGGCACAGGCATCGCGCACGGGCAGCCAACGATCCTGCTCGACCCGGAGCGCCGGCGCACGGCGGCCGAGGCGTCCTTGCGCCTGTTCGAACACATCGTTCAGGGCCCGGTCGCAGGAGCCGAGGCGCGGATCGCGGCAGATCGCAATCTCCACCGCGGTCCGGGCACTGCGGCAGTCGAAGGCAGGCGGGCCCGGCTCGAACGAGCCGCACTGAAACGCGGCCCGGCGGCGCGGAGCAGGCTCGGGGGCGGGCAGCGGTTCGGCCTCGCGTTGAGGGGGCAGACGCTCCGGCGGAACGGCCGCTTCCCGCGGGGCTCGCTCGCGGGGAACGAGACGCACGGGCGGGCCGACGAGCTCGTCCAGATAGGCGGGTCGCTGCTCCCAGTTCACGGAGGCCGCAGACTCCACAACCTCGTCGCGGACCACGCGCGCCAAGCGGACCACGGAGGACACCTCGGGCAGGCGGCGCAGCAGCACGCGGGTGAACAGCGAATGGGGGTCCTGATCCTGCTCGCTCAAGCGGTCGAGGGCGCGCTGGCCGGCACTGGCCGAGAAGAGAACGAAGGAGCCCTCCGGCATCTGTCGCCCGGCATCGCCGCAGGTCGAGGGCGCGAGGCCCTGCTGGCTCGCCGCGTAAGGATCGCCCCGGCAGGCATCGACGAACAGCACCTGGGCGCGGGCGCCCGCCGCGCGGATCTGCTCGGCCACCACATGGAGGCCGATGCCGCCGACGCTGCGGATTTCCTCCCGGCTGGCGCCCTGCGCGGGAGCATCGGTGGGCAGGAGGAGGTAATCGCCGGGCCAGCCGGTGGAATGGCCGGAAAAGTAAACCACTGCGAGGTCGTCCCGCTGCAGGCCCGAGACGAAGCGGGCGAAAGCGCCTTCGAGATCCGCGGCGGTGGCGTCGAGTACGAGTTCGGCTTCGAAGCCGAGGCGCTGCAACTCCTCCTGCATGGCACTGGCGTCGCCCGACGAGCGCACTACCGGTGGGAGACTCGCATATTCCGCGATCCCGACCACAAGCGCCTTGCGACCCTGCGCCTCGGCAGGGTTCGCGGCAAAGGCGAGGACGATGGCACACAAGCTGAGGACGGCACGCAGCATGGCGGGCTCCCGTGAAGAGGCGGCGCCAAGGCAACGGCGGGACCGTCCCGCCCGTTCCGAGGGTGACGCATCGGCCGGCCTTGCGGCCGATGGGCCTTGGACCCTCAGCCGGCTTCGGGTACCCGTCCGCGGTCGAGCCAAGTGACGAGGAGCGGCACGCCGACGCCCAAGGCCACCATCCGCACCAGATGGTGGGTGCCAACGTAAAGCGGGTCGAGGCCGAGGATGAGGGCGAGGACCATCATGGCCTCGAGCCCCCCGGGTGCGAAGGCCACGAGCGCCTCTCCGAGCCCGACGCCCGACACCGCAGCGGCGAGCGCCGCGAACAGTCCCGCGGCGGTGATGCCGACCGCGAAGGACCCCACCGCTGCCGGCAGCAGCGCCGGCGCGGTCCTCCAATCGAAGTTCTGGAAACGGTCGCCCAGAAAGGTGCCGATCAGCACGAGACCGGCCGTGGCGATGACGGGCGGAACCACGCCGGGCGCCCAGCCGGTGAGATGCAGAAGCGTTGTCACCAGCGCACCGCCGAACAGGAGCGGGGCCGCCACGCCCAGACGGCGGAAGCCAAGGCCGACGAGCCAGCCTCCGAGGAGCGCAAGCCCGAGACCGGCCGGGCTCGTCACCGGTCGCCCCTCGCCGATCAGCATGGACGCGTCGCCACCGCCCAGCAGGACGACGCCGCTTGGCAACAGGGTCACGAGAATGAGGAAGCGGAAGCTCTGCACGATCGTGATCGGCACCACGGCCGCGTTGCGCTCCGCCGCGATGGCGAGGACCATGGTGAGGGAGCCCGGCACGGATGCGAGAACCGCATCGTCACGCCGCCAGCCCGACACCTTGACGAGCCACAGCGCGGACGCCGCCGAAATCGCGATCAGCCCGAGCAGCAGAAGAACGAGGCTCGAGGGATAGCGGGAGACGGCGGCGAGGGTTTCCGGCGTCACCGAAGCGCCCATGAGGACGCCGGAGAGCAGCATGGCGGCATCGACGAGAAGCGGTGGCATCGGCCGGGCCTGCCCGGTGAAGCTCCAGAGCACCACCGCCACGATGGCGCCGGACAGCCAAGCCGCCGGAATGCCGAGCAGATGGAAAACGAGACCGCCGAGCCCGGCGACGAGGAACTGAACGACGAAGCGCACCGGCGCTGGGCTCAGGCGCCCTGCCCGAGCGCGGCCGAGATGCGCCGCACGGCCTCTTCGAGATCTTCGGCCCGGCGGGCGAAGCACAGGCGCAAATAGCCCTCGCCCGCCTCGCCGAAGGCGGAGCCGGGTGCGAGGCCCACATTCGCGTCCTCGATGATCCGGATCGCGATCTCCCGCGAATCGTTGGCGCCGTGGATCTTGAAGAAGGCGTAGAACGCGCCCGCCGGCTGGGGCAACGCGATGCGCCCCGTCTGCGTGAGCCGCCCGACGATCTCCCGGCCCTGCCGGGCGCCCGCGATCTGCTGCGCGATGAAATCCTCGCCCTGCTCGAGGGCCACCACGCCCGCGCGCTGGGCGAAGACCGGGATGCCGGAGGTGGAATACTGGACAAGGTTCTCGATCACCTGGCCCAGGGCAGCAGGCGCTTCGAGCCAGCCGAGGCGCCAGCCCGTCATCGCCCAGTTCTTGGAAAAGGTCTGAACGAACAGAATCTGATCGTTCTCCTCCATCACGTCCCGGAACGAGGGTGCGCGGGTGCCGTCAACCGCAAGAGCGTCGTCATAGATGAACCGGCCGTAGATCTCGTCCGCCACGACCCACAGCCCGTGCCGGCGGGCCAGCGCCAGCACGCCTTCGAGATCCGCGCGGCTCGCGGTCCAGCCCGTAGGGTTCGAGGGCGAGTTGATCACGATGGCCCGCGTGCGTGGCGTGACCGCTTCGGCCAGGCGGTCCAGATCGAGGCTCCAGCCATCGGCACCCGCATTCATCGGAACGCTCACCGGCGTTCCGCCCGCCACCGCGATCGAGCCGATGAAGTTCGGCCAGGCGGGTGTTGGCACCAGCACCTCGTCGCCGGGGCCTGAGACGATGCGCATGGCCATCTGCATCGCATGCATGCCGCCGGCCGTGACGAAGAATCGCTCGGGGTCTGAGGGGCGCCCGTAGACCCGCGCCATGTAGGCGGCGATCGCCTCCCTGAGGGGTGGGATGCCGCGCTGATAGGTATAGAAGGTCTCGCCCTCCTGGAGCGATCGCGTGGCGGCTTCGCAGATGAAGGCCGGCGTCGGCAGGTGCCCCTCGCCGACCCAGAGCGGGATCAGCCCCTCCCGGTTCCGTCCGTAATTGAACACGTCCACGATCCCGCTCGTCGGCGCATCCGCGGCCTCGGGACGGAGGGAAAAGCCCGCCACCTGAGGGCGGATCGGCGGGACGGCGGGGTTCATCACGGGGGCGTTCATCGGAGGCTCCTCTTGGCAGGAGCCATGGCCCGTCCAAGGCGGCAAGGCAAGCTCGGCCGCGGACGCATGAAAAGATGCGTCCGATCCGATCGACGGCTTTGATGAATCAGCCCGTCGCCCCGCGCGCAGCCAACAGATCTCGGATCTCGGCCAGGAGCTTCACGTCGGCCGGGACCTCCGGGGCCTGAGGCGCATTCACCGTCTCGTCCTCCTTGCGGCGCAGGCGGTTCATGCCGCGCACGATGAGGAACAGGATCCAGGCCACGATGAGGAAATTGAGCGAGACCGTGAGGAAGTTGCCCCAGGCCAACACCGCGCCCTGCTTCTTGGCTTCGGCCAGGCTCGTCGCCGTCACCCCGTCGCCGAGAGGGATGAAGTAGTTCGAGAAGTCGAGCCCGCCGGTGATCGCGCCGACGATGGGCATGAAGAGGTCGGCCACGACGGATTCGACGATCCGTCCGAACGCCGCGCCGATGATCACGCCGATGGCGAGGTCGACGACATTGCCGCGCAACGCGAACTTCTTGAACTCCTCGATCATGGCCTGCCCTCCGCTCTCCTGCGCGGCCGAGCTTAGGCCCTTTCGTCGAAAGCGGCAGCCCCGCGGCCGGCGATCGAGGGGCCGTCATGGCCCATGGCGGCGAGGAGGGGTCCCGGCTAATGTAGCCCTTCGAACCCAAGGAAACGCACCATGGTCGCCGGATGGGCGGTCGTTCTCTCGGCCCTTGTCTACCTCTGTATGCTCTTCGCAGTCGCCCATTGGGGCGACTTGTCGGGCAAGCGCCTCATGCAGGGGCGCGGCCGCGCCACGATCTATGCCCTGGCGCTCGCGGTCTATTGCACGTCCTGGACCTTCTTCGGTTCGGTGGGCCTTGCGAGCCGCTCGGGCCTCGACTTCCTGACGATCTATATCGGGCCGATCCTCGTCATCGGCTGCGGCTATGCGCTGGTCGGCCGCGTGGTGCGCATCGCCAAGGCGCAGAACATCACCTCCATCGCCGACTTCGTGGCTGCGCGCTACGGCAAGAGCGAGCGCGTCGCCGCATTGGTGTCGCTCATCGCCGTGGTCGGCACCGTGCCCTACATCGCCCTCCAGCTCAAAGCCGTTGCGGCGTCTCTCGGCGTGTTCCTGTCGGCCGCGAACGACACGACGCTAACCCGCTCCGTGCCGATCCTGGGCGATCTCGCGCTTATCGTGGCGCTCGTCCTGGCGGGCTTCGCCGTGGCCTTCGGCACGCGGCATGCGGATGCGACCGAGCACCAGGACGGGCTCATGGTCGCGATCTCGCTCGAATCCGTCGTGAAGCTCGTCGCGTTCCTGATGGTCGGCGGCTACGTGACCTTCTGGATGTTCGGGGGCTTCGACGGCATCGTCGACAGGCTCGTGGCTCGTGGTCTCGATACGGATTTCATCTCCCTCACCTCGGGACCGGGCAGCTTCCTGACCCTGATCCTGCTCGCGGCCTGCGCCTCGCTTCTGCTGCCGCGGCAATTCCATATGGCGGTGGTCGAGAACCGCGCCATCGAGGATGTGCGCCGGACGGCGTGGCTCTTCCCGCTCTACCTCGTTCTCATCAACCTCTTCGTGATCCCGATCGCGCTCGGGGGACTGGCGCTCTTCCGCGACGGCACGGTCGACCGCGACATGACGGTGCTGGCCCTGCCGCTCCTCGACGGCGCCGGCACCATCGCGCTCATCGCCTTCCTCGGCGGCCTCTCGGCCGCGACCGCTATGGTGATCGTCGATTCGGTCGCCGTCGCGATCATGATCTCCAACCACCTCGTCATGCCCATCGTCCTGCGGCGGCGCGCCTTTGCGGCTGCCCGCAGCACCGTCGGCGAGCGGGTCGGGCGGGATCTGAGCGGCTTCGTGCTGGGCATCCGCCGCGTCGGCATCATCGCGGTGATCCTGCTGGCCTATGCCTATTACCGGGTGGCCGGGGACGCGGCGCTCGCCTCCATCGGCCTTCTGTCCTTTGCCGCCATCGCCCAGATCGCGCCGGCCTTCGTGGGCGGGCTGTTCTGGGCCCGCGGCACAGCGCTCGGTGCCAGCGCGGGGCTCATGGTCGGCTTCGCGACCTGGGTCTACACCCTGCTGCTGCCGAGCCTCATCCGCGACGGAGTGGTGTGGTCGGATCTCATCATCGCCGGGCCATTCGGGATCGCGGCGCTGAAACCCACGGTGCTGTTCGGCCTTGAGATGCCGCAGCTCACCCATGGGGTAGTCTGGAGCCTCGGCCTCAACATCCTGACCTATATCGGTTTCTCTCTCCTCAAGCCGGCCACGGCCCTCGAGCGCCTGCAGGCCAATGCCTTCGTGGGCGAGCCCGATCTGTCCATCGCACCAAGCTTCCGCCTGTTTCGCGCGAGCGTCACGGTGGAGGAATTGCGCACGACCGTGGCCCGCTACCTCGGCGAGGAGCGCACCACGCAATCCTTCCAGGCCTTCGCCCATAGCCGTGGCCTGAACATGAACCCTCGGGATGAGGCTGACGTCCATCTCCTGCGCTATGCCGAGCACCTGCTCGCCTCTGCGATCGGCGCCGCCTCCTCACGGCTGGCGCTGTCGCTGCTGCTGCGCCGCCGCAACGTATCGACGGGCGAGGCCCTGAAGCTGCTCGACGATGCCTCTGCGGCGATCCAATACAGCCGCGAGCTCCTGCAGCACGCGGTCGATCACGCCCGGCAGGGCATCACCGTATTCGATCGCGACCTGCATCTGCTCGCCTGGAACCGGGCCTTCGTCGACCTCTACGATCTTCCCCCCGACCTCGTGCGGATCGGGGCGAGCTTTGAGGAGATCGTGCGCTTCAACGCCGAGCGCGGCTCTTACGGGCCGGGCGATACCGATGCGCTCGTGGCCGCGCGGCTCCACAGCTTCATCCACGATCTCGAACCCGTGCGGCTGAAGCTGCACCCGTCGGCCGTCGTGCTCGAGATCCGCACCAACCTGCTCCCCGACGGCGGCTTCGTGACCACCTACACCGACGTCACCCAAGCCGTGGCCGAGGAGGAGGCTCGCGAACGCGCCAACGAAACCCTGGAGCAGCGCGTCCGGGAGCGCACGGAAGAATTGCTGCGCCTCAACGAGGCGCTCACCCGCGCCAAGGCCGAGGCCGAGGAAGCGAACATCTCCAAAACGCGCTTCCTTGCCGCCGCCAGTCACGACATCTTGCAGCCGCTGAATGCGGCCCGCCTCTATGCAAGCTCCCTCGTCGAGCGCGACCGGGACGCAGGCAACGCGGCCCTGGCCGAGAACGTGGACGCGTCCCTCGATGCCGTGGAGGAGATCCTTACCGCGCTCCTGGACATCTCGCGCCTCGACACCGGTGCCATGAAGCCGCAATGGTCGAGCTTCCGCATCGAGGAAATCTTCCGTGCGCTTCAGCGCGAGTTCGAGCCGGTCGCGCGCGAGAAGAACCTGAAGCTCACCTTCGTGCGCTCGTCCCTGACCGTGCGCTCGGACCGCCGCCTGCTGCGGCGGCTACTCCAGAACCTCGTCTCCAATGCGGTGAAATACACGCCTTCGGGCCGCGTGCTGGTGGGCGCCCGCCGTCGCAGGGGTATCCTCATCGTGGAGGTGTGGGATACGGGCCTCGGCATTCCGACCGCGAAACAGAAGGTGGTGTTCCGCGAATTCCAACGCCTCGACCAGGGCGCCAAGGTGGCGCGGGGCCTCGGCCTTGGGCTCTCCATCGTGGAGCGCATCGGGCGCGTTCTGGAGCACCCTGTGACGCTGAAATCCCAGCCCGGGCGCGGCTCCATGTTCCGCGTCGAGGTCCCCGTGGTGGCCGGCCAGACCGTGAGCGTCACGCCGATCGAAAAGCCCCGCGCGCCGGTGACGCCACTTTCGGGCCTCAAGGTGCTCGTGCTCGATAACGAGCCTGCCATTCTGGAGGGTATGCGCACCCTGCTTTCGGGCTGGGGATGCGAAGTCGCGACTGCCGGCGATCGGAGCACGGCGCTCGCAGCCCTTGCAGCCGGTCCCGAAGCGGTTCTCGCCGATTACCACCTCGACGACGACAACGGTCTCGATGCCATCGCGGCCCTGCGCGCGGCGGCCGAGCGGAACCTGCCCGCCGTGCTGCTCACCGCCGACCGCACCATCGCGCTGCGGGACGCCGCGAGCGCGCAGGGGGTTCACCTTCTCAACAAGCCCGTGAAGCCGGCAGCCTTGCGCGCGCTTCTGGTGCAATGGCGCGCGAGTCGGGTGGCCGCGGAATAGGCCCGGCAGGACCTCCGGGCAGGCCGGTCAGGGCGTGATGTTCGGCGTGTAGGCGGGCCGGCCGCTCGAGAGGGCATCATCCAGGAGATCGAGCCGGTCCTGGCCCCAGAACACCTCGCCATCGAGGACATAAGCGGGCGAGCCGAACACGTCGCCCGCCACGGCATTCTCGAGGTTGAGCGCGTAGATCGCCTCGGTCGTAGTGCCGAGCGCCCGTTCCATGAGCGTCGTCGAGTCGAGCCCCACCTCCTCGGCGATCCGGCTGAGGACAGCGGGGTCGGCGAGATTGCGGTCCTCCTCCCACACGGCAGCGAAAGCGCGACGGAGGAAGGGATCAGGGTCCTGATGCAAGGATGCGACCGCAATCACGAAGCGATCGGCGAGGTTCACGTCGAAGGGCCAGTGCTTCGGGTGAATGTTGAAGTTGAGGCCCCGCCGGTCCCGCCACCGCTGCAGCTCCACCAGGCGATAGCGCTGGCGCGCGGGATGGCGCTGCGGCAGCGGCAGACCGCCCGTTTCGGCGAAGACGCGGCCGAGGAACACGGGCTTGTAGTTCACCACCAAGTCGTGCCGGGTCGCGATCGCCATGAAGGGCGCGTGGCCGAGATAGGCCCAGGGCGAAACGAGGGAAAAGTAGTAGTCGACAGGGCGAGGCATGCGGCCAACCTCGCGCGGCATGGCATGAATGGCAAGGCCTCGGCCGTCACGCCGCCTGCTTCATGGCCTCTTCGGCCGCGAGAAACGCGGCGACCTCCGGGGTGGGCTCGGGCGCGACCGCATGCATGCCGACCGCCTCGAACATCTCGTCGATGGTGACGAAGCGGCGGGCCTTGCGCTGATACAGGGCGGCGCGGACGAGGGCGACCGCATGGAGGATGTCGGACCCGTCACGGGCTTTGCCGATCATCCGGTGTTCCATGACCACGAAGGTGCTGGTCCAGGTCAGGATGCGGGTCTCCAGCCGGAAGGACTGGAATAGGCGCAGCTCACGCCGAAAACGGATCTTGGCCGCGTTCACCACGGGCACCCAGCCCTCGCGCAGAATGGCGCGCCAGAGCCCTGAGCGGATCATCAAGTCGGCGCGCCCGAGATCCATGAGGGTCCAGTAGCGGCCGTTGTTCATGTGCAGCGAGGTATCGAGATCGTGCGGCCACACGCGAAAGTGCAGCCGCGATACATCCCGCGTGGGATCGAGCTTCGGCCCGCGAAAGGCGGTGAGGAGGAGGTGGAGCAGACGCAGCCAGAGGTTCATGGCGTTTCAGCGCAAGCCCGTGCCGGTCTCGCGCTGGTAGAGCAGGAGATCGAGGGAGGGCGCTGCGCCCGTGAGCCCCGTGAGCAGGGCATGGACTTGTCCGCGATGATGGGTCTGGTGGTTGAAGAAGTGCAGGAGGGCCGGTGCGAGCGGCTGCTCGACGTCGGTTGGATTGGTGATCGTGCGGTAGCGGATAAGGCCCTGAAGAGTCTCCTCCCCGAGGCTGTCGACGTAGGCCACGATCCGCTCATCCTCCCAGTCCCTCGCGGCGCGAAGATCGGCGAAATCCTCGAACAGGATGGCATCGAGCCGGTTCGGCGCGTCGCCCACTCCCGTGAACCGCCGCATCCAGATCCGGTCACCCACGAGGAGGTGGTTCAGCGTGCCGTGCACGGACTTGAAGAACGCGCCCCGATCCGCCCGGTAGTCCGCATCGGACAGGGCAGCAGCGGCCTCGTAGATGCGCGCATTGGCCCAGGCGTTGTACCGGGCGAGCAAGGCGAAGTGAGCTTTCATCCGGTCTCCTGCGCGTGTTTCCTCTCCCCGCGGGCGGGGAGAGGAGTTCGCATTACGCCGCCTTCTTGGTCTCGGCACGGGCGTAGAACGTTCCGCCCGAAGCCGCCATGTCAAGCAGGATCTGCGGCGGTGCGAAGCGCTCGCCGTACTTCGCCTGCAGGCGCTGGCACAGCTCCACGAAGCGCTTGGCGCCCATGAAGTCGATGTAGCTCAGCACGCCGCCGGAATACGGCGCGAAGCCGAAGCCGAGAATCGAGCCCACATCCGCCTCACGAGGGTCGGTGATGACCCCCTCCTCCACGGTGCGGGCGCCTTCGAGCGCCTGCGTCACGAGGAGGCGCGCCTTGAGATCGTCCATGGAGACGAGCTCGGCCTCGAGGTGCTTCGGCTGCAACTCGGTGAGACCGGGCCACAGGCGCTTCGGGCCGTTCTCGGGATAATCGTAAAAGCCTCGTCTGTTCTTGCGGCCGAGGCGCCCTTCCCGCTCGACCATGCCGACGAGAAGCTCCTCCTGCAGCGGGTTCACCGCGGCGTCGCCGAGCTGCGCCTTCGTGGCCTTCACGATCTTCAGCGCGAGGTCAATGGCGACCTCATCGTTCAAGGAGAGCGGGCCCACCGGCATGCCGGCCTGCTTGCCCGCATTCTCGATCATGGCCGGCGGCACGCCCTCCATGAGCATGAGGTGGCCTTCGAGGATGTAGGCGCCCACGCAGCGGTTGGCGAAGAAGCCGCGGGCGTCGTTGACGACGATGGGCGTCTTCTTGATCGCGCGTACGTAGTCGAGGGCCACGGCCAGCGCCCGGTCACCGGTCTCCTTGCCCTTGATGATCTCGACCAGCATCATCTTCTCGACCGGCGAGAAGAAGTGGATGCCGATAAATTGGCCGGCGTTCTTCGACGCCTTGGCGAGGCCCGAGATCGGGAGCGTCGAGGTGTTCGAGGCAAAGATGCAGTCGGGCCGGATCGCGGCCTCGACCTTGGCGATCACCTCGGCCTTCACCTTCGGGTCCTCGAACACGGCCTCGATGATGAGGTCGCAATCGGCGAGCGCCGCGTAATCGGCCGAGGGGGTGATGCGGGCGAGGAGCGCATCGCGGTCCGCAGTCTTGGCGCGGCCCTTCATGATCTGGTCGGAAACGAGCTTATGGGAATAGGCCTTGCCCTTCTCGGCCGCTTCCATGTCGCGGTCCACGAGCACCACGTCAAGCCCCGCATTGGCGGTCACGTAGGCGACGCCCGCGCCCATGAAGCCGGCACCGACGACGCCCACCTTCTTGAGCTTCACGGCCTCGACGCCCTTCGGCCGCCGGGCGCCCTTGTTCAACTCGCCCATGGAGAGGAAGAGCGTGCGGATCATCGCCGCGGCTTCCTTGGATCGCAGGATCTTGGCGAACCAGCGCGACTCCACCTTGAGAGCCAGATCCATCGGGAGCTGGAGGCCCTGGTAGACGGCTTCGAGGATGGCGCGCGCCGCCGGATAATTGTCCTGCGTCTCGCGGCGGTAGATCGCGTTGGCGGCCGGCCAGATCTGCATGCCCTGCGCCGAGAACACCTTGTTGGACGGGAGCTTGAAGCCCTTCTCGTCCCAGGGTGCCACACCCTTGCCGCCGTTCTTGATCCAGTCCTTGGCGGCCTGCACGATGCCGTCGCGCGGAGCTACCTGATGCACGAGCCCCATGTTGCGCGCCATGAGGGCGCGGATCTGCTCGCCCTTGAACAGCATCTGGAGCGCATCGCCTGTCGGCATCAACCGCGCCACGCGCTGCGTGCCGCCGGCGCCAGGAAAGAGGCCGACCTTGATCTCGGGCAGGCCGACGCGGGTGGCGTCCGAGTCCGAAATCACGCGGTAGTGGCAGGCGAGCGCCAGCTCGAACGCGCCGCCGAGGCAGGTGCCGTGCACGGCCGCCGCGAAAGGCTTGCCGCAGGTCTCGAGCCGCCGATAGAGCAGCGTGAGACGCCGCGATTCCTCGAAAAAGAAGCTCATGGCGGCTTCCTCGCCGCGCTCCTTGGCAAGCCGCGCATATTCGGTGCCCAGGCCCTGGAGCATGGTGAGGTCGGCGCCGCCCGAGAACGTCTCCTTGCCGGACGTGATCACGCAGCCCTCGATGGCCTCGTCGCCCGCCACGCGATCGATGATCGCCGAAAGGTCCTGCATCACGTGGGGCGTAATGACGTTCATGGAGCGCTCGGCCATGTCCCAGGTCGCGAGCGCGATCCCGTCGGCATCGACCTCGAAGCGGAAGTTCTGATACTCAGCCATTGTTCGTTCTCCCGCCCTTAGACGCGCTCGATGATCGTCGCGGTTCCCATGCCCGCAGCGACGCACAAGGTGATGAGTGCCGTGCTCTTGCCCGTGCGCTCCAGTTCGTCGAGCACCGTGCCGAGCACCATGGCGCCGGTGGCACCGAGCGGATGGCCGAGCGCGATGGCGCCGCCGTTCACGTTCACCTTCGCGGGGTCGAGGTCGAGCGCCTGCATGTAGCGCAGCACCACCGCCGAGAAGGCCTCGTTGATCTCGAAGAGATCGATGTCGTCCTTCGTCATGCCGGCCTTGCGCAGCGCCAGTTCCGACACCTCGATGGGACCCGTCAGCATCAGCGCGAGATCCGAACCGATGGAGGCGAAGCCCTTGATGCGCGCGCGGGGCTTCACGCCCATCTTGGCGCCGCCTTCGCGGGTGCCGACGAGCACCGCCGCGGCGCCGTCAACGATGCCGGACGAGTTGCCGGCGTGGTGGACGTGGTTGATCGCCTCCACGTCCGGGTGGGCCGCGATCGCCACCGCGTCGAAGCCGCCCATCTCGCCCATCTGGACGAAGCTCGCCTTCAGCTGCCCGAGCGACTGCATGTCGGTCTGCGGCCGCATATGCTCGTCCTTGGCCAGGATCGTGAGGCCGTTGATGTCCTTGACCGGCACCACGGATTTGGCGAACCGGCCCTCGTCCCAGGACTTCGCCGCGCGGCGCTGCGACCCGACCGCATAGGCGTCCACGTCATCGCGGGAGAAGCCGTACTTCGTGGCGATAAGATCGGCCGAGATGCCCTGGGGCAGGAAGTAGTTGTCGATCGCGATGCCGGGATCCACCGGCCAGGCGCCGCCGGACGCGCCCATGCCGATGCGCGACATGCTTTCCACGCCGCCCCCGATGGTGATGTCCTTCATGCCGCTCATCACCTGCGCGGCCGCAAGGTTCACGGCATCGAGGCCCGAGGCGCAGAAGCGGTTGATCTGCACGCCCGGCACCTCCTTGCCGAAGCCGGCCTTCAGCGCCGCCGCGCGGGCGATGTCGCCGCCGGCCTCGCCGATCGGATCGACACAGCCCAGCACCACGTCCTCGACCATGATGGGATCGAGGTTGTTGCGCTCTTTGAGCGCGTTGAGGGTCGTGACCGAGAGATCGACCGCCGGCACCTCGTGCAGGGATCCGTCGGGCTTGCCGCGCCCGCGGGGGGTGCGCACGGCGTCGTAGATGAAGGCGTCTGCCATGGGGAACTCCTGTTCCTTCTCCCCTGGAGGGAGAGGGTGGCGAACGAAGTGAGCCGGGAGAGGGGGAGGTCAGTCCACCCCCGCGCAATGTGTTAGGTCCAGCATAGCAGGGTGGTGGCCCTCACGGCCCCCTCTCCCTGCGTTGCTTACGCAACGCTGTCCCTCTCCCTCCGGGGGAGAGGGAGAAAGCGCTAGAAAGCCTCCACCGGCATCGACATCACGGTGTCGGAACCGGCCGAAATGCGGGTCACGAGCGCGCCCGTTTCGGGAAGCATGCGCTCCATGAAGAAGCGGCCGGTCGTGAGCTTGGCGTCCATGCGGGCACCAACGCCGTTGCCGAGAGCCTTCTTCTCGTTCGCGGCCTTGGCGATCTTCGCCCACATATAGCCCATGGCCACGAGGCCGAAGAGGTGCATGTATTCGTGCGCGCCGGCGCCGGCATTGTCGGGCTTCGCCATGGCGTTCTGCATGAACCACATGGTGGCCTGCTGGAGGTGGCCCACCGCCTGCTGCAGAGGCGCGATATAGGCCTTGAGGGCCTCGTCGCCCTGGTTCTCCTGGCAGAAGGCGCCGACCTCGTTGAAGAAGGCCATCACGGCCTTGCCGCCCTCGCGGGGGAGCTTGCGGCCGACCAGGTCCATGGCCTGGATGCCGTTGGCGCCCTCGTAGATCATGGCGATGCGGGCATCGCGCACGAACTGCGACATGCCCCATTCCTCGATGTAGCCGTGGCCGCCGAACATCTGCTGGGCCTTCACGGCATTGTCGAAGCCGAGATCCGTCAGCACGCCTTTGAGCACGGGGGTCATGAGGCCCATGTGGTCGTCGGCCTGCTTGCGCTCCGCCTCGTCCTGGGAGCGGTGCGCCACGTCCGACTTCAACGCGGTCCAGAGCACGAGCGCCCGGGCGGCCTCGTTGAAGGCCTTGATGGACATGAGGTTCCGCCGCACGTCCGGATGGACGATGATCGGGTCCGCGGCCTTCTCGGGATGCTTGGCGCCGCCGAGCGAGCGGCCCTGCAGGCGGTCCTTCGCATAGGCGACGGCGTTCTGGTAGGCGACCTCCGACTGGGCGAGGCCCTGGATCGCCACGCCGAGGCGAGCCTCGTTCATCATCACGAACATGGCGTTGAGGCCGCGGTTCGCCTCACCCACGAGCCAGCCGCGGGCGCCGTCGTAGTTCATCACGCAGGTGGCGTTGCCGTGGATGCCCATCTTGTGCTCGATCGAGCCG
>DASZAZ010000109.1:0-89094 GCA_035944635.1 Microvirga sp.
ACCCCGTGCGCGAGCGGAAAGTGTGGGGAAATCCGCGCCATCTGCCGCTCGCTCAGCAGAAATAGACCGCTCATCAGCGCCTCCTCTACAGGGACACTGAATCAGCCCTCAGCCGAGATTAATAGGTCCTGAGCCTAGACCCTCTTCGTCCTCGGTGAAGCGGGTTCCCTCGCGGACGTTGAAATGGAAGCGTGGCACTGCGGGGCTCTCCAAGCGGCCATAAACGCTACCAACCTGTGCATTGATCCACCAGCCCGGCCGATAGCGGAAGAGCACCAACCGCAGTCGAAAGCCGCGTTGGGGATGCCAAATCTAACATCGCCATTCCAGGAGCCCCCCTCACCCGGTCGCCCAAGCGCGACTCGAGCTCTCCGCGCTCGCCGGGAGAGGAGAAGCTCGCGACCGAGCTATTGCGCCTGAGGTCCCAGTTGCAGCGGGGCTGCGGCCGGCGGGCGCGCCGGGCGGGGTTGAGCCGGTTGGCTGGCCGGAGCCGGTGCGGGAGCTGCCGCTGCCGTAGGCGCGGCCGCCGTTCCGACGAGGCCCAGCCGCGCGGCGAGCTGGGCGGCGCGCCCTTCCGTGTAGCGGGCATTGCAGAAGCCGTGATTGGCCTCGCCACGGTAGTTGCGGCACACCGTTTCGCGCTCGGACGAGAAGCCCGCCTGCTCGGACACGATGGGGCGCACATCCGGCCCGGCCGCTCGCTGCGAGAGAACCCGGTAGTTTTCCCGCACGGTGCGGTCGGCGTGGCCGCGATCCTGTTCGATGGTCCGGGCCAGGGGCGCAAGGGCTGCGGGATCGGGGCCCCACAGGCCCCGCGGGTCGACGCGGCAATCGGAGGCCTCGATGGCGCAGATCTGCGTCGGCGCCCGCATCCACAAGGCTCCGTCGAGGACGCTTGCGGTGAGCGCACAGGAGGGCGCGGCGATTTCGAGGCGCAGCAGCCCATCCGGGCGCCCGCGCAAGGACACGGCTAAGGGCTCCGCGAGGTCCACCGTGCAGGCCTCGCCGGGCCGCGAGATCCGCGTGCCCTCAAAGGTGAGCCTGGCGCGCCATTCCTCGCGGCCGACCCGCTCGAGCCGCAGGGATCCCTCGCCGCCGTTGCGCCTGAGCTGGCGCCCGAGCACGGAATCCTCGGACGGGAGCTTGGCGGCGACGGGCCGGGGCGGCGCAGGCTCCGCGGGGGCGACGGGCGCCGCCGGCACGGGAGCCGGCGCGGGCGCCTGCGGGACCGGTTGCGGCGGGGGCGCCGCGGGCGGTCCGCCGAGCCACGAGGGCAGCTGAAAACCTTGCGCAGCCGCCGGCACGGCAGCCCCCATGACGACGAGGGCCGGCACGGGCGCGGCAGCCCCCAGCGCCAGGAGCATGGCGAGCCGTTTGAAGGTAGGGGCAGGACGGGGGCGCATGGTCCCGGTGCCTAGCACAGGCCGGACGGCTTGCGAGTGGCAGGAAAGCCACATCGGGGCCGACGCGGGGCAGGCCCGCCGCGGAAACGACGGTGCCGCCAGGGTATTTCAGCCGCTGCCGCGCTGGTGCCGTCCTGTTGCAGGCGCTGTCTTGCGACGTTCTGGACCCCTCCTTATATCAGCGCCAGTGCAGGGGACGGCCGTTGGGGCGCCCTCTGTTCCTAGCAACAATTTTGGACGCCATGGGCCGAGCTGCTTTTGGGGCTCGGCGGTCTGCTTTGAAAGTGAGGGATCCCGCCATGGGTAAAGTGATCGGTATCGATCTCGGCACCACCAATTCCTGCGTGGCCGTTATGGAAGGCACGCAGCCCAAGGTCATCGAAAACGCGGAAGGCACGCGCACGACTCCGTCGATCGTCGCCTTCACGGACGACGGCGAGCGCCTCGTCGGCCAGCCGGCCAAGCGCCAGGCGGTCACGAACCCCGAGCGCACCTTCTTCGCCATCAAGCGCCTCATCGGGCGCACCTTCGACGACCCCATGACCAAGAAGGACATGGGCCTCGTCCCCTACAAGATCACCAAGGGCGCCAACAACGACGCCTGGGTCGAGGCGGACGGCAAGACCTATTCGCCCTCGCAGATCTCCGCCTTTACGCTGCAGAAGATGAAGGAGACGGCGGAATCCTATCTCGGCCAGCCCGTCACGCAGGCGGTCATCACGGTTCCGGCCTACTTCAACGACGCCCAGCGTCAGGCCACCAAGGATGCCGGCAAGATCGCGGGCCTCGAGGTGCTGCGCATCATCAACGAGCCCACCGCCGCGGCCCTCGCCTATGGCCTCGACAAGAAGCAGCAGGGCACCATCGCGGTCTATGACCTCGGCGGCGGCACCTTCGACGTGTCGATCCTCGAGATCGGCGACGGCGTGTTCGAGGTGAAGTCCACCAACGGCGACACCTTCCTCGGCGGCGAAGACTTCGACATGCGCCTCGTCGAGTATCTCGCGTCCGAGTTCAAGAAGGAGCAGGGCATCGACCTCACGAAGGACAAGCTCGCGCTCCAACGCCTGAAGGAAGCCGCCGAGAAGGCGAAGATCGAGCTGTCCTCCGCCTCGCAGACCGAGATCAACCTGCCCTACATCACGGCGGATGCGTCGGGTCCGAAGCACCTCACCCTGAAGCTCTCGCGCGCCAAGTTCGAGCAGCTTGTGGACGATCTCGTCCAGAAGACGATCGAGCCCTGCCGCAAGGCGCTGAAGGATGCCGGTCTCACGGCCGGCGAGATCGACGAGGTGGTGCTCGTCGGCGGCATGACCCGCATGCCGAAGATCCAGGAGGTCGTGAAGACCTTCTTCGGCAAGGAGCCCCACAAGGGCGTCAACCCGGACGAGGTCGTCGCCATCGGCGCCGCGATCCAGGCGGGCGTGCTCCAGGGCGACGTGAAGGATGTGCTGCTCCTCGACGTGACCCCGCTGTCGCTGGGCATCGAGACGCTGGGCGGCGTGTTCACGCGTCTCATCGACCGCAACACCACGATCCCGACCAAGAAGAGCCAGGTCTTCTCCACCGCCGAGGACAACCAGAACGCGGTGACGATCCGGGTCTTCCAGGGCGAGCGCGAAATGGCGGCGGACAACAAGCTGCTCGGCCAGTTCGACCTCATGGGCATTCCGCCCGCGCCCCGCGGCATGCCGCAGATCGAGGTGACCTTCGACATCGACGCCAACGGCATCGTGAGCGTCACCGCGAAGGACAAGGCGACCGGCAAGGAGCAGCAGATCCGCATCCAGGCCTCGGGCGGTCTCTCGGACGCCGACATCGACAAGATGGTGAAGGACGCCGAAGCCCACGCCGCGGAAGACAAGAAGCGTCGTGAGCTCGTGGAGGCCCGGAACCAGGGCGAGAGCCTCATCCATGCCACCGAGAAGTCGGTGAAGGAGCATGGCGACAAGGTTCCGGAGGCCGACAAGCAGGCCATCGAGACCGCCATCGACGCCCTGCGTCAGGCGCTCGCCGGCGAGGACGTCGAGGTGATCACGGCCCGCACCACGGACCTGATGCAGGCTTCGATGAAGCTGGGCGAGGCCATGTACGCCGCGGCCCAGGCCGCGGAGGGCGCTTCCTCCGAGGGCGGCGAGCCCAAGAAGGACGATGTCATCGACGCCGACTTCCAGGAAGTCGACGAAGGCGACAAGAAGAAGCGGGCGTAAAAATCGGCGAATGGGGGTGGCGAGTGGCGAATGGAGAGACGGCCGTGACGGTTCGTTTCCCACTCGCCATTCGCCATTCTCTATTCGCCCCTTGAAGGGGCACACGCGCCGATGTCCAAGCGCGACTACTACGAGGTCTTAGGGGTCGAGAAGACCGCGAGCGAGGCGGAGCTGAAATCCGCGTTCCGCAAGCTCGCCATGAAGTATCACCCGGACAAGAACCCGGGCGACAAGGACGCCGAGGTCCAGTTCAAGGAGATCAACGAGGCGTACCAGACCCTGTCGGACGCCCAGAAGCGGGCGGCCTACGACCGCTTCGGCCACGCGGCCTTCGCCAATGGCGGCGCCGGCGGGCCGGGCTTTGACGCCAATTTCTCCGACTTCATGAGCGACATCTTCGAGAACTTCTTCGGAGACGGTCGCAGCCGGGCGCGCGGCGCCGGCGGGCGCGAGCGCGGGGCGGACCTGCGCTACAATCTGGAGATCTCGCTGGAGGAAGCCTTCCACGGCAAGACCGCGACGATCACGATCCCGACCTCCATCTCCTGCGAGGCGTGCTCGGGCACCGGCGCGAAGCCGGGCTCGAAGCCGAAGGCCTGCCCGACCTGCGCGGGCTATGGCCGCGTGCGGGCGCAGCAGGGCTTCTTTTCCATCGAGCGCACCTGTCCGAACTGCCACGGGCGCGGCGAGACCATCGACGATCCCTGCGGCCAATGCGGCGGGGCGGGCCGCACCACCCGCGAGCGCACGCTCTCGGTGAACGTGCCCGCGGGCGTCGAGGACGGCACGCGCATTCGGCTCGCGGGCGAGGGCGAATCGGGCCTGCGCGGCGGGCCGGCGGGCGACCTCTACATCTTCGTGGCCTTGAAGCCCCACACCTTCTTCCAGCGCGACGGGGCGGACCTGTTCTGCCGCGTGCCGATCTCCATGGTGACGGCGGCCCTCGGCGGCGAATTCACCGTGCCGACGCTCGACAATTCCGACGCCAAGGTGAAGGTCCCGGAGGGCACGCAATCCGGCAAGCAGTTCCGCCTGCGCCACAAGGGCATGCCGGTGCTGCGCTCCCGCGATGTCGGCGATCTCTACATCCAGGTGGTGGTCGAGACCCCCCAGAAGCTCACCAAGCGCCAGCGCGAACTCCTCATGGAATTCGACGGCGAGTGCTCGAAGGAAAATCACCCCGAGAGCTCGGGCTTCTTCTCGCGGGTCAAGGAGTTCTTCGACGGCTTCGGCGGGGCTGCGAACTAGGGAAGCGACTGCGGAAATCCTCTGCAACCGAGATGGCTTCGGCGGCTCGGACACCTGAACCATCGGCTGCGGAGAATTCTCTGCCGCCACGATGGATCAAGCGAGCTTGACCTTCGTTATGGATGGGCCCTAGACGGAGACGCTAGGCACTCAGGGGTTAGCCGGGAACAAGGGATCTCACTGTGCTCCAATCGTTCCAGCGGCCCTCCCCCCGTAAGCCGCCTCTTTCCAAAGACCGCTTCGCCGACGAAACCCGCTTCCTGCGCACCTGGCTCGAGCGGCCCCTCGTCATCGGGGCCGTCACGCCCTCCAGCCGCGTTCTCGCCCGCACCATGGCGTCCTATGTGGACCCTCGCATCCCCGGCCCGGTGATCGAGCTCGGGCCCGGCACCGGTCCCGTCACCGACGCCCTCATCCGCCGGGGCGTGGCGCAGGACCGCCTGGTGCTCGTGGAATACAGCCCGGAATTCTGCCAGCTCCTGAAGCGGCGTTTTCCCAAGGCCACCATCATCCAGGGCGACGCCTACGACCTCAACGACACCCTCGACGGCATCCTGAAGGAGCCGGCCGCCGCCACCGTGTCGAGCCTGCCGCTCTTCACCAAGCCCATGGACAAGCGCCTGGAGCTGCTGGCCGCCGCGCAGAACCTGATGCACCCGAACGCGCCGTTCATTCAGTTCACCTACGCGGTGGTGCCGCCGATCCCGGCGCGCTCGCGGGATTACACGGCGCGCGGCTCGAACCGCATCTGGCTCAACCTGCCCCCGGCACGGGTGTGGGTCTATCGGCGCTCCGCGTGAGCGCGCTGACCAATCCCGCGGACCCC
This sequence comes from Microvirga sp., assembly GCA_035944635.1. Taxonomy (GTDB): domain Bacteria; phylum Pseudomonadota; class Alphaproteobacteria; order Rhizobiales; family Beijerinckiaceae; genus Microvirga. The sequence continues at coordinate 5,688 of DASZAZ010000109.1, forward strand.
CGCGACCGGCTCATCATCGCCCTTGATGTCGCCTCCGTGGACGAGGCCCGCGCCCTGGTTCGGCGCATCGGCGACGCGGGCACCTTCTACAAGATCGGCTACCAGCTGGCTTATGCCGGCGGCCTTCCCTTCGCGGAGGAGCTGATCGCCCAGGGCAAGCGGGTGTTCCTGGATCTGAAGCTCCACGACATCGGCAACACGGTGGAAGAGGGCGTGCGCTCGGTGGCCCGCCTCGGCGCGAGCCTGCTCACGGTGCACGCCTATCCCCAGACCATGCGCGCGGCGCTCAAGGGCAAGGAAGGGTCCGACCTCGCGATCCTCGCCGTGACCGTGCTCACCTCCTACGACGACGTGGACCTCGCGGATGCAGGCTACGACCTCACCCCGGCCGAACTCGTGGCGCGCCGCGCCGCGCAGGCCCGCGATCTCCACATCGACGGCATCGTCTGCGCGCCGACAGAAGCCGCGAGCGTGCGCGCGCTTGTGGGACCCGAGCGCCTCATCGTGACCCCGGGCGTGCGCCCCGCCGGCGCGGAGGTGGGCGATCAGAAGCGGGTGATGACGCCGGCGGACGCGATCCGCGCCGGCGCGAGCCATCTCGTGGTCGGCCGCCCGATCACCGGCGCCCCCGACCCGCGTCAGGCCGCCGACGACATCGCACGGGAAATCGCCGCCGCGCTCTCTTGACCGCCGGCCCGGCTTCCGTTTCCGTGCGCCTCCCATCGAGGAGGATCGCGCCCATGCCGAAAGGCTACATCATCGCCCGCGTGACGGTTACGAACCCCGAGGCCTATGCGGAATACGCCAAGGGCGCCACGGAGGCGATCAAGCAATATGGCGGCCGCCCCCTCGTGCGCGGCGGCGCCCATGAGGCGCTGGAAGGCCAGGCCCGCGCCCGCAACGTGGTGATCGAGTTCGATTCCGTCGAAGCCGCGCGGCGCTACTACAACTCCCCCGAATACCAGGCCGCCAAGGCGAAACGCGAGGGCGCCTGCGAGGGCGAGTTCGTGCTGGTGGAAGGCGCGGCGTAGGGAGGGCCATACCGGCCCACGGATGTCGGGTCGCTCGCGCGACGTCGAATAGGAGAAGCACGATGGCAAAGGGCTACTGGATCGCGCGCGTCGACGTGCACAACACCGAAGCCTACAAGGATTACGTGGCCTCCAACGGTGTGGCCTTCGCCAAATTCGGCGGGCGGTTCCTCGTGCGCGGCGGGCAATTCGAAAACCCGCAGGGCACGAGCCGCAGCCGCAACGTGGTGATCGAGTTCCCCTCCTATGAGGTGGCCCTCGAGTGCTGGAACTCGCCCGAATACAAGGCCGCGAAGGCCAAGCAGCAGGGCGGCGCCGAGATGGATATGGTGATCATCGAGGGCTACGACGGCCCGCAGCCGGGATGACCCCGAGCGACATCCGCATCCGCCTCGCAACGGAGGCGGATGTTCCAGCCCTTCAGGCGCTGGAGCGTGATTCCGCCGAGATCTTCCGCGAGGCGGGTTATTGGGCTCCCGTTCTCGAGACCGTCCGCACCGCCCTCGATCACGCGCAAGGAATCGCGGGCGGCCATAGCTGGGTCGCGGTCGACGCAAGCGAAGCGCCGATCGGCTTTGCGCTGTGCTCCATCGTGGACGGCCATCTCCACCTCTTCGAGCTCGCGGTGGCGCGGCGGCATCAGGGGCGAGGCGTGGGAACGCGGCTTCTTGGCGTCGTTATCGACCACGCGCGATGGCGCTTCGATCCTTGCGTGACGCTCACCACAGACCGCTTCGTCCCCTGGAACGCGCCCTTCTATGCGCGGCACGGCTTCATCGCCCTCGATTCGGCCAGGCTCTCCCATGAACTCGCAGCCGTGCTCGGGGCGGAGATCGCATCGGGCTTCGATCCGGAGCGCTGGATCGTGATGGCCAAGGTGCTGTGAACCCGCCGCGCGGGCGGCCCATACCCGCCGGCGTGAGGCGGAGGATGTGAACCTTCCCGCCGCCGCGCGGGAGGGCTATACCCGCCGGCGTGAAGCGGAGGATCGGATGACCGACATGCGGCTCGTGGTGGTGGGCGCCGGCGGGCGCATGGGACGCACGCTCGTGAAGGCGGTTGCAGACACGCCCGGCTGCCGGCTCGTCGGCGCCATCGAGCGCGAGGGCTCGCCCGTTCTGGGCGAGGATGCGGGCGTGCTCGCGGGCACCGGCGAAGCGGGCGTGCCCGTCACCGACGACCCCCTCCCCGTGTTTGCGCAGGCCGACGGCGTTCTCGACTTCACCGCGCCCACCGCCACGGCAGCCTTCGCGGCCCTCGCGGCCCAGGCCCGCATCGTGCATGTGGTGGGCACCACGGGGCTGCAGGAGGCGGACTTCACGAAGCTCGAAGCCGCCGCGCGCCATGCGCGGATCGTGCAGTCCGGCAACATGTCGCTCGGCGTGAATCTGCTGGCCAATCTCGTGCGCCAGGCCGCGGCGGCGCTGGGCGAGGACTTCGACATCGAGATCCTCGAAATGCACCACCGCGCGAAGGTGGATGCACCCTCCGGCACCGCGCTGCTGTTGGGCGAGGCCGCCGCCGAGGGGCGCCGCGTCTCGTTGAAGGAGCGCTCCGTGCGTGTGCGCGACGGCCATACGGGCGCGCGCCATGCCGGCGATATCGGCTTCGCCACGCTCCGCGGCGGCTCGGTGATCGGCGAGCATTCCGTGATCTTCGCCGGCGCCGGCGAACGCATCGAACTCGTGCACCGCGCCGACGACCGGGCGCTGTTCGCCCGCGGTGCTGTGAAGGCTGCCCTGTGGGCCTTCGACAAGAAGCCGGGCTACTACACCATGGCGGACGTGCTGGGGCTTCGGAGCGCCTGAGCGGATCGGTCGGTGTGCCTGCACCCGGGAGGCATTCATCCCTCCCCTCAGGGGAGGGTGGCACCCGAAGGGTGACGGGTGGGGTGTTGCGCGAAGCGCATCCTGCGATGCTGGGCCTAGAACTCGCCTTGCGGCGAACACCCCACCCCTACCCCTCCCCTGAGGGGAGGGAGAGCACAACGAGCAGCCCTGCGGGTTTGAACGGTCCACGACGATGATCACCCTTGCGCCCGGCCTCACCTATCGGCCCGATTACCTCGACCGCGCCGCGCAGGAGCGGTTGCTGGCGGAAGTCGTGGCGGTGATTGCCGCGGCGCCCCTCTTCACGCCGCGGATGCCGCGGACGGGAAAGCCGTTCTCGGTGCGGATGACGAATTGCGGTGCCCTTGGCTGGGTGTCGGACGAGCGGGGCTATCGCTACCAGCCGGCCCATCCCGAAACCGGCGCGCCCTGGCCCGCGATTCCCGCCATCGCACTCGAGGCCTGGCGGGAGTTGTCGGGCTATCCCCATCCCCCGGATGCCTGCCTGGTCAACCTCTACGGGCCGGGCGCCCGCATGGGGCTGCATCAGGACCGGGACGAGGAGGCGTTCGACGCGCCCGTGGTGTCGCTGTCGCTCGGCGCCACGGCGATCTTCCGCATCGGCGGCCTGGAGCGGCGCGATCCCACCCGCTCGATCCGCCTGCGCTCCGGCGACGCGGTGGCCTTCGGCGGGCCCTCGCGTCTTGTCTTCCACGGCATCGACCGCCTGATGCCGGAGGGCTCCGGCCTCGTCGAGGGCGGCGGACGCATCAACCTGACGCTGCGGAAGGTCAAGGCAGCCTGAGTGCGTTCCCCTCCCCCCTTGCGGGGAGGGGTAAAGGGGTGGGGGTTGTGAAGGAGGCACCGCTTCCTGCCCTCTCCCCCCTTGTGGGGGAGAGCTGGAGAGGGGGGTATGGCGATGAGAGCGGATGCAGCACAGAAGGAATCGCTCCGCGAGCGTTCCTGCGGAACGCATACCCCCTCCCCTACCCTCCCCCACATGGGGGGAGGGGTTCACGGAAGCACCCTGCTCCACCGACCAGCCTCGACCCGTTTCTAGGGACAGGGGAGCCAGGCCCTGCGAGGATGCGCCTCACTGGGGGGGTACGCCGCACGGTGCAATCCGTGTTAGGGAGCCCGCGCTCCGCCGGGCCGACCAGCCGGCGATCCGCCATCCTGCTCCACCGGGCCAAGACCTCAGGGAGCACCGAGAGAGGACCCCCATGAACCTGTCGCCCACCTTCGACATCGCCGTGCCGCTCGCTCCCGTGAACTCCCACAACGAGTGGGACCCCTTGGAGGAGGTTATCGTCGGCCGTCTGGAAGGCGCGACGATCCCCTCGAACCACCCGGCCGTGACCTGCAACATCCCCGGCAAGGCCGCCCGCGCGGCGCACGGGCTCGTCGCCGGCATGCGCTACCCGAAGATCATGGTGGAGCCCGCGCAGCAGGAGCTCGACGGCTTCGTCGCGCTCCTCACCTCGCTCGGCATCACCGTGCGCCGCCCCGACGCCATGAACTACAAGAAGCGCTTCGGCGCGCCGGAATGGTCGTCGCGGGGCTTCTGCAACGCGTGCCCGCGCGACTGCATCATCGTGATCGGCGACGAGATCATCGAAACCCCGATGGCGTGGCCCTCACGCTATTTCGAGACGCATTCCTACCGCCCGCTGCTGAAGGAATACTTCCACGCCGGCGCGCGCTGGACCTCGGCACCGAAGCCGGAGCTGAAGGACGATCTCTTCGATCCCACCTACAAGATTCCGGAAGAGGGCGAGCCCTCGCGCATCATCCTCACCGAGTTCGAGCCGGTGTTCGACGCCGCCGACTTCATGCGCTGCGGCCGCGATCTCTTCGTCACGCGCTCGAACGTCACGAATGCCGCCGGCATCGAATGGATGCGCCGGCATCTCGGCCCCCGCGGCTATCGCATCCACGAGGTGGAGACGCGCTGCCGCACGCCGATGCACATCGACACGACCTTCGTGCCGCTGGCGCCCGGCAAGCTGCTCATCAATCCCGAATACATCGACGTGAACCGGCTGCCCGAGGTCCTGAAGTCCTGGGACATCCTCATCGCGCCGGAGCCGAACCCGATCAACGACCGCATGCTGCAGATCACCTCCATGTGCGGGAAGTGGCTGTCCATGAACGTGCTGATGATCGACCCGAAGCGCGTGATCGTGGAGCGCCATCACACGGGCATGATCAAAGCGCTGGAGCAGTGGGGCTTCGAGCCGATCCCGTGCGACTTCCTGCACTACGCGGCCTTCGGCGGCGCCTTCCATTGCGCCACCCTCGACGTGCGCCGCCGCGGCACGCTCGAAACCTACTTCTAGGGACCGTTTGCGTTTCGGCGGCGGCATCTCCGCCGCCGAAATCTTCGCGGGCTCAAGCGCGCGATGAAAGTCTTTTCTCGACGTGATCGCGTGTTCTTCCGCACGGTAACGGAAGGCTAACCATGGTCTGACATCGTTGGAGCGAACCCAAGAGGGTTCGCGTTCTTCCTTCACCTCGTGAAGGCGTACCCCGATGACGATCCTGGACCCCAAGACCGGCCTCAAAGTGGATCTGCAAACCGGTTCGACGCGCCGACCCGCGGAGCGCGGGGCTGCGGGCGCGAGGATCGAGGGAGCGCCGAAGAACGCCGCCAAAGGCGCGCGCGACGAGCAGGCCGTGCCGGCGAAACCCGCGCGCTAAAGGCTCTCGAACGTCACGCCACCGAAGGCCGCAACCCCGCACGTCGGTTAGAGCATCACGCGGCCAGAACCGCGCACGCGTCGGTTAGAGCTTCACGCGGCCGGGAGCCGGAATCGCCAGACGCCGCGCCTTCGCGGAGCGATAGCGGCCGTGGGCGGTAATGCGGGCGCCCATCTCCTGAGCGGTCGTCCAGCGCCGGATCATGGACGGCGCGCAGCGCACCAGGAACTCCCCGGCATAGGCGAGATCAGAATGGGCGAGATGCGGCTCGTTGACGATCCAGGACACGCTGAGGGTCTTGGTGGGCTTCGCCTGCGGGATCCCGGCGGTCCGCGGCCCCGTGCCCTCCGCGGGCAGCGGCGCGAGCAGCATGAAGGCCGGCTTGTCCACCTTCAGCTCCTCGATGGCCAGCGACTGGCCCGAGGGGTTGTGGATCTCGATGCGGCCGACGAACCAGCCGAGTTCGGGCGACGGGGTGAGCTTCAGCTCCGCCCAGGGGAGCTGGCCCTCCTTGCGCAGGCGCCGGTCGCGCCGGATGCTCCAGCGGTTCCACAGGCCCAAGAGCAGCGCCAGCGCGCCGACCACGAGGGCGGCAACGGCAACGGCGGCGATGGCTTGGGGGGTCTGGGGCCACACGGCAGAACACTCCGGGACGAACGGGCCCCCTCTCTAAACAGGTTCTGAACCGCTCGCCAATGTCGCACGAGACTTTGCAGAAAGGTGGGGTTTGTCTCTGGAGCTTTTTTCGCGGCGTGGCGTTGAAGGATCAACAAGGGATCAGCGGGATTTGGTTGTGGAGGTTGCGTTGACCGCCCTGCGTTATTCGATCCTGTTCCCGATCCTCGCGATCGTGGCTCCCCTTGCCATCGCCCCGGCCTCCGCCCAGACCCAGTGCGGTCCGCGCCAGGAGGTGGTGAAGTCCCTCGGCGACCGCTTCAAGGAAGCCCCCGTCGGCATGGGCATGACCCTGCCCGGGCAGGTTCTGGAGCTCTTCGCCTCCAAGACCGGCTCCTGGACGATGGTGATCACCAACGCCGATGGCCGATCCTGCCTCCTCGCCGCGGGCGAGAACTGGGACATGATCCAGGTCGCCAAGGGCACCCCGATCAGCTACTGACCGGACGTTCCTTCAGGCTGCCGTACCCCGATCAGCTCCTGACCGGGCCCCCTCCGGGTTGAAGCGGACCGAGGCACGTCACGCCTTTGCGTGCGGCGCCGCGCTCACGGGCTCGGCGCCACGAAGCGCACCACTGCGCTCTGCTGGCGGAACGCCGCGATCGCCTGCTGGATCTCGGCCTCCGAGAGCGGCTTGTCGCCGATCCGCACCACGAAGATCCCGCCGGGCCGCGGGCCGTCCACGATCACGGCGCGCCGGCTCTGCAGCACGCCCGCGATCTGCGCCGCCGTCGCCTCCGGCGCGAAGGTGACGAGGAGACGCGAGCCTGCCACAGCCGCCGACCCCGATGCCATCTCGAAGCCGGGCACCCGCTGGCCCACCATCAGGCTTCCCAGGATACCCGCCTGCACCGCAATGAGCAGCGCCGCCGCCACGGCGCTCCAGGCCAGCGCCTTGGGGGAAAGCCGGTCGAGGAGGCCCCCGAAGCGGCTCATGAGGCCGGCACTCGCGGGCTTCGCCTGGGGTCCGGCAGTGTCGATGCGGGCGAAAAGCGCGTCCCGGGCCCGGGACGAGGGCACGCCGAGGGATTCGTTCAGCGCAATCGTCTCCTCCCGCTCCTCCTCGGCCAGAGCGGCGCGGCGGGCGACCGCCGGTTCGCGGGCCAGCGCCGCCTCGACGCGGGCGCGGTCGGCGGCCGAGAGCCGGCCCGTGGCGTGCCAAGGCAGGAGTTCGTCGATGGCGTCGGGCGCATCACGATTGTCGGTCATCAGGGCCATCCTCGGTCGGTGACGTCAGGCTCCTCGGGGCGCCTGCATCACGGTTGTCCTCGATCCGTGACATCCGACGCCCGGGGGCGCTGTCGGTCATCAGGGCCATCCTCGGTCGATGCCGGCAGCGGTGAGGATGTCCGAGAGGCGTTTGCGCGCGTGGAACATGCGCGTCTTCACCGTGCCCTCGGGAATCTTCAGGATTTCCGCCACCTCTTCGACGCTCCTCTCGTGGTAATAGACGAGGTCGATCACCTCGCGGTGCTCGACGCTCAACCGGTCCAGGCAGTGCCGCAGAACCGCGGCCTTGCTGGCCTTCTGCACCGTCACCTCGGGGGTGTCGGCGTCGTCCTCGACCGCCTCCGCGACCTCCGGCTCGAGGGCCACGTCCCGGCGCTTGCGCAGCACCGAGAGGGCCTTGAAGCGGGCGATCGACAGGAGCCAGGTCGTGACGCTGGAACGCGCCTCGAAGCGGCCGGCCTGCTGCCACACGTCGAAGAACACCTCGCTCAGCGTGTCCTCGGCGGAAGCCTCGCCCACGAGCCGCACCAGGAAGCGGAAGACGCGCACATGGTGGCGGCCATACAGGGTCTGCATGGCCGCGCGGTCCCCGGCGGCGATCCGCCGGATGAGTGCCTCGTCGTCCCCTGGATCGGTCGTAACGATCGATCGCTCCCGTTAGTCGCGCGAGGGGGCGGACGGGTTCACGCCAACCGTTCGAATGTCCGCGGAAACCTTCGGAGAGGCCGAGGCCTGGGGCTTCGCGCCCGGGCGTTCCAGAACCGCGAGCGCATCCGTGAAGCCCGCGCCGAAATCCGGATCCTGCCCCGCGGGTCCGAGATCCCGCGCCGCGGCCACGAGGGCGGCGCGCACCTCGTCCGGGGTGAGCTTCGGCTGCGCCTGGAGCAGCAGCGCCACGACGCCCGCCACATGGGGCGCCGCCATGGAGGTGCCGGACGAGAGCTGGTAGGCGCCGCCCGGCGCCGGCATCAGAATATCGACCCCCGGCGCCGAGACGCAGATATGGGAGCCGCGGTTCGAGGCGGCATAGATCCGGTCCTCCGCATCGCTCGCGCTCACGGCGATCACGTTCTCGTCCGCGGCGGGATAGAGGGGCTTCGCCTGGGGTCCTGAATTGCCGGCCGCGGCCACGAGCACCACGCCGCGCCCGCGGGCGGCGGCGAGCACGCGGCCCAGAAGATCGTCCTTGGGGCCCGCGAAGCTCATGTTCACCACCCTGGCCTCCTGCTTCACGGCCCAGTCGAGGCTCTGGACGATGTGAAAGGCCGTCCCGTCGGCGCCGGGCTTGCCGCGTTCGCCCGTGAAGGCGCGAATGCCGAGCACCTCCACGCGGGGTGCGACGCCCGTGAGCTGGGCCCGTGCCGCGATGATGCCGGCGACGCCCGTGCCGTGGGTGTGAGGCGCCGGTTTGCCCCCCGTGGGATCGAAGCTCGCCGTCACGGCCCCCGCGAGTTCCGGATGCTGCCCGTCGATGAGGGAGTCGATCACCGCCACCCGCACGGCCTCGCCGGTGGCGAGGCGGTGGGCCTCGGGAACCCGCATCTTGGCCAGCGCATATTGCGCGTCGGCCAGAGGCGAGCGGGCCCGCTCAGGCGCGGCCTGCTGGAGGCGATAGACGCTGTTGGCCTGCGCCGAGGCCACGCGGGCATCCCGGCGGAGAGCCGCCACGACCTTGTCGACGGAACGCCGGTCGGCGATGCGGTAGCGGTGCACCGTGCTGCCGATGAGCGCGATCGGCTGCGAGGACACCCGCGTGAGCCGCAGGGATCGGGCAAGATCGGCGACGGCGGCGGGCGGCACGCCGGGGCGGGTTTCGAACAGCACCTCGTCGGGCACCACATCGGGCTCCGCGGCCGCGACCGGCGCAGGGGGCGGTGCCGCGCGAGCGACGGGCGGGGTGCGAGGTGGGGCTTGCGCGGCCCGGATGACGGGCTTTGCAGTCGGTTGGCGGGGCTGCACGACGACGTTCCGCTGCAGCGGTTTGCGGGGCGGCGCGGCGGCATTCTGGACCGGGGGCTTGCGGGCGGGGCGCGTGGGGCGCTCCGGCGCCTCTTCGAGAATCACGGGTCGGCGGGGGCGCTCAGGCGCCTCCTCGACCACCGCCGGGCGGCGGGGCCTGACCGGAACCACGACCTCATCCTCGATCTCGATCCTCGGCCGCGGGCGGGTCACGATCCCGCCGATCACGCCGCCGATGAGACCCCCGATCGCGCCGCCCCCGGGATCGAACGCGGGACCGCGCGAGGGCCCCATCGGACGGGCTGGGCTCGTCACGACGTCTCCGCGGGAGCCCGGTTGGATCTGCGCTTCAGTGGCTCCCGACGCGAGCACTAGGAGGGCGGCAAGGGCGTACCCAAGCCCGCTCCGACCAAACCCCCTGCCGAGCGGCAGCGTCATCCGGAAGGCTCGGGAGAACGGGGGCTTCGTCATGACAGTCACTCCTGTCGCGGGCGCGATCCTAGCACCGGGGTGGGTGCGCTCCAAACGCCGCAGGGCGCGCGGCAGCACCGGCCCTGCAGGGACCCGGATCACCCTTGGTCGCGCGAGGGGCGTGCGAGGTTCATGAAGCGGGTTGCGGCAGCCCTCATGTGCTTCCGCGCACAAGCGCGAGGGTCTTCGATGGAGCTCACGAAAATTTCTGCTGAACCCGTGAACCCGGGTTGGAGCTGGCGCGACCAATGAGCATCGGGGCCGCGATGGTCGCAGGCTCCGGCACCTAACAGGAGGTTCCTATGCTCTCTCGCAAGCTTCTCACCAGCACCTTCGCGGCTCTCACCCTCGGCGCAGCCGCCCTCGCCTCCGCTCCGGCCTCCGCCGGTCCGATCTGGAAGCCCTATCCGAAGTACTACGGCGGCTATTACGGCGGCGGCTACATGGCGGCCGGCCTCATCGGCGGAATGGCGCTCGGCGCCATGGCGGCCTCGGCCCATGCCGCTCCAGTCTATGAGGCCGAGGATTGCTACACGGTGCGCCGCAAGGTCCACACCCCCTACGGCCTCCTGATCCGCAAGGTTCGCGTCTGCGAATGAACCGCCTTCGGCAACCTCCCGGACGGCCCCGCACACGCGGGGCCGTTTGGCTTTATCTCAGGGAATCCGCGACGGGTCGGCCGCGAATTCCGGCGGCACGAAGGAGCCGCCCTGGAAGTCCTCTTCTAGAGGATCGCCGCTCTTGATGTGCCCGACCTTGTCGGCGAAGGCCTCCGCGTCGTCCTGCGGATCGTATCCCAGCCGGTAGGCATTGCTGTTGTCCCACCAGGAACGCGTGTTGCGCGAAACTCCGTAGACGATCTCGTTCACGTAATCGGCGTGGAGCCCTACCTTGATGAGCCGTTCGAGATCGGCATAGGACATCCAGCTCGATAAGGCGCGGGCATTCATGGGCTCGGGAAAGCAGGTGCCGATGCGCATGGAGAAGCCGCGCACCCCGTGCTTGTAGGCATAGAGGCACGCGAGGTCCTCGCCGAAGGCCTTGGACAATCCGTAGCGTCCGTCGGGCCGTGGCGGCGCGAGGTGATCGATCCGCTGCGACCGGCGATAAAGCCCGATGGCGTGGTTGGAGCTGGCGAACAGCACCCGGTCCGTGCCGGCCTTGCGCGCGCCCTCCCAGAGATTGATGGCGCCGATGATGTTGGGCCCGAGGATGCCGGGCCAATCGTTCTCCCGCGAATAGCCGCCGAAATGCACGATGGCGTCGATGTCCCGGCACAGGGCCTCGACGGCGGGGCCGTCCGCGAGATCGCACTGCACCACCTCCTCGCCCTCTTGCGCGGCTTCCATGGGCTGGATGTCGGAGAGGCGCACGAGCCGGTACTGGCCTTTCAGGCGCTGGCGCATCACGCGCCCGAGGCCGCCGGCGGCGCCGGTGATGAGGATGCGCTCGATGTTGCGTGCCATGGCTGTTCGTCCTTGTGTCAGCGGATTCGCGAAGGGGTCATTTGGCAGGGCTCAGGAAGGGCGCGGCGTGGCGCAGCGGAGAACCATCCTGCCCTCCATGCGCTCGCCGGGGCCGAGGAACGTCGCGCCGGAATGCGGGCGCCCGGCTCCGTGATGGTTGAAGGCGTTCGTGGCGTGCGACACGGGTTCGAGGCAGAGGAAGGCCGAACCCGCCGCGCGGTAGACAATGAGATGCGCGAGGTTGGCGGAGGCCTCCACCTGAATCGAGAGATCCGGCCGCGCGATCGTCGCGGCACCGTCCCAGCGCCCGAGGCAGGCGATCAGGCCGTCTTGCGAAACAACGTCGTCGATGCGTCGTGCCTGTTCCGAGAATTGAGGCAGCGGCGCGTCCGCCTCGGTCTGCGGCCAGCGATCCCGGTGCGCGAGTGAATAGCGCGTCCCATCCGGCGCATGGAAGAAGGGGTGCAGGCCGAGGCCTGCCGGCATCGCCTCGGCGGAGCGGTTCATCAGATCGATGGTGCACAGGACGGCGTCGTCATGCAGCGCGTAGGTGAGAGTGGACTCGAAGGCCCAAGGCCAATCGTCGTCCGGCGCGTAGGCGAGATGCAGGCGCACCTCGTGCGGCGTCCGCGCCGCCACCGACCACGCGCGCCGGTGCCCCGGCCCATGCACCGCATGGGGCGCCGCGAAGGGGTGGATCGCGAGTTGCACCGCGCGACCGCCGACGCGCCCGTGTTCGATGCGGTTGGAATAGGGCACGAGCGGATAGAGACCCGCCGCGGGCCAGGGGCGTCCGGGCGGAGTCCAATCCACCACAGGTTCGAGCACCTCCGCGCCGTCGAACGAGAGGCGCGTCATGCGTCCGCCGCGCTCCGGCACGACCTCCGCGCGCCAGGGTCCTTGCGAGAGGGTTAGCGTCTGCACGGCGTTGCGACTCGCTTCGAACAAGAGCTGAGGGGCGAGCCGCTCACGGGCAGCATCTCCAGGTGTTGGCCGGGTGGGCGGCCCCGAGAAGTTGTCAGATGACTTTCCCCTCACGGACCACTCTGCGTCAAGGCCAAGGCAGCGCGAAGCGGCGCAAGGCACGGTTGTTCTGTCAGGACTTGCTAAAAGATGTCGGATAACCGTATCACGGAGCACTGATCGCAAGGGGGCTGTCCGTGAAGATCGTCGACGTGAGCGTGCGCGTGTTCACCTACAAGACGCGGCGCTCCCGCGACAGCGCGGGCCATGCCCATCCGGGGCCCGAGACGGATGCGCGCCACGCGCTTCTCACCCTCCGCACGGACGACGGCTCGGAAGGACACTGCCTCTATGCGCCGGAGGTGATCCGCCCCTTCATCGTCGACAATTACCTCAAGACGGTGCTCCTCGGGCAGGACCCCTTCGACCGCGAACGCCTGTGGCAGGGCCTCGCCCATTGGCAGCGCGGGAGTTCCGAGCAGCTCACCGACAAGGCCCTGGCCGTCGCGGAACTCGCCCTGTGGGATCTCGCCGGCCGCAAGCTCGGGCTCCCCGTGATCAAGCTCATCGGCGGCTACCGCGACAAGATCCTCGCCTATGGCAGCACCATGTGCGGCGACGAGTTGGAGGGCGGACTCGCGACGCCGGAGGATTACGGGCGCTTCGCGGAGCAACTCGTGAAACGCGGCTACAAGGGCATCAAGCTCCACACCTGGATGCCGCCGGTCTCCTGGGCGCCCGACCCGAAGATGGACGTGAAGGCTTGCGCCGCCGTGCGGGAAGCCGTCGGTCCCGACATCGCGCTCATGCTCGACGCCTACCACTGGTACAGCCGCACGGATGCGCTCTATCTCGGGCGCGAATTGCACAAGCTCGGTTACGCCTGGTTCGAGGAGCCCATGGATGAGGCCAGCATGTCCTCATACGCTTGGCTTACCGAGAACCTCGAGATCCCCGTGCTCGGCCCCGAGACCATGGAGGGCAAGTTCCACACCCGCGCCGAATGGGTGAAGAACCGCGCCTGCGATATCCTGCGCGTCGGCGTATTCGATGTGGGCGGCATCGGGCCGGGGTTGAAGACCATGCACCTAGCCGAAAGTTTCGGGATGCATTGCGAGGTGCACGGCGGCGGCGTCGGCAATCTCAGCTTATGTCTCGCGGCGCATAATTGCGACTGGTACGAGCGGGGCCTGCTCCACCCCTTCCTCGACTACGACCAGCCGCCCGCCTACCTCAACAGCATTCCGGACATGATGGACCAGGACGGCTACGTCCACGCCTCGACGCTCCCCGGATTGGGGGAGGACATCAACTTCGACTACATCGACAACAATCTGGTGGATTAATCCCTCCCCGCTCAGGGGAGGGTGGTCCGCAGGGCCGGGTGGGGTGGAGGCACGAACGTCTCTGCTCGTGCGCATCTCTCTCCCGCGCTTGCGGTGGGAAGGACTAAGGAGGTGCTGGGGCGGTTCTGAATGGCTCCGAGCCTGCACTCTCCCTCCCCTCAGGGGAGGGTGGCATCCGAAGGATGACGGGTGGGGTGTTCGCCGCAGGCGAGTTCTTGCCGCGATGGTGCAGGATGCGCTGCCATACGCGTTCTGCGACTCTGCTCGTCTGACGTCGTGCCGGATGCGCTTCGCGCAACACCCCACCCCTACCCCTCCCCTGAGGGGAGGGAGAGTGCTTGGTCTTGCTGAATCGAGATTCACGCCCGGCACCTCCAACCTTCATCCCTCTCCGCCGTAAGCAGAGGAGGGTTGGGTCGTGGTGCATCCTGGAATTGGGGAGTTCCTATCCTACCCGCCCCTTCGGAGCGCCCTCCCCTGGCAGGGAGGGATGGTGCTAATGGATCTCCGGCTCCGGAATCCCGCCCTTGCCTTCCAGGAAGTCGAAATCGCAGCCGTCGTGGGCCTGGCGCACATGCTGGGCGAAGAGGCGGTTGTAGCCGCGCTCGTAATTTCGCGGCGGGGGCGACCAGCTCTTCAGGCGCTCGGCGATCTCCTCGTCGGAGAGATGGAGGTGAATGGAGCGCTTCGACACGTCCACCGTGATGAGGTCACCGTTGCGCACGGCCGCCAACGGGCCGCCGATATGGGCCTCCGGCGAGACGTGCAGGATGCAGGCGCCGTAGCTCGTGCCGCTCATGCGGGCATCCGAGATGCGCAGCAGGTCGCGCACGCCCTGCTTCAAGAGCTTCTGCGGGATCGGCAGCATGCCCCATTCCGGCATGCCGGGCCCGCCGATGGGGCCGCCGTTGCGGAACACCATGATGTGGTCCGGCGTGACGTCGAGGTCCGGGTTCTTCACCGCGGCCGACATCTCGTCGTAGGTGTCGAACACGATGGCGGGGCCCGTGTGCTGCAGGAGCCGGGCTTCCGCCGCCGGCGGCTTGATCACGCAGCCGTCCGGCGCGAGGTTGCCGTAGAGGATCGCGGTGCCGCCGGACGCCGCGATGGGCTTGTCCAGCGGGCGGATCACGTCGTCGTTGTAGACGCCGGCACCGTCGAGCGCATCGGCCAGCGTGCCCGTCACCGTGCGGGCTTCGAGATGCAGCATGCCCTCCAGCCTCTTCAGCAAGCCGCGGATGCCGCCGGCGATGTGGAAGTCTTCCATGAGCCAGGCGCCGGAGGGGCGCAGGTTCGCGATCACCGGCACCTTCTGGGCGAAATCGTCGAAGTCGGTGAGCTTCAGTTCCACGCCCGCGCGGCGCGCCAGCGCCACGAGATGGATCATCGCGTTGGTGGAGCCCGCGAGCGCGTTATGCACGATGAGCGCGTTCTCGAACGAGCGGCGATCGAGGATGTCGGAGGGTTTCAGATCCTCCCACACCATATCGACGATGCGCCGCCCGCACGCCGTCGCCATGCGCGGATGCGCGGCATCCGCCGCAGGGATCGAGGCGGCACCGGGAAGCGTGAGGCCCAAGGCTTCCGCGATCGACGTCATGGTGGACGCGGTTCCCATGGTCATGCAGGTGCCGTTGGAACGAGCGATGCCGGCCTCGATGTCGTTCCATTGCTGGTTCGTGATCGTGCCGGCTTCCTTCTCGGCCCAGTACTTCCAGGCGTCCGACCCCGAGCCCAGAATCTGTCCCGCATGGTGGGCGCGCATCATGGGGCCTGCGGGCATGAACACCATGGGGAGATCCATGGAGATCGCGCCCATGATGGTGGCGGGCGTGGTCTTGTCGCAGCCGCCCATGAGCACCGCGCCGTCCACGGGATGCGAGCGCAAGAGCTCCTCGACCTCAAGGGCGAGGAGGTTGCGGTAGAGCATGGTGGTGGGCTTCACCCAGCTCTCGGAGAGGGAGAGCGCCGGGAGTTCGATCGGAAAGCCGCCCGCCTGCCACACGCCGCGCTTCACCTCTTCGACGCGCTGCTTGAAATGCTGGTGGCAGGGCTGCGCGTCGCTCCAGGTGTTGATGATGCCGATCACGGGTTTCCCCATGAAGTCTTCTATCGCGTAGCCCATCTGGAGCGTGCGCGAGCGATGGCCGAAGGCGCGCAGATCCTGCACGCCGAACCAGCGGTAGCTGCGAAGGGTCTCGGGCGTCTTCTTCTTGTTCGACAAGGGTCTTGTCCTTTGTGGTGTCTACCTGCGGAGGCGCGCTCGGCTTGAGGGGCGCGGCCCGTCTATTCCTTGTTGGGCTGCCCCTCGAAGACGCGGCGGCGCGCATTCTCGATATGGGTTTCCATGGCCTGGCGCGCGGCCTCGGCGTTGCGGGCCTCGATGGCTTCCACGATCACCTCGTGCTCGTCCTGCACGATGCGCAGCCGCGCGGCCGGCCGCAGCAGGGAGAGGTTGCGGGCGAGGTTCATGCCGAACGCCACATGGGGTTCGAGCGAACGCTGCACCGACACGTGGAACGGGTTGTGGGTGGCATCCGACACCGCCCGGTGGAAGCGCGCATCCGCCTCGACGCCGAGCCGGCCTTCGCGGATGCAGCTTTCGAGATCCTGCAAGGCCGCCTTGATTTCGAGGAGGTCCTCCTCCTCCCAGCGCTCGGCGGCGAGGCCCGCGGCGGCCCCCTCGAGGCCGACGCGGAATTCGAAGCAGCGCTGGATGTCCGCGACCGAGCCCACGGGCACGAAGCGCAGCACGGCGGCGTCCGGCCGGCGCTGCACGTAAGATCCCGAGCCCTGGCGCGAGACGATGAGCCCGTCGTCGCGCAGCCGCGCCAGCGCCTCGCGGACGATGGGGCGCGAGGCGCCGAAGCGCCGCGACAGCTCGAACTCGGAGGGAAGCCGCGAGCGCTCCGGGTATTCGCCCGAGACGATGAGCTCGAAGATGCGCTCGTAGACCTGATGGCTCAGTTTCGGCTCGCGGTCGTCGACCTCGCGCAGCGCTTTCACGGCAACCGCCCGTCCCCCCCGTCTCATGGCTTCCTCCCTGCCCGCCCCGTCGCCAGGCGCGAGCCGTCGTTTGCGCCCTCTAGCGCCCCTGCGCCTTTCGCCAGCGCTTGAACTCCTCGCGGGTGGCATCGTCCGGCGGATAGAGGCCGAAGATGCCCCGCCCGGCGTTCACCTGCTCCTGCACGAAATCCTCGAACACGGTCTGCTCGAAGGCTTCGTCCGCGACCTCGTCGGCGATCCCTTGAGGGATCACCACAACGCCCTCCTCGTCGCCAACCATGATGTCGCCGGGATAAACGGGCACATCGCCGCAGCCGATCGGCACGTTGAGGTCGACCGCATGGTGGCGGATCAGGTTCGTGGGGGCGGAGGGCTCCCGGTGGTAGGTCGGGAAGGGCAGCCGCGCGATCTCGCCGGAATCGCGGAAGCCGCCGTCGGTGACCACGCCCGCGATCCCGCGCTTCATGAGGCGGGTGACCAGAATGCCGCCCGCCGAGGCTGCCTTGGGGTCGTTGCGGCTGTCGATCACGAACACGGCGCCGGGAGGACACTCCTCGACGCCCTTGCGCTGGGGATGGCTGCGGTCCTCGAACACGCCGATGTGGTCGAGGTCTTCGCGCGCCGGGATATAGCGCAGGGTGTAGGCGGGGCCGACGAGGCGGGGCGCGTCCGGGTTCAGCAGCTTGATGCCGCCGATGAACGCGTTGCGGAAACCACGCTTGAACAGAACGGTCGTGAGCGTCGCCGTGGACACGGCGGCGAGCTTCTCTTTTGAGGCAGGCGAAAGCGACATTGACGTCCTCCTGCCTCCAATTGGCGGCGTCCGGGATGACTTGTCAAGATTTGTATGACACCGTAGAACGGCGTCAAGCAGCCCTGCTGCGGGGTTAACAGATCGAGGACGACGTTCATGAAGAAATTTTTGGCAGCCGTCGGCCTGGCGTGGCTCGGCCTTTCAGGCACCGCCCAGGCCCAGGACCCGGCCCAGTGGCCGCAAAAGCAGGTCAACGTGATCGTGCCCTTCGGCGCCGGCGGCACTACGGACATGTTCGCCCGCATCTTCGCCCAGGCCATGCAGGAGAAGCACGGCCAGTCCTTCGTGGTGGAAAACCGCGCCGGCGCCGGCGGCAACATCGGCGCTTCCGCGGTCGCGAAGGCCCCCAAGGACGGCTACACGCTCCTGGTCGGCACGGTCTCGACCCACGCCATCAACCCGTTCCTCTACAAGAACACCGGCTCCGACACCGAGAAGGACTTCCAGCCCGTCACGCTGATCGCGCGGCTGCCGAACCTGCTCGTGGTGAACCCCAAGATCCCGGCCAAGACCGTCGCGGAGGTGGTGGACTACATCAAGCAGAACCCGGGCAAGCTGAATTACGGCTCGTCGGGCGCCGGCACCTCGACGCATCTCGCGTCCGAGCTGTTCCAGATGATGACCCAGACCAAAATGAACCACGTGCCCTATCGCAGCTCGGGCGACGTGATGAACAACCTCATGGGCGGGCACATCGACCTCGCCTTCGACAACATGACCCTCGCCTGGCCCCAGGCCCAGGCCGGCACGGTGCGGGCGATCGCGGTGACGAGCAGCGAGCGCAGCCCCACGGCTCCCGACGTTCCGACCGTGGCTGAAACCCTCAAGGGCTTCCAGGCCACCTCCTGGCACGGCCTGTGGGTGCCCGCCGGCACCCCGCGCCCCATCGTCGACAAGCTCGCCGCGGAGGTGAAGCGCATCTTCGAGGAGCCCGCGACGGCGGCGAAGCTGAAGGAAGTGGGCGCGGTCGCCTCCCCGATGACGCCCGAGCAATTCGCCGCCTTCATCGGCGAGGAGCGCAAGAAGTGGCAGGAGGTCGTGAAGGCCGCCGGCCTCGAGGGCGCCCAGTAAACGGTACTCCCCTTCATCCGGCCTGGCGCCCGCGGGCGCCAGGCATCCCCTCACGAACGGGAGCCTCCCCATGCGCACCAATGTCGAAGTCGCCGATCTCGCCCGCTCCGTGCTCGCGGTGCCCCCGCTGGCGCTCGGCGCCGATTACGAGCCGAACGGGCAAGCCAATGCGGCCCTGATCCGGCACCTCGAGGGCGGCGGCGTCTCGACGCTGCTCTATGGCGGCAACGCCAATGTGCACAGCTGGCCGGTGTCGCGCTTCGGCGACTGGCTCGACGGGCTGGAGGCCGCCGTCGCGCCCGACACCTGGCTCATCCCCTCCGTCGGTCCCGATTACGGCAAGCTGCTGGACGAGGCCGCGATCCTGAAAAGCCGGCGCTATCCCGCGGCCATGGCGCTGCCGATGATCGCGCCGCAAACGCCGGCCGGCGTGCTGCGCGGGATCGAGACTTTCGTGGACCGCTCCGGCGTGCCGCTGATCCTCTACATCAAAACCGATTCGTATGTGCCCGCCGAAGCCGTCGGACGGCTCGTCGAGCAGGGCGCCGTGTTCGGCATCAAATATGCCGTGCCGCGGGCCGACATCACGCAGGACCCCTACCTCGATGCGCTCATCGCGGCGGTCGGGCGCGAGCGGATCGTGAGCGGCTTCGGCGAGCCCCCCGCCCTGCCGCATTTGGAGCATTTCGATCTCGCGGGTTTTACCGCCGGCTGCGTGTGCATCGCACCCGCGCTCTCCATGGCGTTCCTGCATGCCCTGAAGCGCCGCGACGGCGCGGAGGCGCGGCGCATCCTCGGCTTCATCCAGCCCCTGGAGGCGATCCGCGAGCGCGCCAATGCGATTCGCGTGCTGCACACGGCCGTGACCCTGTCGGGCGTCGCGGATATGGGCCCGATCCTGCCGCTCCTCACGGAGGCCGACCCGTCCGTTCACGGCGAGATCCGTGAGGCCGCGCGGGCGCTGCTCGCAGCCGAAATGGCGGCCCGCCACAAGGTCGCGGCCGAGTAGCAGATGGCGGCCCGCCACAAGATCGCGGCCGAATAGCAACACCATACAAGGGGACCTCGATGGCATCCGGCACGGTCGTCTATGTCGGCAGCGCCGGCACGAGCGAGATCCATGTGTTCCGCTTGATCGAAAGCGGCGACCTGGAGCCCCTCTCCGTCGTCCCCCTCCCGGATGTCGCCGAGCCCGGTCCCTCGACGCCGCTGGCGGTGAGCCCCGACCGGCGCTTCCTCTATTGCGGCGTCCGCTCGCAGCCCTTCCAGGTGGCCGCTTTCGCGATCGACGGCGCCTCCGGCGCGCTGACGCCGCTCGGCAACGCGCCGCTTGCCGACAGCATGGCGTATATCGCCACCGACGCGACGGGCCGTTGGCTCTTCGGCGCTTCTTACGGCGGCAGCCGTGTCGCCGTGAACCCGATCGGCCCGGACGGGCGCGTTGGCGCACCCCAACAGGTGATCCCGACCGAGCCCAAGGCCCACGCGATCATCCCCGATCCCTCGAACGCGTTCGTTTATTCGACGAGCCTCGGCGGCGACCTCGTCCACCGCTTCGCCTTCGATGCCGCCACGGGACAGCTGGAGGGTGGCGAGCCGGCGGCACGGGTTGCAGCCGGCGCCGGGCCGCGGCACCTGCGCTTCCACCCCAGTGGCCGCTTTCTCTTCCTCTTCAACGAGCTCAACGCCAGCCTCGACGTGCTGGCCGTGGAAGGGCCGGACGCGCCCTTGCGCTCGCTGCAAACGATCTCCGCTCTCCCTCCGGGCTTCTCGGGCAAGCCCTGGGGCGCCGACCTCCAGGTGACGCCGGACGGGCGGCTGCTCTACGCCTCGGAGCGCACCTCGAGCACGCTTCTGGCCTACCGGGTCGACCCCGCCTCAGGCCGCCTCACGCCGCTGGGGCACACCCCCACGGAGACGCAGCCGCGGGGCTTCGCCATCGATCCCTCCGGACGGGTGCTGGTCGCGGCCGGCGAGGTCTCGCACCACGTGTCGAGCTACCGGATCGAGCCTGGGAGCGGCACGCTCGCGCCGGTGACGCGCCTGGCGGCTGGCCAGGGGCCGAACTGGGTCGAGATCGTCCGGCTGGGCTGATCCGGCCGCAGGTTGTCAATTTGTCAGATACGCGGGTTTCCGCTCTTGGATGGCTGACGTCTGCCAGACCATTCTTGACCGAAATTGACAACTTCGAAAACCGGGTGCTACGCTCCGGTCAGCCAGAGTCACAACAAGAATAGACCTGGGCACCCATTGGGAGGAAGAGGCCATGAAGAGACGCCAGAATTCCGTCGCGTATTGGGCCATCGTCGGGGCATCGCTGATCGCTTTGAGCGCACCCGCTTTGGCGCAAGCCTACAAGGAGGCCCCGAGCCTCGCGGCCGCCGCGAAGGAGGGCAAGCTGCCGCCGGTGGCGCAGCGCGTCGGCGACGAGCCGGAAGTCGTGAAGCCGCTGGAGAGCGTCGGCAAGTATGGCGGGCAGATCCGCTTCGGCCTGCGCGGCTCGTCAGACCACAACCACATCCTTCGCATGGTGGGCGCTCAAGGGTTGGTGCGCTGGGATCCGCAATACACGAAGGTGATCCCGAACGTGGCGAAGAGCTTCGAGGTCGATCCCTCGGGCAAGGTCTTCACCTTCCATCTGCGCAAGGGCATGAAGTGGTCGGACGGCAAGCCGTTCACCGCCGACGACATCGTCTTCAACGTCGAGGATCTGATCCTCAACAATCAATACGCGCCGACGCCGTCCCGCTACATGACGAACGGCAAGCCCATGCAGGTCGAGAAGGTGAACGACACCACGGTGCGCATCACGTTCCAGGACCCGTATGGCGACTTCCTCGCCGAACTCGCGAGCCCCTTGGGCCAACATCCGGTTCTCTACGCGAAGCATTACTGCTCGCAGTTCCATCCAAAGTACAATCCGAAGATCGACGAGGCCATCAAGGCGGCCGGTGCGACGGACTGGAAGAACCTGCTCCAGCAGAAGTGCGGCGACATCGAAATCCCGGCGCGCTGGGGCAATCCCGAGCGCCCGACGCTCGACCCCTGGGTCGTGAAGGAGCCCTATGTGGGCGGCGCCACCCGCGTGGTGATGGAGCGCAATCCCTACTTCTGGCAGGTCGATACGAGCGGCAATCAACTGCCCTACATCGACCAGCTCAGCGCCAATGTGGCGCAGGACGTGGAAAGCCTCATCCTGGCGGCCATCGGCGGCCGCATCGACTTCGGTCTTCGCCACCTCGACGCTCCCGCAAACCGCCCCGTGCTGGCCGAGAACCGGCAGAAGGGTGGCTACGAGATGTTCGCCGGCGCGTCCGTCGGCGGCACCAACATGGTCATCAACCTGAACCTCGCCCACAAGGACAAGGAACTCAGGGAGCTGTTCAACAAGAAGGACTTCCGGATCGCGCTCTCGCACGGCATGAACCGGAAGGGCATCATCGACACGGCGCTGCTCGGCGAGGGCGAGCCCTGGCAGCAGGGTCCGTTCGAGGAACACCCGAACTTCCACAAGAAGATCTCGACCCAGTTCCTGGAATACGACGTCGCCAAGGCCAACGCGCTGCTCGACAAGATCGGACTCGACAAGCGCGGTTCCGACGGCACGCGGCTGATGCCGAGCGGGCGACCCGTGAAGTTCAAGATCGACGTGATCCCGACCCTGCAGCCCGAGCAGGTCGACATGCTGCAGCTGATCGAGCGCGACTGGGCCAAGATCGGCATCGACATGGACGTGAACGCGATCGAGCGCACGCTCTTCTTCGAGCGCACCTCGAACTCGAGCGATCACGACGCGGCGGTGTGGGGCGGCCAGGCGAGCTGGGTGCCAGGCGAAATCCCGCAGCAGATCGTGCCGGTCCACCACGACGCCCGCTGGGGCATCCCGTGGAGTCAGTGGTACAACACCCGCGGCAAGACGGGCGAGGAGCCGCCGGCTTCCGTGAAGGAGCGCATGCGCCTCTACGACGAGGCCCGCGCCACCGTGGACCCCGAGAAGCGCCGGGAGATCATCCGGAAGATCGCCGACATCGCGGCGGAAGAATTCGAGGTCATGTCGGTCTCGAAGGCTCTGCCGACCTACGGGATCAAGAAGGTGAACCTCAAGAACGTCCCGCAATCGATGCCGAGCTCCTGGTACTACCCGACCCCGGCCCCGGCTCTGCCGCAGACCTGGTACTGGGCGAACTGAGCCTGGTCTCGTCCCTCTCCCCTGGAGGGAGAGGGACAGCTTGCCGAAGGCAAGCAGGGAGAGAGGGAGGTCAGGCCACTCGGCCAAACTCCTCTCCGCAGCGCTTACCTTCGAGATTTTAAGACGGTGGCTCGACAGCCCCCTCTCCCTGCGCGCTTCGCGCGCTTTCCCTCTCCCTCCGCGGGAGAGGGCTGATCTCGCCGCCACGGGAGCCCACGCGCCATGCTGCTGGCCTACATCATCCGCCGGATCCTCTGGGCGATCCCGTTTCTCTTCGTCGTGACGCTGATCGCCTTCGCTCTGATCCAGGCCCCGCCCGGCGATTACATCACCACCTTCGCGGCGACGCTCTCGGCCTCGGGCGACCAGATCGATCAGGAGCGCCTCGTGGCCTTGCGCGAGCGCTACGGCCTCGACCAGCCCTTCATCGTGCAATACTGGCGCTGGATCTCCGGCGTGCTGGTTGGGGATTTCGGCATCTCGTTCGAGTGGCAGCAGCCGGTGTCGAACCTGATCTGGGAGCGTATGGCGCTCTCGGTGACGCTGGCACTCTCCACGCTGCTCTTCACCTGGGCCGTGGCCTTTCCCATCGGTATCTACTCGGCGGTCAAGAAGTACTCGATCGGCGATTACATCGTCACCGGCGTCGGCTTCATCGGCCTTGCCATGCCGAGCTTCCTGGTCGCCCTCGTGCTCATGTATTTCGCGGTAACCGTATTCGGCGCCGACGTGACCGGGCTGTTCTCACCGGAATACGAGAAGGCGCCCTGGTCCTGGGCCAAGGTCGGCAATCTCTTCGCCCATCTGTGGATCCCGGTCCTTATCCTCGGCCTCTCCTCGACCGCGAGCCTCACGCGCATCATGCGCGCCAATCTCCTCGACGAGCTGCACAAGCCCTACGTGACCACCGCGCGGGCGAAGGGGCTCTCGGAGTTTCGCCTGCTCATCAAGTATCCCGTACGGCTTGCGCTGAACCCCTTCATCTCCACACTCGGCTGGGCGTTCCCCCAGCTCATCAGCGGCGCGGTCATCACGGCCTTCGTGCTCTCGCTGCCGACCTCGGGGCCGCTGCTGCTGCAGGCGCTGCTCGCGCAGGACATGTACCTCGCGGGCGCGTTCATCCTACTGCTGTGCTGCCTCTCGATCGTGGGCATGCTGGTCTCCGACATCCTGCTCGCGCTGGTCGACCCGCGCATCAAGTACCGGTGACGGCATGCGTGCGATGAACCCTCCCGCGACGCATGTGTGCGATATGCGTGCGATGAACCCTCCCGCGACGATTGTCGCTCCTCGAATCTGCCGGTGACCCATGGCCACGATCGCTGATCCGAGAACCCTGACGCAAACCAACGATCACGCCTCGCAATGGCAGCTGATCTGGAGCGCGTTCCGCCGCCACAAGCTCGCGATGACGGGTGCCGTCATCGTGGTGTGCCTCTACCTCGTGGCGCTGTTCTGCGAGTTCCTGGCGCCCTTCGATCCCGACGCACCGGTGGCGCGCGACGTGTACCACCCGCCGCAGGCGATCCACTTCCTCGACACGACGCCGAACGGCGGCTGGACCTTCCGCCCGCACGTGACGGGCATGAAGCAGAGCCGCGATCGATTTACGCTCAAAACCTCCTTCGCCCCGGACCCGGACAGGAAGATCTATCTCACGCTCTTCGGCACCGGCACGCCCTATAAGCTCTGGGGCCTGATCCCCATGGAGCGGCGGCTGATCGCGGCGGCGACGCCGGGCGAGCGCTTCTACTTCTTCGGCGCCGACCGCCTCGGGCGCGACATGTTCAGCCGCGTGATCTATGGAACCCGCGTCTCCATGTCGATCGGCCTCGTGGGTGTGGGCGTCAGCCTCATGCTCGGCCTCGTCCTCGGCGGGCTGTCGGGCTATTACGGCGGCTTCATCGACATGGCGGTGCAGCGGGTCGTGGAGCTGAAACTCTCGTTGCCCACCATCCCGATCTGGCTCGGCCTCAGCGCCGCCCTGCCCCAGGATTGGGCGCCCCTCACCCGCTATTTCGCGATCACGCTTATTCTCTCCTTCGTGGGCTGGACCGAGCTCGCCCGCGTGGTGCGCGGCCGCTTCCTGGCGCTGCGCACGGAGGATTTCGTCACCGCGGCGCGGCTCGACGGCGGCAGCCGCGGACGGGTGATCTTCCGGCACATGATGCCCTCCATGGCGAGCCACATCATCGCCTCGGTGACGCTGGCGATCCCGGTGATGATCATCGCCGAGACCTCCCTCTCCTTCCTGGGCCTCGGCCTGCTGCCGCCCACGATCTCCTGGGGCGTGCTGCTGAAGGAGGCTCAGAACGTGCGCTCCATCGCCTCCGCGCCCTGGCTCTTCGTGCCGGGCATCGCGGTCTGCATCGCGGTGCTGGCCCTGAACTTTCTCGGTGACGGCCTGCGCGACGCGGCCGACCCCTACGCACAAGAGGGCCGCTGATGTCCGTCACGCCGTTCCCGTCAGCGCCATCGGCGCAACCGGTCCTTGAGGTTAAGAACCTCGTCACCGAGTTCGCCACCCGGCGCGGCCCCTTCCGCGCAGTCGATGATGTGAGCCTCGAACTCTACTCGGGCCGGACCACCTGCGTGGTGGGCGAATCCGGTTCCGGCAAGAGTGTGATGGCCCGCTCGATCCTCCAGATCGTCGATCCGCCGGGCCGCGTGCTCTCGGGCCAGATCCTGCTCCACAAGCACCGCACCTCCCGCGGGCGCACGGCGAGCGGCGAGGACCACACGGTCGACCTCGCGGCACTCCATCCGCGGTCGTCGGCGATCCGCTCCATCCGCGGCCGCGACGTGGCGATGATCTTCCAGGAGCCCATGAGTTCTCTCTCGCCGGTGCACCGCATCGGCGATCAGATCGGCGAGGTCATCCGCCTGCACGAGAACGTCTCGAAGAAGGAGGCGCGGCATCGCTCCATCGAGTTGCTGCGCCGGGTCGAGATTCCGCGCCCCGAGGTCGCGATCGATCGCTATCCGTTCGAGTATTCCGGCGGCATGCGCCAGCGCGCCATGATCGCGGTCGCGCTCGCCTGCAACCCCTCCGTCCTCATTGCCGACGAGCCGACGACAGCGCTCGACGTGACGATCCAGGCCGAGATTCTAGCGCTCATCCGCCAGCTCCAGTCCGAGAGCGACATGGCGGTGATGTTCATCACCCACGACATGGGCGTGGTGGCCGAGATCGCCGACGACATCGCCGTGATGCGCTTCGGCAAGGTGGTGGAGCGGGGCGACGCCTTCTCGATCTTCGAGAACCCGCAGCACGACTACACCCGCGGCCTCCTCAATGCGGTGCTCGAACTCGACCGCCCCTCGGCGCGGCGTCTCGCCATGCGGGCCGAACGGCCGCCGGCGGCAACGCCGATCCTGAACCTCACATCGCTGCGCAAGGAGTTCCCCTTCACCAAGGGATTCCTCGGCCTCAAGAAGGATGCGGTGCTCGCGGTCGAGGATGCGGATCTCGAACTCCGCGCAGGCGAGAACCTCGGCATCGTGGGCGAGTCGGGCTCAGGCAAGACGACGCTGGGACGCTGCATCCAGCGCGTCCACAGCGTCACCGGCGGGCGCATCCTCTATACGGGGCGCGACGGCAAGACCATCGACCTCGCGCCGATGACGGATTCGCAGTTGAAGGAGCCCTGGAAGGACATCCGCACCATCTTCCAGGACCCGTTCTCGTCCCTCAATCCGCGCATGACCGTGGGCCAGATCATCGGCGAGCCGCTTTACGTGAGCGGTGCGCTGTCCGGCGCGAAGCTCCGCGAGCGGGTGGCCGAATTGCTTAACCTCGTCGGGCTCCCGGCCTCCGCCATGGAGCGCTACCCGCACGCCTTCTCGGGCGGCCAGCGCCAGCGCATCTCGATCGCTCGCGCCATTGCGCCGGATCCTCGCGTCATCATCGCAGACGAGGCGACCTCGGCCCTCGACGTGTCCTTGCGCATCCAGATCCTCGACCTCTTGCTCGACCTGCAGGAGCGGCTGGACCTCAGCTTCATCTTCATCAGCCACGACATCGCGGTCATCCGCTACTTCTGCGACCGTATCGCCGTGATGCATCGCGGCCGGATCGTGGAGACGGGCGAAACCGAAACGGTCTGCACCGCGCCGCAGCACCCCTATACCCGCTCGCTCCTCTCCGCCGTGCCGATCGCGGATCCCCGCCGCCGCGGGACCGTGGAGCGCATCCGCTACCGCGAGGCAGGCTGACGCATTTGGCGCCGGCCCCAACCGGCGCCCGAGACCACAGCACCACGGCGCGAGCCGGTCGGGGCAAGACGACAGCAGACGAGGGCTGCCGATGAGGGGAAGCTGGATCGCAAGGTCCGGCGGCCACGGAATCGGCTTGCCCGACGACAAGGGGGCACCTGCGTGAAGATCACCGATATCAAAACGTACCTGATCCAGGTCGGCGCGCGGCCGACGGTGCCGGGAACGCAGGCGACCGGCGTGCACCAGGAGGCGGATTTTCGCGGCTCCCGCAACTGGCTCTTCGTGAAGATTTTCACCGACGAGGGCATCACCGGCGTCGGCGAGGGTTCGGGCTGGCCACGGGTGATCGAGACGGCGGTGCAGGATTACCGCTCCATCCTCATCGGCGAGGACCCGCGCGACATCGACCGGCTCTGGCACCGCCTCTTCATCGGCTCCATGGGCCACGGGGTGCTCGGCACCGTGGGCGGCGGCGCGCTCACCGCCATCGAGATGGCGCTCTGGGACATCAAGGGGAAGGCGCTCGGCCAGCCGGTCTGGAACCTGCTCGGCGGTCGCTTCCGCGATACGGTGCAGGTCTATGGCCATGCCAAGACGCCGGAGCGCGCCGGCGAACTCCTCGGGCGCGGCTACAAGGCCATGAAGGTGGCCTTCACGGGCGCCGTGGAGCTCGATCGCGTCGCCGCGGTGCGCGAGGCTGTCGGACCGGAGGTGGACGTGATGGTCGATGCCCACGGCCCTTCTTGGATGACCACGCAGGACGCCATCGCCGTCGGCCGTGCCCTGGAACCTCTCGATCTTCTCTTCTACGAAGACCCGGTGGCGCCGGAAAACCTCGATGCGCTCGAGCGCATCCGCGATGCCGTGGACATTCCGCTGGCTGCCGGCGAACGGGTGAGCACGATCTGGGGCATCCGCCCCTATATCGAGCGCGATCTCGTGGCCGTGATCCAGCCCGATACGGGCCGGGCCGGCGGCATCACGCAGATGCGCAAGATGGCCGCCATGGCGGAATCCCACTACATCACCATGGCGCCTCATTCGGGCTCGCTTGGGCCCGTGGCGGAGTTCGCGGCGCTTCATGTGATGGCGACGATCCCGAACGCGCTGATGCTGGAGCGCATCGAGTTCGACTGGTCCGGCCGTTACGAGGTGGTCACGCCGGTGCTGAAGGTGGTGGACGGGCGCCTGCCCGTGCCGAATACGCCGGGGCTCGGTGTGGATATCGTCGAGGAAGAGGTCGAGAAATATCCCGGCCGCCGCAACGTGGCCGATATGCCCGCCGACGACGGCTGGGCCTTCGAGCCCGGCACCGCGAACGAAGCCGTCTATTTCCAGACCCGCCTCGGGCGCCGCCGAAAGCTGCGCTTCACCACCACAACTTGATCTCCCTCTCCCCTGGAGGGAGAGGGACAGCGTTGCGCCAGCAACGCAGGGAGAGGGGGACGTGAGGGCCACAGCCCCGGAATGTGGATGTGAGATCTAATGCTGGGATGGTGGCCTGACTTCCCCCTCCCCCGGCTCACTTCGTTCGCCACCCTCTCCCTCCAGGGGAGAGGGAGAAAGGGATTATGATGCGGATCACACGTCTGCGCTCGTATATGAGCCGCGATGCCAACCGGCCCCGGGTTCTCGTGGCCATCGATACGGACGAGGGCATCACGGGTTGGGGCGAATGCTACAACCACGGGCCCGACCGCGCCCTGCCGCCGCTGCTCGACTACCTCTATCTCCAGATCGAGGGCGAGGACCCGCGGCGCATCGAGTTTTTGATCCTCAAGCTCCTGCAGCAATCGCGCTTCCCGCCCGGTGCGCTGGGCCTCGCGGCGATCTCGGCTATCGACCATTGCCTGTGGGACATCTCGGCCAAGGCGCTCGGCGTTCCGGTCTACCGGCTGCTCGGCGGCGAGATGCGCGACAAGGTGCGCGTCTATGCCGGCGTCTACACGGCGCCCGACCCGCAGGACGCGCTCGCGACCGTCACGGAAATGAACGAGCGCTACGGCCTCACGGCCTTCAAGCTCAGCCCCTTCCGCGGCGACATCCATGCCCTGCGTTGGGGCGAGATCGTGAAAGGCAGCGCCGATTACTTCGCGGCGCTCCGCGAAATATCCCCTTCGCATTTCGAATACGCCTTCGACGCGCATGCGAAGATCTTCGAGCCCTGGCAGGCCATTCAGCTCGGCAACGCGCTCGCGCCCTACGATCCCCTCTTCTACGAGGAGCCGATCCGGCCCGAGCACATCCCGGCCTGGACGGAGCTGAAAGCCCGCGTCGCCTGCCCGCTCGCCACGGGCGAGTCGCTCTACAGCCGCTACGAGTTCCTGAATCTCCTCAACGCCCGCGGCGCCGACATCGTGCAGCCCGACATCTGCGTCGTCGGCGGCATCACGGAGATGCGCAAGATTGCGACACTGGCCGAAGCGCACTTCGTCACGGTGGCGCCGCACAACCCCATGGGTCCGCTGGCGACGGCCGTGAACTTCCACTTCTGCATGGCGTGTTCGAACTTCAAGATCCTGGAATACCGCATCCCGAAGAGCGCCTACATGGATGCGGGCCGCGAGATCGACGGCAGCTACATCGTGGATCCATATCTGCCCGAGGGCGGCTATCTCATGCCCCGCCCCGACCGTCCCGGCTGGGGCGTCGAGACCGACGAGGACTTCCTCAAAACGGACCGCTACGTGCACTGGGAGCGCGCGGTGCCGACCCGGCCGGACGGGTCGCTCGGCTATCCGTAAAGATACCAAGACCAAGAACGCTTAGGGGGAGCCCATGTATCTCGGCACGCAGTTCAAGGCCCGCACGGACGACGATTTCCGCATCATGGCGCAGCTCGGCGCGCGCCATGTGTGCGCCGATCCGGCCGGCAGCGCGCATCACTGGTCGCTCGATGATCTCAAGCGCCATCGCGAGCGCATCGAAGGCTTCGGGCTCATCCTCGACATGGTGGAGTTGCCGCTGAACTCGCGCCCCATCGAGGAGAGCAAGAGCCCCAACATCCTGCTGGGCAAGAGCCCGGAGCGGGACCGGGAGATCGACTCGATCTGCGCGTTGATCGAGCGCCTGGCCGAGGTCGGCATTCCGGCCGCCAAGTACAACATGAACATCATCGGCATCCCGCGGACGCCGGACGAGCCGGGGCGCGGCGGGTCGATGAATGCGGCCTTTCGCTGGGATCTCACGGATCAGAACGCGCCGCCCGGAATCGCGGGCACCGTGTCCGAGGACGAGAACTGGGAGCGGATCGACTATTTCCTCTCCCGGGTGGTGCCCGTCGCGACGCAACATAAGATGCGCCTCGCCTGCCATCCGCACGACCCCTACACGCCGCCTGGCTATCGCGGCGTCACGCGGGTGCTCGGCACGGTGGATGGGTTGAAGCGCTTCGTAGAGATGCACGAGAGCCCCTATCACGGGCTCAATTTCTGCCAGGGCACGGTCGGCGAGATGCTGGACGATCCGGGTGCCGAGATCTTCGACGTGATCCGGTGGTTCGGGGAGCGGGGCAAGATCTTCAACCTGCACTTCCGCAACATCCGCGGCGGCAAGTTGAGCTTCATGGAAACCTTCCCGGACGAGGGCGACATGGATATGGCCAAGTCGCTCCGCCTCTATGGCGAGGTCGGTTACAAGTACATGGTGATGCCGGATCATGCGCCGACCGTCTCTGGGCTCGATCCCGTGGGAACGGCCTTCGCTTATTGCTACGGCTACATCGCGGGCGCGCTGCAGATGATGGGCGTGGACCCCGCCGGCCCCGACGGGCCGCCCATGGACTGAAACGATCCTGCTTGTTCGCAGGCCCAGGCTCGGCTACGGGCCACCCGGAACAGGCAACGATGTAAGCCAGAACGGGGTCATCATGAGCCGTCTCGACGGGAAGATCGCAGTCGTCACCGGGGGCACGCAGGGTCTCGGGGCCGCCAGCGCGCGGCTTTTCGCCGAGCGGGGCGCGGCCGGCATCGTCACCTGCGGGCGCTCGCGGGAGAAGGGCGAGGCGGTGGCAGCCGAGATCCGCAAGACGCACGGCACCGACGTGGTGTTCGTGCCGGCCGATCTCGCGCGTGTCGAAGACTGCGAGGCCGTGATCGCCGCGGCCGACAAGGCGTTCGGGCGCGTCGACACCCTCGTGAATGCCGCGGCGATCACGGATCGCGGCACCATCCTCGATACGAGCCCCGAGCTCTTCGACCGCATGTTCGCGATCAACGTGCGGGCGCCCTTCTTCCTCATGCAGGGGGCCATCAAGGTGATGCGCCGGGAGGGGACGCAAGGAACCATCGTCAACATCGGATCGATGTCGGCCAAGGCCGGACAGCCCTTCATCGCGGCCTATTGCGCCTCGAAGGGCGCTCTCGCGACGCTGACCGAAAACACGGCCTATGCCCTGCTGCGCAACCGCATCCGCGTGAACGGGCTCAACATCGGCTGGATGGCTTCCGACGGCGAGGACCGCATCCAGCGCGAGTTCCACGGCGCGCCCGCCGACTGGCTGGAAAAGGCCGCCGCCAAGCAGCCTTTCGGCCGCCTGGTGGATCCCGTCGAGGTCGCCCGCGCGACGGCCTTCCTGGCCTCCGACGAGTCGGGGCTGATGACGGGTTCGGTGGTGAATTTCGACCAATCCGTCTGGGGCGCGTACGACGGCTCGCCCCACCCGGAGGCGCCGCTTTAGGCACGCCCCACGGAGGGGTGCTCCAGGGCGCGGATGATGCCGCGCAGTTCGGCCAAGCCCTTCAAGCGCCCGATGGCGGTGTAGCCCGGGTTCACGCGCTTTCCCGTGTCGAGGTCGTCGAGCATGCGGTGGCCATGGTCGGGGCGGAAGGGGATCTTGCCCTCGCCGTCACGCCGAGCGTCTTCCTTCAGCAGCGCGCCCAGCACCGCCACCATATCGACGTCGCCGTCGAGATGATCCGCCTCGTAGAAGCTCCCATCCGCCTCACGCCGCGTGGCTCTCAGATGCACGAAATGGATGCGCGCCGCAAAGCGCTCCGCGATCGCGGGGAGGTCGTTGTCGGGGCGCACCCCGAGGCTCCCGGTGCAAAAGCACATGCCATTGGCAGACGAAGGCACGGCATCGAACAGGGCCTGGTAATCGTCCGCGGTCGAGGCGATGCGCGGCAAGCCGAACAGCGGGCGGGGCGGGTCGTCGGGATGAAGCGTGAGCTTGACGCCGAGCCCCTCCGCGACGGGAGTCACCTCCTCCAAGAACTCGACGAGGTGCTGGCGCAGGCGTGGGGCATCGATGCCCCGATAGGCGGCCAGGCGATGGCGGAAGCCGTCCAGATCGAGGGCGTCCGTGGTGGTACCGGGCAGGCCCGCGGCGAGCGTTCGGGTGAGGGTCTCGATCTCATCCGCGCCCATGGCCTCGAAGGCGCGGCGAGCCCGGTCCTGGGCGGGCGCATCGTATTCCGCCTCGGCGCCCGCCCGCTGCATCACATGCAGGTCGAAGGCCGCGAAACGATCCTGGTCGAAGCGGAGCGCGGTGGCGCCGGTGGGGAGCGGCCAGTCGAGATCGGTGCGGGTCCAGTCCAGCACCGGCATGAAATTGTAGCAGATCGTGCGCAGGCCCGCGGCCGCGGCGGCTTCCAGGCTCGCGATCCAGACCTCGATGGAACGCCGTGCGTTTCGGCCCTCGCGCTTCACGTCGTCGGGAACTGGGATGCTCTCGATCACGCTCCAGCGCAGCGGTGAGCGGCCGGGCGGCGTGGTCTCGATGCGGTCGCGGTATTGCTCGACCTCCGAGCGCGTCCAAGCCTCGCCGGGTGCCAGATGATGGAGGGCCGAGACGATGTCCGTGGCACCCGCCTGGCGCACGTGATCGAGGGTGACCGGATCCTTCGGCCCGAACCAGCGCCACGCCTGTTTCATACGAAAACCCCCGCCTGAGCGGGGGTGAGTGTTACGCGTTCGGGGCCGATTCGGCACCTGCCCTAGCGGGGATGAGTGTCCCCGGTCGCCACCGATTTCGTATCTGCCCGTGCAGAGGCCCGCGTTAGGCGTTCGAGGCCGATTCGGCACCGGCTCCGGTGTCGGTCGTCGCGGCCTTGGGACCGCCTTTCGATACGCCGACCAGAGCCGGCCGCAGCACCCGATCGCCGATCACGTAGCCGGACTGCACCACCTGAACCACCGTGCCGTTCGGGACCTCCGCATTGGGAACCTCGAACATGGCCTGATGCAGGTTCGGGTCGAAGCGCTGGCCCTGGGGCTCCAGCTTCCTCACCCCGTGGCGCTCCAGGGTCTTGAGCAGGTCGCGCTCGGTGAGTTCCACGCCTTCGACGAAGGCTTTGAAGGCGCCCTCCCCGGCCTCGGCCGGCACGCTCTCCAGGGCGCGGCGGACGTTGTCGGCCATGTTGAGCATGTCGCGGGCGAAGTTCGTCACCGCATAGGTGCGGGCATCCGCGACCTCGCGTTCCGTGCGCCGGCGCAGATTCTCCATGTCGGCCAGGGTGCGCAGAAGCTTGTCCTTGAGGTCCGTCTTCTCGGCCTCGAGCTGGGCGATGGGGTCCACGGCCGCGTCGTTGGCGGGCGTGGCGGCCTCATTGTGGGGCTCGGCGCCATTCGGCATGGCGTGGGGGTCCGTCTCGTTCGGATTCATGGCTCTTCGCACTGAGGAATGGGTGAATTCGGGCCTCATATCAGGTCGAGGCGCCCCGAAATCAAGCGGGAGCGGGAGCGCTCCACATGCCCCTCCCGTTCAGGAGCAGCGCCGGACTCACGCGCTCCGGCGCTGCTCCGCTTGCCCGTCGTCGCGGTCGAACACATCGAGGAGCGCCCGCCGGATCGCCCCCTGGCGGCCCGGATGGTTCACCTTCGTGCCGGTGAGATCGGTCACGTAGAACACGTCCACGGCCTTCTCGCCGAAGGTTGCGATATGGGCCGAGGCGATGTTGAGGTTGAGCTTACCCAACGCCGTGGTGAGGTCGTAGAGAAGGCCCGGCCGGTCGAGGCCCGACACTTCGATCACGGTCTGGCGGTTCGAGAGTGCGTTGTCGATCGACACCTCGGGGGCCACGTGGAAGGTGCGGGTGCGCTCCTTGCCGGGCCGCTTGCCGTCCACGAGATCGGCGATCTTCACCTCGCCCTTCAGCGCCCGCTCGATGGCGGACGCCACCCGCTCGGCGCGGCGCAGCTCGTCCTCGTCCCGGTCGAAGGCGCGCGAGACCACGATGGTGTCGAGGGCCAAGCCGTCCGCAGTGGTGAAGATCTGCGCATCCACGATGTTGCCGCCGGCGGCCGCGCAGGCGCCGGTCACGATGGCGAGCAGGCGCGGATGGTCGGGCGAGAGCACGGTGAGTTCCGTGACGCCGCGGAACTGGTCGGTTTCGACTGCGGTCGCGACGCTGCGGCCCGCGCCCTCGGCCTCGCTGACGAAGCGGGCCTGCTTGACCTGCCGGGCGCGCTCGACCTTCAGCCAGTAGGAAGGGTAGTGCCGCGTCGCATAGGCCTCGAAGGCCTCGGGAGCCCAGTCGGCGAGTTCGCCCCGCAGCCGCTCCTGGGCGAGGCGCACGCGGTCCGAGCGGGCCACGTCCACGGCGCCGCCGCCGAGGGCCACCTCGGTCTCGTAATAGAGCGTGCGGAGCAACTCGCCCTTCCACCCGGTCCAGACGCCCGGGCCCACGGCCTTGATGTCCGCGATGGTGAGGACGAGGAGCAGCTTCAGGCGCTCCATGGTCTGCACCACATCGGCGAAGGCGCGGATGGTGGCGGGGTCCGAGAGATCGCGGCTTTGGGCGATGGTGGACATGAGCAGGTGATGTTCCACGAGCCATGCCGCCGTGTCGGTTTCCGCCGGATCGAGCCCTAAGCGCGGTCCGAGCTTGCGAGCGATGGCGGCGCCGGCGATCGAGTGGTCCTCCGGCCGCCCCTTCGCGATATCGTGCAGGAAGATCGCCACGTATAGCGCACGGCGGTTGCCGAGCGAGCCCACGATGCGGTTCGCCAGCGGGTGCTCGTTGCCGAGGCGCCCGGCCTCGATTTCCGCCAGCACACCGATGGAGCGGATGAGGTGCTCGTCCACCGTGTAGTGGTGGTACATGTTGAACTGCATCATCGCGACGATGCGGCCGAAATCCGGGATGAAACGGCCGAGCACCCCGGCCTCGTTCATGCGGCGCAGCACCACCTCGGGCGCATTGCGCGAGGTGAGAATGTCGAGGAAGAGGCGGTTCGCCTCGGCGTCGCCCCGCAGGGACAGGCCGATGAGGCGCAGGGAGCGCGTGGCGAGCCGCGACGCGTCCGGATGGACCGCAAGATTGTGCCGGTCGGCGAGCCAGTACATGCGGATGAGGTTGACGGGATCGCGCTCGAAGGCGTCGTCGCCCCGCACGTTGATGCGGTCGTTGTCGATGACGAAGTCGTCACCTTCCAGCGTCCCGCCCCGGCGGCGGCGAAACGTGCCGAGCACCCGGTCGAGCATCGGACGGCGCTTGGCTTGGCGGGCTTCGAGTTCGGCGCAGACGATGGCGGTGAGGTCGCCCACGTCCTTCGCGATGAGGAAGTAGGCCTTCATGAAGCGCTCGACGCCCGACAGCCCGCCGCGGCCCTTGAAACCGATGCGCTCAGCGATGAGGCGCTGCAGGTCGAAGGACAGGCGCTCCTCGGCGCGGCCGGTCATGAAATGCATGTGGCAGCGCACGCGCCACAGGAACTCCTCGCAGCGCGCGAAAAGCCGGAACTCCTCCGGCGTGAAGAGGCCGGCCTTCACGAGCTCTTCCGGCTCGCGCACCCGGTAGACGTATTTCGAGATCCAGAAGAGGGTGTTGAGGTCGCGCAGGCCTCCCTTGCCATCCTTCACGTTCGGCTCGACGAGGTAGCGCGAGGCGCCGGCCTTGTTGACGCGCGCGTCGCGCTCTTTGAGCTTCGCATCCACGAACTCGGCCGCGGAGGATTGCACCACCTCCTTGTCGAAGCGGGCGACAAGCTGCTCGTAGAGGGCGGTTTCGCCGAACAGGAAGCGCGCTTCGAGCAAGGCCGTGCGGATCGTCATGTCGGCCCGCGCTTCGCGGATGCACTCCTCGACCGAGCGGGTGGCGTGGCCCACCTTCAGTTTCAGATCCCAGAGCACGTAGAGCATGGCCTCGACCACGCTCTCGCTCCAGGCGGTCTGCTTGTAGGGAAGCAGGAACAGGAGATCGACGTCGGAGCCCGGCGCCATGGTGCCCCGGCCATACCCACCGGTCGCCACCACCGCGAGGCGCTCGCCGCTCGACGGGTTGTCGGCGGGGTAGAGGTGGAACACGACCGCGTCGTAGATGACGCGCACGGTGCGATCCATGAGGTCCGACAGGCATCGCGCACAGGCAAGCCCGTCGCGATCCGCCACCAGCCGTTCCTGCGCCTCCCTGTGGCCCTCCTCGAGGAGGGCCTTGATGGCGGGCACGAGTTGCGCCCGCAGGGCCGTTCCGTCGCTGATCGGAGCGGGGCCGAGGCGCTCCAGAACGGGGGCGAAATCAGGGAGCATGGACCATCCGGGATCGGGACGGGTTGGTTTACCACCAAAGGCCGGAGGCGCCCATCGACACCGCGGTGGACATTCGTCGCAGCCGGCCTATGTTGTTCGGAGTAGCAGATTTCGTTTGACATAACGAACGCTTCGTCCTACATAAAGGACACGCGCCGATTTGAAGCCAGCAGCTTGCGGGCGCGGAAAACAAGTGCCGCTAAAGCGCCGGGTGAGCGGGCCTCCAGCCCTCGTGCCCTTGCGCCGACCTGGAGAGCCGACCATGACCTTCACCCGCCGTTCGATCCTTGCCTTCGCCGCTGCCGGCGTCGCCGCTGTCGCGACCGCTGCCCAGGCGCAGGTCAAGGAACTGCGCATCGATTACGCCACCTACAACCCGGTAAGCCTCGTCCTGAAGGACCAGGGCATCCTGGAGCGCGAACTCGCCAAGGATGGGATCACCGTTCGCTGGGTGCAGTCCCTCGGCTCCAACAAGGCGCTCGAATTTCTGAACGCCGGCTCCCTCGATTTCGGCTCCACGGCCGGGGCCGCCGCGCTGGTCGCCAAGATCAACGGCAACCCGATCAAATCGGTCTACGTCTATTCGCGGCCGGAATGGACGGCGCTCGTGACGCGTAAGGAGACGGGCATCGCCAAGGTCGAGGACCTGAAGGGCAAGCGCGTCGCCGTCACCCGCGGCACCGATCCGCACATCTTCCTTGTGCGAGCGCTTGCCGACGCGAAGCTCACCGAGAGGGACGTGAAGCTCGTGCTCCTGCAGCATCCGGACGGCCGCACGGCCCTGGAGCGCGGGGACGTGGATGCCTGGGCCGGCCTCGATCCGCTCATGGCCGCGGCCGAGATCGAGGGGGGTGCCACCCTCTTCCACCGCAACGCGGCGGCGAACACCTGGGGCATCCTCAACGTCCGCGAGGCTTTCGCCAAGGAGAACCCCGCGCTGGTGACCCGCGTGCTCAAGGCCTACGAAGAGGCGCGGCTCTTCGCCCTCGCCAATCCGGCCGAGCTGACGAAGTCGCTCATCGCCTACACGAAGCTGCCCGAGCCCGTGATCAAGCGCCAGCTCGAGCGCACGGAAATCACCCACTCGACCATCGGACAAGCGCAGGTCGACACGATCCTCGCCGCCGGCCTCGCGCTGCAGGAGGCGGGCGTGCTGCCCGCCGCCACGGACGTGCGCGGCGCGGTCGATGCCCTGGTGGACCGCCGCTTCACCACGGCCGCGAAGTAACGCACGGCCTCGCCCGCGCTGTTTGAGAGAACATTGTGACGTCTCAAACCTGGTCTCCTCCCGAGCGAGCCGCTGTGGTCGCGGCTCCTCGCCCTGCCGGGAAGCGCGCGTGGGGCAGCCCACGGGTTCTTCTCGGCCTTTTGCTGCCGTTCGTTCTCGCCCTCATCTGGGAAGGCGCGGTCCGCGCCGGGCTCGCGGAGGGCCGGCTCATGCCGCCGCCGAGCCGGATTCTGGCGACGCTCCAGGGGCTTGCAGCCACCGGCGAGCTCTGGACCCATGCGCTCGCCACCCTCTGGCGCGTGCTCGTGGGCTTTGCCATCGGGGCCGCCGCCGGCATCGTGCTTGGCGCCCTGTCCGGCGCCGTCGAACCGGTGCGCCGTCTCATCGATCCGACGCTGCAGGCGCTGCGCGCCATTCCCTCCATCGCCTGGGTGCCGCTCTTCATCCTCTGGCTCGGCATCTTCGAGGCCTCGAAGGTGGCGCTGATTGCCGTGGGCGTGTTCTTCCCCGTTTATCTCGGCGTCGCCGGCGCGATCCTCTCGGTCGATCGCAAGCTCATCGAGGTGGGCCGCATGTTCCGCCTCTCGCAAGGGCAGCTCGCGCGGCGCATCCTCCTGCCCGCCGTTCTGCCCGCGACCCTGATCTCGCTCCGCTCAGGGCTTGGCCTCGGCTTCATGTTCGTGGTGGCCGCGGAGTTCATGGGGGCCTCCGAGGGGCTGGGCTACCTGCTCGTGGGCGGCCAGCAGATGGGCAAGCCCGACCAGATCCTCGCCGCCATCATCGCCTTCGCGCTGCTGGGCAAGGCCGCCGACAGCCTGTTGCTGCTCGCCACCAATTCGCTGGTGCGCTGGCAGGACACCGCGCGGGAGCGGCTGTAACCATGCTCACCCTGGAACACCTCTCCAAAACCTATGCCGACGGCACGCGCGCCCTCTCGGACGTGAGCCTCACGGTGCAGCCGGGCGAAATCCTCGCCCTCATCGGCGGCTCGGGCTGCGGCAAGACCACGTTGCTGCGTCTCATCGCGGGCCTCGATCGCGCGAGCGCGGGCACGATCCGCCTCGACGGCGAGCCGATCAGCGAGCCGCACCGGGCGGTCGGACTCGTGTTCCAGGAGCCGCGCCTGCTGCCCTGGCTCAGCGTTGCCGACAATGTGGGCTTCGGGCTCGATGGGCTGCCGAAGGCGGAGCGCCGCGAGCGGATCGCCCACGCCCTCGACAAGGTGGGCCTCGCCGATCACGCTGGCCGCTGGCCGCGCGATCTGTCGGGCGGCCAACAGCAGCGGGTCTCCATCGCCCGCGCCTTCGTGACGAACCCGAAGGTGCTCCTCCTCGACGAGCCCTTTTCGGCCCTTGACGCCTTCACCCGCGCGAGCCTGCACGAGCACCTGCTCGCCCTGTGGGAGGAGACGCGCCCGACCGTCGTGCTCGTGACCCACGATGTGGCCGAGGCCGTGACGCTCGCCGACCGCGTGGTGGTGATGCGCCCGAAGCCTGGGCGGGTGGACGACGAACTGCCCCTGGGCCTCGCCCGCCCCCGCGACCGCACGGGCCTCCCCTTCGAAGCCGCGACGCGCCGGGTGATGCTCGCCCTTGACCAAAGCTTGCGGGAGCCTGCACCAAGCGGCACCCGCCAACGCGATCAACAGGCTGCCGCCCTGTGGTGGTAGCAATTCAGATTCAGAGGACAACACGATGGATGCCACTGCGCTGCGCGCCCTTCAGGCGCCGATCAAGGACCGCTACCGCTCCGAGCCGGATGCCGCCGTCATCACCCTGAAGGCGCAGGGCACGCTGGACGACCAGAGCATCGCCTGCAAGGTCGAGACCGGCCGCGCGCTCGCGATCGCCGGTCTCCATCCCGCCACCGGCGGCTCAGGCGCGGAGCTCTGCTCCGGCGACATGCTGCTCGAAGCGCTGGTCGCCTGCGCGGGCGTAACCCTAAAGGCCGTTGCGACGGCGCTGGAGATCCCGCTGCGCCAGGGTACCGTGCGCGCCGAAGGCGACCTCGATTTCCGGGGCACGCTCGGCGTCGACAAGGCCGCCCCCGTGGGCTTTCGCGACATCCGCCTCACCTTTGAGGTCGACACGGATGCGCCGCAGGAGAAGATCGACCAGCTCCTGAAGCTCACCGAGCGCTATTGCGTGGTGTTCCAGACCCTGAACGCAAAGCCGAACCTCGCGGTGGAGATGCGCAAGGCGTGAGCGAGTCCCTCTCCCCTGGAGGGAGAGGGACTTAAAGCTTCCCCTCGATCGCATCCCACAACGGCACCGCCAGATCCGGGCCGCCGAGGCGCTTGATGGCGCGGATGCCGGTCGGGCAGGTCACGTTGATCTCAGTGAGGTTGCCGTCGATCACGTCGATGCCGACGAAGATGAGCCCGCGCTTTTTGAGCTCCGGCCCGATGGTCTCGCAGATCTCGCGCTCACGCGGCGACAGATCCGTGGGCTTCGCGGCGCCGCCGCGCACCATGTTGGAGCGGATGTCGTTCGCGGCCGGCACCCGGTTCACCGCCCCGGCCGCCTCGCCGTCGATGAGGATGATGCGCTTGTCGCCCTCGGTAACCTTCGGCAGG
Organism: Microvirga sp.; assembly: GCA_035944635.1. Taxonomy (GTDB): domain Bacteria; phylum Pseudomonadota; class Alphaproteobacteria; order Rhizobiales; family Beijerinckiaceae; genus Microvirga. The sequence goes on from DASZAZ010000109.1 coordinate 45,928, forward strand.
AAGCGCTGCACCACCCAGGGCTCCTTGAAGATCGAGGCGAAGAGATCGTAGATCGAGCCGAAATTCGGGTCCTCGCGCAAGAGGCGCACCACCGCGGCGCCGCCATGCCCGTGCAAGGGCTTCATGACGATGTCGCCGAACTCGTCCCGGAACGCCTCGATCTCCCGCTTGTCCCGGGTGATCAGGGTCGGCGGCATGAGCTGCGGGAAGTGGGTGACGAAGAGCTTTTCAGGCGCGTTGCGGACTTCCGCAGGGTTGTTGACCACGAGGGTCTGCGGATGGATGCGCTCCAGGAGATACGTCGCCGTGATGTAGCCGATGTCGAAGGGCGGCTCCTGGCGCATCAGCACGATGTCCACGTCGGCAAGGTCGACGCGCTCCGTCTCGCCAAGGGTGAAGTGGTCGCCCTCCACGTCGCGCACCTCCACCGCGCGGGTGCTGGCGATCACCTGACCGCCCCGCATGGAGAGCTGGTCCGGCGTGAAATACAGCATGCGATGGCCGCGCTTTTGGGCCTCCAGTATCATCCCGAAGGTGGAATCGCCGGCGATGCGGATGCGCTCGATGGGGTCCATCTGGACCGCGACGGTGAGGGTCATGCGTCTGTCCTGCGATTCGAGGAAGGGTCGGTCGGCTTTGTCATGAGCACGAGTTCGGGTGGACGAGAAGGTCCGAGCCGCCCGCGACGGTGAGAGGCATGGGCGGCTCGCTTGGAGACCCGGCGGCTCTTATCGAGCGCCGAGGGAGCGAAGGCAACCGTCGCCACCTCCCTGCGCTTGCGGGACGAGTCGAAGGGCCCGCCCGAACCCTCGCCCCTCCTCGGTCGTTGTGATCTTGTACTCACCTCCCCGGGACCCCACCCTTCCCTCCCATGCGCCGCGCCCTTCTCATCGTGAATGCCAAAAGCCGGAGTGGGGCCGACAAGCTCGACGCCGCCATGGAGGCGTTGCGAGCGAACGGGATCGAGCCGGTCCATCGCGATTGCGGTACGCGGGAGGCTCTGTCGCCCATGATCGTCGAGCATGCGCGCGACGTGGATTGCGTGGTGGTGGGCGGGGGCGACGGCACCATCAACGCGGCGGCGCTCGGCGTCATGGAGCGGGGAAGGCCTCTCGGCATCCTTCCCCTCGGCACCGCCAACGATCTCGCCCGCACCCTCGGGATCCCGGACGATCTCAATGCGGCCGCCAAGGTCATTGCGGGCGGGCACACCCGCACCATCGATCTCGGCATCGTCAACGAGCAGCCCTTCTTCAACGTGGCATCGCTCGGCCTCTCGGCGGAACTGGCCCTGCAATTGACCCAGGACATCAAGCGCCGCTGGGGCCGCATGGGCTACGCGCTCGTCGCCATGCGCGTTCTCGCCAAGGCGCGGCCCTTCACGGCGGTGATCACGAGCCAGGAGGGCTCGAAGCGCGTGCGCACCTTGCAGATCGCGGTGGGCAACGGCCGCTATTACGGCGGCGGCAACGCGGTGGAGCGTACCGCCGCCATCGACGACCAGCACCTCGATCTCTACAGCCTGGAATTCAAGCGCGCCTGGAAACTCGCCTTCATGGCCCGGTCCTTCCGCACCGGCGAGCATGGCGCCTGGGAGGAAGTGCGCGCCATCCGCGCTAAGGAATTCACCATCCGGACCCGCCGGCCCCGCCCGATCAATGCCGACGGCGAGATCGTTTCCCAGACCCCGGCGAAATTCACCATCCGGGAAAACGCCGTGACGGTGTTCACGCCGCCCATGACGGCTGAGACCTGATACGCTCGGGTGAGCGCCGCCGACCGCATTCCGGGGCTCTACGAGCAGCACGCGGAACTCTTCGACCGCGAGCGCGGACGCAGCCTGTTCGAACGCGGATGGCTCGATCGCTTTGCCGCCCTCCTGCCGCCGGGAGGAACGATCCTCGATATCGGCTGCGGTTCCGGCGAGCCCATCGCGGCCTACCTCATCGGCCGGGGCTTCAGGCTCACGGAGGGCGACGCCGCGCCGACATTGATCGGGCTCTGTCGCCGCCGCTTTCCCGATCACGAATGGCATGTGGCCGATATGAGACGCCTCACCCTGGCGCGCAGCTTCGACGGGCTGATCGCCTGGGACAGCTTCTTTCACCTCGGCTTCGACGATCAGCGGGGGATGTTTCCCCGCTTTCGCGCGCATGCGGCGCCGGGCGCCGCTCTCCTGTTCACCAGCGGCCCCACGCATGGGGAGGCCATCGGCTCGTTCGGGGGCGAGGCGCTCTACCATGCGAGCCTCGACGAGGCGGAGTATCGCGCGCTCCTCGGCGCCAACGGCTTCGATGTGGTGGATCATCGGCCTGAGGACCCCGAATGCGGCGGGCACACCGTGTGGCTGGCGCGGGCGCGCTAACCCATCTCGATCTCGAACGCCGCCAGCCTGTGCTGCGGCCAGCGCCAGGGCGCGACGGAGACCACGTCCGCGCGCCAGGTTTTCGTGGCGGCCCAGGGGTTGCGCGCGAGCCAGGCGCGCGCTGCGCGGGAGAAGCGCCGGCGCTTCGTCGCCGTGATCGCAGTGAGCGCATCCTCCATGCGACCGCGCGCTTTCACCTCCACGAAGGCGATGGTATCGCCGCGCCGCATCACGAGGTCGATCTCGCCGCCGGACGCCGCAAAGCGCCGAGCGAGCGGGCGATAGCCTTCGGCAAGGAGGAGCAGAAGGGCGGCGGCCTCGGCCCAATGGCCGCGCAGATAGGTAGCGCGGCGACGCTCGGCCGAGGCCATCATGCGTCCTTCGCCCGGGACAGCTGCAGGGCGCGGGCGTAGACGTCCCGCTTCGGCACGCCGAGATCGGCGGCGACGAGCGCCGCCGCATCCTTGATCGAATGGCTTTTCAGCGCCGCTTCGAGCTTGCCGTCCAGCACCGCATCGACCTCGGCCGCATTCATCTCCTCCGTGGCTTCGCCGATGAGCACCACGATCTCGCCCTTCGGCGGCCCCTCGGCGGCGAATTGCGCGGCAAGATCGCCCAAAGGACCTCGCCGCACGGTCTCGAACATCTTGGTGAGTTCCCGCGCCACCACGGCGGGCCGGTCGCCGAGCACGGCGGCGGCATCGGCCAACATCTCGGGCAGGCGATGGGGCGCCTCGAAGATCACGAGCGTGCCCGGGATCGAGCCGATGGTCTGAAGCCGCGTGCGGCGGGCGGCGCTCTTCGGCGGCAGGAAGCCCTCGAAGAAGAAGCGGTCCGTCGGTAGGCCAGAGACCACGAGGGCGGAGGTCACCGCGGAGGGGCCGGGGATCGGCGTCACCGGCAGGCCCTCCTCGATCGCCGCCTGAACGAGCTTGTAGCCGGGATCGGACACGAGGGGCGTGCCGGCATCCGACACCAGCGCCAGCGCCTGGCCTTCGCGGACGCGGTGGATCATGCGTTCGCGCACGGCCTCGTTGGAGTGCTCGTGATACGCCACAAGCGGGGTCGTGATGCCGTAATGGGCGAGCAGCGTTTTCGTCACGCGGGTGTCCTCGGCCAGCACCGCGTCGGCGGCGGCGAGCGTCGCCAGAGCCCGGAACGACACATCCCTCAGGTTGCCGATGGGGGTCGCGACCACATAGAGGCCGGGGCTCAACGGCTCCGCTTCGGCGGCCAGGCCGAAGGCCGTGAAGACGCCCCCCTTGGCGTCGGGCGGGCGGCGCCGGCGGTTGTCGATTCTCTGGCTCATGGGGCGAGGGGCTCCCTGGAGCACGGGCGAGGTCTGATTCTGGCGGTCATCGCGTCCGACTGTCGCATAAGGCTGGGCTTGAGGCCAAAGGCGGAGAAGCCGCCTCAAAATCAACGTTTACTTTTGGCTCCGATCCTCCATTGCATGCGAAGGATCAAGCGGCCGGGCGTGTGACGCGCGATGAAGCCGCACAAGGGGGCCACGCGATGGCACGTTTCTGGTTTCATCCCGGCCTGGCGGCCGGCATCCTGGCGCTCGGTCTTGCGGCCTGTGTGGGCTCCGGCACGGTGGCTCCGCAGCGCCAGACCGCACAGCCGGCGCAGCCCACCCAGCCCGCCGCAGCAACAGGCGGCACCATCGGCAACGGGTCCGTGCGCGTGGCGCTGATCCTGCCCCTCACCGCCAACGGCCCCGGCGCCGTGGCGGCGCAATCCCTGCGCAATGCGGCCGAACTTTCGCTCGCCGAGTTCCAGGGCCCGGACCTCACCATCCTCGTCAAGGACGACGGCGGCACCCCGGAGGGGGCGCGGGAGGCCGCGAACCAGGCGGTCGCCGAGGGGGCGGAACTCATCATCGGCCCCCTCTTCGCCGCCACCGTGCAGGCCGCGGGCGGCGTGGCGCGGCAAGCCGGGCGCCCGGTGCTGGCGTTCTCGAGCGATGCCAGCGTGGCGGCTCGCGGCGTGTATCTGCTGAGCTTCCTAGCGCAGGCCGAAGTCGATCGCGTGGTCGAGCACGCCGCACAGCAGGGGCGCCGCTCCATCGCGGCTCTCATCCCCGAGACCACCTACGGCAGCGTGGTCGAGGCGCAGTTCCGCGAGGCCGCCGCCGCGCGGGGCCTGAGGGTCGTGGCCATCGAGCGCTATCCGGCGGGTCAGCCGCAGGCGGCCGTGCAGCGGCTCGCGCCGCTGGTCGGCGGTTCGGCGCCGCAGGCCGATGCCCTGTTCGTGCCCGAGAACGGCGACGGCATCGCCGCCGTGGGCCAAGCCCTCCAGGCCGCCGGCTTCAACCCGGGCCGCGTGAAGCCGCTCGGTACCGGCGTGTGGAACGAGGCGCGGGTGTTTGCGGTGCCGGCCCTCCAGGGCGGCTGGTTCGCAGCCCCCGACAACCGGGGCTTCAACGCCTTCGCGGGCCGCTACCGGGCACGCTTCGGCGAGGACCCGACCCGCATCGCAACGCTGTCCTACGACGCCGTCTCGCTCGCCGCCGCGCTCGCCCGCCAGCAGGGCTCGCAGCGCTATTCGGAAGCGGTGCTCACGAACCCGGCGGGCTTTGCCGGCGCCGACGGCGTGTTCCGCTTCCGGGCCGACGGCACCAACGAGCGGGCGCTGGCCGTCCAGGAGATCCGGGGCGGCGCGGCCGTGATGGCGAACCCGGCCCCGCGGGCGCTGCCGGGAACCTGACGATTCTTCTCCCACAAGGGGAGAGGGGGCATTAGGCCGCCAGCTGGCCCACCACCGCGTTCAGCACCGGAAAGCCCTCGCGGGTGACGGCGAGGCGGGCGTTGCGGCGGGCGAGGAAACCCTCGTCCTCGAGCGTGCGGATGCGGCCCTCGTCGAGGCGGCGGCCGGTGAGGGACGTGTAGCGGGCGGGGTCGATCCCCTCTCTCAGGCGCAGGCCCATAAGGAGGAACTCGTCGCCCTCGGCCTCGGCCGTGAGCCACTCCTCCTCGACGATCCCATGCCCCTCGCGTTCGACCGCGGCAAGCCAGGTCTCGGGGTGCCGCTCGGTCGCGGTGGCGATGCGTCCGTTCGGGCGTACGAGGCGTCCATGGGCGCCGGGGCCGACCCCTACATATTCGCCGTAGCGCCAGTAGACGAGGTTGTGCCGGGACTCGGCGCCGGGCCGTGCATGGTTCGAGACCTCGTAGGCCGGCAGGCCATGGGCCTCGCAGACCTCCTGCGTGATCTCGTAGAGGGCGCGCGCCTCGTCTTCGCCCGGCACCACGATCTTGCCGGCCTGGTGCAGGCGCTCGAACCACGTGCCGGGCTCGATGGTGAGCTGATAGAGCGACAGATGCTCGACCGCATGCGCGATGGCCGCTTCGAGCTCCGCGCGCCAGGCTTCGGGCGTTTGATTCGGACGGGCGTAGATGAGGTCGAAGGAATAGCGTTCGAAATGCGCTGCCGCGATGCGGATGGCGGCGAGCGCTTCTTCGGCGGAGTGCATGCGCCCGAGGCGCTTCAGATCCGGATCGTTCAGCGCCTGGACGCCGAGCGACACGCGGTTGACGCCGGCCGCGCGAAAGCCCGCGAACCGCTCGGCCTCCACGCTCGTCGGATTGGCTTCAAGCGTCACCTCGGCCCGGCTGTCCACAGCCCAGGCGGCCCCGATGGCGTCGAGGATCGCGCCGACGGTGCCCGGCCGCATGAGCGAGGGCGTGCCGCCGCCGAAGAACACGCTCGTGACGTGCCGCCCCGGCGCCAGCTCCGCCATATGCGCGATCTCGCGCCGGAAGGCCGCGACGAAGCGCTCCTGGTCCACGGGCTGATGCCGGACATGGGAGTTGAAGTCGCAATAGGGGCATTTAGAGGCGCAGAAGGGCCAGTGCACGTAGACGCCGAAGCCCGCATCCTGCGTCGGATGAACGATCATCGGGGGCTTCTATCAGAACGCGCCCGCGGCGTCATGGCGAGGCGGTGACGCACGAGCCCGCCCGTGGCCTCACATTCGCTTCAGGCAGCCCCGCGCGAGCTTGGCGAAAGCGCGGGCCCGGTGGGAGAGCGCCTTCGGCTCCGCGCTCGACCAATCGATGCCGTGCTTCTCCTCCGCGCTCATCTCGCCGAAGGTGCGGCTGTGCCCGTCGGGCTGGAACAGGGGATCGTAGCCGAAACCCTGCGCTCCCCGCGGTGGCCACACCACGTGACCGAAGACGCGGCCCTCGAAGAGCTCGCCGTGACCGTCGGGCCAGGCCACCACGAGGGCGGAGACGAAATGGGCGCGGCGCTCGTCCGGCGTGGTGGCGCCCCGCGTCCGCAATTCCCGGTCGACCCGCGCCATGGCGCCCGGGTAATCCCGGTTCGGGCCGGCCCAGTCGGCGGTGAAGATGCCCGGCGCCCCGTCCAGCGCCTCGACGCACAGGCCTGAATCGTCCGAGATCGCCGGCAGCCCCGTGGCCTTCGCGGCCGCGTGCGCCTTGATGCCCGCATTCTCGGCGAACATGTGCCCGGTCTCCTCCGGCACCGGAAGCCCAAGCGCGCCGGCGGACACCGCCTCGATCCCGAAGGGGGCGAGCAGTTCCTGCATCTCGCGCAGCTTGCCCGCATTGTGCGTGGCGATGACGACCTTGCCGCTGAGGGGGCGGGGCATGGGAGCACCTTTCGATCCCCTCTCCCCGCAGGCGGGGAGAGGGTTAGGGTGAGGGGCTGGACGGTGGGGCGCAATGCCGCCGAGGAACCGCGTTGAAGAGCGCTGTGGTGCAGGACGTAGGCGCAGAGTGCTTCACCGACCGGCCCCTCACCCCAGCCCTCTCCCCGCCTGCGGGGAGAGGGAGATCAGGCCACCGTCCGCTTCTGCAGGTCCACGAGCTGCCCGATGCCCGCCTTTGCGAGTTGCAGGAGCTTCAAGAATTCCTCCTCCGAGAAGGGCTTGCCCTCGGCCGTGCCCTGAACCTCCACGAGGCCGCCCGAACCGGTGATCACGAAATTGGCGTCCGTTTCGGCCGCGGAATCCTCAGCGTAGTCGAGGTCGAGCACGGGGGTGCCCTGATAGATCCCGCAGGAGACGGCCGCGACGGGCTCGCGCAGGGGGTTCACGGAGATGATCGAGCGCGACTGCATCCAGGTGAAGCATTCGTGGAGCGCCACCCAGGCGCCGGTGATCGACGCCGTGCGGGTGCCGCCATCCGCCTGGATCACGTCGCAATCGACGACGATCTGCCGCTCGCTGATGGCGGGCAGGTTCACGACCGCGCGTAGCGACCGGCCGATGAGGCGCTGGATCTCCTGGGTGCGGCCTGAAGGCTTGCCCGAAGTGACCTCGCGGCGGGTGCGCTCATGGGTGGCGCGAGGGAGCATGGCGTACTCGGCCGTGACCCACCCCTTGCCGGAGCCGCGCAGCCACGGCGGCCCGCGCTCCTCGAACGAGGCGGTGCAGAGCACCCGGGTCTCGCCGAACGACACCATGCAGGAGCCTTCCGCATAGCGCGCGACGCCCCGCTCCAGGGTGACGGGGCGCAGTTGGTCGGGAGCGCGCTTCGAGGGCCGCATGGGGGATCTCCGGTGATGGCGGGGCTGTTTAGGCCCGGAACAGGGGCGCGGCAAGCTGGATGGGGCAAGGCTACAGGGGACAGCGGGCGGAGCGTGGCCGGGCGCCGCTTGCCGAATGGGCGGCCGGCGCGCACATTATAGGACCGTCGCCAGTCACCGAGGTCATGTTAGCATCCGCGATCCCATGAACGTGCGCAGCCAGTCCCTGACGCCCACCGAGTCCCGCGCCATCGCGGAGCTGAACGAGCGCTCCCGCGAGATTTTCCGACGCATCGTTGAGAGCTACCTCGCGACGGGCGAGCCGGTGGGTTCGCGCAACCTCTCGCGCATTCTGCCCATGACCCTCTCGCCGGCCTCCGTGCGCAACGTGATGGCGGATTTGGAGCAGGCGGGCCTCGTCTTCGCGCCGCATACCAGCGCCGGGAGACTCCCAACGGAACTCGGCCTGCGCTTCTTCGTCGACGCCATGCTCGAAATCGGCGACCTGTCCACGGAGGAGCGGGCGCGGGTCGAAGCGCAGATGCGCGCGGCCGCCAGCGGCCACACCCTCGAGACGGCGCTCGCCGAAGCCTCCACCCTGCTGTCGGGCATGTCACGAGGTGCAGGCGTGGTGGTGACCACGAAGTCGAATGCGAGCCTCAAGCATATCGAGTTCGTCCGGCTCGATCCGGCGCGAGCGCTCGTGGTGCTCGTCTCCGAGGATGGCTCGGTGGAAAACCGCCTTCTCGACCTGCCGCCGGGCTTGCCGGCAAGCGCCCTCACGGAGGCCGGCAATTTTCTCAACGCCCGCATCCGAGGCAAGACGCTCGGCGACGTGCGCGGCGAAATCGAGGCCCGGCGCACGGACATGGAGCGCCAGCTCGACGCCATCACCGCGCGCCTCGTGGAAGCCGGGCTCGCCACCACCGTCGGCTCCGCCGATACCCGCCAGCTCATCGTGCGCGGCCAGGCGAACCTGCTCGAGGACCTGAAGGCCGTGGAGGACCTGGAGCGCATCCGTCTCCTCTTCGCCGACCTTGAAACGCAGACGGACGTGATCGACCTCCTCACCCGCGCCGAAGCGGGCGAAGGGGTTCGCATCTTCATCGGCTCGGAGAACAAGCTGTTCTCCCTCTCGGGCTCCTCGATGATCGCGGCGCCCTTCCGCGACGGGGCGCAGAAGATCGTGGGCGTCGTCGGCGTGATTGGCCCGACGCGGCTCAACTACGCCCGCATCGTGCCCATGGTGGACTACACCGCCAAGGTGGTGAGCCGAATCCTGGAGCGCGGGCGCTGAGCCGCCGCCCTACAGCCGGATCAGCATCATCCCCGTAAACATCACCGCGACGGCGAACCAGCGCCAGGAGCTCACGCGCTCCCGCAGGATCAGCGCGCCGATCAGGACGGCAAAGAGCATGCTGGTTTCGCGCAAGGCCGCGACGAGCGCCACAGGCGCGTGCATGAGGGACCAGATGTAGAGAACGTACGAGACGATCGAGATGGCCGCGCCGAACGTGAAGAGCGGCCATTGCTCACGCACGAGGGCCGGCAGGCGGTGGCCGCGCAGGCGCTGAAACAGCGCCATGCTGACGCCGTTGAGAAACGAGATCGTGGCCCCATAGGAGAAGGGGCTCTCGGACAGGCGTGCCCCCTTGGCGTCCACCATGGCGCCCGTCGCGACGACGGCGGCGCTCAGGGCTGTGAGGCCGAGGCCCCGCAGCGTCATGGTGCGGGATCGGGCGGCCGCCTCCCAGCCGATGAGCGCCAGGCCTCCGGAAATCGCGAGCACGCCGAGCGCCTGGACGAGGCTCGGCGTCTCGCCGAACAACGGAATGGCCGTGACGATCAACAGCACCGGCGTGAAGCCGCGCATCAGCGGATAGGCGACGGCGAAATCACCCTCGCGATAGGCGAGCGCCGTGAGATTCATGCCGAGGATGCTCGCCACCACGGTGGCCGCGATCCAGGGCCAGACCTGCGCTCCGGGCACCCCGAAGACCGCCAGCACGATCGTGTTCGGCACCGCGGCTCCGATGGCCACCGCCGCGATCGCCGTGGCGCTGTCGGCGCGCGATTTCACCCAGCCGTTCCAGGTCGCATGGAGCGCGGCGCTCACGAGCAGGAGGGCAAAAACGGTGATGTCCACGGAGAACTCCGGCTCCGATGTGACAGAGCACGTTCAGGAAGCGCGGTGAAGCGCGCAGACGGGCCGAAGGGTGTTGCGACGCGTGCTATTCGGCCGGCGCGACGGCGGGGTCGACGGGCTTCGGGCGAAGCACCGCGTAGATCGCCACCACGCCGAGGAGCAGCCCGCCCGCGATGGCGGGCGCTCGCCAGTCGCCGGTGGACACGCGCACCGCGACCAGCATCAGGCACACGAGGGCGCCGAGCGCCGGCACGAAGAGCGGCACCTCGAAGCGGCCGCGCGGCTCGTCGGCGCGGCGTTTCAAGATGAACAGCGCGCCGTTCACCACGGCGAACACCGTCAGCAGCAGGAGCACGGTCGCGGCGGCGAGCTGCGCGATGGTGCCGAGAAGCGCAAGCGGCGTGAGGATCGCGAGCAGCAGCAGGATCGCGACATGCGGCGTGCGCGTGCGGGCGTGCACCGCGCCAAGGCGCTCGGGCAGCAGCCCCTGGCGGGCCATGCCGTAGATGAGGCGCGAGGCCGTGATGTAGTTCACAAGCGCGGTGTTGGCGACGGCGAACAGCGTGATGAGGGTATAGACCACGCTCGGAAACCAGGGCGCGGCCCGGTTCATCACCTCGGTGAGCGGCCCTGGGGCTTTAGCGAGTTCGCCGTAAGGCACCACCGACACGGCCGTGATCGCCACCAGCACGTAGAGCACCGCCGCGATCGCCATGGCGCCGATGAGGCCGATGGGCACCGTGCGCTGCGGGTCCTTGCATTCCTCGGCGACGTTGACGGTGTCCTCGAAGCCGATGAAGGCGAAGAAGGTGAGGACGGCGCCCTGCAGGATGAGGAGCGCCATTATGTCCTCGCCGCCCGCGCTGGGCGCCGGCACCTCAAGGAGATCGACGCTGCCCCAGAAGCGGATGCCCACCGCGATGACGATGAGGAGCCCCGCGGCCTCCACGCAGGTGCAGAGCACGTTCACCCACATGGATTCGCGGATGCCGCGGAAGACGAGGCCGGCGAGAAGGAGGAGGATGCCGAGGGCCAGGGTCCAGGTCGGCAGGGCGTCGAGGCCCGCGAGCGTCTGGAGGTTCGCGGCGAACACCCGCGATTGGGTCGCGACCGAGGTGAGGCCGGAGCAGACGAGGGTCATCCCGACCACAAAGCTCGGGAGCGGCATTCCATAGGCGCGCTGCGTGACATAGGCCGCGCCGCCGGCACGGGGATAGCGGGAGCCGAGCGAGGCGTAGCTCAAGGCCGTGAGCAGCGCGGCCACCATGGCGACGAGGAACGCGAGCCACACCGCATTGCCCACCGCGCCGGCCGCCTGGCCGATGAGACCGTAGATGCCTGCCCCCAGCATGGAGCCCAGGCCGTAAAGCGTCATCTGCACGGGGCCTATGGAGCGCGCGAGGGCGGGAGCCTGGGGAGGAGTGACGGGAGCGGCGGTGGTTGTCATGCGGGATCGGGCCTCAGTCTGGAGAAACGCAGGTGCCCTCAAAAAAGAACCACATCGAAGAGCGTGGGTTGACTCCTCTACCATATGAGAGATGATGTCTCCTATTATGGATGATCTCTCCGGCATCGACACGCGTCTCGGCGACCGCATCCGCGGCGCGCGCCTGAGCCAGAACCTGTCTCTCGATGGACTGGCCGAGCGGTCGGGCGTGAGCCGCGCGATGATCTCGAAGATCGAGCGGGCGGAATCGAGCCCGACGGCTGCCTTGCTGGGCCGCCTTTGCGCGGGCTTAGGGATCAGCCTGGCCTCCCTGTTCGAGAAGGAAGCCCAGCGGGGCGCTCCGCTCTCCCGCGCCGCCGAGCAGCCCGTGTGGCGCGATCCCGCAACCGGGTATCTGCGCCGGGACGTGGCGCCCCGCGGCACGGGCTCGCCGGTCGAGATCGTGGACGTGACCTTCCCGCCGGGCGCCCGGGTGACCTTCGACCGGCCCTGGACCAGCCGGGGCAGCGATCAGCATGTGTGGCTCTTCGAAGGGCGCCTGGAGCTGACGGTTGGGGACACCACCCATGTGCTCGAAGCGGGCGATTGCCTGCACATGCGCCTCGACCGGACGATCACCTACCACAACCCCACCGACCGCCCGATCCGCTACGCCGTCGTTCTCATGCTGGAGCCGCCTCGTGCCTGACCTTGCCGATCCCATCGTCGTGACCGATCCCGCAATCCGCCCCCTCGATGCAGCCGAAGCCATGGCGCGGTTGCCGGAACTCGCGGACCTTCTCGTGGACGCGGTGGCCCACGGCGGCTCGGTGAACTTCATGGCGGGCTTCCAGCACCACGAGGCGGAAGGATTCTGGCGCGCGCAAGTGCCGGGGATCGCGGATGGCGGGCGGGTGCTGCTGGTCGCGGAGCAGCAGGGGCGCATCGTCGGCACCGTGGTGCTCACCTTCGCGCCGCAGCCGAACGCGCCGCACCGGGCCGAGATCGGCAAGATGCTCGTGCATTCGTCCGTCCGCCGCCGCGGCCTCGGCGCCCGGCTCCTCACCGAGGCGGAAGAGCGCGCCAAGGCGGCGGGGCGCACGCTGCTTCTCCTCGACACCGAGACCGGCAGCGCCGGCGAGGCGCTTTACCGCCGCTGCGGCTGGATGCAATGGGGTGTGGTGCCCGGCCATTCCTACCGCACCAACGGCGAGCTCGCCTCGGCCACCTATTTCCTGAAGCAGGTCTGACCACATGGTTGTCCGCGACGCAGTGGAACCGGAGGCTCGAACCGTGCCGCTGATCCGCGACGCCACGGAAGCGGACCTGCCCGCGATCCTCGCCATCCACAACGACGCGATCCTGAACTCCCTCGCGATCTGGCAATACGAGGCCGTGGACCTCGCGAACCGCCGCGCCTGGTTCGAGGAGCGCCGTGCCCGGGGGTTTCCCGTGCTCGCGGTCGAGGCGGACGGCACGCTCGCGGGCTACGCCTCTTATGGCCCCTTCCGCTTCGGCGCGGGGTATGACGGCACGGTGGAGAACTCGGTCTACATCGCCCGGGAGCGGCGTGGGCAGGGTTTGGCGAAGCCCCTCATGCAGGCCCTCCTCGACCGCGCTCGGGCTGAGGGGCGCCACGTGATGGTGGCCGGCATCGGCCTGCCGAACGACGCCTCCGTGGCGCTGCACGCCAAGCTCGGCTTCACGGAAGCGGGCTGCCTGCGGGAGATCGGACGCAAGACCGAGCGCTGGCTCGACCTGCTGTTCATGCAGAAGATGCTGTGAGCACGTCCCCTCTCCCCGCGGGCGGGGAGAGGGTTAGGGTGAGGGGCTGGTCAGTAAGGCTCGATGCGTAACGGTGTCTTGGGCAGGTCGACCCTGGCAATGAACACGTGAGGTGGGAGACAGCGTGCTTCTCCGACCGGCCCCTCACCCCAGCCCTCTCCCCGCAAGCGGGGAGAGGGGAAGTGCCGGGTTCCGCGACACCGCCTTCCCTTGGCTTAACCTCCCCCTCCTGCTATGGCGCCGCATCCCTTTCCCCGGCCGCGCCCCCCTTCGCGTTGCGCCGCCGCTCGCGAGCCCTCATGACCGCGCACTCCATCGACAATATCCGTAACTTTTCCATCGTGGCCCATATCGACCACGGGAAGTCGACTTTGGCCGACCGCTTGATCCAGACCACGGGCGCCCTCTCGGCGCGCGAGATGACCGAGCAGGTGCTCGACAACATGGATATCGAGCGCGAGCGTGGCATCACCATCAAGGCCCAGACCGTGCGCCTGGAGTACACGGCGCAGGATGGCAAGACCTACATCCTCAACCTCATGGACACGCCTGGCCACGTGGACTTCGCCTACGAGGTCTCGCGGTCGCTTGCCGCCTGCGAGGGCTCGCTCCTCGTGGTCGACGCCTCGCAGGGCGTGGAAGCCCAGACGCTCGCCAACGTCTACCAGGCCATCGACGCCAACCATGAGATCGTGCCGGTCCTGAACAAGATCGACCTCCCCGCGGCCGAGCCCGACCGGGTGAAGGAGCAGATCGAGGAGGTGATCGGCATCGACGCCTCGCAGGCCGTGGCGATCTCCGCCAAGACCGGCCTCAACATCGAGGGCGTGCTGGAGGCCATCGTCACGCGGCTGCCGCCCCCGAAGGGCGATGCCAAGGCGCCGCTCAAGGCGCTCCTCGTGGACTCATGGTACGACGCCTATCTCGGGGTCGTGGTGCTCGTGCGCATCCTCGACGGGGTGCTGAAAAAAGGCATGACCGTCAAGATGATGGGCACCGGCGCATCTTACGGCGTCGACCGCATCGGCGTGTTCCGGCCGAAGATGCAGGAGGCCGCCGAGCTCGGGCCGGGCGAAGTCGGCTTCCTCACGGCATCGATCAAGGAGGTGGCGGACACCCGCGTGGGCGACACCATCACGGAGGAGCGCCGCCCCACCGCCTCGGCTCTGCCGGGCTTCAAGCCGGTGCAGCCGGTGGTGTTCTGCGGTCTCTTCCCCGTAGATGCGGCGGAGTTCGAGAATCTGCGCGCCGCCATGGGGCGCTTGCGCCTCAACGATGCGAGCTTCTCCTACGAGATGGAGACCTCCGCGGCGCTGGGCTTCGGCTTCCGCTGCGGGTTCCTCGGCCTCCTCCACCTTGAGATCATTCAGGAGCGGCTCGAGCGCGAGTTCAACCTCGACCTCATCTCCACCGCGCCGTCCGTCGTCTACCATCTCAAGCTGCGGGACGGCTCCGTCATCGAGCTCCACAACCCGGCCGACATGCCGGACGTGATGAAGATCGAGACCATCGAGGAGCCGTGGATCCGCGCTACGATCCTCACCCCCGACGATTACCTCGGCGCGGTGCTGAAGCTGTGCCAGGACCGCCGCGGCGTGCAGATCGACCTCAACTATGTGGGCAAGCGCGCCATGGTGGTCTACGACCTGCCGCTGAACGAGGTGGTGTTCGACTTCTACGACCGCCTGAAGAGCATCTCGAAGGGCTATGCCTCCTTCGACTACCACATCTCCGATTACCGCGAGGGCGACCTCGTGAAGATGTCGGTGCTGGTGAACGCCGAGCCCGTGGACGCGCTCTCCATGCTGGTCCACCGCGACCGGGCCGAGAGCCGCGGCCGCGCCATGTGCGAGAAGCTGAAAGACCTCATCCCCCCGCACCTGTTCCAGATCCCGATCCAGGCCGCCATCGGCGGCAAGATCATCGCCCGCGAGACCGTGCGCGCCCTGCGCAAGGACGTGACCGCGAAGTGCTACGGCGGCGATGCGTCCCGCAAGCGCAAGCTCCTCGACAAGCAGAAAGAGGGCAAGAAGCGCATGCGCCAGTTCGGCAAGGTCGACATCCCGCAAGAGGCCTTCATCGCCGCCCTCAAGATGGATTCCTGAGGTTTTAGCCGCGCCCCCATCGCGGGGGTTTCCGAAACGATCCCCCCTCCCCTCGGAAAAGAGGAACGGCGGCGCCGGCCCTTGACCCCGCCCCCTGGATCGGGAAGCTCGGCCCTCGAGCAAAAAAGGGCAGGAGAGCAACGATGGCGAAGCGGTGGAGCAACGGGGTGGCGGCGATGGGCTTTGCCCTGATGGCGCTGGCGGGCGGGCCCGCGGCGGCGCAGACGGCGCCAGCGCTCTCCGAGGCCGGCACCCGCGAACTCATCGACGCCGCCAAGGCCACCGCGAAAGCGACGCGCGAGACGGTCGACTACGTCCGCGTCACCCCCGACCTCCTGTACCAGATCCTCGCCAAGCTCGATAAACTCGAGGACAAGCTCGATAAGGTGGAGAACGCAGTGAAGGCGCAGAACGGACGGGCGAAAGCGCGCTAGGGGCGCCGCGCTTCGAGGCCGAGCAGCGACGGCTGCTCGACAACTTTTCTATCCGGTGCGGGATCAGACCATGGGGCCTCTTGCGAGGAGAAGGCCCCGTGCGTTCAAACGGCTAGCATCCCCCCACCCGCACCCGCTCCATCACTTCCCCGAGAAGCATCTCGTGCATCTCCCGGCTGCTGGCCCCGTCCAGGGTGAGTTCCAGCACCCAGTCGGCCGAGAGCGGGAGGAGCACCGTGTCGTGGGTCACGGGTGCCGGGAGGTTGGGGTCGAGCCAGGTGGCGGTGAAGCGCCAGGCGCCAGCGTCCAAGGCAGTCAGGGCGACGGATTGGGCGGGCCTCCCTAACGCCTCCTCGTGCTCGCGCTGGAGGGCGGCGGCGGCGCGGCGGGGGAGATCGGTGTCGGCGGGGAGCGCGCTGTCCCGGCTGGCGAGGCTCGGGACCGGCGGGAGGGCGCGGGCGGCGCGGAGGTTCATGTCGATGGTCGGACCGCCCTGGGCGGCCTCGAGACGCGCCGGGGCGGCGGTTTCATCGAGGGTCCAGGCGAGCGGGAGATCGAGCGCCGCGCAGGCGCCGGGCGCGCGGGCGGTCACCCGGGTGGCACGAAGGGCGTGATCGAAGCGGGCCGCGATCTCGGGAGCCGCGGCGGGGCCGGGCGAGGCGAGCGCGGGTTTGCCAAGAACGGGCGGGCTCGTACCGACGCCGGCCGAGGCGGGGGCTGCCAGGAGGCCGAGGAGCACGGCGGCAAGGACGGTGGTGCGGCGGGCCGGCATGGCATCTCCCCGGCCGAGGGTTAACAAACCATGAACCTCGGCCATTCGTGCAGCAGCAACGCTCGAAAACCGCCCCGGTTGCATGGGCGCGAAGCGTGGCAGCCATGCGCGCTCCGGGAGGGCAAGCCTGTGGACAAAGGGGGTGCTCGGGAGAGGTCGGGCGTGGAACCGCCCGCGGAGGCACCCGGTTCTGGGCACCGGACGCCGGCGCTTTTTGCGCTGCGGCGGATCGACCCCGATCCATTCGCCGTTTAAGGCGTTGTCGTCCGATTCCGGCACCACCTCAAGAAAGGACGCCTCATGTTCACGCTCGAGATCAAGGGCAAGGCGATCGTCGTCACCAACGCGACCCAGGATGAGGCCGCCGGTCTCTTCGAGAGCGAGGAGTTCAAGGAGGACCTGAAGACGCTCACGAGCGAGGGCCAGCCGCTCTGGGACGGCTCCGCCCCCCTCACCGTGCGTCCGGCTTCCGAGGACGAAGTGGACTCCTTCGACGAGGCCATGAACGACGAAGAATACGAGGACGAGGACGACGCGGACGACGACGACGAGCCGATCGACGTGGTGTTCCTGGTCGAGATCGACGCCATGGACGATGACGAGTACGACGGTCCGGCGAACGACGCCTGACCAGCTCGCCCGTCACGATGAACAGGGGTCCGGCGGACGACGCCGGACCCTTCGTCATGTCGAGGCGCGCAGCTCCGCCTCCGTGACGGCGGACCTTTCGTCATCTCTAGGCGCGCAGCTCCACCCTCATCAGGCCGGCCTGACCGGCGGCATTCAGCGGAGCGCGGCGAGTTCCGCTTCCGGGAGGCCGGCCTGAGCGGCGGCGTTCAGGACCTCCTGCCAGGTCTTGGGGTCGACCGGGATGCCGGCGGCGAGCCGCGCCGCCCGGGTCTCGCGCTCAGGGTCTCCGGGCAGGCGCACGGCGGGGCGGCCCTCGCGGGTTTCCGATTGCACCCAGGCCAGCACCGCTTCGAGCTTCTGCGCGAAGGCGCCGGCGGAGGCGAGCCGGTCCGGGCTCACGATCACGGTCAGCATCGAATTGATGATCGCGTGACTGCTGCGCTCGCCCTTGAGGGGCTCGGCGTCGAGAAGCGCGCCGGCGAGCAATTCGCAGGCAAGCGACAATCCCCAGCCCTTGTGCTCGCCCATGGTGAGCAGCGCGCCCGCGGGCTCGGCGAAGAGTTGCGCCGGATCGGCGGTGTCCCGCCCCTCGGCATCGAGGAGAATGCCGGGCGGAAGGGCTTCGCCTTTGTTCTGCGCCACGCGCACCTTGCCGACCGCCCAGCGGCTCGTGGCGAAATCCACCACGATCGGCTCATCGCCCGGGCGCGGGATGCCGATGGCGAGCGGGTTCGTGCCCATGCGGGCCTGCGTGCCGCCGTGGGGCGCCACCGCGGGCCGGCTCGCCACGTTGACGAAATGGATCGAGACGAGCCCGGCGGCCGTGCATTGCTCGGCCCAGTGGCCGATGCGACCGATATGATGCGCGTTGCGCAGGCCCACGATGCAGGTGCCGTGCCGGCGCGCCCGCTCGATGCCGAGCACCATGGCGTCATGCGCCATCGCCTGGCCAAGCCCGATGCCGGCGTCGCAGACGAGAAGCGGGCCGGTGTCGAGGTCGACCCGCAGGGCCTGGTTCAGGGGCAAGACGCCGGCGAGCGCATTCTCGATATAGGCCGGGATCATGCCGATCCCGTGCGAATCGTGGCCGCGCAGATTGGCCTCCACGAGGTGGCGCGCCACGAGCGCGGCCTCGCGCTCGCCGGAGCCCGCGGCCTCAAAAATGCGGCGCACCAGGGCCTCCAGCCGCGGGGCTTCGACGATCACGGGATGGGGGCTTGGCACGCGGCGCTCCGAGGCGTTCGAGGGGAGCGGGATTGTGCATCCCGGCGCGCAGGCGTCCAGCGTGTCTAAGCGTTGGCGAGCGTCCGCAGCAGATCGCCGGTCGCGGCATCGGCCGGGTAGAAGGCCTCGATGGCGAGTTCCTGGAGGGTGATGTCCACCGGCGTGCCGAACACGGTGATGGTGGAAAAGAGGGAGAGCGTGCCGTGCGGGGTCTTGAGCCGCAGCGGCACCACCACGCCGCCATAGGCGTCCTCGTGAGGGCCGGCGCTGCGGGGCGCGGGCGTGGCGCGCAGATCGTTGAGAAGTTCGACGAGCACCGGGTCGGCGGTGGCCTCGATCTGTTGGCGCAGGCGGTGGAGGATGTGGGCGCGCCACTCCGCGAAGTTCTCCACCCGCGGGGCGAGGCCCTCGGGGTGCAGGCCGAGGCGCAGCACGTTGACGGGCGCCTCGAGGAGATGCGGCGCCACGCCGGCGAGAAGCGGCGCGACGGTGGCGTTCGCGGCCAGCATGTTCCAGTGCCGATCGACCGCGAGCGCCGGATAGGGCTCGTGGCCCTTGAGCACGAGATCGACCGCGGCGCGGGCGGCCTTGAGCGCGGGATCGTCGAGGGAGCGCTCCGCGAAAACGGGCGCATAGCCCGCGGCTGCCAGCAGCACGTTGCGCTCGCGCAAGGGGACGGCGAGGTGCTCGGCCAAGCGCAGCACCATCTCGCGGCTCGGGCTCGCGCGGCCGGTCTCGACGAAGCTCAGGTGCCGCGTGGAGATGTCGGCTTCCAGCGCGAGATCGAGCTGGCTCAGGCGGCGGCGCTGGCGCCATTCGCGCAGGTGGTCGCCAAAGCGGGAGGTGGAGGCTATCATGGGGCGAGGTTAGCCCCGCGCCTCATGCGATCCAATGACCTTCGAGGTAATCGACGCGGTGCAGAACGGGGGCGATCCTCCACTGAACTCCCCGGCATCGGCATCGGGGAGCGGCTTGAAGGACGAACACCCATGACGAACGCCCCCCTCCTCCCCTCGCCTCTCCTGCGCCAGGCGCTCCTCGCGGACGCGGTCACCACGGCGGCCTGCGCGGCGCTGATGATCGCCGGCGCGGGCTTTCTTGAGGGCCTGCTCGGCCTCCCCGCGACGCTCCTGCGCGCCGCTGGCCTCCTGCTCATCCCCTTCGTAACCTATGTCGTCATGCTGGGCTTCCGCGAGCGGGTCTCCCGCGGCGCGGTGTGGTCGGTGATCGGCCTCAACGCCCTGTGGGTCGTGGACAGCGTGTTGCTGCTGGTCAGCGGCTACGTGGCGCCGACCGGGAGCGGCATCGCTTTCGTGCTCGCGCAGGCCGCAGTGGTCGCGATGTATGCGGAGCTGCAGTTCATGGGCCTGCGCCGCTCGAGCCCCGCGCTCGCATGAGCCGCGACGCCGTCGCCGTGCAGCACGCACGGCAACGGCTCTCTCTTATTATAGATAGGCGATCATGCGGCCTGCCGCGACGGTGGCGGTCCAGGCCACGAGCGACACCGCGGCGAAAGCCCGTGCGCCGTCCGGCACCTCGCTCCGCAACGCGCCGCGAAAACGCCCGTGAAGCAGGCTGAGATTGACGATCCCGAGCGCGATGAAGGCGAGCTTCGCGAGGAAGGCGGGGTTCTGCCCGATCGCCACGGCCTCGGCGGCGAGCAGCACGAAGCCCGTCGGGATCTGCAGCGCGAGGCCGAACGCCGCGAGCGGGATCGCCACCCGGCCGGTCTGCGCCGCGATCCAACCGCGCCGCGCCAGCACCAGGATGTCGAACACCGCGATCGAGCCGAGCACCAGCGCGGCGCCGATCACATGCAGCACGTTGGCGATCGTGAAGCCCCAGGCGGAATGCCGGGCGAAATGGCCGAGGCCCGATTGCTCCAGCGCGCTCAAGGCCTCGGCGTAGAACGCTTCCATGCGTTAGCGCAGCTCGTAGGTCTGACCCGCCACCGTGATGCGCTCGGCTCGCATCTCGCGCTCGACGCGGGTCGAGGGATAGCCCTCGACGGAGACCTGCGTGCCCGTCTTGATGAGGTCCGGGTTGAGGCCGCGCGCGTCCATGCGGAAGGGCGGTGCGAGCACCGCCTCCCAGGTGCCGCCCTCGTGCTTCACGCGCAGGTGCACATGGGGGTTCTGCCACTCGAGGGTTTCCACCGTGCTCGCGATGGTGAACTTCTTTCCGGCATCGTAGCTGCCCCAGCCGTGATGGGCGACAGCCGCGCCGGCCGCGAGGGTGAGCCCGAAGGCGGCGAGGAGCGAGCGGGCGATCATGGGAGGCCTCCTGGGTGGTGTGGCATGCAAGGTCCGGCGGGAGAGCCGGGCGGTCAAGGCGTTGCGGCGCGAACTCAAGGGGTCGTGATGGGCACTCATCCCTCCCTGCCAAGGGAGGGTGGCCCGAAGGGCCGGGCGGGATGAGAGCTCGATCTGTCCAGGTGGACGCTTCCACCCCACCCGGCCGCGTTCCGCGTCCACCCTCCCCTGGCGAGGAGGGATAGGCGCGGGCCCGTTCCCAAGCAGCGTCGCCATTTGACCCCCATCAAAGCCCTGGAAGCGCCCTCGTGCTGATCCATGTGGGTCCTTCGAGGAGCACCCCATGGCAGCCCGCACGGCCACGCGCATCACGATCATCGACGGCCATCCCGACCCGGACCCGGCACGCTTCGTTCATGCGTTGGGTGAGGCCTATGCCCATGGGGCGCGGGAGAGCGGCATCGAGGTGAGGATCATCCGCGTCGCCGATCTCGACGTGCCGGTGCTCCGCAGTCAGGCCGAATGGAATGAGGGCGCGACGCCGCCCAATATCGCGGCGGCTCAAGGCTCCATCGCCTGGGCCGAGCACATCGTGATCCTCTATCCCCTCTGGCTCGGCTCCATGCCGGCGCTGCTGAAGGCCTTCATGGAGCAGGCCTTCCGCCCGGGTTTCGCGATTCCGCGCAAGGGCCGCTCGCTTCGCGGCGGCCTGCTCAAGGGCAAGTCGGCCCGCGTCGTGATCACCATGGGCATGCCGGGCTTCGTCTATCGCTGGTTCTTCTTCGCCCACAGCCTGAAAGCGCTGGAGCGCAACATTCTGCAATTCGTCGGGCTCGGGCCGATCAAGACGACGCTCATCGGCAATGTGGCCAACCTGAGCGAGAACCGGCGCAACGCCTGGCTCGACGCGCTGGAGGGTCTGGGGCGCAGCGGCGGTTAGACGAACGCAAAAGGGCTGCCCTCGGGCAGCCCCTTCGACCGTGCTGCCGATCGCTATCGTTTGGCGTCGAACTCGGGCGCGTTGCGGAGCTCGTCGCGGCTTGCTCCGCGGAGCACCGCACGCTGAGGCTTGCGGTCGCCGGTGACCTGGACGGTTGCGGTGCCGGCAGGTGCTGCGCCGCCCATGGCGGCTTCCATACCAGTGCGCGAGGCGGTTTCGCTGCCCTGGCCCTGCGCCATCGGGGTGAGCGCGCCGGGGCCGCCTGCCGCGGAGGCGCCGCCGACGCCCGGAGACGTGGCGCCGAGGCCCATATTGCTGCCGGCCGGCGGGGTGACGCTGCCCGGGTTCGGGCCCGCGACGCTGCCGGTGCTCGCCGCATCCACGTTGCCGGCCGTGATGCCGCCCGCATTGTTGACCGTGCCGGCGGCCGGATTGCCGGCCGTCCTGCCGGCCTGATCGGCGGGCCGCACGGTGTTGACGCCGGGGCTCGCCGGGTCGTTGGCGGGGGCCATCTGCATCTGCAGGCCGGCACCCGTGTTGCTCGACGCCGGGCCGTCGGTGGGGCTCACGTCGAAATTCCAGAGCATCGCCTCGAAGGGCACGGCCACCGTCTTCTGGCCGAGGCCCAGGAAGCCGCCGACGCCGACGAGCACGCCCTGCGCGCGCCCGTCCGCCCCGATGAGCACGTCCTCGACCTCGCCGATGCTCTTGATGTCGGAGCCGATCACATCGGTGCCCTTGAGGTTCGAGACCCGCATGGCCCCCGGTGCCTGGGTGATGAAGTTCCCCTGCATGGTCGGCCCTCCGGCCTGAGCCGGCGTGGGAGCGGCGCTCTGCGCCAGGGCAGGATGGCTAAGGCCGGCCATGAGGCCCGCCACGAGCAGCCGCTTCAGCATGGGGTGTCTCCTCGGATTCGCTTGGATCTTGCGGAGACAACACGGAACCGGCCCTACGGTTCAGCTCGATGGCCGAGGCCCGAAGAGGGGTATCGGGCCTCAAGGCCCCGGCGCGACCGTCGCGGCGCAGCCGCTAGACCACCACCGTGACCCGTTCCGCGGCCCGGGTCAGGCCCGTATAGAGCCAGCGGCTGCGGTGCTCGCGGAAGGCGTAAGATTCGTCGAAGAGCACCAGATTGTCCCATTGCGAGCCTTGCGCCTTGTGGACCGTGAGCGCGTAGCCATAGGTGAACTCGTCCGATTCCCGACGCAGGATGAACGGAATCTCCTCCTCGGTGCCCTCGAAGAACTGCTTCAGGACCTGCACCTCGACGGCGCGCCGGCGCCCCTCCTCTTCCGGGATCACATCCATGCGCAGATAATCGTTGCGGATGCCGCGCAGGGTCTGGATCGTCCAGGTGCCGCCGTTGAGGAGGCCCTTGGTCTTGTCGTTGCGCAGGCACACGAGCTTCTCGCCCGCAGCCGGCATGGGATCGCGAAAGCCGAGGAGTTCGCGGATGCGGCCGTTGTAGAGACGCCGCGTCTTGTTCAAGCCCACAAGCACCTGCCCCGCTCCCATGACGGTGGGGGCGTCGATCTCGCGGCGGCGAATGATGCGGCTCTCGCCGAAGATTCCGGGCTCCAGGCGTCCGCCCTCGCGCACCTGCATGGAGAGGTGAACGATCGGGTTGTCCTGCGCCTGGCGGTGCACTTCCGTGAGCATCACATCGGGCTCGGCTTCGGTGAAGAAGCCGCCGCCTTTGACCGGCGGCAATTGCGCGGGATCGCCGAGCACGAGAACGGGACGGCCGAACGAGAGGAGATCGCGCCCGAGCTCCTCGTCCACCATCGAGCATTCGTCGATGATGATGAGGTCGGCCTTCGCGGCGGAGCTCGACCGGTTCAGCACGAATTGCGGGCCGTTCTCGTCGCCCTCGCGGGAGCGATAGATGAGCGAGTGGATCGTGGAGGCGTCCGTGCAGCCGCGCGAACGAAGCACCAGCGCGGCCTTGCCCGTATAGGCGCCGAACACCACCTCGCCGTCCACGCCTTCGGCGATGTGCTTGGCGAGCGTGGTCTTGCCCGTGCCGGCATAGCCGAACAGGCGGAATACCGGGCGGTCGCCGCGGCGCAGCCAATCGGCCACCGCTTTCAGCGCGGCGTCCTGTTGCGGCGACCAGCTCATGCGAGCGACCTCGACCGTGCGGCTTGGCGCATCCCGCTCATGCGGACGCCTTGCGGGCGGCGGGCCGCGCTTCGGCCCGCAGGTTCCAGAGGATGCCGACGATGATCAGCGCGCTGCCCACGAACACGAAGGGATCGAGGCTTTCGCCGTAGAGCTGCCAGCCCACCACCGCGATGAGCGGGATGCGCAGGAAATCGAGCGGCACCACCATGGTGGCGTCCCCGTGCCGATAGGCATTGGTGAGGCACAGATGCGAGAGCAGGCCCGAGATGCAGATCGTGGCGAGCGGCAGGGCATGGGCCGCGCCGATCTTGGTCCAGAACGCGGAGCCCGTGCCGATCAGATTCAAGGGGAGCTGGATCGCATTCATCCAGAACAGGACCGCGAAGGTGCTGACGACCGCCGTCAGCCTCTTCGTGGCGATGGCGGTGAGCGCGAAGCCGAGCGCCGCGCCGAGCATGATGATGGCCGCAGGGCGCAAGGTCTCGAGACCTGGGCGCAGGATGACGATGACGCCGACGAAGCCGAGCACGATCGCAACGATGCGCGGGAGGGTGAGGCGCTCCCCCAGCATCAGCACCGCGAGCCCCGCGACCCATACGGGCGTGGTGAATTCGAGCGCGAAGGCTGTGGCGAGCGGCAGCAGCGTGACGGCCAGCGTCCAGGCATAGGTCGCCCCGAAATGAATGCCGTTGCGGATGGCGTGCAGGCCCATCCGGTGCGGCACGAGGGCGGCGCGAAGCGACGGGTTTACGCCAGCGGCCGCGAGCAGGATCACCACGCCGGCGGCGTTGCGCATCGCCAGGATCTCGAACACGCTGAAGGTGGGCGAGAGCGCACGTACGGCCACGGCGGTGGCGGAGAACCACACCAATGCGCCCGTCATCCAGAACAGGACGGTGAGGATGTTGCGACGGGTCACGCGCGCAGACTCCCCGCGCGTCGGGCGGAGACGGCAGGCGTCGGATGCGGCTTGAATGCGGTGCGCGAGGTCACGGAGCGATCGATCGGGTGGCGTTGCACCGGCTTACCGCGCCATCCCGGCGGCGTGAAGGGTGGCGCGGTGACGCCAGTGATGTGCGCTTCGCATGGTTCCGCGCGACCGTCGAACACGATTTCGGGCACGCGACGGGCGCGAGCGCCGAAAAATTTTTCAATGCGCCTTGCACGCCGCAACGACGGCGATTTCCGCCTCTCGTGGCACGCCGTGAGAGGCGCAACGGCGCGCGCGCCGTGCGGATGAAGAAGATGAAGTAGGCGAACGACGATCTTCTTGTCTCATCTATCAAGCCATTGATACAAATAGCGATTTTCCTGCCGACAACCGTGTGGTCTCGGGTCCTTGTTGCAGCTCGCGTGCGCTCTGAAACCCAGTCCACGCAACCGCTTCGCGGCTCTCGCGGAGGCATGCTCGCGCGTGCCGAAAAGCGATGTCGTCGCTCAAACAATCCACAGAAAAACGCACGCAACTACTTCAGATGCTGGAACTGAACCGGAACTCGCCTCATATAACAACGTTGCCTTGGTCAAGCGTGACGGTTCTCACGCGAGGGCCCTTGTAAGGAGGCGGTAATGACGACTGACGACAAGTCCGACACCATGATGAACGAGTCCAGCTCCGGCGGTTCGTCCGGCGGCTCGACCTCATCGGGAAGCTCCCGTTCACGCAGCAGCTCATCGCGCAAGAGCAGCGGTGGCGCCAAGAAGAGCGGCACGAAATCGAGCTCGAAGAAATCGAGCTCCAAGAAGTCCGGCGGCACGAAATCCGCTGCGAAGAGCGGCACGAAGTCCGCTTCGAAGAAATCCAGCACGAAGAGCGCCGCGAAGAAGTCGGGCACCAAATCCGCTGCGAAGAGCGGCACGAAGTCGGCCTCCAAGAAGACGGCGGCCAAGAAGGGCGGCACGAAGTCTGGCGGCACCAAGTCGGCCGCCAAGAAGTCCGGCGGCACGAAGTCCGCTGCGAAGAAGTCGGGCGCCAAGAAGTCCACGACGAAGTCCAGCGCGAAGAAGTCCGGCGCCAAGAAGTCGACGAAGTCCACGTCGCGTTCGAGCGCCAAGTCCGGTTCGCGCGGCGCGGCGAAGTCGGGTTCGCGGTCCTCGTCGCGCTCGACCAAGTCGACCACGCGGTCATCGAGCCGCAGCGGTACGAAGTCGTCGACCCGCTCCTCGAAGGGCGGCTCGCGCAGCGCCTCGAAGGGAACGCAGCGCGCTGCGGCCGCATCGAGCCGCACCTCCTCGACGAAGAAGTCGGGCCGCGTGACCCGTCGTTCGTCCAAGAAGGGCGGCTCGGGCAACAACGGCAGCTCGAACAGCTAACCGCTCGCCGTCACGACGTGACGGTGCAGGGCCCCGCGGGTGCAAACCCGCGGGGCCCTCTCGTCTCGATGCTGCATCGCAAAAAGAAATCGCCCGGCGAACCGGGCGATGGATCAGGATGTGAACGGGAAGCCGGCAATCAGCGACCGGTGCTCATGGGGTCCGAGGCGCCCCAATACGGCGTGGCATTGTAGTAGCGGTGCACGTGCTCTTCCCACTCGCGATCATAGGACGCGTCGTGACCCTCCGCGGTGCGCCGGGGGGCGCCACGCAGCTGGTCCTCGTTGAGGTTGAGTTCGTAGGCGTCGAGCCCGGTGTTGTATTTCAGAACGCCCCAGGGAAGCGTGTAGTATTCCTCGCCGAGCCCCATGTAGCCGCCGAAGCTCATGACGGCGTAGGCCACCTGACCGGAGCGCTTGTCGATCATCACACGCTCGATGGTGCCGATCTTCTCGCCGTCGGAGCGGCGCACGGGGGTTCCTTCGACCTTGTCGCTCGCGATGAGATTCTGGGTTTCGCGGACATCGTTGGTGGGCTGGGGGGTCGCTTGCATAGCTTTTCTCCATAGACCTCTAGGCTCAACGGAAACGCGTGGCTGAAAATGGGGGTTCCAGTGGGAACCGCCACGCTTGCCGCGATGGCCCGGGACAGCGGCCGGGAATGGCGTCGATGCGCCCGGAAGCCCGGGAACCCCGCCCCGGTGAGCCAATCCCCCGCAGGAACCGCCCCTGGACCCTGGCGTTGTCGGACATTCCGTAACGTCAAGTCATAGTCAAGGGAGCACCTCATGACGGTTCGCCTGAAGCCCGTTGCCGAGCAGGTGGTGGTGATCACAGGAGCCTCGAGCGGCATCGGCCTCGCCACGGCCCGCCTGTTCGCCGAGCGTGGCGCACGGGGTCTCGTTCTCGTCGCCCGCAACCAGGACGCCCTGCAGAGCATCGCCCAGGAACTCTCCGCGCAGGGCACCCGCGCCATCGCGGTCGCGGCCGATACGGGCAGCCGCCACGATCTGGAGCGCGTGCACCAGACCGCGGTCGACACCTTCGGGGGCTACGACACCTGGGTGAACGACGCGGCCGTCGCGGTCTACGGCAAGCTCCTCGAGGTGCCATTGGAAGACCAGCGCCGCCTCTTCGAGGTGAACTACTGGGGCATGGTGAACGGCTCGCTTCTGGCGGCCCAGCACTTCGTCGAGCGGGGCGGCGGCGCCGTCATCAATGTGGGCTCGGTGCTCTCCGAGCGCACCATGATCCTGCAAACGCAGTATTCGGCCTCCAAGCACGCCATCAAGGCTTTCACGGACGGCCTGCGCATGGAGCTGGAGCGGGACGGGCGCAACATCGCGGTGACGCTCATCAAGCCCGCCGCCATCGACACGCCCTATCCGGAACACGCGCGCAACTACATGGAAGACGATCCGCGGGTGCCGCCGCCGGCCTACGATCCGAAGCTCGTGGCCAAGGCAATCGTGTTCGCCTCCGAGACCATGCGGCGCGAGCTCACGGTCGGCTTCGGGGGCTGGGTGATCGGCGCCATGGGAACCGTGGCCCCGCGCCTCACCGACAAGATCATGGAGGCCACGGGCTACGCCTCGCAGACCACGAAGCAGCCCGAGCGCCGCGCCATGCGCGACAACCTCTACCGCTCGCGCCAGGACGGCGACGAGTATTCCTCGCTGCCCGGCGAGCCGCGCAAGACGAGCTTCTTCCTCGAAGCCCAGATGCACCCCGTCGCGGCGGCCGTCATACTCGCGGGCGTCGGCGCCGCCATTGCCGCCAGCCTTTTCGCGCCCGGCGCGGTGAAGCGGAGCCGCTCGCGGCGGGCCACGCCCATGCGCCGCTACGAGCGCGTGGAGCGCCGCACAGGCAACGGCCACGACAAGCCCGCCCAGGGCCCGGGCTACCGTGCCCGCCACGACCCCTACGAGGGCCGCGTGCTGCCGCGGCACTGAGGGCCAAGCTGTCGAATGAGCAGGAGCGCGGGCAACCCCCGCGCTCTTTTCTCATGAGGCGCGGCGCTCCGACCCACCGCGCCCGGGTTTCGATCCGCTCCCGGCGGCGTTAGCCTTCCGTCATGACGATGCTTCGCCTCAACGGCCTCGCCGCCGCTCTCGCCGGGCTCGCGCTCCTCGCGGTTCCTGGGTTCCTCGCCGGGGTCGCCCTCCTCGCGGTTCCTGCGTTCCTCGCCGCCCCTGCGCTCGCCCAGGACCGGGGAACGGTCGATCCGAAGCCCCTGCCCCCGCTGGCCAACCCGGACGACCCCGCGACGCCCGCCAAGGAGCTCTTCGGCCGCAAGACCAATGCGGCCCCGTTGAGCGCCCGCGCCATCGGCTCCTATGCCCGCGGCTGCGTGGCCGGCGCCCAGGCGCTGCCCGTGGACGGGTCCACCTGGCAGGTCATGCGCCTGTCGCGCAACCGCAACTGGGGCCACCCGAACCTCATCGCCTTCATGGAACGCCTGTCGAAGCGCGTGCCGGAGATCAACGGCTGGCCGGGCCTCCTCGTCGGCGACATCTCCCAGCCCCGCGGCGGTCCAATGCTCACGGGCCATGCCTCGCACCAATTGGGCCTCGATGCGGATGTGTGGCTCACCCCCATGCCGGACCGGCGCCTCTCGCGCCTGGAGCGCGAGGAGATGTCGGCCACCAACGTGGTGCGCTCCGACCGGGCCGATATCGACCCGCAAGCCTGGACCCCGGCCCATACGGCGCTCATCCGCGCCACCGCCAAGGAACGGGAGGTGGCCCGCATCTTCGTGAACGCCGCGATCAAGCGGGCGCTCTGCCGCGAAGCCGGCACCGATCGCGGCTGGCTCACCAAGGTGAGGCCGGCGCCGGGCCACAACTACCATTACCACATCCGCCTCGCCTGCCCGGCGGGCGAGGAGGCCTGCTCGGACCAGGAACCGCCGCCCTCAGGCGACGGCTGCGGGGCGGAACTCGATGCCTGGTTCAAGCCGGCGCCGCCCAACACCACCCCGCCGAGGCCGCGCCCGCCCCTGACCATGGCGCAGCTCCCCGACGAGTGCCGCCGGGTGCTGGTGGCGCAGTAACAAAGCAGCTTCCCGACGAGTGCTGGTGGCGCAGTCAACAAAAGGCCCGCCCGGATGTCCCGGACGGGCCTTTTCTCTTGCGCGGGTGGCGGTGCGTTTTAGGCCGCGACGCCGGTGCCGATGGAGCAGGCGACGCCCGTACCGCCGAGCCCGCAATAGCCGCCCGGGTTCTTGGCGAGATATTGCTGGTGGTAATCCTCGGCGAAATAGAACGGGCCGAGCTCCAGGATCTCCGTGGTGATGGGCCCATAGCCCCGGGCCGCCAAGGCGTCGCCATAGGCGCGCTTGGAGGCTTCGGCTGCGGCGCGCTGCTCGGGCGAGGTCACGTAGATGCCAGAGCGGTACTGGGTGCCGGCGTCGTTGCCCTGGCGCATGCCCTGGGTCGGATCGTGGCTCTCCCAGAACGTCTTGAGCAGGGTCTCGTAGGAGATCTTGGCCGGGTCGTAGGCCACGAGCACCACCTCGTTGTGGCCAGTCAACCCGGAGCACACCTCCTCATAGGTGGGGTTCGGGGTCTGGCCGGCCGCATAACCCACGGCCGTCACCCAGACGCCGTCGCCGAGCTGCCAGAACTTGCGCTCCGCGCCCCAAAAGCAGCCGAGGCCGAACACGGCCTGCTCCATGCCTTCGGGATAGGGACCCGTGAGGGCGCGGCCGTTGACGAAGTGGCGTTCGGCGGTGCGCAGCGCCTGGGGCCGGCCGGGCAGGGCTTCGCCGGGGCGGGGCATCTCGAGACGCTTGCGGGCAAAGAACATGGGAGATCTCCGGGAAAGGGCGCGCCGATGCGCGGCGTGCCCCCTATATGGGGGTGCCCCTGGCGCCAAACGAGGCGGCGCGAGGCGGCCTCACCCGCCTGTGAGCGTCGAGGCCGGACCCAGGAAACCGCCGAGCGGCTCCGCCGGCTTTCGGTCAGGACCCGGCGAGATAGCCGATCGGCTCCGCGGGCTTCTGGCCGAGCCAGAGGAAGAGGGCGCCGAGCACGACGCCGAGCACCGCGGCCGGCACCAGGAAAACATTAAGGAGCACCGGGTCCCAGAGCGCGGGATGGAGGCCCCGGGCGGCGGGCTCGAGGGTCGCGAAGTTGCGCGGGAAGAGCAGGAGGGCGAGATCGCGCAGGGGCATGAAGGACACGGCGCCGTTGGCGATCGAGCGGGTGGCATCGATCACGAGCCCCACGAAGCCCGCCGCCATGAGCAGCAAGCCGAGAGCCCGCAAGAGAAACCGCACCATCACCCCTCCTCCGGCCCAAGGCACGCCGCTCGTCCGCCGCGCACCGAGGCTCCTCCTGACCTAAGGCCCCGGGCCGGAGCGGGCAAGGGCGGCGTTGCCGCGGAACGGCGTGCCCGCACTTCTGTGGGCAAAGGCGGCCTCGGAGAAACCGCCTCGACCGGCCATCGGAGGCATCGCTGGGCGATGCCGCACGGAAGCGACTTGCACCCTCCCCGGTTTTAGGGCTAAACGACCGCCTCTCCGCGCCCGTCGCGGAGTTGAGCTCCCGGCCTCCACGAGCCCGGCGGGCGACGCGAGGCCGCCAAGGCTTCATGATCCGGAGGGGTGGCCGAGTGGTTGAAGGCGCACGCCTGGAAAGTGTGTATACGGGAAACCGTATCGAGGGTTCGAATCCCTCTCCCTCCGCCATTTAGTCCTAGTCTCTGGCTGATTTCCTGGGTGCCGCTGCCGCGTGCCTAGAAGTGTACGACTTTTCCGCGACTTATCGAATCTAGCGTGGGTACAAGCGAACCGCGAGAGCACAAGAGCTTAGGCACATAGGGCGTCAAAATCGCTGTTTCTGGCGCGCCCACGTCAGAGGTTCGGATGTGGGTTCAATCCCGCTCAGAGCCGCTTTGCGCTGGAGCCTCTGTTGCGAGCGCGCGAGGGTCAGGCTGCCTGTCACCTCGTACAGGCGTTCCCAACGTCCGCGTTGGTCAGATGCGGACCGAGGTTCGCCCTTCTTGAATGTCGCACTCAGGCCGTCGATCATCCGGTCGCCTGCAGGTCCTTCCGCGAGGGCTCTCTGCCTTAGTCGACAGCAATGACCTCAATCTCCGCCCCGGAGAGACTCGCGACATCACCCACCCGGCGGCCAAGGAGAGCGCGAGCTAAGTGGGAGATGTAGGACACTGACCTCTTCTTTGCGTCCGCCTCATCCTCGCCGACGATGCGGAATGTCTGGCGTCGCCCGTCCTCCCGTTCGAAGGTCACGCGGCTCCCGAACACGACGATGCCGGTCGATGTGTCAGGTTGCACCACCTGGGCGCTCGCGCACCGGGTGGCGTAGTAGCGCAGATCACGAGCAGCGAGGGCCATCGCAGTCCGATCCGCCTGCACGTCACCCGCAGTTTGAGCGGTGGCGTAGGCGGCCCTGGCTGCTGCAAGCGCCCGGTCGAGCTGGGGCGTACGCCGCGACGTCGGCGCCCAACTTTTGCGCGGTTTTAAGCCGGTGAGCAGGTAACCAACTTGGGCCGTTACTCCCGTCAGCGGGTTAGCCCCGGTTAAGCGGTGACTTGTTTGAGGAAGCGTCGGCCCTGTTTCGACTCCCCCGCAAGCTGAACTAGTCTCTTGAACAGGGAGCCGTCGCGCGTCAGGCGCCGGAAACTTCTCGGATCGAGCTCAGCATTGACGTACGCGTTTACCGTACCGAGTCTCAGGCGAAGGCACGTGTCCCACTGCTCCCACCAGAAGACATCGGGCAGTACTCGGATGAGAGTATCGAACGCATCTTGTGGCAAACGCGACGACCACAAGTCCGAGTGGATAGCCTCGAACGAGCGCTCAAAGAGCGGCTCGCAACCTCGGGTCGGTTGAGCAAGCGCAAGAGCCAATAGATACGCCATCAGCTTTTGCCGTGCCTGACCCCCGACATCGTCGTGAGCACGAACAAGCACTTCGGCCCAGACGGCCGGGTTTGCGGCAAGACCCACCGCGAGATCAAGCTTCAGGAGCATGGCGCACGCGGCAAGCCCGCCTGTTGTGGTGACGCGCCCGAGCAGTCGTCTAGGTAGAGATGTTAGGTTACGAGAACGGACTGCGTCCTGCCAAGCGGATGGCACAGAAGGCCCTTGGCCCAGAACCATCTGGGTCATCGCGTGGAAGACACCGGCCTCGACCTCATCGCTAAACCGATTTACTAAGAGGCGAGCGGCCTCCGGGTCATCAGTCTTGATCAAACGCCCAACTATCCGGATCGCGAGTTCAGAATCGGAGATGAAGTTGAGTAAACGATTGAGTTGCGGCTGTCCCACATTCGCCAGGTCGGGGCTATCCAGCAGGGTCGGTTCAGCTTCGATCAAGCGAGCGCGGACGGTTGGGTGCTCCCACGAGAGGGATAAGAAGGTTTCGGGAGCGGCGACTGCTGCTAGTCGCTCAAGTACTTGGTCCGCGACAGGGGACTCCTGTCGCACAGCCCGTTCCGCAATGGCCAGGATCGTCGAGGGCCGCTCGGACCACAGTTGATGAACGGCTTCGAAGGCAGCCTCCGGTGGGGCGGAGAGTGCCCCTCGGTCGGCTCCGCTTGCAAAGACATCAAGCACGTCGAGCGGGTCGGTCGCTGGAAGAAGCGAGTAACTGCTCTGGCCGGCTGAAACCAAGTCCTCCTTCAGGAGCTTTCCGTCGTTCGGAAGCGGGAGCACCTCGATGACGTGATTAAGGACGTGCCGCAGCGCGCCGTCGGACAGGCGATCGACGCGAGTTTCTGCATAGATATCCGCCAAGAACCGGAACCGCTCTCTGCCCCGGCGCTGATCCGACCCGTACCTCCAAAGGAAGCGCCGGAAGCTAGTCGGCCCGTGGAGGAGGTCCTCGAGCGCGGCGTGTTCCCAAGGTCTAATGGAGGACTGTGCGGCCTGCTCAGCGTCCGGATGGAGCGAGATGCCGCGAGCCAGTCGCAAGTCGAAGCGAGTTTGCGAGTGGGCCGGCTCGCCCACCACACGCGCGGTGCGAAACGAGAAGCTCCTCCGCAGACGCGGCCATTGTTGCGACCATGCTGCAAAGATAACTTCGTCGGTATCGTCAGACTCCGCGTTCAGAACGCCCTTCGCGTCTTCTCCATAGAGCACTCTAAGCACTCGCAAGCCTTCTTGCGCCGGTGACCTGACCGGTATTTTGGACCGGGTTCAGTGAGACTACTGTATGGTGGCTGGCGTGAGTAGCTGCTGTGCGATCATCTGCCGGGTCTGGCCGGCAAACATAGCCAGGGCAGGTTGACACCCCAGTCGCTTGTCGAACGAAGTAAACCGGCCAAAGCTGCGTCACGCGAACATGGCGGGGCCGAGCACGGCGGCAGCGACGACGAACACGGTAGCAAGACGAACGAGCATAGTGGCCTCCATCAGGACACTGAGTTGATCGCACGCAACTGGCCGGACCTCTGTGCGCGCTCGCACATGAGCGGCGGAGGAGTTGGTACTCGCACCGCAACTCCTCCTTAACCATGTTGACCTAGGGTGATCTCACAACCAGTGTCACGGCGTCGGCCGGCGACAGGCTCGCCGAGGTCATTTCCCTAGCCCGACCACACAACGCTCTGTTCGCCGAGCTAGTCCAGTCGAACGTGCGAGTTTACAAACGCGCGGCAAAGCTGCCGTGACTGCCGCTAGCGACGGGAGCATCTCACTTCTATCAGAGGTCCCGGGTTCGAGTCCTAGCGCGCTGACCAAGTTTTATCGGTCACTTAGCCGCCTTGGGATGCGCTCATTCAATTCAATGGGACCACAGCGGTACCACGGGAGCAGACGCGACGGAGCGCACCGCTTGAGAGCTTCGAAAACTTGCAGGCTGAACCACCTCATTCGTGATAAGCGGCCTGCCGCTGAAATCGAAGAAGGATCAAGCAGTTGACGATGGCGCGTCAGAGCTAGTAGGGCGTTAGTAGGGTCAAGGGCCGCAATAGCTCAGCTGGTAGAGCACCTCATAGCCTGTTAGGTGCTCGGCGGACGCGTTCTCCTACGGCGTCAAAAAGATGGGCCAAGCGGGAGGGCGGCTAGTAGGGCGTTAGTAGGCTCTCGCCCAGATGAGGGTCTGAACTTGTCCAAGCTGAGAACTGCCCAATCTCTCACTAGGCCGATAGCATGCTCTTTTACGTCCTAAGACGCCTCTTGGCGACAATCCCTGTCATGCTCGTCGTGGCAATCATTGTGTTTTCGCTCCTTTATCTCAGCCCCGGCGACCCGGCCACGATCCTCGCGGGCGAACAGGCGACGCTCGAAGAGATCGACGAGCTCAGGAAGCGCCTCGGGCTCGAGGAGCCGTTTCTTACCCGCTTCGGCTTATGGTTCATGGGGCTCATGCGTGGCGATCTCGGCCAGTCGATCTTCTTCGGGCGTCCAGTGCTCGATTTGATCCTTCAGCGCACCGAGCCGACCGTAGCCCTTACGATCTGCGCACTTCTGTTCGCCGTCACCCTGGCCCTGCCGCTCGGCATAGTCGCCGCTTGGCGCGCCGGGCGTATCGCCGATCGTCTAGCCATGGGGTTTGCGGTTCTCGGCTTCTCGCTGCCGGTCTTCGTGCTCGGCTACCTCTTAATCCTTTTCTTCGCGACCTATCTGCGCTGGCTGCCGGTACAAGGATACACGCCGATCGCCGAAGGGCTCGGGCCGTTCCTGCGGCACATGGCCTTGCCGGCGATGACCCTTGGCTTAGTGTACGCAGCGCTGATCGCGCGGATCACGCGCGCCGCCATGCTCGAAGTGCTCGGACAGGACTACATGCGCACCGCCCGCGCCAAGGGTCTCGGCCTGATGCCGACCCTGCTGCGCCACGCGCTCAAAAACGCCGCGGTGCCGATCGTCACCGTGATCGGGATCGGCTTTGCACTTCTGATCAGCGGCGTGGTTGTGAGCGAAACCGTGTTTAACATCCCGGGGATCGGGCGGCTCACCGTCGACGCGATCCTCAGACGCGACTATCCTGTCATCCAGGGGGTCGTGCTGGTGTTCTCCGCAGTCTACGTGCTCGTGAACCTGATCGTCGACCTGTCCTACGGCCTGTTCGACCCGAGGATCCGCTATTGAGCGCGCCCGCCGCCCTTGCCCCCTCCATCGGCCGGCGCGCCACATCGCTGGGGCGCCAGCTGCTGCGCCATCCCGGCATCGTCGTCGGTGGGACGATGCTGCTCGTCGTCGTGTTCTTCGCTGTGTTCGCGGACCTGCTCTGGACCGTCGATCCACTGCGCATCCAGCCGCGCGCGCGCCTCAGACCGCCCTCGGAAGCGAGCTGGTTTGGTGGCGACATGATCGGCCGTGATGTCTATTCGCGCACGGTTCATGGCGCGCGCGTCTCCTTGACCGTGGGTTTGGCGGTCGCGGCGATCTCGATCGCAGGCGGGCTTGTCATCGGGCTTCTCGCTGGCTTCGTGCGTCTGTTCGATTCGATCGCGATGCGCGTTATGGACGGGCTGATGTCGATTCCTTCGATCCTTCTGGCCGTCGCGCTCATCGCGTTGACCGGCGCCAGCATGGGCAACGTGATCACCGCGATCACAATCTCGGAAATCCCGAGGGTCGCGCGGCTGACGCGCTCGGTCGTACTGTCAATCAAGGAGCGGCCCTATGTAGAAGCGGCTATCGCGGTGGGCACACGTTTCCATCATCTGCTGCTGCGTCATGTCCTGCCGAACGCTGCCGCGCCGCTGCTCGTGCAAGGCAGTTACATTTTTGCGTCCGCCGTGCTGGTCGAGGCGGCGTTGAGCTTCATCGGCGCCGGCACGCCACCCTCGAGCCCGAGCTGGGGCAACATCATCGCCGAAGGGCGCGCGGTGTTCCAAATCGCGCCGCACATTGTAATCTTCCCCGGCATCGCGCTCGCCATGACCGTGCTCGCAGTCAACCTGATCGGCGATGGTTTGCGCGACGCGTTCGATCCTCACTTCGTGGGGCGCACATGAGCGCGACGCCGCTTCTCGACGTGCGTGATCTCGCGGTGGAGTTCAGAGGCCGCACAGATACTGTGCGCGCGGTCGACGGCTTGTCGTTTCAGGTCATGCCCGGTGAGACGCTCGCGATCGTCGGCGAATCCGGTTGCGGTAAGAGCGTCACCGCCCTGTCGATCCTGCGGCTTCTTACGGAACCGGCTGGTCGCATCGTCGGCGGCTCGGTCCTGCTGCAGGGGCGTGATCTTGCGGAGCTGTCCGAGCGCGAAATGCGGCGTGTGCGTGGCCGTGACATATCGATGGTCTTCCAGGAACCGATGACGAGCCTGAATCCCGTGCTCGATATCGGTCGCCAGATCGGCGAGGCGCTGACCTTGCATCTGAAGCTCAGCAAGGTGGAGGCGAAGGCGCGCGCGATCGACATGCTCCGGCTCGTGCAAATCCCCGAGCCAGAGCGCCGCCTCGCGCAGTACCCGCACGAGCTCTCAGGTGGCATGCGCCAGCGCGTGATGATCGCGATGGCGCTCGCCTGCGACCCCAAGCTCCTGATCGCCGACGAGCCTACGACAGCGCTTGACGTCACGATCCAGGCCCAGATCCTCGACCTCGTACGCGATCTGGCGGGCCGTCTCGGCATGGCGACCGTTCTGATCACCCATGATCTCGGTGTCGTTGCCGAGACCGCCGAGCGCGTGCTCGTCATGTACGCCGGCCGTAAGGTCGAAGAGGCGCCCGTCCGCGCGTTGCTACGCTCGCCGCGCCATCCCTACACCGCCGGTCTGCTCGGCGCCGTGCCAAAGCTCGGCTCGAGCATTTCAGGCGCGCCGTCGCGCCGGCTCTCGGAAATCAAGGGCACCGTTCCCTCGCTGCGCGAGCCGATCGTCGGCTGCGCCTTCGCGCCTCGTTGCGCGCTCGCAATCGAAAGGTGCGCGCGCGTGGCCCCACCGCTCGAGACTGTGGCCGCTGGCCATCTCGCGGCGTGCTGGCGGACCGCGGACATTGGCCGGGAAGTCGCCACGTGAGCAATCTCCTAGTGGTCGAAGACCTCGTAAAGCACTTCCCCGTGCGTCGCGATCTCGTCGCGACGCTCTCGGGCAAGAAGGTCCAGGTCGTGCAAGCTGTTGATGGCGTAAGCTTCACGCTTGGGCGTGGCGAGACGCTGGGTCTCGTCGGCGAATCCGGTTGCGGCAAATCGACGGTCGGGCGCGCGGTGTTGCGTCTGGTGGAGCCTACCGCGGGGCGCGTCACACTCGATGGTACGCGGATCGACGCGCTCTCGCGCGCGGCGCTTCGGGACGCGCGGATCGAAATGCAGATCGTGTTCCAGGATCCGTTCGCCTCGCTCAATCCACGTCGCACGGTCGGGCAGTCTGTCGCCGAACCTCTCGCCAACTACGGGTTAGGCAACGACAACGCGCGGCGTGCCGAGGTCGAGCTCCTGTTCGGTAAGGTCGGGCTGAGGCCCGAGCAGATCGACCGCTACCCCCATGAGTTCTCCGGAGGCCAACGCCAGCGCATCGGCATCGCGCGTGCCCTCGCTCTGAAGCCCAAGCTGATCGTGCTCGACGAGCCAGTCTCGGCGCTCGACGTCTCGGTGCAGGCGCAGGTCGTCAATCTTCTCGGCGATCTGCAGGCCGAATTCGGCCTCGCCTATCTGTTCATCGCGCATGATCTCGCGGTAGTGGAACACATCAGCCATCGCGTGGCCGTGATGTATCTCGGCAAGATTGTCGAGATTGCCGACAAGCGCCGGCTGTTCGGCCGGCCGCGCCACCCCTACACCAAGGCGCTGCTGTCCGCCGTCCCCGTGGCGGACCCCGACGCCGCGCGCGAGCGGGTCATCCTCCAGGGCGATCTGCCGAGCCCGATCAATCCGCCGTCGGGCTGCCGTTTCCGCACGCGCTGCCCGCTCTCCCAGGCGCGCTGCGCAAGCGAGGAGCCGGCGCTGAGGCCGATGGCGGACGGCCACATGGCCGCCTGCCATTTCGCTGAGACCGACGCCGTGCGAGGCTGAAGGCTCCTATCGCGCCGCCTTCTGAATGTTCCAAAGGATCATAGTTCCCGGCATGCCAATGACGCCGGTCAGGCGCGGCGAATGCGCCACAGGTGCGAACCACTGTCCAAACGGCACGTAGGGCACGACCCGCTGGTAGGCTGAGACCTGGATGCGCTCGACGAGAGCGCGGCGGTCGGTCTCCGCGACTGTATTCGGGAACGCGTCAATCATCGCCTGATGCTCGGCGTCGCATGGCCAGCCCGGCCAGGCCCGCTCGCAGCTCGCTTGCATCGGCGTATTGCCAACCGGCTCGGCGATGAGCAGACCCGGCCAGAAGGTAAGGCCGATGTGCCACCCCCCCTGCCCCGGAGCGTTGCGGTTCGCGCGCCGCGCCGCCATGGCGCCGAAGTCCATCGCCTGCAGATCGACGCGAACCCCGATACCGCGCAGCTCTTCCGCCAGCAGCAACGTCGCGGTGTTCATGGTCTGCACGTCGGTCGGGTGCAGGATAACGATCGGTTCGCCGTTGTAGCCGGCCTCGCGCATCAACTGGCGGGCGCGGGCCTTGTCGCGCCCGAAGGCGGCGTTATGGCCGGCCGTCGTCTCGAACGGCCCGCCACACGTAAAGAAGGCGTGGCACACCCGGAAAAGCTCAGGGTCTGCAAACATGGTACGCAGGAAATCGTCCTGGTTCACGAGATAGAGCAGCGCCTGGCGCGCGCGGGGATCATTGAACGGCGGATGCAGGTGGTTCATCCGGATCATCCCCTGCGACCCAAGCCGGTCGGTCACCGCGATGCGCATTCCGGCCTGGCGCAGCAGCGGCAGGAAGTCGGGTCCCGGCGCCTCGACGAAATCAACCTCGCCGTTCTGCAGCGCTAGCACGGCCGATTGGGGATCGCGGATGTTCAGCCACTCGACGCGATCGACATGCACCACCTTGCCGCCGGCGGCTCCACTGGCAGGCTCGGCGCGTGGCACGTAGCGCTCGTTACGGCGATAGACGACGCGACTGCCGGGCACCCACTCCTCGCGCGAGAACACGAACGGGCCGGAACCGATCGTCTCGGTGATCGGTGTCGCGGGGTCGGTCGCGGCGATCCGTGCCGGTATGATCGCCGGAACCAAGCCGGAGGGTTTCGAGAGCGCGAAGAGCATTAACCCGTAAGGTTGGCTCAGCGTCCAGGTCAGCGTGCGCGCGTCGGTCGCGACGAGCGAGGCGGTCGCGGCCCAGATCTGGCGTCCATGCGCGTCTCGCTGCGCCCAGCGTCGCAGCGAGACAGCGACGTCCTCGGCGGTCACTGGCGTTCCGTCGTGGAAAAGAAGCCCTTCGCGCAGCGTGAAGACCCAGACCAGATTGTCCGCACTCACCGTCCAGCCCTGGGCCATTTGCGGGCGCGGCACCTGGTTCTCGTCGCGCGCGACGAGAACGTCGTAGATCATCGTCGCGTGGCGCTGGGTCATCCCGACCGTGGTCGTGATTGGGTCGAGCGCTTGGAGATCGGCGAAGGGGATGACCTTGAGCACACGATCATCCGGTACGCGCTGCTGCGCCACCGCCATGCTGGTCGCGCCGAGCGCGAGCGCCGCCGCAACGACGAGAGATTTGAACATCTGTGCCATGCCGGTCAGGGAGCCTCCGAAGGGGTAAAGGGTGTATCATCCAAGCTTAGACCGTCGGGAACCGCGACGCCACGGCGTACCGCCGGGCGGGCTGAGATATCGTCGTGCCAGCGCGCGAGGTTCGGATAGCCCGCCAGATCGAGGCGTGCCCAGGCGGCGCGCGCCACGAACGGAAACGCCGCGATGTCGGCGATCGAATAATCGCCCGTGATATAGGGAGTCACGCCGAGCCTGCCATCGAGCACGCGATAGACCCGGGCGACCATCGCGCGGGCGTGCGTGGCGGCGGTTGGGTTCGGCTCGGCCGCGAGGTCGTGCCAGTGATGGGCTTGGCCAGTCATCGGGCCGAGATTGGTGGCCGCGATCATCGTCCAGGCCAGTGTTTCGGCCCGAGCCGCTCCGACCCGCGGCAGGAGAGAACCTGCCATCTCTGCAAATGTCTGCAGAATCGCGATCGACTCGAACAGCACGCGGCGCTCGCCGCCCTCCGTCCATGTCACGATCGGTACGCGCCCCCCGGGGTTGAGCGCGAGGATATCTGGCGCGAACTGCTCGCGCTTGCGGATGTTCACCGGCACGACGCGATAGGCGAGCCCGAGCTCTTCGAGCAGGATCGAGACGCGATGCGAATTTGGTGTGGCGAACAGATAGGCTGTCAGGTCCGCGAATGCGGTCACACCATGTCCTCATGCTGCCAGTTGACCAACAGCTCGGCGACCGTGGCGTTGTTCGGCAGTCCCACGACTGTTGCGACCAGGCGCGCGAGGTCCTCGGGTTGTGTCATGTTCGCTGGCGCGACGCTGCCGACCCCCGCCACCATCTCGGTGTTGACGTAGGACGGGCACAGCGCGGTCGCCCGCACACCCTTGGCCCAACCGGCGGCGCGCACGGAGTGCGCGAGCGCAACCATCGCATGCTTCGACATCTGATAGCCGATATTTCCGCCCTTCACCCGCTTGCCGGAGAGCGAGGCGAGCACCACAAATCTTCCCTCCCCGGCCGCTTCAAGATACGGTAGGACCGCGCGCGCAAACCGGTACGGCGCCTTAACGTTGACGGCCAAGAGATCGTCGAGATCGGCGTCTTTGCCGTCGCGGATGCCGACATTGCGCAGGATGCCCGCGCTTGCGACCGCGACATCGATCCGGCCGGT
Organism: Microvirga sp.; assembly: GCA_035944635.1. GTDB lineage: Bacteria > Pseudomonadota > Alphaproteobacteria > Rhizobiales > Beijerinckiaceae > Microvirga. The sequence goes on from DASZAZ010000109.1 coordinate 86,625, forward strand.
AGCTGCGATCGTGGCCGTGACGAGCGCCTCGGCGGCGGCGGGATCGGTCGCGTCGTACGCGAGCCGCAGCGGATCCGAGAGCCCCTCGACTGTCTCGCCCGGCCGGCGCATGCCGAGCGCGATCCGGTAGCCCGCCCGCTCGAGCTCGACCGCAATGGCGCGTCCGATGCCCCTGTTGCCGCCGGTCAGCAGCGCTACCTTGCCGTTCGCCATGTCGCCCGCTCGTATCGATAGCGCACCGTAAGGTCATGCGAGCGACTGTCAATGAGGCACTGTCAGGGAAAAAATGGGCTGGTCGCTAACGCGTGTGCCCTACCCTCTCTGGCATGACCCGCCCTGCCCTGTTCGGCATTGGGCGTGCGGCAGGAGCCGGTAATTTGGCCGAGTTTAGCTCGTCAGATTGTCATCTGCTGGTGCTTACTACGCCCTCTAGGAACGAAACCTGGTCCCAGTACCGATTACGTATGGTCCTGGCGGCCCAGCACATGCCGGCTAGGTGGTGCTGCCGGAGGTTCCCGGAGGCGGCCTCAAGCCCGCACCAAGCTTCAGGCGCAAAGCTTACTTGAGCGTCCGTTATGGCCTACTCCGCACCGTAGATCCGCTTCCCTTGTATCTCGCTCATGCTATGCGCTTACCCCAGTGGGGCCGCGAGGCTTGGCGCATCTTCGACGACACCGCGGCTTGTGCCGCCTCTCACGACGCGCTCGCGACGGTGGCATGCGCAAACGAGCATTGACCTGGTCGGGCTGAGAGGCGAACCCTGCTCAGATGGCCACGACCCTGCTGACGTCCTCCTCCAGCCGACCGCTCCTGCCCATGCTGGCGGCCCTGAGCGTCGCGCACCTCCTCAACGACCTTATCCAGTCCATGATCCCGGCGATCTACCCGGTCATCAAGGACACCTACCGCCTTGACTTCGCGCAGGTCGGGCTGATCACCCTCGCCTTTCAGGTCACGTCCTCGCTGCTGCAGCCCTTGCTGGGGTACCTCACGGATCGGCGGCCGTGGCCCCACGCTATGGTCCTGGGCATGGGGGCATCCCTGCTCGGCCTGCTGACCCTGTCATTTGCGACCAGTTACGGCATGATCCTTGCCGCCGTGTCTTTGATCGGACTCGGCTCTGCCGTGTTCCATCCCGAGGCCACGCGCATGGCGCGCCATGCGGCGGCAGGCCAGCAGGGGCTTGCCCAGGGGATCTTCCAGATCGGAGGGCACGCGGGCTATGCGATTGGTCCTCTCTTGGCGGCGGCCGTGGTGGTTCCGCGCGGGCAGGCCAGCTTGTCCTGGTTCTCAGGCGTTGCGCTCCTCGCCATGGTCCTGATGTCCTGGATCGCGGGGCGATACGTTACCTTGAGGCGTGAGCAGGCGGCGTCTGCAGGTGTGAGAGCAAAGCCGATCGGGACAACCCTGCCGGCGAGGCACGTTATCTTCGCGATGGCGGTTCTGATCCTTCTGCTGTTCTCCAAGAACGCCTACACGGCCGCTTTCACCTCCTACTACACCTTCTACCTGATCGAACGCTTCGGCGTCCCCATTCAGCTCTCGCAGTTGATGCTGTTCCTCTACCTCGCTGTCAGTGCCGTGGGTGTGATCGTCGGTGGAATGGTCGGGGACCGGATCGGCCGCGATCGCGTGATCTGGCTGTCGATTGTCGGAGCCCTGCCGTTCGCGCTCATGCTTCCTCATGTGGATCTGTTCTGGACGGGGGTGCTCAGCGTCGTAATCAGTTTCATTATGGCCAGCGCGTTCTCATCCATCCTGGTCTATGCGATCGATCTCGTTCCCCACCGGGTCGGCCTCGTTGGCGGACTGTTCTACGGGCTGTCGTTCGGCCTGGGTGGCGTTGCAGCGGCAGGCCTCGGCCTGCTGGCCGACCACATCGGCATCGTCGATGTGTTCCGCTTCGGTGCTTGGCTTCCAGCCCTGGGACTTCTGGCATTCCTACTGCCGCGAAATCCTCAAGCCAGCTAACGCAGCAGAGGCGGCGATCTCGATGCCGGCTCCTGACGAAGCCCCACGCTTGGTGGCCTGGACTGCGAACAGCGTATCCTCGTCCAGCTCCGTGGTGTTGATCCGCAGCATTGGACGACGCTGAACAGTGTTCACTGCTCCCTCCAGAGCAGACCTGTTCGCAACATCGGTCAGACCGGGTGGTCCAACAACGGGAACTACGGGACTTCGGCCAACGCGCTTGAAGCAGGTCTCGGTCCAGCCGGGGCCTTAGGTACCATGGTCACAGCCGAGTTCAATTGACGCTTGAGCTCATTGGCATTGGCCTTAGCGCTCGGGAGAGGAGCTGGGCGTCCCACGTCGGCATGGAGATGCTAGGCGAGAGCGACTTGCACCCGAGCGGCGCGATATTCTGACGGACGCATGGCCGTGGCCGCCTTGAAGGCCCGGGCGAAGTGAGCGGCATCGGAGTAGCCAGCCACGAACCCAACCTGCGTGAGGGGGAGATCAGAACCGGCAA
>DASZAZ010000110.1:0-1616 GCA_035944635.1 Microvirga sp.
CGCCGCTCCGGCCCGAGCACCCCATCGAGGAAGGCGGCGGCTGAGGCGCCAACGCTGGGATGAGCAAACAGGGATTTGAGATCAGCTTTGACCTGACGCAACTCCACACACCAGAGCTCGAGCATCTGCTCGACGGCCACACCCGTCATGACAGCCTCCTGTGTCAGATCAGGACACTATGAGCCTATGAGCGGCAGGTGCAACTGTAGTGCTTCTGTAATGGGCCGTTGGGTGTCAAGTCCCTGAGTGACTGTCCTGTCGCCGAAGTCTTGCTTCTGTTCGGGGTCGGCGCGCGGCCGCCCCACCATGCCATCAGAGAGGATGCGGTCAGCCCATCTAAGACGCGTGCTCCACCTCGATCAGGTGCTCACGGCACTACTTACGGCTTGACCGCCTCCATCGTCCCGGCGACGGGACCTCAGGGGAACAGGACGAGAGCCGCCCCGTTCCGAACGCTTGTTTCTCCTATGCGGCAGCTCCCTCCCGGCTCCAGCGGAAGGTGGTGCCGTCAATCCACATGCGATGCAGAATGACCGCAAGCTTTCGGGCCAGCGCCACCTTGGCGCGCCGCATGCCGCGCCGCCTGGCCACCTCGAGCGCCCAGCGTTTGAGCGCGGAGAAGCGCACCGCGCGGGTGAGCAGGATGTGGGCGCCCTCATACAGCGCCGTGCGCACCATCGGATCGCCCACCCGGCTCACCGCTCCCGTGATGTCGGTCTCGCCCGACTGGTACTTCTTCGGGGTGAGGCCAAAATGTGCGCCCACCGCTCGCGAGCGGGCGAAGCGTTCAGGATTGTCCACCGCGGACGTGAAGGTCACCGCAATCAGAGCGCCGACGCCTGGCACGCTCATCAATCGCCGGCAGACCTCGTTCTCCCGGGCGATGCTCAGCATGGCCCGATGCAATCTGGCGAACTCCTTCTGAAGAGCCTCTCGGGCCCGCAACATGGCCTCAGTAATCTTCTCCAGCATCGCATGGCCGGCTGTGAGCATGCGCACGCGAGCCGCGAACTGTCCTTTGCTGGTCTCGCCCACCTTCAGACCAAATCCGCGCAAGAGACCTCGCAGGCTGAGCTCAACGTCGCGCATCTTGGCCTGCAGCTGCTTGCGAGCCATAAGCAGGGCCCGCACTTCCTGCGCCGGCGGCGACTTGCAGTGGACGGGCCGGAACCAACCCATGCGCAGGAGTTGGGCGATCCCGCGGGCATCGCGCCGATCGGTCTTGACGATCATGGCCGAGAGTGCCGCCTTCACATGCCGGGTTTCCAGCAGCACGACTTCGAACCCGGCCTGCACAAGGCCCGCATACAGCCACTGCGACAGGGGACCAGCCTCCAAGCCAATGCGGGTGAGCGGTAGGCTCAGGCTGGCGAGGAAGGTGGCAAGCGCCTCAGGCTCGCTGGCGACCTTCGCCTCGCGGACGATCTGCCCTGAGGCATCGAGGATGCAGACGCTGCTGAGTTCCAAAGACACGTCGATTCCGGCATAGTAGTCCATGGCTGTCCCTCATGATGCTTGGGGCCGATCCGCTCGGACCCCGTTCAACACCATCACTCTGAGGGACAGACACCCCGTTCCGCTACCTCGTGAGCGGCAGGCCCATTACGGCATCTAAG
>DASZAZ010000111.1:0-37099 GCA_035944635.1 Microvirga sp.
CCCAAGCCACAGTGTCGGATCAGACGCAGCTCTCGCGAGCCACCCTGACCTTCCTCTGTGCTGTCCCACGTCACGACGCCTCGCGAGCGCGCCCCACCAGAACAGGACACCCCCACACAAGCACACCATAGGCTTATTGTCAAGAGATAGGATCAGAAGAGACGCTGCCCGCGCTGCCGCTCGGTAGCAACCTCCCTCCCCTCAGGGGAGGGGTAGGGGTGGGGTGTTCGCCGCAGGCGAGCTCTAGGCCCAATGATGCAGGATGCGCTTCGCGCAACACCCCACCCGTCATCCTTCGGATGCCACCCTCCCCTGAAGGGAGGGATGAAGGCTGGTGCTGCCTTCGACATGGCCAAGACGTGGATGGTGGGGACGAGCCCGGCCATGACGGGGTGGTTTAAAGGGGTGGTCGTGACGGACGCGGGGACCCTCTCCCTCTCGTTGCTTGTCCTACCCAGCGAGCCGAAACGTCTCTACTGCCTCCCACGGTCCGCCGAGATAGCGCCACAGATGCAAACCCTCAGCGGTGACGGTGAAGGGGGTGAAGGCCTCTTCCAGGCGCGCCAGGAGGGCGCGGGCCTGGGCCGGATCGGCCTTGTTCTGGATCGTCACATGGGGCTGGAAGCGCTGCGCGTCCTGGGGCGTGAGCCAATCGGCCCAGCGGCGGGCGAGGTCGGCGCGGAGCACGGTGAGCGCGGAGGATTCGAGCTTGTAGGCGACGCCGCGGCCAAGCGGGCGCAGGCCCGTGACGGCGACGGAGAACGGGGTGTGGGCGGCGGCCACCGCGGCGAGGAGGGAGCGGATGCGGTCCACCTCCTCTCCCGGCAAGTGGTGGAAGAGGGTGAGATGCGCCGGGATGACGTTGCGGGCGGCGGGGAAGTACCGGCGGCGTTCGCCGTCGAAGAAGGCGAAGGAACGCTCGTCCAGCGCGAGCGTCAGGATGAGCGGCGCGGGGTCGCTCACCGGTGGGTGCGGGGCGTGTCGCGGCGGCCGGCGCGCAGGAGGAGCAGGCCCGCGACCACCATCAGCGCGCCCCAGGCCAGGAAAGCGAGGTCCCAGGCGAGCCATTGCTCGCGCGGCACCGTCTCGTTCACGTGGTGGAGGCCGAGGATCTGGTGGTTGATCGTGCCCTCCACGAGGTTGAAGAGCCCGAAGCCGAGGAGGATGGCGCCCGGAAGGAGCTTGCCCGACCAGCGGATATGCGTGTGCCGCCCGGTGCGCCAGAGGATCACGAGGCCCGCGACGGTGAAGATGTAGGTGCCGGCGTGGAAGACGCCGTCCCAGAAGGTGTTGATCTTCAGGTTCTCGACGGAGTCCGGCGGATAGCCCGCGCTCGTGACGAGATGGTGCCACTGCAGCAATTGGTGCAGCACGATGCCGTCGAAGAACCCGCCGAGGCCGAGGCCCAGCAGGATGCCGGCGGAGACCGGAAAGGGGCGCGGGTGCACGTCTTGCATCTCGCCTCGGCAACCCGGTTCGTTGCGGTTTGTTTCCGAGGCCGGCTGCGGCCAAAACGACGAAGGCCGGCGTTGCCGCCGGCCTGCGGGCAATCGGTGCCGAGGCGCCTTAGAAGTTGAGCGCCGCCTTGGCTTCGCGCAGCTGCGCCACGGCGCTCTCCGCCGCATGCTTCGCGGCCGGGTCGTTCGTGGAATCGTAGGCCATCTCGGCCTGCAGGATTTCCCGGTCGAGGATCTCCTGGGTGATCTCCTCCTCGGGCAGGGCGCGCTCGGCCAGCACCGTGAGGCCACGCTGGTTCACGTCGGCGAAGCCGCCGCGCACCAGAACGCGCCGGCCGCTGCCTGGGCGGTCCGTGATGATGAGGAAGCCCGTCTTCAGGGCCGTCATCATGGGCTCGTGGCCCGGCATCACGGTCATGTCGCCCTCGGACGCCGGGAGGATCACCGCGTCCACGTCGCCGGAGAAGAGGACCCGCTCGGGCGCGACGAGTTCGAAGGAGAAAGTTGCCATGCCTCGATCTCACTCCCCTCCCCCTTGCGGGGAGGGGTTAAGGGGTGGGGTCGTGGAAGGGTTGAGCGGGATGGTGCCTTTTGCACCGTCGCTCCCCCTCTCCCGACCCTCGCTCACGCGAGGGCCACCCTCTCCCTCCAGGGGAGAGGGAAGATGCGGTTTACGCGGCTTCCGCGGCGAGGCGCTGGGCCTTCTCGATCGCTTCCTCGATGGTGCCGACCATGTAGAAGGCGGCCTCGGGGAGGTGATCGTACTGGCCTTCGACGAGACCCTTGAAGCCCTTGATGGTGTCTTCGAGCGCCACGAGCTTGCCGGGGGAGCCGGTGAACACTTCCGCCACGAAGAAGGGCTGCGAGAGGAAGCGCTCGATCTTGCGGGCGCGGGCCACGGTGAGCTTGTCCTCTTCCGAGAGCTCGTCCATGCCGAGAATCGCGATGATGTCCTGGAGCGCCTTGTAGCGCTGCAGCACCTGCTGGACGCGGCGGGCGACGGCATAGTGCTCCTCGCCCACGATGGCGGCGGAGAGCATGCGCGAGGTGGAGTCGAGCGGGTCCACGGCCGGGTAGATGCCCTTCTCGGCGATGGAGCGCGACAGCACGGTCGTGGCGTCGAGGTGGGCGAAGGAGGTCGCCGGGGCCGGGTCGGTCAGGTCGTCGGCGGGCACGTAGATCGCCTGCACCGAGGTGATCGAGCCCTTGGTCGTGGTGGTGATGCGCTCCTGCAGGTTGCCCATGTCCGTGGCGAGCGTCGGCTGATAGCCCACCGCCGAAGGAATCCGGCCGAGAAGCGCCGACACCTCGGAGCCCGCCTGCGTGAAGCGGAAGATGTTGTCGACGAAGAACAGCACGTCCTGACCCTGGTCGCGGAAATGCTCGGCGACCGTGAGGCCCGTGAGCGCGACGCGGGCGCGGGCGCCCGGGGGCTCGTTCATCTGGCCGTACACGAGAGCGCACTTGGAGCCCTCGCCGCCGCCGTGCTTGTTCACGCCGGACTCGATCATCTCGTGGTAGAGGTCGTTGCCCTCACGCGTCCGCTCGCCGACGCCCGCGAACACGGAGTAGCCGCCGTGGGCCTTCGCGACGTTGTTGATGAGCTCCATGATGAGCACGGTCTTGCCGACGCCGGCGCCGCCGAAGAGGCCGATCTTACCGCCGCGGGCGTAAGGGGCGAGAAGGTCCACGACCTTGATGCCCGTGACGAGGATCTGCGCTTCCGTGGACTGCTCCGCGTAGGAAGGAGCCGGCTGGTGGATCGGGCGCATGGACTCGGCCGGGACGGGGCCGGCCTCGTCCACGGGCTCGCCGATCACGTTCATGATGCGGCCGAGCGTGCCGGCGCCGACCGGCACCGAGATCGGGGCGCCGGTGTCGCGCACGGGCTGGCCGCGCACGAGGCCTTCCGAGGTGTCCATGGAGATGCAGCGCACGGTGGATTCGCCGAGCTGCTGGGCGACTTCGAGCACGAGGCGGTTGCCCTGGTTCTCGGTTTCGAGCGCGTTCAGGATTTCCGGCAGATGGCCGTCGAACTGCACGTCGACGACGGCGCCGATGACCTGGGTGATGCGGCCCGTCGGGGCGGCGGAGACGGTGTTGGCCATGGGATGATCCCTTCTTGCGGTCAGAGCGCTCGCGCGCCCGAGGGTTCTTGAATGAAGATGGGGATGGAGCCGGAGCTTAGAGAGCCTCGGCGCCCGAAATGATTTCGATGAGTTCCTTGGTGATCATCGCCTGACGGGACCGGTTGTAGGTCATCGTCTGCTTCTTGATCATCTCGCCCGCGTTGCGGGTGGCGCTGTCCATGGCGCTCATGCGGGCGCCCTGCTCGGAGGCTGCGTTCTCGAGCAGCGCCCGGAAGATCTGCACCGTGATGTTGCGCGGCAGGAGCGTGGCGAGGATCTCCTCCTCGTCGGGCTCGTAATCGTACACCGTGGCGCCGCCGCCGGCCGCGTTGCCGCCGGTGGGCAGATCCGCAGGGATGAGGCGCTGGGCCGTCGGGATCTGCGCGATCACCGAGCGGAAGCGGGAGTAGAACAGCGTCGCGACGTCGAACTCGCCCGCCTCGAAGCGGGAGAGCACGTTCTGGGCGATGCCGTCGGCGTGCTCGAAGCCGAGGGTGCGGACGGCGCGCAGATCGACGAAATCGATGATCTGCTGGCCGAACTGGCGACGCAGGATGTCGTAGCCCTTCTTGCCGACGCAGATGATCTTGACCGTCTTGCCCTCCGCCATGAGCCGGTTGGCGTGATCGCGGGCGAGGCGCGCGATCGACGAGTTGAACGCGCCGCACAGGCCGCGCTCGGCGGTGCAGACGATCAGGAGATGGGTGCGGTCGGCGCCGGTGCCCGCGAGGAGACGCGGGGTCTCCGGGCCCATGATGACGCCGGAGGCCAAATTGCCGAGCACCGTGGCCATGCGCTCCGCGTAAGGCCGTGCGGCCTCGGCGGCGGTCTGGGCGCGGCGGAGCTTGGCCGCCGCGACCATCTGCATGGCCTTGGTGATCTTCTGCGTCGCCTTCACGGAGGCGATGCGGTTGCGCAGGTCCTTCAGGCTCGGCATCGAGCGCCCCTACCCTTCAACGGTCGCGGTCGTTACGAGAACGCGTTACGAGAACGACTTGGCGTAGGACGCCACGACGTCCTTCAGCTTCGCCTCGGTGTCGGCCGAGAGGTCCTTGGAGGCGCGGATCGACTCCAGGATCTCGTTGTGGCGGCCGCGGAGCAGCGAGAGCAGGCCGTCCTCGAAGGCGCGGACGCGGTTCAGCGGCAGCGCATCGAGATAGCCGTTCACGCCGGCGTAGATCACCGCCACCTGCTCTTCCATCTTCAGCGGCGAGAATTGCGGCTGCTTCAGGAGTTCGGTGAGGCGCGAGCCGCGGTTGAGCAGGCGCTGCGTGGTGGCGTCGAGGTCCGAGCCGAACTGCGCGAAGGCGGCCATCTCGCGGTACTGGGCGAGCTCGCCTTTGATCTTGCCCGCAACCTTCTTCATGGCTTTGGTCTGCGCGGCGGAGCCGACGCGGGACACCGAGAGGCCGACGTTCACGGCCGGGCGGATGCCCTGGTAGAACAGGTCGGTTTCCAAGAAGATCTGGCCGTCGGTGATCGAGATCACGTTGGTCGGGATGTAGGCCGACACGTCGTTGGCCTGCGTCTCGATGACGGGGAGCGCGGTGAGCGAGCCCGCGCCCGCGGCGTCGCCCATCTTGGCGGCGCGCTCGAGGAGGCGGGAGTGCAGGTAGAACACGTCGCCCGGATAGGCTTCGCGGCCCGGCGGGCGGCGCAGCAGCAGCGACATCTGGCGGTAGGCCACGGCCTGCTTCGACAGGTCGTCGTAGATGATCACGGCGTGCATGCCGTTGTCGCGGAAGAACTCGCCCATGGCGCAGCCCGAGAAGGGCGCCAGGAACTGCATCGGCGCGGGGTCCGACGCCGTGGCGGCCACCACGATGGAGTATTCCAGCGCCCCGTTCTCCTCCAGCACCTTCACGAGCTGGGCGACGGTGGAGCGCTTCTGGCCCACGGCCACGTAGACGCAATAGAGCTTCTGGCTCTCGTCGTTGCCCTGGTTGAGGGGCTTCTGGTTGAGGATGGCGTCGAGCACCACGGCGGTCTTGCCGGTCTGACGGTCGCCGATGATGAGCTCGCGCTGGCCGCGGCCGATCGGGATCAGGGCGTCGATCGCCTTGAGCCCCGTGGCCATGGGCTCGTGCACGCTCTTGCGCGGGATGATGCCCGGCGCCTTCACGTCCACGCGGCGGCGCTCGGTCGAGGCGATCGGGCCCTTGCCGTCGATGGGGTTGCCGAGCGCGTCGACGACGCGGCCGAGCAGGCCCTTGCCGACCGGCACGTCCACGATGGCGCCGGTGCGCTTCACGGTCTGGCCTTCGGCGATCTCGCGGTCGGAACCGAACACCACGACGCCCACGTTGTCGGCCTCGAGGTTCAGGGCCATGCCCTGCACGCCGGACTCGAACTGCACCATCTCGCCGGCCTGGACGTTGTCGAGGCCGTAGCAGCGGGCGATGCCGTCACCCACGGACAGAACCTGACCGACCTCGGTGACCTCGGCCTCGGTCCCGAAGTTCTTGATCTGCTCTCTCAGGATCGCGGAGATTTCGGCGGCGCGAATGTCCATGATGGACCTCTTCTTGAAACGGACGTTGGAACGGTTGGCGGCTTTGAAACGGGGCCCTTACCGGGCCTCTTTCATCGCCAGGCGAATGGAATTCAGCTTCGTGCGGACGGAGGCGTCCACCATGCGGGAGCCCATCTTCACGATGAGCCCGCCGATGAGGCCGGGATCGATCTTCACGCTCACGGCCACCTCGGCCTTCGCGACCTCGCGCAGCGCGGCGGTGATCTCGTTCATGACCCGGTCCGAGGCGGGCTCGGCGAGGGTCACCTGGACGCGGACGATGCCCTTGGCATCCGACGAGAGTTCGCGGAAGGCGCGGATCATGTCCTGGAGCGCGAAGAGGCGGCGCTTCGCCGCCACGAGGCGGATGAAGTTGCCGGTCAGCCCCGACACCCCGGCACGGGTGAGGATCGCGTCGATCGAGCGCGTCTGCTCCTCTTCCGTGAAGATGGGGTTGCGCAGGAGCCGGACCAAGTCGGGGCTTTGGGCCACCAGCGCGTCGAATTGATCCAGGTCGCGGGCGACTTGGTCGACCGCGTTCTGCTCCCGGGCCAGGTCGAACAGGGCGGAGGCGTAACGCGCCGCCACGCCCGACAGGATGGGTCCTTCTTGCGAACCGCTTTGAGCCACGAACGTCTCTCTTGCGTCTCACGGGTCTTCGGCGCGGCGCCAGGGGTGGCGGCGGAACCCGTCAGGTCTGGGATGGGGCACTCACGCAGGACATAGGGTCCCGCGGGCAAGCGGGGGTGCACTAGCATGGGTTTTGGGGGGGTGCAAGGCGAAGAGGGCAGCGGAAAGCCAGAGAGCAAAAGCCGGTCTTGCCGCCTTCACTCTCCCGGCGTTTGCCGGTTCCGCCGGAGCGAGCGCTCATGCAGCAGGACGGCGGCCCAGCCAAGGGCGGCGACAACGGCAGGGGTTAGAACGAAGGCAACGAACCAGGAGGTGTTCATCGGTCCAAACCTCTCAAGGTGCGGCGTGCACTCAAATGTAAGGCAAGCGCACACAAGAACCAACCACAGGCCCCGAGGATCAACGTCCAGGGATCGATGAGGCTCCTTAGACCTCCGACATTGTAAAGATAACCCGCTACGGGCGTCGCGATGCCGACCGTGAAGCAAGACGTCGCCGCCGTGTTCAGGGCGGTGGCGAGGAGCTTCGTCTGCTCGCGCTCCGATTCCTTCATGGATGAACCGCAATTCCGGCGGAGCGCATGGCGCTCACCCTCAAGCTGCAGCGAGGGTTTGAAGCATTGCGCCCTGGTTGTCGAGCCTCGCGCCCGGTCGTGACCACCCTCACAAAAAGCTCTGCGGGTCCACGTCGATGGAGACCTTCACGTTGCCGCGGATCTTCGGGCTTCGGGCGAGCCAGGCGCGAAGGTAAGCCTGCAGGTCCACCTCGCGCTCGGTCTTGACCAGCAGCCGGTAGCGGTAGCGGCCGCGGATGAGGGCCAGCGGGGCCTCGGCGGGGCCGAGCACGGTAACGCCGGCGGGCGGCTCGGCCACCTGCGCCATGCCGCGGGCGTGGGCCTCCGCCTGCTCGCGCTCGTTCGCCGAGATCACCAGCGCCGCGAGACGGCCGAAGGGGGGCAGGCCCGCCATCTCGCGGACGCGGGTTTCCTCGGCGTAGAAGCGCTCGGCATCGCCCGAGACGAGGGCGGCGATCACCGGGTGCTCGGGCTGCCAGGTCTGGACGAGCGCCCTCCCCGGCCGCTCGCCGCGCCCGGCGCGGCCCGTCACCTGCTGGAGCATCTGGAAGGTGCGCTCCGCCGCCCGGGGATCGCCGGAGGTGAGGCCGATATCGGCATCGAGCACCCCGACGAGGGTGAGGAAGGGGAAATTGTGCCCCTTGGCCACGAGCTGGGTGCCGACGATGAGGTCCACCTCGCCGGCCGCGATGGCGGCGAGTTCCCCCCGCAGGCGCTCGGTGCCGCCGGGAAAATCGCTCGAGAGCACGATGGTGCGCTTGTCCGGGAAGGTTTGCGCCACCTCCTCCGCGATGCGCTCCACCCCTGGGCCGCAGGGCACCAGCGAATCGACCGTGCCGCATTCCGTGCAGGCCGCGGGGATGCGCTCCACATGGCCGCAATGGTGGCACACCAGCGCCCGGCGGAACCGGTGCTCCACGAGCCAGGTAGAGCAGTTCGGGCACTCGTAGCGGTGGGCGCAGGAGCGGCAGAGCGTCAGGGGCGCATAGCCCCGCCGGTTGAGGAAGAGGAGCGCCTGCTCGCCTTTGGCGAGCGTATCCTCCACCGCGAAGGTGAGCGTCGGCGAGAGCCAGCGGCCTTTGGGGATTTGTTCGCGCTTCAAGTCGATGGCGCGGATCTGCGGCATGGGCCTGCCGCCGAAGCGCTCGGGCAGCGTCACGTGCCGGTAGCGCCCGCGCTCCACGTTCACGCGGGTCTCGATGGAGGGCGTCGCGGAGGCGAGCACCACGGCGGCGTTCTCGATCCGGCCGCGCACCACCGCCATGTCCCGGGCGTGGTAATGAACTCCGTCCTCCTGCTTGTAGGCGGTCTCGTGCTCCTCATCGACCACGATGAGCCCGAGCCGGGCATAAGGAAGGAACAGCGCCGAGCGGGCGCCCGCCACCACCTGGACCTCCCCCGATGCGATGCCCGCATAAAGCCGCTCGCGCCGCCGCCCCGTGACGCCGGAATGCCAGGCCGCGGGGGGCACGCCGAAGCGGCGGGCGAAGCGGTCGAGGAACTGCGCGGTGAGCGCGATTTCCGGCATGAGGATGAGGGCCTGCCGGCCCTCGCGCAGGGCTTGCGCCACCGCCTCGAAATAGGTCTCCGTTTTCCCTGATCCCGTGACCCCTTCGAGGAGGGTCACGGACGAGGTGCCGGCCCGCACCGCGGCGACGAGGTCGTCCGCGGCCGCGCGCTGCCCGTCGGAGAGGCGGGCGGCGTCGTGGTCGGGGTCCGGGGGCTCGGCCACGGGCTCCGGCGGCAGGGTGAGGGCCTCCAGCGTGCCCTCGTCGAGGAGCCCGTCCACCACGCCGGTGCTCACGCCCGCCGCGTCCGCGAGCTCGCGCTTGGTGGGCAGGCGCGTGCGCTCCATGGCGGCCAGCACTCGCTCGCGGGCGGGCGTGAGGCGCTTCGGCGGCGGACCGGCGAGGCGAAGCCCGACGCGGGCCGCCTCGACCCGGCTCATGTCGGGGAGCTTCAGGCCCATGGAAAGCGCCGAGCCCTTGGGCGCGAGCGTGTACCAGGCGATCCAATCGAGGAAGCGGCGCATCCCCGCCGGCAGCGCCGGGGCGTCCACGACGCCGGTGATGCTCTTGAAGTTGGCGCCGGACCCGCCGCGCAGGCTCCAGACCACCCCCACGGCCTCCCTGGGCCCGAAGGGCACCTGGACCACGTCGCCCTCCTTCAGGGCGAGGCCCTGCGGCACCGCGTAGGAATACGTGGTGTCGAGGGCCAACGGGATCAGCACGTCCGCGACGCGGGGCGTCGCGGGGTCAAGGGCCTCGGGCTGGAGAGGTGGTGAGGAAAGATCAACGGTCATCGGTTATGAGGTGAGCCGTCGCCAATTCGCGGGCCCTGTCAAGGCAAGGGCGGGCCGTGGGCGCTCCCGCCGCAGGGCCTGACCATCGATGACGAAGCCCGCCTCCCCTCTTGACCTCGTTCTGCCCGGCGCCACCGATACGCACCAGGCCGCGATGCAATGGCTCGCGAGCCTCGCCAAGGAGCGGCGGCTGTCGCCGAAAACCGTGGAGGCCTATGGGCGGGACTTGAGGCAGTTCCTCGCCTTCCTCACCGGGCACCTCGGCGAGCCGCCGACGATCGCGGGGATCCTGGCCCTGAAACCCCTCGACGTTCGCGCCTTCCTCTCGGCCCGGCGAGCCCAGCGGGTGGGAAGCCGCTCGCTCATGCGCCAGCTCGCGGCCTTGCGCTCCTTCGCGCGGCATCTGGAGCGGGAGGGGCACGGGACGGCTTCCGCCTTTGCGGCGATCCGCACCCCGAAGATGGACAAGACCTTGCCGCGCCCCCTCTCGCCCGCGTCCGCGGTGGCGGTGACCGATGTGGAGACGCGGGCCGGCGACAACCGCAAGCCCTGGATCCTGGCCCGGGACGCTGCGGTGCTGACGCTCCTCTACGGCTCGGGGCTTCGCATCTCGGAGGCGCTCGGAATCGCGCGGCGCGATGCGCCGGTGAACGGGATCGACAGCGTCCGGGTGGTGGGCAAGGGCGGCAAGGTGCGCTCGGTGCCTGTGATCGCGGCCGTGCAGCAGGCCGTGGAGGAGTATCTGGCGCTCTGCCCCTATGTGCAGAAGCCCGAGGAGCCCCTGTTCGTGGGCGCCCGCGGCGGGCCGCTCTCGCCCCGCATCATCCAGCTTGCCGTCGAGGAGCTGCGCGGTGCCCTCGGCCTGCCGGCGAGCGCCACGCCCCATGCCCTGCGCCACTCCTTCGCAACGCATCTTCTCTCTCGCGGCGGGGACCTGCGCGGCATCCAGGAGCTCTTGGGCCACGCCTCCCTCTCCACCACGCAGATGTACACCAAGGTGGATGCCACGCGCTTGATGGATGCCTTCGACGCGGCGCATCCGCGGGCGCAGCGCTCGCGCGGCTAGGCCGTCCGACCGCCATTCAAGGGCCCGACCCATCGTGCTAGCCTGCGGCCAGGCTTGGCGCCGCTGAAGGCCCGCCGAGGCCGGGGAGACGGATCATGTGCATCGCATGCGGGGATACCGGTCATCGGGCGTTCGGGTGGTCGCGTCGCGGTCTGCTCGCGGGGGGCGCCGCTGCCCTCTCGGCCGGCCTGCTGCCCCGGCGGGCCTCCGCGCAGACTGCCCCGAACGCCATCGGCCCGGAGGCCGCCCTGAAGCGCATCATGGACGGCAACGCCCGCTACGTGGCGAACACCGCGACCAACCGGGATCTTTCCGCTGGTCGCGCGGCCCGGGCGCAGGCGCAATACCCCATTGCCGCGATCCTGAGCTGCGCCGATTCCCGGGTGGCGCCGGAACTCGCCTTCGACCAGGGCCCGGGCGAGCTGTTCGTGGTCCGTGTCGCCGGCAACTTCGTCAACGACGACGGGCTGGCGAGCCTCGAATACGGGGTGCAGTTCCTCGGCGTGCCGCTGGTCATGGTGCTCGGCCATTCCAATTGCGGCGCGGTCGCCGCGACCATCAAGGTCGTGAAGGAGAACCTGGCGCTCCCCGGCAAGCTGCCGGAGCTCGCCAACGCGCTGAAGCCGCCCGTCGAAGCCGCCCTGCAGCGGCAACCCGCCGATCCGCTGGCCGAGGCCACGATGGAGAATGTGCGCCACAACGTGCGGCGCCTGGAAAGCACGAGTTCCGTCCTCTCAGGGCCCGTGCGGGACGGAAAGGTCTGCGTGGTTGGCGGCGTCTACGACATCGCGACCGGCAAGGTGAACCTCGTGCCATCCATGCCGGGATAAGAGAGCCAAGATTTTTTCAAACCTCTTTGAACCTCCGCGCGCTTCGCCGCGACCAACAGGCATCGGGGCCGCGATGGTCGCAGGCTCCAAGGTTCACCAGGAGGTTCCCATGTTCTCTCGCAAGCTCGTCACCAGCACCTTCGCGGCCCTCTCGCTCGGCGTCGTGGCGCTCGCATCCTCCCCGGCCTCGGCCGGCCCTTACTGGAAGCCTTACCCGAAGTACTGGGGCCCCTATGGCGGCGGCTACGTGGCGGCCGGCGTTCTCGGCGGGATGGCGCTCGGCGCCATGGCGGCCTCGGGCGGCTACGCCAGCGACTGCTACATCGTGCGCCGCAAGGTCCACACCCCTTACGGTCTCCTCATCCGCCGCGTTCGCGTCTGCGAATGAGCCCGGCGCAACACATGCAAAAGGCCCCGCTCGCCGCGGGGCCTTCGTATTTCTCCAGCAGGCGCTGCCGATCACATATGGATCGCGCGCTTTTCCACCGCGAGGGCCGCTTCCTTCACGGCTTCCGTGAGCGTCGGGTGCGCGTGGCAGGTGCGGGCGATGTCCTCCGACGAGGCGCCGAATTCCATGGCGACCGCAGCCTCGTGGATCAGGTTGCCGGCATCCGCGCCGATGATGTGCACGCCGAGCACCCGGTCGGTGGCGGCATCCGCGATCACCTTCACGAACCCGTCCGTGGTGTGGTTCACCTTCGCGCGGCCGTTCGCCGTGAAGGGGAACTTGCCCACATTGTAGGCGATGCCTTGAGCCTTCAGCTCTTCCTCGGTTTTGCCGACGGTGGCGACTTCCGGATAGGTGTACACCACGCCCGGGATCACGTCGTAGTTCACGTGGCCCGCCTTGCCGGCGAGGATCTCGGCGACCGCCACACCCTCGTCCTCGGCCTTGTGGGCCAGCATCGGGCCCGCGATCACGTCGCCGATGGCGTAGATGCCGGGCACGTTGGCGGCGAAGTGGTTGTCGGTGAGGACGCGGCCGCGGTTGTCCCGCTGCACGCCGACTTCATCCAAGCCCAAGCCCTCCGTGTAGGCGACGCGGCCGATGGCGACGAGCACCACGTCGGCCTCCAGCGTTTCCGCGTTGCCGCCGGCGGCGGGCTCCACCGTGAGGGTCGCGCCCTTGCCCGTGGTTTCCACCTTCGTGACCTTGGCGCCGAGCTTGAACTGCATGCCCTGTTTGCCGAGGATGCGCTGGAACTGCTTGGCGATCTCGTTGTCCATGCCGGGCAGGATGCGGTCGAGATACTCGATCACGATCACCTCGGAGCCGAGGCGGCGCCACACCGAGCCGAGCTCGAGGCCGATGACGCCTGCGCCGATGACCACCATGCGCTTCGGCACGCTCTCGAGTTCGAGCGCGCCGGTGGAGGACACCACGGTCCTCTCGTCGATGGTGATGCCGGGAAGGCGCGTGACGTCGGAGCCCGTGGCGATGACGATGTTCTTGGTCTCGACCGTCTGCTTCGAGCCGTCCTCGGCCGTCACCTCGATCTGGCCCGGCGCCGCGATGCGGCCGGTGCCGATGAAGGTGTCGATCTTGTTCTTCTTCAGCAAGAACTCGACGCCCTTGGTGTTGCCCTCGATGCCCTCCTGCTTGAAGGCCATCATCTTCTTGAGGTCGAAGGTGGGCGTGCCGACATCGATGCCGAGATCCTTGAAGTGCGTGCGCGCGCTTTCGAATTCTTCCGACGCATGCAGCAGCGCCTTGGACGGAATGCAGCCCACGTTGAGGCAGGTGCCGCCATGGGCCTTGCGCTTCTCGACCACGGCGGTCTTGAGGCCGAGTTGCGCGGCGCGGATGGCGCACACATAGCCGCCGGGGCCGGTTCCGATGACGACGAGATCGTAGGACATGGTTTCCAGGGGTGTTGGAGGTTATTCGGCGGCGGATCGGCGGCGGGCGTAGCGTTCGGCCAGCTCCTCAACGATCCGGGTTTCTGCTTGGATGCGGCTGGCGTCGGAACAGAAATCGATCTCCCGGCCGGTCAGGTCCAGGTTCCACCCGAACCCGCGGCCCTGCGGCGCCACGGCCACCGTTCGGAAGAAAGCCTCATCTCTCAGGGGTTCGTACAGGCCTCCCCCGGCAATCTCCTCGGTGAGATCAACGTCGTCGCTCAGGCCGTCCGAGAACGTCACGCGCACGACAGGGTAGTGCAGGGCTTCAACCTGGCTGATCCGGTGCGTTGTCATTCGATCATGCCTCCCGTGTAGCGTCCGGCGCGGATCTCTCTCCAAATATAGGCGACCTGCTCCCGGTTCGCATCAAGCCACGTCTGCACGGCACGCATCTTGGCTTTGGGAAGGGAGCCGTTGAGGACCTCTCCCGTGACGATGGAAATCTGGGCCTCGGACTCCGCAAAGATGGCATGAAGATGGGGTGGCAAGTGATCCTTCAGGTAGATGGTCAGGCGCACACCCTCGATGATCGCGATCGTGGGCATCGGTCGAGCGCGCCTTTCCTAACGGCGGTGGCCAGCCCTGGGCCGGCCATCCCGGGTAGATGACTTAAAGGTCGAGCACGAGGCGCGCCGGATCCTCCAGGGCTTCCTTCACGCGCACCAGGAAGGTCACGGCTTCCTTGCCGTCGACGATGCGGTGATCGTACGACAGCGCGAGATACATCATCGGCCGGGCGACAATCTGGCCGTTCTTGACCACCGGGCGCTCCTCGATGCGGTGCATGCCGAGGATGCCGCTCTGGGGCGCGTTCAGGATCGGCGTCGACATGAGCGAGCCGTAGATGCCGCCGTTGGTGATCGTGAAGGTGCCGCCCTGCATCTCGTCGATGGAGAGCTTGCCGTCGCGGGCCCGCTTGCCGAAATCCGCGATGGTCTTCTCGATGGTCGCGATTGACATCTGGTCCGCATCGCGCACCACCGGGACCACGAGGCCCTTCTCGGTGCCGACCGCGATGCCGACATGGTAGTAGTTCTTGTAGACGAGATCCTGCCCGTCGATCTCGGCGTTCACGGCCGGGATCTCTTTCAGGGCCTGGATCACGGCCTTGGTGAAGAAGCCCATGAAGCCGAGCTTCACCCCGTGCTTCTTCTCGAACACGTCCTTGTACTGGGAGCGCATCTGCATCACGGCGCCCATGTCCACGTCGTTGAACGTGGTGAGCATCGCGGCGGTGTTCTGCGCGTCCTTGAGGCGCCGCGCGATGGTCTGGCGCAGCTTCGTCATCTTCACGCGCTCTTCGCGGGACGCATCGTCCGGCGCGGACGGCGCGCGCATCTGCACGGGCGCAGCCGGCTGGGGCGCCGAAGCGCCGCCGGTCGCGATGGCGGCCAGCATGTCGCCCTTGGTGACGCGTCCGTCCCGGCCCGAGCCCGGCACCTGCGCGGGGTTGACGCCGCTCTCGGCCGCGAGGCGGGAGACGGCCGGGCCGTTTTCCTTGGTGCCGCCGTCGTGACCCGCGGGACGGGCCTCGCTGTTGTTGCCGTAACCGGCCGACGAGGTCTGCGTCGGGGCCTCGGCCTTCGCGGCGGGGGCAGCAGGAGCCGGAGCAGCGGGAGCCGCCTTCGGGGCCGCCGCGGGAGCGGCAGCGGCCGCGCCGCCGGCGCTGATCGAGCCGAGGATCGCGCCGGGCGAGACCGTCTCGCCGTCCTTGGCGATGATCTCGCCCAGCGTGCCGGCCGCCGGCGCGTTCACCTCAAGGGTCACCTTGTCGGTTTCGAGTTCGAGCAAGGGCTCGTCGGCCTTCACGGGATCGCCGGGCTTCTTGAACCAGCGGCCAATGGTGGCCTCCGAGACGGATTCGCCAAGGGTGGGTACGCGGATTTCGGTCGACATGGCGCTGCGCCGCGAGGCGTCCTCTTCAAACGGAAGCGGGACCGTTCCGCAGGATCGCCTGCGGAACGGGGTAGATTTGGTAGCGAAAGCCGGCACCGGCTTTCGCGATCGGGTCCGCGGCGGTGAGCGCCGCGGCGGCATCGGCGTCCGTGACGTCCACCACCGCCATGCCCCAGGCCCCGGCGGGGTCGAACACGGGCCCGACCACGATGGCTTGGCCGCGCGCGGCCACGCCCTGCCAATAGGCACCGTGCTGCTGCATCAGCGCGCCCTCTTCCGGGGTCATATCACCCGGGAAGGTGGCGCGCGGCGCGAGCAGCTTGCAGAGGTAGACCGCCATGGCTTTCCTTCAGCACCCCCGCGGCTGCGCAGGTGCATCGCATCGAGTGGTGCAGAGGGAGACCGCCATAGCCTCTTTAAGCCGCGAAGGCTTCGTCCAGGAAGGCCTGGAGTTGCGCCATGTGCTTCGACATCAGGCCCGTGGCGGTGGCGGCGGACGCCGCGCGCCCCACGTAGCGGGGACGCTCCACCTTGGAGCCTGCGGTCTTCAGCACCCATTCGAGATAGGGCTCGACGAAGGTCCAGGAGCCCATGTTCTTGGGCTCCTCCTGGCACCACACCACGTCCGCGTTCTTGAAACGCGAGAGGTAGTTGGCGAGCGACTTCACCGGGAACGGATAGAGCTGCTCGACGCGCAAGAGATACACGTCGTCGATGCCGCGCTTCTCGCGCTCCTCGTAGAGGTCGTAATAGACCTTGCCGGTGCACAGCACCACGCGCCGGACCTTGTCGTCCTTCACGAGCTTGATGCCGTCGGTGAGGCGCTGCGCGTCGTCGGGCAGCACGCGGCGGAAGTGCGTGCCCTCCGCGATCTCCTCCAGCCTGGAGGTGCAGCGCTTGTGGCGCAGCAGGCTCTTCGGCGTCATGAGCACGAGGGGCTTGCGGAAGTCGCGCTTCAGCTGCCGGCGCAGGATGTGGAAGTAGTTCGCGGGCGTCGAGCAATACGCCACCTGCATGTTGTCCTCGGCGCACATCTGCAGGAAGCGCTCGAGCCGCGCGGAGGAATGCTCCGGCCCCTGGCCCTCGTAGCCGTGCGGCAGGAGGCAGACGAGGCCCGACATACGCAGCCACTTGCGCTCGCCCGACGACACGAACTGGTCGAACACCACCTGGGCGCCGTTGGCGAAATCGCCGAACTGGGCTTCCCAGAGCGTCAGCGCGTTCGGCTCCGACAGGGTATAGCCGTACTCGAAGCCGAGCACCGCCTCTTCCGAGAGCATCGAGTTGATGACTTCGTAGCGGGCCTGGCCGTCGCGGATGTGGTTGAGGGGCGTGAAGCGCTCCTCGTTCTCCTGATCGGTCAGCACGGAATGGCGCTGCGAGAAGGTGCCGCGCTCCACGTCCTGGCCGGAGAGGCGCACCCGGTGGCCTTCGAGCAGGAGCGAACCGAAGGCGAGCGCTTCGCCGGTGGCCCAATCGAGGCCCTCGCCGGTTTCCAGCATCTTCTTGCGGTTGTCGAGGAAGCGCTGGATCGTGCGGTGGACGTTGAAGCCCTCCGGCACCGCGGTGATCTTGGAGCCGATCTCCCGCAGGAGATCGACGGCAACGCCCGTCTGGCCGCGGCGCGGATCGTCCACGTCCTCGCGCACGGCCTTGAGGCCGGCCCAGCGGCCGTCGAGCCAATCGGCCTTGTTGGGCTTGTAGCCTTGAGCGCTCTCGAACTCGCCGTCGAGCTTGGCGCGCCACGCGGCCTTCATCTCCTCGACCTCGGCCTCGCTGACGACGCCCTCAGTGACGAGCTTTTTGGCGTAGAGCTCCAGGATCGAGGCGTGCGAGCGGATCTTGCGGTACATCAAGGGCTGGGTGAACGAGGGCTCGTCGCCCTCGTTGTGACCGAAGCGCCGGTAGCAGAACATGTCGATGACGACGGGCTTCTGGAACTTCTGCCGGTACTCTGTCGCCACTTTCGCGGCGAACACCACAGTCTCCGGATCGTCGCCGTTGCAGTGGAAGATCGGGGCTTCCACCATCTTGGCGACGTCGGACGGATAAGGCGAGGAGCGCGAGAAGCGCGGATCGGTGGTGAAGCCGATCTGGTTGTTGATGATGAAGTGGATCGAGCCGCCCGTGCGGTGACCCTTGAGGCCCGACAGCCCGAGGCATTCCGCGACCACGCCCTGGCCCGCGAAGGCCGCGTCGCCGTGGATGAGGAGCGGCATCACCGCCACGCGGTTGTCCGGGGTGCAGCCGTGCTGGTCCTGCTTCGCGCGCACCTTGCCCAGCACCACGGGATCGACGATCTCGAGATGCGAGGGGTTCGCGGTGAGCGAGAGGTGGATGGTGTTGCCGTCGAAGGTGCGGTCGGAGGACGCGCCGAGATGGTACTTCACGTCGCCCGAGCCCTCCACGTCGTCGGGGGCAAACGAGCCGCCCTTGAACTCGTGGAAGAGCGCCCGGTGGGGCTTCGCCATCACCTGGGTGAGCACATTGAGGCGGCCGCGATGGGCCATGCCGAGCACGATCTCCTTCACACCGAGATTGCCACCGCGCTTGATGATCTGCTCCAACGCTGGGATCAGGCTTTCGCCGCCGTCGAGACCGAAGCGCTTGGTGCCCGTGTAGCGCACATCGAGGAAGCGCTCGAAGCCCTCCGCCTCGACGAGCTTGTTGAGGATGGCGCGCTTGCCCTCGCGGGTGAAGGTGATCTCCTTGTCGGGGCCCTCGATGCGCTCCTGAAGCCAAGCCTTCTCGACCGGATCCGAGATGTGCATGAACTCGACGCCGAGCGTCTGGCAATAGGTGCGCTCCAGAACCGCCACCATCTCTCGGATGGTGCCGAATTCCATGCCCAGCACGCCGTCGAGGAAGATCTTGCGATCCCAGTCGGCGTCGGTGAAGCCGTAATGGGAGGGGTGCAGTTCCTCGTTGTCGGCCCGCTGCTGGATGCCGAGCGGATCGAGCTTGGCGTGGAGATGGCCGCGCACCCGATAGGCGCGGATGAGCATGAGCGCGCGCACGGAATCGCGGGTCGCCTGCTGCACATCGGCCTGCGAGATGCCGGAGCCCTTGGTCTGGGCCTTGGCCTGGATCTTCTCGCCGACGGCCTTCTCGACCTGGGACCAGTTGCCGTCGAGCGCCGAGACGAGTTCGCCGTTGGCGTGAACGGGCCAGTTCGGCTTCTTCCAGGACGCGCCGCGGGCGCTCTTCTCGACCGCCTGCTTGTCGTCCTTCAAGGCGCCGAAGAACGCCTGCCACTGAGCGTCGACCGAGGAGGGGTCCTGCTGGTATCGGGCATAGAGATCCTCGATGTAGCCGGCATTGGCTCCATAGAGGAAGGCGGTCTGGAGGAAGGCTTCGTTGGCGTCTTGGCGGGCCATGATGTGATCCGTTTCTGCAGGGAGCGTCATCCTCGGGCGCGTTCCGCGTGGCCTGAGAACCCCTCGAGCGTGGGCGCCGATCTCGGCACGGGGTCCTCGGATCTGCGCCTCACGGCGCGCCTAGAGGATGACGGTGGGTGTTGTCAGCCCTTGAGCACCTCAACCAAGGTCTTTCCAAGGCGCGCGGGCGAGGGGGACACGCGGATGCCCGCGGCCTCCATGGCGGCGATCTTGTCCTCGGCGCCGCCCTTGCCGCCCGAGATGATCGCGCCCGCATGGCCCATGCGGCGGCCGGGAGGGGCCGTGCGGCCGGCGATGAAGCCGACCATGGGCTTCTTGCGACCGCGCTTCGCCTCGTCCGCGATGAACTGCGCCGCATCCTCTTCCGCCGAGCCGCCGATCTCGCCGATCATCACGATGGACTCGGTCTTGGGATCGGCGAGGAACATCTCGAGCATGTCGATGAACTCGGTGCCCTTCACGGGGTCGCCGCCGATGCCGACCGCGGTGGTCTGCCCCAAGCCCTCGTTCGAGGTCTGGAACACGGCCTCGTAGGTGAGCGTGCCGGAGCGCGACACGATGCCGACGGAGCCCTGCTTGAAGATGTTGGCCGGCATAATGCCGATCTTCGACTGGCCGGCCGTGACGATGCCGGGGCAGTTCGGGCCGATAAGGCGGGACTTGGAGCCTTCGAGCGAGCGCTTCACGCGCACCATGTCGAGCACCGGAATGCCTTCCGTGATGCAGACGATGAGCGGGATCTCGGCCTGGATGGCCTCGCAGATGGCGTCGGCGGCGCCCGCCGGCGGCACATAGACCACGGAGGCGTCGGCGCCGGTGGCCTCGCGGGCCTCCTTCACGGTGTCGAAGACGGGGAGCCCTAAGTGGCGCGAGCCGCCTTTGCCGGGGCTCGTGCCGCCCACCATCTTGGTCCCGTAGGCGATGGCCTGCTCGGAATGGAAGGTGCCGTTCTTGCCGGTGAAGCCCTGGCAGATGACCTTCGTGTTCGCGTCGATGAGAATGGACATGGGTGCCTCTTACTTTCCGCCGCGAACCGCGTTCACGATCTTCTGCGCCGCGTCGTCGAGGTCGTCGGCCGGGATCACGTTGAGGCCGGACTCGCGGATGATCTTCTTGCCCTCCTCGACGTTGGTGCCCTCGAGGCGCACCACGAGGGGCACCTGCAGGCCGACGGTCTTCACCGCCGCGAGCACGCCGCGGGCGATCACGTCGCACTTCATGATGCCGCCGAAGATGTTGACGAGAATGCCCTTCACCTGCGGGTCCGCGGTGATGATCTTGAAGGCCGCGGTGACCTTCTCCTCCGAGGCGCCGCCGCCCACATCGAGGAAGTTCGCGGGCTCCTCGCCGTAGAGCTTGATGATGTCGAGGGTGGCCATGGCGAGGCCGGCGCCGTTCACCATGCAGCCGATGGTGCCATCGAGCGCGATGTAGGCGAGGTCGTACTTGGAGGCCTCGATCTCCTTCTCGTCCTCCTCCGTGAGGTCGCGCAGCGCGATGACTTCCGGGTGACGGTAGAGGGCGTTCGAGTCGAAGGAGATCTTGGCGTCCAGGCACTTCAGGTGCCCGTCCGTGGTGACGATGAGCGGGTTGATCTCCAGCATGCTCATGTCGCGGGCCACGAAAGCCTGGAAGAGCTTGGTGGTGACGTCCTCGGCCTCCTTGGCGAGGGGGCCCGTGAGGCCCAGCGCCTTGGCGACCGCGCGGCCGTGATGGGGCATCACGCCGGTCGCGGGATCGACCGAGAAGGTGAGGATCTTCTCAGGTGTGTCGTGGGCGACCTGCTCGATGTCCATGCCGCCTTCCGTGGAGACCACGAAGGCGATGCGGCCGGTCTCGCGGTCCACCAGCATGGAGAGGTAGAACTCGCTCTCGATGTCCGAGCCGTCCTCGATGTAGAGGCGGTTCACCTGCTTGCCGGCCTCGCCGGTCTGGATCGTGACCAGCGTCTTGCCGAGCATCTGCTGGGCGAATTGCTTCACCTCGTCGATGGAGCGCGCAAGCCGCACGCCGCCCTTCTCGCCGGCATCGGCTTCCTTGAACCGGCCCTTGCCGCGACCGCCGGCATGGATCTGGCTTTTGACGACCCACAGGGGCCCGCCGAGCTCCTTGGCGGCGGCCTCCGCCTCGTCGGGGGAGAAGATCGCCTTGCCCCGGGACACGGGCAGGCCGAACTCCTTCAGGACCGCCTTGCCTTGGTATTCGTGGATGTTCATTGGGAAACCCTCAGTAGGGGGAGACCGGCAGTCGGCAATCGGCAGTGGGCAGTCGCTTCAACCGGGCGCCAAACCCGACTGCCGACTGCCAATTGCCGACTGCCCCTTACGCCAGCGACGGGTTGATCTGCTTGCAGGCGTCCACGAGGCCCTGCACGGAGGCGATGGACTTGTCGAACATCGCCTTCTCCTCGGCGGTGAACTCCACCTCGACGATGCGCTCGACGCCGCCCGCGCCGATCACGATCGGCACGCCGATGAAGAGGCCGTCGATGCCGTACTGGCCGGACAGCATGGCCGCGCAGGGCAGCATGCGCTTCTTGTCCTTGATGTAGCTCTCGGCCATGGCGATCGCGGAGGCCGCCGGGGCGTAATAGGCGGAGCCCGTCTTGAGGAGCGCGACGATCTCGCCGCCGCCCTTGCGGGTGCGCTCCACCATGGCGTCGAGGTCGGCCTGGCTCATCCAGCCCATCTTGACGAGGTCGGGGAGCGGGATGCCGCCAACCGACGAGTAGCGCACGAGGGGCACCATGTCGTCGCCGTGGCCGCCCAGCGTATAGGCCTGCACGTCGGCGACCGACACGCCCACCTTCTCGGCGATGAAGTGGCGGAAGCGGGCGCTATCCAGCACGCCGGCCATGCCGACGATCTTCTCGGCCGGGAGGCCGGAGAACTTCTGCAGCGCCCAGACCATGGCATCGAGGGGGTTCGTGATGCAGATCACGAAGGCGTTCGGCGCGTATTGCTTGATGCCGTTGCCGACCGCTTCCATGACCTTCAGGTTGATGCCCAGAAGATCGTCGCGGCTCATGCCGGGCTTGCGCGGCACACCGGCGGTCACGATGATCACGTCCGCATCCTGGATGGCGGAGTAGTCGTTCGCGCCCTGGTAGCGGGCGTCGAAGCCGTCCACCGGCCCGGACTCGGCGATGTCGAGGCCCTTGCCCTGGGGCACGCCCTCGGCGATGTCGAAGAGCACCACGTCGCCCAGTTCCTTCAGGCCGACGAGGTGGGCGAGCGTGCCGCCGATCTGTCCGGCGCCGATGAGCGCGATCTTGTGACGAGCCATTAGGGGTCCTTCTCAGGCGTCTTTGCAGAGGCGAAGACAAAAGAATACGCTGCGGGCGCCCTCGATCGGGCCACGCTGACGGCGGCTCTTTAGCCTCAGATAAGGCGTCGCTTCAAGCCGCGAAACGGTTAAAGCGTAAGCATTTCAGGGCTTTCGCATCGTCAAGCTCGAAGTCCTCCGCGCAAATCCCGAACAGGCGCAAGGGGTTACACCGTTCCAGCGCGTGCAATGACGCCAGTTACATTTCTGTATTTTTGTAACTTCGCCTAGAGCGTGCCGTTGGTGAGCGCCCGCAAGATGACCCGAATGACGGCCGCGAGGCGGGCATCGGCCACGTCCTGGGGCATGTCGGCATCGAGCCGGACCGCTAACGGATCGATGAAGCGGTAGGCTGCATCCCCGATGAAAGCGAGCGCCCGGTCCCGGTCGCGCGGGTCGAACTTGGCCGTGGCGATGCCCTCGTCCACTACCCGCTCCACGAGCTGGCGCCGCCGGGCCCGGTGCTTGCGCACCACCGCCCGGGAGGCCTCGGTGGCGGTGCAATAGACGTCGAACAGATGCCGGTCGGCTCGCATGAGCTCCCGCTGGGCGCGGGCCAGCGCCTGGATCAGGCGCTCGAGCTTGTCGTCGGCCGGGTCCGGCGCGTCGGCGATCTCGGCCAGCGCCGCTTCGACCCCCTTGAGCCAGCGGGTCACCACCGCATCGATGAGCGCGGCCTTGGAGGGAAAGTAGCGGTAGACCGCGGCATGGGTGAGCCCGGCAGCCTCCGCGACCCCCACCACCGTCACCCGCTTGGCGCCCTCCCGGGCGAGCTGCTCGGCCGCGAGATGCAGAAGCCTCGCCTCCGCGGGCTCCGGGGCTGGCGAGGGCCTCACGTCTCGGCGAGGCCCGTGCTGTTGCCGGAATCGGCGGAATCGGCCCGGCCATGGGGGAGCGAGAGGTATTCCTCCGAGCGCATCTCGATGAGGCGCGAAACCGTGCGGTCGAACTCGAAGGCTTCGCGGCCCGTCTCCGCGCGATAGAGCTCCGGGGCCTCGGCCTCCGCGGAGGCGAGGAGCTTCACCCGGTTGTCGTAGAGGGCGTCGATGAGGGTGATGAAGCGCTTGGCCTCGTTCCTCTGCTCGAAGGCCATCCTCGGGATGCCCTCCAGGATCACCGTGTGGAAATCCTGGGCCAAGGCCAGGTAATCGGCGGCGCCCAGCGGCTTGGCGCAGAGATCCGGAAAGGCGAAGCGCGCGACGCCGCCCGCGGCCTGCGGCACGTCGAGGGCGTGGCCCTTCACGGTGAGGCGCAAGGGATCGCCGCGCTCCCGGCCCGTGAGGCGCTTGAAGGAGCGGTCGAGGGCCGCGCGGGCGGCCTCGTCCGCGGGCACATGGTAGACCGGGCTGCCGGCGAGCTTCTCCAGGCGGAAATCCGTGCGGGCATCGAGGCGCACCACCTCCATGCGGGTTTTCAAGAGCTCGATGAAGGGCAGGAAGAGCGCCCGGTTGAGGCCGCCCTCGTAGAGCCGGTCCGGCTCCACGTTCGAGGTCGCCACCACCACCACCCCGTGGGCGAAGAGGGCCGTGAACAAGCGCCCGAGAATCATGGCATCGGCGATGTCGGTGACCGCAAACTCGTCGAAGCAGAGCACCCAGGCTTCCTCGGCGAGGGAAGCCGCCACGGGCGCGATCGGATCGTCGCCCGAGACCTCGCCGCGCTTTAAGGCCTGGCGCCAGAGGTGGATGCGCTCATGGGCATCGGCCATGAAGGCGTGGAAATGGACCCGGCGCTTGCGGCCGACAGGCAGGGCCTCGAAGAAGAGGTCCATGAGCATGGTCTTGCCGCGGCCGACCGAGCCCCAGACGTAGAGGCCCTTGGGCGGCGCGGGCGGCTTCTTGGCGCCGAAGAGCCAGCCCAAGGGACTGGATTTGCTCGCTAGCCGATGCTCGCCAAGCCTCGTGGCCAGGGCATCGAGGCGGCGGATCAGCGCCACCTGCGCGGGATCGCGCTCGATCGCCTCCTGGCGGACAAGGGATTCGTAGCGGGCGGCGAGGGGGCCGGAGGGCTGGGCGGTCACGTCGCGGACTTACGAGAGCCCGCGCCGGAGCGCAATGGCGCGGCTTAACGGGCGAGCGCGAGCGGGGCGCCGGATTTGGCGAGCACGCCGTCGAGGCCGCCGCTGCCCGTGCGAAGGCGCGCCACCACGCCGCCGCCGCGCTGATAGAGATAGACCTCGCCGTCGCGGTAATCCCAGGCGGTCACGGCCGCGAGATCCGCATTGGCACAGCCCGACGACGAGGCGCGGTAGAGGTCGAGGGCCGGCGAGGACGAGAGCTGCACCCGGCAGCTCGCGCCGGCCGCATCCCGGGCCGTCCAGGCGCCGACCACGGCGGATCGCCCCGAGGGGACCACGGGCGCGGGCGCGGCCGGGAGCGACGCCGCCGGAGGAAGCGCCGCCACATCCACGGGAGCCGGACCCACGGGGGCAGGCTCCACCGGCACGCCGCCGATGGGCGGGAGGGGCTCGGCCGTCACGGCCCCGGAGGGCACCGCTTCCACGGGCTCCGGCGCGACCGGCTGCACGGGGGCCGCCGCCGCGGTGCGGATGGGTCCGCCGCCATAGGAATCGAGGCGGGCGGACGAGCAGGCGCCGAGAAGGGCGGTGCAGCACAGGAGGGCGAGGGCGGAAGCTTTGTTCATCACAAGGGGACCGGCGTCGGATCGAGGGCAGGAAGGTCGTGCGGAACCCGGTTGGGCCGCCACATTGTGGTTCAAGAGTGGTGGGTCACGGGTTGCCGCAACGAAAAAGGCGCCCGAAGGCGCCTTTTCAGATCGGTGTTGCGAGGATGCCTCACCTGCCGCAGGGGCGCCTCCAGCGCCGCCCCGGCCGGCGTTACACCTGACGCGAGATCATCATCTTCTTGATCTCGGCGATGGCCTTGGCGGGGTTCAGGCCCTTCGGGCAGGTGTTGGCGCAGTTCATGATCGTGTGGCAGCGATAGAGCCGGAACGGATCGTGCAGGGTGTCGAGGCGGTCGCCCGTGGACTCGTCGCGGCTGTCGATGAGCCAGCGGTAGGCCTGGAGCAGGGCCGCGGGCCCCAGGAAGCGGTCGCCGTTCCACCAGTAGCTCGGGCACGAGGTGGTGCAGCAGGCGCAGAGAATGCACTCGTAGAGCCCGTCGAGCTTCGAGCGCTCCTCGGGCGTCTGGCGCCACTCCGTCTCGGGCTCAGCGGTCTGCGTCTGCAGCCACGGCTCGATCGCGGCGTGCTGGGCAAAGAAGCTCGTGAGGTCCGGCACGAGGTCCTTCAGCACGGGCATGTGCGGCAGCGGGTAGATGCCGATCGTGCCCGAGCCCGAGCCCTTGCAATCGTCGATGCCGAGCGTGCAGGCCAGCGTGTTGCCGCCTTCGATGTTCATGGCGCAGGAGCCGCAGATGCCCTCGCGGCAGGAGCGGCGGAACACGAGGGTCGAGTCGACCTTGTTCTTGATCCAGATGAGCGCATCGAGAACCATCGGCCCGCAATCGTCGCGATCGACGTAATAGGTGTCGACCCGCGGATTGGCGGTGTCGTCCGGGTTCCAGCGATAGACCCGGAACGCCTGGACGTTCGACCCCGCCGGCTTCGGCCAGGTCTTGCCCTCGGTGAGCTTGGAGTTTTTGGGAAGAGTGAATTGGGCCATGCTTTTCAGCTTTCGACTGTTTGGTCAGTTGTTGGCATCGGGCGTGAGGACGCGGACGCGAATGCGGTCGCTCTCCAGCGTCACGACCGCGCCCTGTTCGAGATGGACCTAGTAGCGCGACAGGGCCTTCCTCACGGACTCGAGGTGGTGCTCCGGACGTACCTGCGCCATCTGCATCTGGATCACGCTTGGAGCGCTGCGCCCCTGCATCGTGAGCGCGGCGGCAAAGTCGAGATCGCGGGTCAGAACGATTGCGTCATTCGCGAGGGCCCAACCCATGATCTCGGTGTCGTCTGCATCCTGCGGGCCGACCTCGATCCAATGGACCGCTTCGATGCCCGCGGCGCGGAGCGCCGGCACCCAATCAGTCGACAGGTTCATGTCGATCACCAGCTTCATTCGGCTGCAGCGAGCTCGACCTCACGGTAGCGAGCCAGCCAAGAGCCGAAGCGGAGCGCTTCAAGAACATCCTCGCGCTCGAGGTAGGGGTACGCCGCCAGCAATTCGTCGATCGAGGTTCCCGCCCCAAGCTCGCCCAGGATCATGCCCACCGTGACCCGCATCCCGCGGATGCATGGCTTCCCGCTCATCACGGCTGGGTTCACCGTGATGCGAGGAAAGCCTTCGTAGGTGCGGGTCATGGTGTGCTCCGCGTTGTTGCGTCCCGAGATCGCCTCAGTACACCCGAGCCTTGGGCTCGATGTACTGGATCTCGTTCGACATGGTGTAGGTGTGCACGGGCCGGTAATCGATGGTGACCCGGTGCGAGGTCTCGTCGATCCAGGCCAGCGTGTGCTTCATCCAGTTCTTGTCGTCGCGCTCGGAGAAGTCCTCGCGGGCATGCGCGCCGCGGGACTCGGTGCGGTTCGCGGCGCTCTCCATGGTGACCACGGCCTGCGTGATCAGGTTGTCGAATTCGAGCGTCTCGATCAGGTCCGTGTTCCAGATGAGCGAACGGTCGGTGACGCGGATATCCGCCTCGCCGCGCCACACCTGGTGGATAAGGGTCTTGCCCTCGTCCAGCACCTCGCCGGTGCGGAACACCGCGCAATTGTTCTGCATGGTCTTCTGCATCTCGAGGCGCAGATCCGCGGTCGGGGTGCCGCCATTGGCGTTGCGGAAACGGTCGAGACGCGAGAGCGCGAGTTCGTCCGCGCCCTTCGGCAGGTCGCGGTGCTTCTCGTTCGGCTCCATGATGTCGGCGCAGCGCAGGCCTGCCGCGCGACCGAACACCACGAGGTCGATGAGCGAGTTGGAGCCCAGGCGATTGGCGCCGTGCACGGACACGCAGGCCGCTTCGCCCAGCGCCATGAGGCCCGGCACCACCGTATCGGGGTTGCCGTTCTTCAGGGTCAGAACTTCGCCGTGGTAGTTCGTGGGAATGCCGCCCATGTTGTAGTGCACGGTCGGCAGAACCGGGATCGGCTCCTTGGTGACGTCCACGCCCGCGAAGATCTTGGCGCTCTCCGAGATGCCGGGCAGGCGTTCGTGCAGGATCTTGGGGTCGAGGTGGTCGAGGTGCAGGTAGATGTGATCCTGCCCCTTGCCGACGCCGCGGCCGGCGCGGATCTCCATGGTCATGGCGCGGGAGACCACGTCGCGGGAGGCGAGATCCTTCGCGGACGGAGCATAGCGCTCCATGAAGCGCTCGCCTTCCGAGTTGGTGAGATAGCCGCCCTCGCCGCGCGCGCCCTCGGTGATGAGGCAGCCCGCGCCGTAGATGCCGGTGGGGTGGAACTGCACGAACTCCATGTCCTGCAGCGGCAGCCCCGCGCGCATCACCATGGCATTGCCGTCGCCCGTGCAGGTATGCGCCGAGGTCGCCGAGAAATACGCCCGCCCGTAGCCGCCCGTGGCCAGGATCGTCATGTGGGAGCGGAAGCGGTGGATCTCGCCCGTGGACATGTTGAGCGCCACGACGCCGATGCAGCGGCCCTCGCCGTCCATCATGAGATCGAGGGCGAAGTACTCGATGAAGAAGTTGGTCTGGTTGCGGACCGCCTGCCCGTAAAGCGTGTGCAGGATCGCGTGGCCCGTGCGGTCGGCGGCCGCGCAGGTGCGCTGCGCCGTGCCCTTGCCGTACTCGGTGGTCATGCCGCCGAAGGGACGCTGGTAGATCTTGCCTTCGGCCGTGCGCGAGAAGGGCACGCCCCAATGCTCGAGTTCGTACACCGCGGCCGGCGCGTTGCGGCACAGGTACTCGATGGCATCCTGGTCGCCGAGCCAGTCCGACCCCTTCACGGTGTCGTACATGTGCCAGCGCCAATCGTCCTGGCCCATATTGCCGAGCGCGGCCGAGATGCCTCCTTGAGCCGCCACCGTGTGGGAGCGGGTGGGGAACACCTTGGTGATGCAGGCGGTGCGAAGGCCGGCCTGCGAGCAGCCGACGGTGGCGCGCAATCCCGCGCCGCCGGCGCCCACCACCACCACGTCGAAGGCGTGATCGACGATGGTGTAGGCCCGGCCGTTGATGGCGGCGCTATGCGGTGCGGTTGAGCTTGCCATAGCCGATCTCCCTAAAGAACGCGCCCGAGGCCCACCTTCACGATGCCGAACAGGCACGCGACGGCGATGACGACGGCGTAGAAATTGTTGGCGATGAGGGCGGCGATCTTCCACCCCTTATCGTGCACGTAATCCTCGATGATGATCTGCATGCCCAACCGCATATGGTTGGTCACGGAGATCACCGCGAGGATCAGAATGATCGCCACGAGGGGGTGCGACACGATGGAGACCGCCCCCTGGTAATTGGTGCCCGCCAGGCTCGCGACGATGATCACGAAGGCCACGATGAGCGGGACGTTGGACACCGCGGTCATGCGGTGCAGCCACCAATGTTCGGCTCCGTGGCCGGCGGCCCCGAGGCCCTTCGCCCGCGCGAGCGGGGTGCGCATGGTGCGGGTGGTGTCGTAGCGGTTGTCGACCATGATGGGGTCCGTTGCGAATGCGGGGCGCTGAGCGCAGCAGGAAGGCGGTGATGTCGTTAAGAGGGCGCCTAGCGCAGCACGAAGGCCGCGATCCAGATCAGCAGCGTGAGGGTCACGGAGCCGATCAGGGTGAAGCGGGCCATGTTGGTGCGCACCTGAGGCTCCATGCCGTGGCCGAAGTCCCAGACGAGGTGGCGCACGCCGCCGAGCAGGTGGTGAATCAGGATGCCCGTGTAGCCGAAGAGCACCAGGATCCCCAGCGGCGAGCCGAAGAGCTCCTGCACGGTCTCGAAGGCATCGGGCCCGGAGGCCAGCGCCACGAGCCAAATCGCGAACAGCGCGATGCCGCCGTAAAGCGCCACCGCCGTGATGCGGTGGGCCACCGACATCGCCATGGTCCAGGACCAGCGGTAGATCTGCAGATGCGGCGATAGGGGCCGCGGGGCGGGGGCCTTCACCTCAGCCATGGACGGTCGTTCCTCCAGCGGGGCCATGCGCCCCTCACGTGAGCCGGGTTCCTATCGGAAGCGCAGCCGTCCCGCAATGCAGGCAACGCGCACGACGACCAGGATCTCACTTCGTCAGGCACGAAGCTTGCCGGAGGGGAGACGCTGTTACAATGTGTATTTGCTGCACCCTGCCTTCGCGGTTTGCGAATCCAGGAGGTCTCCCCTGCCCGTGTGCTGGGCCATCGCCTGGGGAGCCGCCGTCGGAGCCCGGACTGCCGCAAATCCAACGCAATCGGCCCTGCACCTTAAGCTTGAGTATTGAGGACGCTCCCATGCGCTTAACCCTCGCCGGCTGTCTGACCCTCATCCCAGGCCTCGCCCTCGCGGATGTCGAGCTGTCCTCCCGGATCGACCGCGTGATGGTGTTCCCCGACGCCGCTCTCGTCACCCGCGTGGCGCCCCTCGACCTGCAGGCTGGACCATCGGCCCTCGTGCTGCGCGGCTTGCCGGCGGCGCTGGATCCGAACTCTATTCGCGTCGAGGGCGAGGGAAGCGCGACGTACACGATCGGCGCCCTGGACGTGCGCGTCACGCCCGGGGACGCACAGCCGGTGATCGATGCCGAGCTCGAGGCGAAGCTGAAGGGGCTGCGAAACGAATATGAGGGCGTCCAGGGGCGCCTGTCCGCGGTCGAGAGCAAGAAGGCGATGATCGAGCGCTACGCGCAAGCTAGCCCTGAAAAGCTCTCGAACGAGGCAAAGCCCTTGGAGGTGGCGCAGTGGGCCAGCGCCTGGACGGCCATCGGCGATGGTTTGGCCCAAGTCGCCGAGGAGCTCCGCACGCTGAACGCCCGGGCTGCCGACCTGAAAGCCCAGATCGGCGCGCTTGAGCGGGCAAGACCCAAACCAGCTCAGGCCGGCGCGCCAAAGCGCGATATCCTCCTCTCCGTCGAGGCCCCCTCCCGTACGTCAGGTGAGTTGCGCGTGAGTTACCGTGTGACGGGCGCGGGCTGGTCGGCCTTCTACGATGCGCGGCTCGAAACCGGGGACGGAGAGGCAAAACCCGTGCTGGCGCTGATCCGCCGCGCTCAGGTCGTTCAGAGGACGGGGGAGGATTGGCAGAATGTGCAGCTCTCGACGGTTCGCGTCAACCGCGGCACCGCGGTCCCGGACCTCCCGCCCCTGCAGGTCTCGTTCCTTGAACCCGCGATCGTATCGAGCCCCGCCCTCGCTCCGAGCGTCGTGCCCAATTCGCCTCGGTCGCGCGAGGCCTTGGGTGCTGCCCAGGACCTAGCGAGGGGCGAGGGAGGGGCACCCGAGAACAGGCCAGCCCAGGAACGGCAGGCCACGATGGAGGCGGGAGCCTTCCAGACGACTTTCCATGTGCCGGGCCGGGTCACGGTTCCGCAGGATGGGACAACCAAGAACTTCGTCCTCAGCCAGCGCAGCATGGTGCCGACCCTCACGGTGAAAGCAACACCCGTGGTGGACGAGACGGCCTATCTGGAGGCGTCCTTCAGAAACGAGGACGAGGCTCCCCTCCTCCCGGGCGAGGTCGCGCTGCATCGGGACGGCGCCTATGTGGGACGCGCCCGCCTGAAACTCGTGGCAACGGGAGACACGGTCGACCTCGCCTATGGGGCCGACGACAAGATCAAGATTACGCGCGTGCCGCTGCGCCGACGGGAGAGCGAGGCCTCCTGGATCGGGCAGAGCCGTTCGGAGGTGAGCGAGTTCAAGACCACGGTCAAGAACCTCCACGGCCAGCCCATCCGCATCACCATCGTCGACCGGGTGCCCTTCTCCGAGAATGCCGCCATTACGGTCGAGCCGCTGCGGGAGATCACGCCGCCGACGGACCGGCAATTCCAGGACAAGCGTGGTGTCATGGCCTGGAGCGGGGATTATGCGCCGGGGGAGCAAAAGGAGATCCGCTTCGGTTACCGCCTGAAGTGGCCGGCCGAGAAGGACATCGTTTTCGAATCGAAGCCGCTCCGGCCGCGCTGACGCGCGATGGTTCACTCCCTCGCCATGGCAGGATAGGCTGAGCCTGAGTGAGCCCGATGAGAGACGGTGCAGACCGGTCTCAGGCTCACCAGGGGATCCGGGCGACCATTCTTCCCCGGTACACCGTTCATTGATGCTCTGTGCCTTTCAGGCAAGGCGCAGAGGGAGGAATCCATGCCCGTCAATCCTGCCCTCGCCCGCCTGATCGAGCAGGTGCTCCTCGGGTCGCCCTTGGCGGCGAGGCTCGGGATCGCCCTCGACACCCTGGAGCCCGAGCGGGTGGTGCTGCGCATGCCCTTCCACCCCGACAACGTCACCGTCGGCTCGGTGGTGCATGGGGGTGCCATCGCGACGCTGGTGGACATCGCGGGTGCCGCGGCCTCGGCCTCGGGCGCCGGGCCCGACACGCGGGGCGGCGCCACGAGTTCGCTCACCTTGAGCTATCTCGCCCCCGCGGACGGCGCCGACCTCGCGGCCGAGGCCCGGGTGATCCAGCGCGGACGCAGCGGCACCGTGTCGGACATCGAGGTGCGCGATCCCGGAGGCCGCCTCGTCGCCAAGGCGCTCGTCACGAGCCGATTGTTCTGACCGCGATGGGGTTCGACCTCATCCCCGGCCCGGCCGCATGAGGCGCCACGCGGTTCACCTCTATCCCGGTCGGGTCGCGGTAGGATCCATGCAGTTCGGCTCCCCTCTGGTCCAGTCGCGGTAGGATCCATGCAGTTCGACCTCACCGACCTCAGCCTGTTCCGCCATGTGGTCGATGCGGGCAGCATCACCCATGGGGCCGAGCGGGCGAACCTGGCGCTCGCCGCCGCCAGCACCCGCATCCGCAACATGGAGAAGTCGCTCGGCGCCCCCCTTCTGGTGCGGGGCCGCCAGGGCGTGGTGCCGACGCCCGCGGGCCGCACGCTGCTCCAGCACGCCCGCGCGCTGCTCGCCCAGGCCGAGCGTCTGCGCGAAGATCTCGGCGCCTTTGCCGGGGGCTTGGCGGGGCAAATCCGCATCCTCTCCAACACCAATGCGCTCACGGAATTCCTGCCCGAAGCCTTGGGCGCCTTTCTCACGAGCCACCCGCAGGTGAGCATCGACCTGGAAGAGCGCCTTTCCGACGAGATCGTCGGCCTCGTGGCGGAAGGCGTGGGCGATATCGGCATCGTGGCCGGCACAGTGGATACGGGCCGCCTCGTCACCTATCCCTTCCGCTCCGACCGCTTCGTGCTCGTGGTGGCGCAGGACCACCCGCTCGCCTCCTCGGGCCAGATCGCGTTCGCCGAGGTGCTGGGCCACGATTTCGTGGGGCTCGACCGGGCAAGCGCCCTGCAGCGCTTCCTCGCCGACAAGGCGGCCCGCATCGGCCGGCCCCTGAAGCTGCGGGTGCAGCTCAGAAGCTTCGACGCGGTGTGCCGCATGGTGGAAGCGGGCGTCGGGCTTGGCATCGTGCCCGAGACCACCGCGGAGCGCGCCGCCCGCACCATGGCGATCACCATCGTGGATCTCAAAGACCCCTGGGCGCTCCGCGACCTCACCATCTGCATCCGCGGCCTCGACGAGCTGTCGGCGTCCGCGCGGCAGCTCGTGGAGCACCTGCGCGCGTCAGCCTAAGCACCCGCACCCGAGCGCCTGCTGGGCGCTAGCGCGGGATGAGCGCCCAGTAATCGAGATCGAGGATCACGCTCGGATCGTAACCCTCGCCGGTCTTGCCGGGGTAGGCGCCCGTGGGCTGGTTCTTCGTCGCCACGGTGCGCAGGCGCAAGGCGCCCACATCGCTGCGCCCCGCGAGCTCCCCGGTGTCGAGCACCTCGCTCCAGGCATAGACCGTATCGCCTGCAAAAAGCGGCGCCACGTGGCGGCCGCCGTTGACCGCGGCGATGTGGAAGGCGTTGGCGAGGCCGTTGAAGGAGAGCGCGCGGGCGAGCGAGATCACGTGCCCGCCATAGACCAGCCGGCGGCCGAAGCGGCCCTCCTTCGCGGCATGCTGGTCGAAATGCACCTTGGCGGTGTTCTGATAAAGCCGCGTGGCGAGCTGGTGCTCGGCCTCCTCGACCGTCATGCCGTCCACATGGTCGATGCGCTCGCCTTTTGTGTAATCGCCGAAGCGATGGGGGCTTCCCGCCAGCTCCGCATCGTAGGCGCCCGCATCGAGGGGCGGGCAGGCGGCGCCAAGCGACGCGGGATCGACACTGGCCGGGAGATCGGGCACCCGCTCCTCCGGCACCTTGGCGGATGCGTCGCGCTTGTTGACGAGCACCCAGCGGGCATAGGTGAGCACCGCCTCGCCGGTCTCGTCGAAGCCCGTGGAGCGCACATAGACGACGCCGGTCTTGGCCGTAGAGCTCTCCTTCAGCCCGATCACTTCGGAGACGGCCGACAGCGTCGTGCCAGGATAAACGGGCTTGAGGAAGCGCCCGTCCGCGTAGCCGAGATTCGCAACGGCATTGAGCGAGATATCCGGCACCGTCTTGCCGAACACCACATGGAACACGAGCCAATCGTCGAGGGGGCTTTTGGGGTAGCCGATCGCTTGCGCGAAAGCGTCCGACGATTGCACCGCAAAGCGCGTGCCGTAGAGGGCCGAATAGAGCGCCGCATCCGCCGCCGTCACCGTGCGCGGCGTCGCGTGCCGGATCGTCTGGCCGAGGCGGAAATCCTCGAAGAAGTTCCCGGGGGTTGTCTTCATGGGAGCGTCCTCCACGAGCCTTTAGAGGCCGAGCTCGGGCACGGGGAGGCCGCGGCGGCGGCAGGCGGCGACGAGCGTGTTGTGGAGGAGGCAGGCCACCGTCATGGGTCCGACGCCGCCGGGCACCGGGGTGATCGCGGCGGCAGTCTCGCGGGCCTCGGTGAAGGCGACGTCGCCCACGAGGCGCGTCTTGCCCTCCCCGGCCGCCGGGTTCGGCACCCGGTTGATGCCCACATCGATCACGATGCCCCCGGGCTTCACCCAATCGCCGCGGATCATCTCGGGCCGCCCGACCGCAGCCACGAGGATGTCGGCGCGGCGGCACACCGCAGGGAGATCGCGGGTGCGGGAATGCGCCATCGTCACGGTGCAGTTTTCCGCCAGCAGCAGCTGCGCGATGGGCTTGCCCACGAGATTCGAGCGCCCGACCACCACGGCCTCAAGCCCTGCGAGATCCGGGCGCACGGAGCGGATCAGCATCACCGAGCCCAACGGCGTGCAGGGCACGAGGCCGGGCGCGCCGCTGGCGAGCCGGCCCGCATTGACCGGGGTGAGCCCGTCCACGTCCTTACTCGGATCGAGCGCTTCGATGACGGGCTGCGGGTCGAGGCCGGCGGGCAGGGGCAGTTGCACCAGGATGCCGTCCACCTCCGGGTCCGCGTTGAGGCGCTGCACCAGGGCGAGGAGGTCTTCCTGGCGCGTGCTAGCCGGCAGGCGGTGCTCGATGGAGCGCATGCCGGCTTCTTCCGTCTGCCGGCCCTTGTTGCGCACATAGACCTGGCTCGCCGGATCCTCGCCCACGAGCACCACGGCGAGCGCCGGGGTGACGCCCTGACCTTTAAGCCCCGCAACCGCGCCGGCGATGCGCCCGCGAAGCCCCTCCGCAAAGGCCTTGCCGTCGATGAGGGTGGCGGTCATGGCGTAATCCCTAAATCTGACGCGGGCGCGGCCCTAAGAGGCCTGTGCGGCGAGCGTGGCGAGCGCTCCGCCGACCGCCGCATCGTCGCCCGCAAGGGTGAAGGTTTTGGTCCGTGCCGTGGCGCCGCCGGTCAGCGACACGGCCGAGGCCGGGCAGCCGATCGCCTTGGCCAGAAGGCGGCGGACGGCTTCGTTGGCGGCACCATCTTCCGGCACCGCGCGCACACGAACCCTCAACACGGGGCGGCCATCCGCGAGGGTCTCGATTCCTTCGACGGCGTCCCGCCCGCCGCGGGGCGTCACGCGCACGCGAAGCTCGAGCCCGCCCGCGACCGGGCGCCAAGGCGCCTCCTCCATCGGGGGCGCCTCCGCCTTCGCTTTCCCGCCTAGACCGCCATGGCCCCGAACATCTCGAAGACGAGATTGCGGATGAAGAAGAGGCCGAGGATGAGGATGATGGGCGCGATGTCGATGCCACCCAGATTCGGCAGGATGCGCCGGATCGGCCGCAGGGCCGGCTCCGTGATGCGGTAGAGGAACTCGCCGATCTGCGCCACGATGGGATTGCGCTCGTTCACCACGTTGAAGGCGACGAGCCAGCTCAAGATCGCGCTGGCGATGAGGATGTAGACGTAGAGCGTGATGACCGTGTCGAAGAGCCACAGGATCGAGCGCATGGGACCGGCATTCTCCGCAAGCTGTGAGGGGGTGAGCCGCGTGGCCGATCCGGCGAAGCCTCCCCGCGAGGAGCCCCGCCAGGGCAGCCGCCGCGCGCAGGGCCCCGAATGGCGATTGACACAAGCCAAGCCCCAAGCCTAAAAGGCCGCCGCTTGGTCATGACCTGACCGGGGCTGTAGCTCAGATGGGAGAGCGCTGCAATCGCACTGCAGAGGTCAGGGGTTCGAATCCCCTCAGCTCCACCATCGTTAAGCGCTAAGTAGCTGTTTTTGCTGGCGATGATCTCAGACGGGCCATCACAGCCCCAGCGCCAGCCCCAGCAACGACGGTTCGACGCACGAGCAGGTGCCCGTTTGGGCCGTGTGTGGTCTCACGCTGGGCTGCCGTGACCGAAACGCCGTCCAGGGCGACGATCACACTTGGACTCGACGCAACGAGCGCCCGCGCGAGCCCGGACAGTTCCGCAGGAGGGCCGGTGCGCATCTCGACGACGAGGTTCTGCCCCTCGACATAGCCCAGCGTCTGGAGCTCGGGCAGCGTGACGGCGCGCACGAAGTCGAGGCCTCGCGAGCTCGCCGCCAGAACGGCAAGGCGTTGGACCTTGTTCGATTGCGCTAGCGCCGGGCTGAGGCAGGCTAGCGAAATAGCGGCCAGGAACACAAGCCGTCTCATTCGATGACCCCGTCGGCAGGAGCAACGGATCCGCCGAATGGGGAGCTTACTTCGGCTAACGTGCAGGTAGCGAGGCCAATCTCACACAACGTTTCCTCCGAACACCGGACGCGAAAAACCCCCGCGGCAAGACCCTGGCGGATGATGTGGTGGCCTATGCGGCGAATGGCATCCGCTCTAGGGCGGCAGCGCGCCCCGCATTGATCCGCCGCCTACGGGAAGGCTCAGGGGCCGCTATGATCGCGCTTGGCCTCGGCCTTGCTCTTGCTCGCCAGCCGGCAACCTGATTGCTGGCTCCGTAAAAGGCCTTACACGCAAACGGGTGGCAGTTCCGCGTGCGTGCGAGGGGGCACCCTACTTCACGACCGTGAGTGACTGAGCCCGTGCGGAGCTGTGAGCGGCCAGCTTCTGCCTCACCCAGGCTTCGGCGTCGTTGAGGGTCTGGAAGAGGTTGTCGCCGATGGCCTGGCACGGCCCAAACCCTGCCTCCAGGTTCCACCAGCTCTTCATGGCTGGGTCATGCGCATCGCCATCAAGCCGGGCCAGAACAGCCACAAGCTGCCCGTCCATGAGCACCAACTGACCTTGCGTGTCGTGGCCGTCGATCAGAATGGGAATGGCTTGGAAGGAGATGGCAGACACCGCTTACGCCTCAAGTTGGGGCGTGAGCAAAGTCCGGCGGACACCCTGGGATCAACAACCCTTCTGTACCACATCGAACAAACAAAAGATAATGGAAAGCACTGCTCCAAGTTATATCTGGTCTGGCGCGCCCGTCACGATAGCTTGGCTGAAGAAATACCCGAATACACGATCTATGTTAGATCCAGGCACCAGTGTATCTGATATGTAGATCGTATTGTCGGCCCTCGATCATAGGCATGCTGACGACTGGAGAGGCCGCATGTGCTCCGTCTGAACATCAGAGGAGCACCGCCGTGACGGCATCTCATCATCATCCCCTTATCGCCAAGCTAGAGAGCATCTTCACCCTCACCCCTGAGGAGCGGCAGGCCATCCTCGACATGCCCGTGCATGTTCATGAGCTCAGAGCCCGACAGGACATCGTGCGCGAGGGCGACCGTCCCTCCCGAAGCTTTGTGGTGCTGGAGGGCTTCACC
>DASZAZ010000112.1:0-19235 GCA_035944635.1 Microvirga sp.
ATGTTGAGCCATCTCCCTGGTGAGCCCCCCTGCCCCAGACAACTGAATGCGGTCGCGAACCACCCGAGCACCACCGCTCTCAGCGAAGGTGATGCTGACGTGGTGGTGCCTGTGGTCCCGGTGCCGGCCGATGCTCCTGAGGCAACATTCGAGCACTGGAAGTTCGGCCGCCCGACCCAGTGCTGGACCTACACCGACATTGCGGGCGCGGTTCATCACTACCGCGTTCGCTTCGATCCTCCAGATCAGCGCAAGCAGGTCCTGCCCTGCAGCCTTTGGCGAGAGCCTGACGGAACCCTGAAGTGGCAGTTCAAGGCTGTCCCTGGCCTGCAGCCTCTCTATCGGCTCGCCGATCTCGCTGCGGACCCGTCTCTCGATGTGGTGATCGTCGAAGGCGAGAAGTGCGCCGACGCCGCGCAGGAGGTGTTCCCCTCCTCTGTCGTGGTGACCTCCCCTGGAGGGGCTGCTTCGGCTGCACATGCCGACTGGAGCCTTCTGGCCGGCCGCGATGTACTGATCTGGCCAGACCTCGATGAGGCCGGCCAGGCCTACGCGGAGAAGGTGGC
This sequence comes from Microvirga sp., assembly GCA_035944635.1. Taxonomy (GTDB): domain Bacteria; phylum Pseudomonadota; class Alphaproteobacteria; order Rhizobiales; family Beijerinckiaceae; genus Microvirga. Next base: position 567 of record DASZAZ010000112.1, read on the forward strand.
CGAGATCCTCTCCGCCTTCGCCAACAGCGTACAGGTCGTGGATGTTGCGGCTCTCGCCAGCACCGACCAGCAGGGTGGGGCTCGCGAACCGAAGAAGGGCTGGGACGTGGTCGACGCGCTAGACGAGGGGTGGAGGCCCTCCGATCTACGCGCCCGTGTCCTATCACTGATCGCTCCGTGGGCTCCCTCCCCCGCGGACCAGTTGCGGGCGGCGCAAGACGAAGACGTGTCAGAGTTCACGTCCGATCCTGCCTTCGCGGTCGCCCTGCAGGAACTGGCGCAACTGAAGCCCGGTGACTACGCCCTCAAGCGCAAAGAAGCGGCAAGGCAGTGGAAGGTCACCGTTGGCGTGCTCGATGGGCTTGTCCGGCGCCTCAAAGGTGAGCCCGAGATCGAACACCATCCCGCCCAGCGCGACATGCTCCTGGAGCTCGTCACGGCCGCCAAGGCCGACCTGTGGCGTGACCCAGCCGGAACAGCATATGCCACGATCCTCGAGGCTGACGTGCGCAAGACCTTCCGCGTGCGGTCGGGGGATTTCCGCAGCTGGCTCATCCGGCGCTGGATCAACCACTTCTCGGATGGGGAAGGCCTGACCTCCATCCCTGGCGGTCAGGCTCTTCAGGACACCATCGGAGCCGTTGAGGCGAAGGCGCTGCAGGGAGGAGTTCACCCCGTCTTTGTGCGCATCGGCCATGCCAACGGTAGGGTCTACATCGACTTGGGTGATGACACCTGGGAAGCCGTGGAGATCAGCGAGGAGAGGTGGCAGGTGGTGCAGGACGTACCCGTGCGCTTCATTCGCCCCTCTGGCCTCTTGCCCCTGCCCCGGCCCATGTCAGCGCCACACGGACTAAAGGCGCTCTACAATCTCCTGCCGGACGGAACGGACGCAAACGACGCAAGGGTCCTTCTTGTATCCTTCCTCGTGGCTGTGTTTATGCCGCGCGGCAGCTTTCCGATCCTGGCGCTGTCGGGCGGACAAGGCAGCGGCAAGACGACCCTGACCCGGCGCATTCGCAGCCTGGTGGACCCCAACCAAGCACCGGCCCGCCAAAGACCTCGCTCGGAAGACGATCTGATCATCGCCTCGGCCAACGGGGCCCTTCTTGCCTTCGACAATCTGAGCAACATCGACGGCGACCTCTCCGATGCTCTCTGCCGCCTAGCCACGGGAGCAGGGTTCTCGAAACGCCGGCTCTACAGCGATAGTGACGAGATCATCGTCGAGGTGCGACGGCCTGTCATCGTCAACGGCATCGCCGATCTGGTGCGCATGCCAGACCTCGCCGATCGAGCCATCTTCGTCGATCTGCCGAAGCGCAAGGGATACACCGCCGAAGTCGAACTCGAAGCTGCGTTCGAGGAGAACTGGCCCGCGATCCTCGGCGCCCTGTACAGCGCCGTTGCGGCTTCTCTGAAGGGGCACAAGAGCGAGACCGCGTCCCCTGGCATGCGGCTTGTGGACTTTGAGCGTTGGGTCCGTGCAGCGGCCGAGGCACTGGAACTCCAGGCGGATGAGGTTTCAAGGGCGCTGGTTGAGAACCGCGGCCTCGGCGACCGCATGCTCATCGATGACGATGTGGTGGCCTCCAACCTGATGAAGCTGCTGGAGGCGGACTGGACTTTCCGCGGGACGGCAACGCAGCTGCTCAAAGAACTGCGCGGGCTGGCAGACGAGGGAGAGAGGATCCTGTTGCCCAAGGGCCCGCGTGCTCTGTCCGTTGCCCTCAAGCGCCTGCAGCCGCCACTCGAGCGTGTGGGCATCCGCCTGGAGCGCAAGAAGAACGACGGCAGGCTCTGGGTTCTCCAAAAGCCCCAAGCAAGAGAAGTGGAGGTGTTCTGATGGGTGCCTCGGATCTCCTTGTGCAACTGCGGACGGGCGGCGCGGTCGTCACGCTGACCCCCGAGGGGCGGGTGCGAGTCGATGCTCCACCCGGTCTCCTGGATGAAACGCTCCGTCTGTCCATTCGGGAGCAGCGTGATGCCCTCGCCGAACTGATAGGGAAAATACCCGTGGCGGAAGAACGGGGGTTGGGATCACGGTCGTTTGCGCCGTTTGCGTCCGGTGGAGCCACTCCAAGCGCTGGCGAGCAGACGCAAAAGTCGCAAAACACACACCTGCGCACCCCCGTTCTTGCCGCGCGTGTATTCTCCTCTCCCACGCAAGCGACGAGCATGCTGGGGAGTTCGCTCCCGGTGGGCTGGCGCGCAGGAGTGCAGCAACTGGCTGCGATGCCGGTCCCTCCAGGGTTCACCTACCGGCGCTGGAGCTACGGTGTCCTCTGGGCAGAACAGCTGATTGAGACTGCCGCATCAGTGGCAGCGGATCTCGGCTGGAGTGTCGAGGCGCTCTTCGGACTGCACCCCCGCGCGCCGGCTGCTCGCTATGACGGGATGGGCCTCAGCTTTCTGCTCCGCCCCGGTGATTGCATCCTGTCGATCTCAGCGGATGCAGCCCTGATCCGGCTCCGACGAGGGGCCGAGCAGCGGTTCACGCCATGCCGCATGTCTCGGGAGAGCGTGCCGGCCTGGCACCTCGCCTTCGCCTTGCCCGTGGTTATGGCCGATCCTCAAGGGCTGGTGCGGACGAACCCCGAGACGAGGTCGGCTGCAGCGTGACCTCTTCCAGCGCCCCATTTTTTGTTCCTGCCTGAGCAGGAACTCCTCGATCCACGACCGGCTGCGGCCGGCTTGGAAGGCTGCGCGTGAAGAGCACGTGCAGCGCAAACCGCAGGCGCTGGGCACTGAAACCCATCTCCTGTGAGCACTAGCAACCCAACCTGATAATCAAGGAGTGAGCTATGTTGCAGAAGTCCAATGAGATCACCTGGCAGGAAATCGTCGAAGTCTATCGCTCGCTGCCGGACGATCATCGAACAGGCCTCCATACAGCACACAAGATCAATGAGAATCAACGCCGTGCTCCCGGTGACTGGGTGAGTGATGTCCTGAAGGCGACCGTACTTGGCGAGAGAATCACGGCTGAGGACCTGAAGGTCACTGCCAAAGTTGCGAGAGCGTTGGTTGATCTCAGCCGCACGTCTCAGCACGACGACACATTCACCAAGAACGTCACACTTCACGCCCAGAGCCTGACCCGAGGGCTTGATCGCATCGACATGGATGCCTCTCGTGAGATCTACGTCTGTATAGCGCATATGCTAAGCATAGCGGAGGAACACTTGAATGAGCCGCAAAACCGGTATGCTTACCGTCATTATCGACCGGCGCAGCCCCGGTATGTCCTGCCAGAAGAGGATATTCCCTTCTAGGCTCAATCACAGAGCGTCCCGTGCGGTTAGAGGAACGAATGTCCTAAGCCGCACGGGCCTTGCGGCACCACGACCAAACCAGGGAAGGTGCTCGCGGGGCTGACAGTTAGCAGGGGTGTCGCCTGGGAGAGGATCACGAGATCTTCCAGGTGACGCTCCATCTGAGATCCGTCACTGAGGGTGGCGGCCAGATGATCCCATCAGGGCGCCGATGGACCGGTGCTGGTCAGCAGACAGGCATCTGCCCCTGAACACAGCGGTCCCAATCATTGACTCACTGCGGCTCACCCTGCTGGAGCAGACCGAGTTCTCACCTCCTTCGTGAGCCTGCCAGGAGCGGACCTGGGCCAATGCGCTGCCGATGACTGCTTTGCGTCCATCTCAGCCGTTCTGCGTGCGCAATACCGCTCCCATTCGCGGACAATGCGTGCAGCCCGCCGTTGTGCAGGAGACAGGGCGCGCTTCACCCGAAGTCAGTCCGCTGCTCTCCGGCTGAAGCGGCTGGTCAGTGTGTTGCAGCTCCCACGCCAGCCAACCGTACGGTCGGCAAAGAAGGCAGAGGCAGCTGATTGCATGCTCCGCTACAGACCTGAACTCGCCCCTTCGCTCCCGACGATCGGGATCGTTGAAGCTGATGCACATGCCCTCACCAGGGTGCTCGGCGCAGCGGCAGGGGATCGACGGTCCAGGCCATGCGGTCGCATAGGCGCTGCAGGAGCTCCATCTTAAAAGGGGCGTGCGGCGCGCTGGTCCACAGGTTGGTGGTCTCCGAGGGATCCGCTTCGAGGTCATAGAGCTCGCCCAGGGCTTCCCCGTGGAAGGCCACGAGCTTGTGCCGGTCGGTGCGCACCATGGTGGCGTGCGGGGTCGGGTCCCGGTGCCAGGGCATGGCGTTGTAGTACTCGCAATAGACATCGGTCCTGGGACCGCGCGGATCGGGCGGCGCCTCGCGGCCCGTCAGCAGCGGCCAGAACGAGCGGCCCTGCATGCCCGGATAGGGTTTCACCCCCGCCGCCTCCAGGAAGGTCGCGGCCACATCCGTTAATTCGGTCAGGGCCTCGACGCGCTTTGCCTGCGGCGGCGCCACATTCGGCACGGCGACGATGAGCGGCACGTGGATCGCAGGCTCGTAGAAATAGGGGCCTTTGAGATAGATGCCGTGATCGCCCAGCATCTCGCCGTGGTCCGACATGAAGACCACGAGGGTGTTGTCAATCTGCCCGGTGCGCTCCAGGGCGTCGATCATGCGGCCAACCTGATCGTCGATCAGGTTGCACATGGCCCAGTATGAGGCGATCACGAGCCGGTGGTCGTCGTCGCTCATCTGGTCATAGGGGTAGCCCGCCTTACCGCCATAGGCCTTGCGGTGGTCGATCAACTGGTAGACAGGCTTTCCATCGAGTTCGCCGGGCACGTAGGACGGCAGAGGAATCTCGCTCAGGCGGTCGAGATAGGGCTCCAGGTATGCGAGCGGCGGATCGAACGGGTGGTGGGGATCGTAGAAGTTGACCGAGAACAGCCAGGGACGGCGTCCGCCCTCGTTCGCTTCAATGAAGGTCACGGCCTTGCGGGCGCACCAGGTGGTGTGGTGGTGCTCGGTCTGCGGCCCCACTTCAACGTGGGCCGAGCCGCGGAACGGCTGCGGATCGTAGGCCGCGCCCTGCTCCAGGAGCCATAAATTATATTCGTTAGTCGGCCAGTTGTGGCTCGTCTTCTCCTCGGAATAGGCGATTGCGGGATGGTGCGACCAGTGGAACTCGGCGTAACCGTCGTCGATGCGCCGCTCCATGCCGGGCGTCACGCTCGGATGGCAGGCGGAGAGGTGCAATTTGCCGGAGAGGCCGCAGATATAGCCCGCGTCTGCCAGGAGCTTGGTAACGAGGACCTCGTCCTCGGGGATGTCCTGCCCGTTCTGGCGCGCCCGGGTGGTGCGCGGATAGCGCCCCGTGAGGATGCTGGCGCGGCTCGGGGTGCAGACCGGGCTCTGGCAGAAGGCACGCTCGAATAGGACGCCGCGGGACGCCAGTCGGTCCAGGTGCGGCGTGCGCACGAAGGCATTGCCGTAGCACCCGAGGGTGTCCCAGCGTTGCTGATCGGTGCAGATCCAGAGGATATTTGGTCGCGTCATGAGGTCTCGACGGCTTTCAGGATTTCACCGCGCCGGCGAAACCCTCGACGAGGTAGCGCTGCGCGAAGAAGAACAGGGCGATGACTGGCAGGAGCGAGAGGGTGGCGGCGGCGGCCATGCCGGGCCAGTCGGTCTCGTTGGTGCCCACGAAGGCGAGCATGCCGACCGCGAGCGTGCGCAGGTCGGGCGCCCCGAAGGTGAAGACGAGTGGAATGAGGAAGCTGTTCCAGGCGAACAGGAAGGTCAGCACGGCGACCGTCGCGGTGACGGGTCCTGCCAGCGGCAGCATAACCTTGAAGAAGATCGTGAAGAAGCCGGCGCCGTCGATGGTGGCCGCTTCCTCAAGCTCCTTCGGGATGCGGCGGAAATAGCCAGCGTAGAGCAGGATTCCCGCGGCCTGCCCGCTGCCGGCGAGCGCCAGGACGATGCCCCAGCGGCTGCCGAGGAGATCGAGGTGCTGGGTGAGGTCGACGATGGGGATGATCGTCATGCCGGCAGGCACGAAGAAGGTCGCGCCGAGCACCGCGATAACGGCCTTACGGCCGAGGAAGTCGAAACGCCCGAGGACGTAGCCCGACAGCGCGCAATGGAACACCACGAGGAGCACGGTGCCGATCGTGACCAGCACTGTGTTGACCATGTACTGGCCGAAGCCCGCCGTCGTCCAGGCGCGACTGTAGTTCTCCCACCGCGCCGCGTCGGGGACGAGGTCGAGGCCCTTGCTGAAGATCTCCAGCGGCTCCTTGAGGGAGGCCGAGACGAGCCAGAGAAACGGATAGACCCAGAAGGCGCAGAGCAGCGCGAGGGCGAGCACGCTCGGGAGCATGCTGGGCCGCCAGGAGCCGCGCTCAATTGCGCCCATCACCGGTCATCCACAGGGCGCTTAAATCGCGCACGCACGGCAACCTGGAGGGCGACGAGGAGGAGGACGCAGGCGCCGAAGAACAGGGCCGAGGCGGAGGCGTAACCGAGCCGCGGGATGTTGGCCGCGAAGGCCTGCCGGTAGATGAAGATGTCGATGACCTCAGTGGCGTAGAACGGTCCGCCACCCGTGAGCGTCAGCAGGAGGTCGAACACGTTCGTGGCCTCTACCGCGGTGATCAAGGTGATGATGAGGAGGAAGGGTACGAGGAGTGGCAGCGTCACGTAGCGGAACTGCGCCACCCGACCGGCCCCGTCGATGCGCGCGGCCTCATAGAGCTCCTTCGGGATCGTCTGAAGCGCTGCGAGCCAGTAGATCATCGTGACGCCGAGCCACTTCCAGACCCAGATCGCAACAGCGCTGTAAAGCGCGAGGCTCGCCTGGCCCAGAAAGTTGACCGGGCGTTCAAGGAGGCCCGAGTCCACCAGCGCGACATTGATGGGGCCGCCCGTGGGATCGAGCACAAAGCGCATGACGACGCCCACGATCGCGCCGGTCGTGACCACCGGCAGAAAGAGGGCAGTCCGGAAGATCCGCGCGAAGGGCAGGCGCGGGTTGTTGAGGATGACGGCAAGCACAAGGGCAATGCCGACCCGCAGGGGCACCGCGAAGGCGAGGAAGATCAGAGTGTTCGCGAAGGCGTTCCAGAATTGCGGGTCTTTCAGGAGTTCGGCGTAGTTCGCGAGCCCGATGAACTCGCCCTCGGCGTCGAAGCCGTTCCAATCGAGGAACGAATAGCTGATCGTCGCGAGGACCGGCCAGATCGTATAAGCGGAATAGAGCAGGAGCGTCGGGAGCAGGAAAATGTAGATCCAGCGGTCGCGCCAGAGACGGCCGCCAAGGCTCGTCTCCGGCGCCGTCGCATCGGACCGCCCGTGAAAATTCGCAGGAGGGGTCGCAACCGCTCCGCTCTCTCCCAACACCGGGCGCGACCCTTACGCCTTGTAGCGGTCGGTCGTATAGTCCTGACCTGGCTGCCAGTTCGGGAAGATCCAGTCATCGAGGCTCACCTGCACGCCCTTGTCCTTCACGACCTTGAGGGCGCGGTCGCGCTCGGCGGTGAGCTTGTCGGAATATTGCTGCAGGGTCGCCTGCACGTTGGAGACCGCCCCACCCATTACGCCCTGCACGATCTCGCCGAGGCCTGGGGTGACCGGCTTCATCTCGGCATAGACTTGGGCGACGTTCGGATTCTTGATCAGGGGTTCGGGCGAGAGCCGGACCACCTTCTTGAAGCCCTCGATCACGGTCTTGTAGGTCGGGTGCACGTTGGCGCGGTCGACGGCGGTGAGATCGAGGGGCGGCTGGTCCATGCGCTCGGCGAGGCCAACGTAATAGGCGTCGCTGGTGAACATCTGCAGGATCTTGGACGCAGTTTCCGGATCCTCGCACTGGCTCGAAATCCAGAACTCGCCTGAGGGCGGGGCGTGGTAGGTGAAGGCCGGCCGGTCGAGCGAGGGCACTGGGATCGAGCCGGCTCCGAGGGCGTCGAGCACTTGCGCAAAGCTGCCCTTCACGACGCCGCTGTTCCAGGGCCCGTCGAAGAACATGCCGGATTCGCCCGCTGCCCAGCGGGCGCGGCCCTGCCGAGCATCGAGGGACGAGGAGGCGGGGTTGAGGCTGCCGTCTTTCTGGAACGAGAGCAGGAATTCGACGGCGCGCACATAGGGCTCGGTCCCGAAGGCATAGGCGCCGGTCTTCCAGTCGAAGCGCCCAGCGGCGCCGGCGACCTGGGCGAGGTCCTGAACGTGGTTCGCCATGCGGTTCGTGAATTGCAGCGGCAGGATAAGGCCGTAGGTCCGGCCCTTGGTCATAGCCTTGGCGGCCTTCTGGACCTCCTCCCAGGTCCGCGGCCCGACGGCCGCGTCGAAGCCGGCCTGCTCCATGGCGGGCTTCGTCCACCACAGGCTCGTCTCGTGCTGGCGGAAGCTGAAGATCGGAAAGCTGTGGGGCTTGCCGTTGAAGACCGTGACGCCCTCCAGCAGCGCCTCCTTCAGGAAGGGCGTGTCAGTCTTGAAGCTCCCGCTTAGTGGTGCGAACCAGCCGGCCTTAGCGAGCTGGTTCACGACGCTGAGATCGGAGGAGATGACGGAATGGATGTCTGGCGCCCGCTTGCTGCGGAAGGCGAGCTGGAGCGCCTGCATCATATCGGCCGGGTTCATCTGCGTGTAGGCAACCTTCACGCCCTGGTTCTGCGCCGCGAACTCGTCCCAGAGCTTCTGATGCAGGGGCACGAGCGGCGCGAATTGATCCCACCAGTCGAGGGTCTTCTGCGCCTGCGCAAGGGCGCCGCCGAAAGGCCATCCTGCCCCGAGGGCTCCGGCCGCAAGGGCGCCGCCGAGAAAGCCGCGGCGGGTCGGACCACCGTCGAGAAGGGTGGGATGCGGCAAGGTGTCAGTGACGCGGGTCATGAGGTCCTCCGGATCACGGTCTCAGGCTCCAAGGCCCGGTCGTGATCGTTGCCGGCATCATAGGCACCGGCGAACGAACCCGACAAGGCAGCAAGAGCGACAGCGGGGGGTTCGACGTTCTATCCGGTTGCCGACTGTGACCTACGCGGCCAGTGCCCGCGGCGTGCTCTGGAGGATCACGTCCACGGCCCGTGCCGCGATCGCCAGGGCGGGCGCGTTCGTGTTGCCGCTGACGATGGTCGGCATGAGCGAGCAGTCGATGACCCGCAGTCCCTCGACGCCGCGCACGCGCAAGTGCTGGTCGAGCACCGCCAATGGATCGTCGTCGCGCCCCATCCGGCAGGTGCCGACGGGATGGTAGTTGGTCTTCACCGTGCGCCGGCAATGGGCGGCGAGGTCTGCGTCGCTCGCCACCTCCGGTCCCGGAAAGATCTCGCTGTCGACCATGTCCGAGAGGGGCCGCGTCGCGAGGACGTCTCGCGCAAAGCGCAGACCCGAGATGGAAAGGTGCAGGTCGTCCGGATCGCCGAAGAAGCGGCAATCCACGAGGGGCGGCACCAAGGGGTCCGCCGAGCGCAGGCGAACCGTGCCGCGGGCCTTCGGGCGTAGGAGGCAGGCATTAAGTGTAACGCCGTGGGTGGCGGCGAGCCCGGTGACGTCCCGGTCGAGATAGACGGTCGGCACGCAATAGAGCTGGATCGTCTCGTCATTGCGCCGGTCCGGATCGATGAAGGCGCAGGCCTCGATGCCTGTCGTAGTGACGCGGCCGGAGCGGAAGAGCAGATAGGCGAGCCCGTTGCGGAGCATGGGCCAGCCGCGATCCTCGCCGAAATGGCCGTAGGCGCCGTTCGTCGCCGCGACGACCGGGACCTCGTGGTGGTCTTGCAGGTTCTCGCCGACGCCCGGAAGATCGACGCGGATCTCGATCCCGTGCCGGTCGAGCTGGTCGGCAGGGCCGATGCCCGACAGCATCAGGATTTTCGGGGTCTCGTAGGTCCCGGCGGCCATCAGGACCTCGCCGTCCGTGTGCGCCGTCTCGGTCCGCCCGCGCTTGACATATTCGACCCCGGCCGCGCGGGTGCCCTCGAAGAGAAGCCGCGTGACCGTCGCGCCCGTCACGACGGTGAGGCGCGGATCCTTCCCGAGGGGGCGGATGAAGGCATCGACCGCGCTGCAGCGCCGGTAGCGGCGGCGGTCGATGGTGTGCTGCATGAACCCGACGCCCCGTTGCGAGGCACCGTTGAAATCCGGATTGAACGGATAGCCCAGCGCCTGCACGGCTTTCACGTAGGCCCGGCTCGCCTCACAGTGGAAGCCGAGGTGCGAGACCTGCAGCGGCCCGGCGATGCCGTGATAGGCGTCGCCGAAAGTGTCGTTGGTCTCTTGCGCCTTGAAATAGGGCAGCAGGTCCGCGTAGCTCCAGCCGGCATTGGCGCCGACGATCGCGCTCCAGCCGTCGTAATCGGCCGGGCGGCCGCGCATGTAGACCATGGCGTTCACAGCGCTGCCGCCCCCAAGGAGCTTGGCTTGCGGAATGACCGGCGCCCGTCCGTCGAGCTGCGGCTGGGGCGCCGTCCGGTGCATGGTGAGATAGGTGTCGCGGCCCAGGAACTTCGCATAGCCCGCCGGCATGGCGAGGAGGGGATGCCCCTTCGTGGGCCCTGCCTCGATGAGGAGCACGCGGGCACCGTGCTCCTGCACGAGGCGGCTTGCGGCGACGCATCCGCTGGAGCCGCCGCCAACGATGATGAAGTCGTAGCCGGAATGCTGCTGGATCACGGGGGTGTCCTGTTCAGTCCCGCACGAGGCGGTTTGCCGTGCCGCCTCCGCTGGAGTCGCCGCCACAACCTGGAGCCGGATGGGTCACCCGGGGCATGCTGTTCAGGGGATCGGCGCGTCAGCCCTTATCAGGTTCTCCGCGCGAAGGTCGGACCAGAACGCCGCAGGTATCGGGTGGTTGATCCAGGCCGCGTTCTGCCGAGCCTCCCCTGGGGTCTTGGAGCCTGGGATCACCGTTGCCACCGCCGGATGGGCAAGGGTGAACTGGAGGGCCGCCGCGGCGAGCGGCACATCGTGGGCGGCGCAGACCCGCTCGATCTTCGCCACATGGGCCTTCAGTGCCTCGGGCGCTGGCAAGTAGTTGTAGCGCGCCTCCGGGATCGCACCTGTGACAAGGATCCCTGAATTGAAGGGGGCGCCCAGGATGATCGAGACGCCCTCGCGCTCGCACCGGGGCAGGAGCCCGTCCAGCGCTCCCTGCTCCAGAAGGGTGTATCGCCCGGCGAGCAGGAAGCAGTCGAAGGGCCCGATATCCATCAGGTTCTCGCAGGCCAAGGCTTCGTTGACGCCGGCGCCGAAAGCCCCGATTAGGCCCTCGTCCTTCAGCCGCTGCAGGGCTTTGAGGGTTCCCGTTTCCACAAGGCGCAGCACGTCGCGGTAGCGCGGCCCTTGCGACCACTCGTCGGCATCGTGGATGAGGAGGACGTCAATCCGGTTCATGCCGAGCCGCTGGAGCGAATCCTCAAAGGAACGCAGAGTCGCATCGTAAGAGAAGTCGAAGGTCGGCTGGAACGGCAATTCGTTCGTGAAGATGCCACCTTCCTCGTAGGAGAGGCGGGGCGGCGGCACGCGCCCGTGGGGCCTCAGGAGCCGGCCGACCTTGGTGGAGAGCACGAAGGAGTCGCGCGGCAGGTCGCGGAGCACGTCGCCGATTCGCCGTTCGGAGAGGCCGTGCCCGTACAAGGGCGCGGTGTCGAAATAGCGAACGCCGGTGTCGTAGGCTGCCTCGACGGTCTCGCGTGCGACGTCGGCAGCGATCGCGGCATAGAGGTTGCCCAGCACGTTGCCGCCGAAACCGAGCGCGGTCACCTCGACGGCGCTGCGCCCGAGGGATCTCTTTCTCGTCGCGTCCATCGAAGGTCGCAAGGCGTTTGAGCGAGCGCGACCTGACCAGGTAGACGTTGACGCAGGTAAGGTCTTCACGGGGTTCATGCCAGCGCGACCTGGCGGGGCCGGGGCTGGCGCAGGTTTGGCACCCGCAGTGCGCGTCCGTCCGCCCCGAAGAGGCACATGGCCTCCGTTCGCACGGCAAGACTCACGCGATCGCCCACCTCCACGTCCGCATCCGGAGCGACTCGCACGGTGATCATCCGCCCTGGGGCGAGCATGACATAGGCCAGCGTTTCGTCTCCCAGGTGCTCGACGATCTCAACCGATCCCCCGATCAGCCCTGATTCGGCGAGGGACACGTGTTCCGGACGGACCCCTACCGAGACCGGCTGCCCGTCCTGGAGGGATGCATCACCGGGCACCTCGATTGGCCCCGAGCCCTCCAGGTCGAGGAGCGTCGCGCCGTTCTTGCCGGAACGGGCCGTGGCCGGCAGAATGTTCATCTTCGGCGCGCCGATGAAGGTTGCCACGAACAGGTTTGCGGGGGCGTGGTAGAGTTCGAGCGGCGTTCCGACCTGCTCAACGATGCCGCCGTTAAGCACCACGATGCGGTCGGCCATCGTCATGGCCTCGACCTGGTCGTGGGTCACATAGATCGTCGTGGCTCCCAGCGTCCGGTGAAGGCGTGCAATCTCGATGCGCATCTGCACCCGCAGGGAGGCGTCGAGATTGGAGAGCGGTTCGTCGAACAGGAAGGCCCGCGGCTCGCGCACAATGGCCCGTCCGATCGCCACGCGCTGGCGTTGGCCGCCCGAGAGCTGCCCCGGCTTGCGGTCGAGGAAGGAGTCGAGCTGCAGGATGCGGGCCGCCTCCTGGACCTTCCGGTCGCGCGCCTCCTTGGGCACGCCCGCAAGGCGCAGGGCAAAGGCCATGTTGTCGCCCACACTCATATGCGGATAGAGTGCGTAGGACTGGAACACCATAGCGAGGCCGCGCTTGTCGGGCGCGGTCTCGTTCACACGCTCGCCATTGATGAGCAGGGTGCCGCCCGTGATCTCCTCCAAACCGGCGATCATGCGCAGCAGGGTGGATTTCCCGCAGCCCGACGGGCCGACAAAGACCACGAATTCGCGCTCGTTCACCGTGAGGTCGATGCCCTTCACGACCTCGACTGCGCCGTACCTCTTGCGGATGCCCTGCAGCTGAAGCTTTGCCATGGGCGCCTCTACTTCACGGCGCCGAAGGTGAGGCCGCGCACGAGCTGGCGCTGGGTCATCCAGCCGAACACCAGGATCGGCGCGACGGCGAGCGTGGATGCGGCGGAGAGCTTGGCCCAGAACAGCCCCTCGGGACTCGAGAAGGACGCGATGAAGGCCGTGAGCGGGCCGGCATTCGCGGCCGTCAGGTTAATGGTCCAGAAAGCCTCGTTCCAGGCCAGGATGATCGACAGGAGCGCCGTCGAGGCGATACCCGGTAGGGCGAGCGGCATCAGCACCATGGCGAATTGCTGGAACGGCTTTGCCCCATCCATGCGCGAGGCCTCAATGATCTCGCCCGGCACCTCCTTGAAGAAGGAGTAGAGCATCCAGACGATGATCGGCAGATTGGCGAGCGTCGTGATGAGTACGAGGCCGGTCCGGGTGTCGAGGAGGCCAGCGTTCTTGAACAGAAGGTACATCGGCACGAGAACGCCCACCGCGGGCATCATCTTCGTGGAGAGCATCCACAGCAGCAGGTCCTTGGTGCGGCGGCCGGGATAGAAGGCCATGGCATAGGCGGCCGGGAGGGCCAGCAGGGTGCCCAGGATCGTGGAGCCCACCGAGATCACGATGGAGTTCCAGGCAGCACCGAAATAGTTGGCTCGGCTCTGGACCGCGGCGAAGTTTTCGAGTGTCGGCTCGAAGACGAAGAGCGGCGGCACCGCGATGGCGTCGATCTCGCGCTTGAAGGCGGACATCACCATCCAGAAGATTGGGAAGAACATCACAAGCGCGGCGGTCCAGCCGAGGATCGTCATGAGGATGTAGCTGAAGGTGGACGGCCGGCGGCCCGCTGTCGCGTTGGTCATTGGAGCGTCACGAGGATAGAGGTCGGGGTGGGTGGCCAGAGGCCTGCGGTGGCGTTGGTCATCGGTCGATGTTCCGCGCAATGGTGCGCACGAGGAAGAAGGCCACCACATTGGCGAGCACGATGGCGAGCACCGCCCCGGCCGAGGCCCCGCCCACGTCCCATTCGAGGAGCGCCCGCAGGTAGATGAGGTAGGTGAGCGTCGTGGTCGCCTGGCCCGGTCCGCCGCCGGTGGTGATGAGGATCTCGGCGAACACGGCGAGCAGGAAGATCGTTTCGATCATCACTACGACTGAGATCGGCCGCGCGAGATGGGGCAGGATGATGAAGTGCAGGAGCGTGAAGCCGCGGGCGCCGTCCATTCGAGCCGCCTCGATCTGCTCGCGGTCGAGGGACTGAAGCGCCGTCAGCAGGATCAGGGTCGCAAAGGGGATCCACTGCCACGACACGATGGTAACGATCGCCGCCATGGGCAGATCCGTGAACCAGTCGATGGAGCGGAAGCCCAGGCTGGTGGCGAGCCAGGCGAAGAACCCGTTTACGGGGTGCATCAGGAGATTCTTCCACACCAGCGCGCCTACGGTCGGCATGACGAAGAACGGGGCGATGACGAGAAGGCGCGCGATGCCGCGGCCGAAGAAGTCCTGGTCGAGGAGAACCGCGAGGAGGGTGCCGACAACCACCGAGGCGAGGAGAACGCCGCCCAATAGCTTGATCGTGTTGAGAACCACCGTGGGCAGGGCGGGATCGGTGAGCAGGAACTCGTAATTGTCCAGGCCTGCGAAGCCCGTGATGGTGGGGTCGAGAAGGTTGTAGCGTTGAACCGAGAACCACAGGGTCATCGCGAGCGGCACGATCATCCACAACAGGAGAACCGTCACGGCAGGAGCGAGGAGAGGCCCGGTTCTCACGAGCGGCTTTCGCCGCAGAGGAGCCGTGGCTGCAGATGCAGGGGCCGCTGCAGTGGCTGGGCTCAGGGGCGCGTTCATGATCCTCGGGTCATCCTCGAGCCGCGTTAGGGATGTCGTGGCGCCGGGGCGAAGACGTAGGGTGGTGGGACCTTGGTCCCACCACCCTAGGCCGATGGGCTATTTAGGATAGCCGGCCTGACGCATGGTGCGCTCGACGGCGGTCTGCGAAGTCTGCAGGGCCTGGTCCACCGTGGTCTGGCCTGCGAGCGCCGCCGCGATGTTCTGGCCGACCTGGGTGCCGATGGCCTGAAACTCGGGGATCGCCACAAACTGAACCCCCGTATAGGGCACCGGCTCGGCAGTGGGCTTCGCGGGGTCGGCCGCCAGGATGGCCTGGAGCACGAAATCCGCGAAGGGAGCCGCCTTCTTGTAGTCCGGATTGGCGTAGGTGGACTTGCGCGTCCCGGGAGGGGCCGACACCCAGCCCTCCGTCTCGCCCACGAGCTTCACGTAATCCTTGTTCGTGGCCCATTCCACGAACTTCTTGGCCGCATCCGCATTCTTCGTGGACGTCGGAATGCCCAGAGCCCAGGACCACGCCCAGCCGGCGCCGTTGGGCACCTTGGCGACAGGCGCGTTCGTGAAGGCAGTCTTGTCCGCCACCTTCGATTCCTTCGGGTTGAAGATGTAGCCCGCCGCCGAGGTGGCATCGACCCACATGCCGCAATTGCCCGAGGCGAAGAGGGCGCGGTTCTCGTTGTGCCCGTTCGCGGCGGCGCCTGGCGGTCCGTACTTCTTCAGGGTATCGACATAGAAGTTGACCGCTTCCTTCCACGGCCCGGAGGTCAGCTGCGGTTTCCACTCCATGTCGAACCAGCGGCCGCCGAAGGTGTTCACCACCGTGGTCACGTAGGCGGCGTTCTCGCCCCAGCCCGGCTTGCCGCGAAGGCAGATGCCGTAGACACTATTGGTCGGGTCGTGGAGCTTCTGGGCGAATTCCGCCACTTGCGCATAAGTCGGACGATCCGGCATCTGCAGGCCGGCTTTCTCGAAGAGGTCTTTGCGGTAGAACGTGAAGGAACTCTCGGCATAGAACGGTACGGCAAAAAGCTTGCCCTGGTAGGACAGGCCGTTCTTTACCGGCTCGAACAGGTCTGCGTAATCGTAATCGTCGCCGAGATCGTCGACGGGGGTAAGCCAACCCTGCTTACCCCAGATCGGGGTCTCGTAGGCGCCTATCGTGACGATGTCGAACTGCCCGCCTTTCGTCGCGATATCGGTGGTCACGCGTTGACGCAGTACGTTCTCCTCGAGCACGACCCAGTTCAGCTTGATGCCGGTCGCCTGCTCGAAGCGAGGCGCCAGCCGCTGCATGATGATCATGTCGGAGTTGTTGACTGTAGCAATAGTGAGGGTTTGCGCTAGTGTCAGGGTTGTGCCCGACAACAGAGCCGCCAAGGACAAGGCGGCGATCCAGCCCGGTTTCATAGGTGTTCCTCTCGAAGGCCCCCATTAAGAACCCGGTTTAATTTTCGGACCTTCTGATCCAGGGTTGTTGAAAGGTCCCACGTGCACCTGTGCACTGTCAATCACGGGCTGTCTTAACCTATGTTCGTTTAGCGCTTCTGCCTTGGTGTTCCCTCATGACACGCACTCTCTCCCTTGTGACCCTCGGTACTCTGCCGGACGCAGTGGCGCGGCCACGCTATATGCGAGAATCCCTGCGGGCCGGCATCCTGCATATCGGCGTGGGTAACTTCCATCGGGCGCACCAGGCGGTCTACCTGGATGACCTGTTCAATGCAGGTCGTGATCTCGACTGGGCAATCCTGGGTGCCGGTGTCAGGGGGGGCGATACGGCCATGCGAGAGGCGCTTGAGGCACAGGACTGGCTCACCACTGTGGTGGAACTGGAGCCCGGTGCCAACCAGGCGCGGGTCACGGCTGCCATGACGGGCTTCGCGCCGATTGGCGACGACGCAAGCGCGATCGTCGACGCCCTCGACGACCCGTCCCTGCGCATCGTGTCACTCACGGTCACAGAGGGCGGCTACTGCATCGATCCCGCCACGGGCGCCTTCAACCCGGAGCATCCCGAGATCCGCTGCGACGCTGCGAACCTCGAGAGGCCGCGCGGCACGTTCGGCGTGCTTGCTGCGGCGCTGCGGCGCCGACGCGACCGAGGCCTGGCGCCCTTCACGGTGATGTCGTGCGACAACATCCCGGGCAACGGTCGTGTGGCGCGCGACGCGGTGGCGGGCCTTGCCGACCTGATCGATCCGGCCCTCGCGGATTATGTCCGCAGCACCGTGGCATTCCCCGACAGCATGGTCGATCGCATCACGCCCGCCACTACGGACCGCGAGCGCTCCCTGCTCGCGGAGCGCTTCGGCATCAAGGACCGCTGGCCCGTCTTCTGCGAGCCGTTCCGGCAATGGGTGCTGGAGGACCACTTCCCTGCGGGCCGCCCTGCCTTGGAGGAGGTGGGCGTCACTTTCACGCCTCATGTGGCGGCCTACGAGCTCATGAAGATCCGGATCCTGAACGGCGGGCATGCCGCGATCGCGTATCCGGCCCGGCTTCTCGGCATCCACTTCGTCCATGAGGCGATGGGCGATCCCCTAGTGCGCGGCTTTCTCGACCGGCTTGAGACGGAGGAGATCATCCCCTGCGTGCCCCCAGTCCCGGGCATAGATCTGGCCACCTATTACAGGCTTATTGCGAGCCGGTTCGCGAACCCGGAGGTCGGCGACACCATCCGGCGGCTCGCCCAGGACGGCTCCAACCGTCAACCCAAGTTCATCCTCCCTACCATCCGCGACCGGGTGAAGACCGGCGCTCCCATCCCGGGCCTCGCGCTCGTCTCCGCCCTCTGGTGCCGCTATTGCGCCGGAACCAACGAGGCCGGGGCGCCAATCCCCGTCGACGACACGAACGCCCACCGGCTCGTCCCGGTCGCGCAGGCCGCGAAAGACGATCCCGCCGCCTTCCTCGCCCAGCAGGACATTTTCGGTGAACTTGGAGACATCCCCGCTTTCCACGAGGCATTCGCCTCCAACCTGCGGAGCCTTTGGCGCGACGGAACCCGCAAGACGCTAGAGCGCTACTTGGAGGGGCGCTTGGGTCACTGATGCGTCATCGGGAGTGGAACAAACCTGGGGGTTGACGTAGAGCATTAGAAGATTGCCAGGATGGTAGCCCGGTCTGCCGGTCGAGCCCGGTGTTGCCCGAGCAAGGCCGAACTCGCGGAGGTCGAGAGCGTCGACAAAGGCATCAACGACGCGGACCGGGTTGTCGGCCTCTACGAAGTCGTCAGCCGATCAGGAAAGAGCGTCGCCTGATCCCGCTCCACACCCTCGACATAGCCCGCCATCGGCAATCTCCGGCTCAATGCCAAAGACTGCCAGACCAGCGACTTTCCATACAGCCTCGGCCAAACCCGGTCGTTGCGACTGATCTGCCCACGGTCGGCTTTGAGCCTTGGTTGTGTAGAAGCGCTCTGGCTGAGGCGTAGAGGCGGCTCACAGCCACGGAGAGTGCCGAACGTGACCTGTGACGCTCGTCGACGGTTGCCGACCGCAGGTACTCGGGGCCTGCCCAGCAGGGCCAGCGAAGTACAAGAGCCGGACGAGTGACAGTGAGGGTCGGCAGGCCGGGACCTACTGCCGGGCTCCGATCACGCACTGCGATCCCCCTCACCCTGTCCTGCCAGCTGCGGAGGTCCTGAAGGGTCTTCTTGGCAGGGGTAGTCCCTTCCGCACGCGGATCTCGAACGCCAGAGCTGAGCGTGCAGATGACAGCTCATCCAGCACGCTGGTCAAAAGCAGCGTGCCTAACTGACCCAATCTCCCGGACTCAGGTCGCCCTGCCGGATGAGGGGCTGTTTGAGCACAGGCTAACAGGGGCACTGGTACATCCGCGGTCACCCCGTCACATCGCCTGTGTCCCCCCACGGGCCCACGCAGGGGGAACCCAGCTGATCAGCACCGCGTACGTCCACTGGTCAGCTCACCCCACGAGCTCCAGGCTGCCGGACCCCCGTCCCTGCTCCAGCTCGTGGTTCTCG
>DASZAZ010000113.1:0-11927 GCA_035944635.1 Microvirga sp.
GCTGATCGAGGCCGAGCACATGTGCATGAGCATGCGCGGCGTGCAAAAGCAGGGCGCCACGACCCTCACCACCCAGTTCACCGGCGTCTTCCGCGACGAACCCGCCGAACAGGCCAGGTTCTTCACCATGCTCCGACATGGGAAAGCTTAAGCAGCGGCGGATTTTTTATCGGGGGGCCGATCGTGAACAAGCCTTTGATCAATGTCGCCGAGCTGCAGCCGGAGGCGCTGCCGCTGCGCCGCGAGGCCTATCGCTCGACCAAAACCTACGACCATAACGAGGGGCTCTCCTGCTGCTTCCGGCAGTGGCGCGCCACCCACTCCCATTGCCGGCTCCTGCACGGCTATGCGCTGGGCTTTCGTTTCGTTTTCGCAACCCACGAGCTCGACCACCGCAACTGGTGCTTCGACTTCGGCGGGCTGAAGCCCGTGAAGGCCTGGCTCAAGGACATGTTCGATCACACCGTGCTCGTGGCCGAGGACGATCCGGAGCTCGGCCGCTTCCAGGGCATGGCCCGTGACGGGCTCATCGACATCCGCGTCATTCCGGCCGTTGGCTGCGAGGCGACGGCGCGTTACGTGTTCGACTACGTTGCGGCCTTCGTGGAGGCGCAAACCGGCGGCCGTGTTTGGCTCGACAGCGTCGAGGTCATGGAGCACGGCGGCAATTCGGCGATCTACAGCCGATAGGACACAATCAACGAGCGACGCCTGCCCCTCGACAGGAGGAACGCGGGCGCAAAAACGATCAAAAGAGTGGGGACGACAATGAAGAGACGTGGATTCGTGATGGCGCTTGCGGCGTCGGTTGCAGCGCTGGGCTTCATGGGCCTCGACCGGTCGCAGGCGAACCCCCTGCCCGCGCCTGCGGAGAAGCCCATTTTGACCATCACGGGCAAGATCGGCGCCAAGAACAAGGACGATGCGGCGCAGTTCGACCGCTCCATGCTCGAAGCGCTCGGCATGGTCCGCATCGAGACCACGACGCCCTGGTTCAAGGGCACCGTCGCCTTCGAAGGCGTGCCCATGGACAAGCTCATGCAGCATGTGGGCGCCAGCGGCGAGCGGGTCGTGGCGGTGGCGCTCAACGACTATTCGAGCGAGATCCCGCTCGAGGACTTCAAGAAGCACAGGGTGATCCTCGCGTTGAAGCGCGACGGTGAGTACATGCCCGTGCGCGACAAGGGCCCGCTCTTCATCATCTACCCGTTCGACAGCGATCCCGACCTCAAGAGCCAGACCTATTACGGCCGCTCGGTGTGGCAGGTCGCACGGCTCGTCGTAAAGTAGCGGCCGGACGGCGCCGGGGGCAGAGCGATGTCCAGAATCAAGCTGCTGCTCGTCTTCATCAGCGGCTGCCTCGTGGCGGCCACGGTATCCCTGGCGGTTCTGATCGCGCAGCGCCAGGAAACGCTGCGCGAGGTCTCGCGCTACAACACCTCCTGGCTCGCAAGCCAGGCGGTGGCCGAGTTCACGCGCCTCGAACAGCGCATCAGCGCCTTCGGCGATCCGGACAGCGATGTGGACCAGGATGAAGTGGAGCTTCGCTTCGACATCCTGATGAACCGCATCAAGCTTCTCGGCGACGGCGAGTTTCAGGACTTCGTGCGCCGCGATCCTGAGCGCGGCGACATCGTCGAGCGGCTCGTGGCCGCTGCGGCTGCGGCCGAGCCCCTCATCCGGGACATCGAGAAGCCGGGCGTTCCCGCGAAGCTGCTCGCGCTGCTCACGCCGCTGGACCGCGATCTCGCTCTCATGGCGTCCGCAGCGAACCGCTACGGTGCCGAGCGCGTGAGCGAGGACCAGCACGAGTTGCTGCGCCTTCACCTCACCTTCTCGGCCCTGTCCGGCGGCCTGGCCATCTTCGGCTTCGCGCTCATCCTCGTGCTCGGTCGGCAGAATCAGGTGCTCGAGCGCGCGCAGGCGGATCTGCGCCAGCAGAACGCCCGCTTCGACGTGACCATCAACAACATGCCCCACGGGCTCGCGATGTTCGACGCGGAGGCGCGCCTCATCGTGAGCAACCGCCGGCTGCCCCTGGTGCTGGGTCTGTCCGAAGCCGCGCCCCTGACAGGTCTCACCCTGGAAGAGATGGCGCTTCAGGCCGAGGCCGAGGGCCGCACCGGCAAGGCCGTTCTGCTGCGCGATCTCGCAGCTGCGCTCGCCGGCGCCTCTTCGGAATCCCTCCTCCATACGCTCCCCGACGGGCGCACCCTCTCGCTCTCGCGCAGCCTCATGGCGGAGGGCGGCATCGTCTGGATCTTCGAAGACGTGTCGGCGCGCATCGAGGCGCAGACGAAGCGCGAGCAGCTCGAAGAGCAATTGCTGCAATCGCAGAAGATGGAAGCGGTGGGCCAGCTCACCGGCGGCATCGCGCACGACTTCAACAACCTGCTCACCGTCATCCTCGGCAACGCCGAGATCCTGGTCGAAGAGGCCGATCCGAACACCCAGGAACTCGCCCGCATGATCCTGGAGGCGGCCGAGCAGGGCGCGGATCTCACGCAAAAGCTCCTCGCCTTCGGCCGCCGGCAATCGCTCAAGACGGAGCACCTGAAGCTCGGCGATTCGGTGAGCGGCATGACCCCGCTGCTCCGCCGCGCCATCGGCGAGCACATCGATCTGCGCACCGAATTCAGCGGCGGCAGCGCCTATGCTCTCACCGACCGGGCGCTGCTCGAAAGCGCGATCCTCAACCTGGTGGTGAATGCACGGGATGCCATGCCTCAGGGCGGCACGCTGACGATCAAGACGGGCGAGCGGCAGGCCGCCAAGGGCGAGCCCAATCTCGCGGTTGGAACCTCGGTGGTCTACCTCACGGTATCGGACACCGGCACCGGGATGTCGCCGGAGGTGATCGCCCGCGCCTTCGAGCCGTT
Source organism: Microvirga sp. (assembly GCA_035944635.1). Taxonomy (GTDB): domain Bacteria; phylum Pseudomonadota; class Alphaproteobacteria; order Rhizobiales; family Beijerinckiaceae; genus Microvirga. The sequence continues at coordinate 2,880 of DASZAZ010000113.1, forward strand.
CTTCACCACGAAGGAGGTGGGCAAGGGCTCGGGGCTCGGCCTTTCCATGGTCTACGGCTTCGCCGAGCAATCGGGCGGGCACGTGTCGATCAAGAGCAAGGTCGGCCAGGGCACCGCGATCACCATCGTGCTGCCGGCGGCCCATGCCCCGCGCGTCGAACAGGACGACATCGAGGACGCGAAGCCCGCCGCCCGCGGGGAGGAACGGGTGCTGGTGGTGGAGGACGAGCCGCATGTGCTGCAGTTCGTGTCCACGCAGCTGCGCCGCCTCGGCTACCGGGTCACCGCGGCCTCCACGGGAGCCGAGGCCCTCATGCTGCTGCAGCAGCGCTCCAGCTTCGACATCCTCTTCAGCGACGTGGTGCTGCCCCGCGGCTTGAGCGGCATCGAGGTGGCGCGTCAGGCCCGTTCCATCGATCCGAACCTGAAGGTTCTCCTCACCTCCGGGTACCCGGAAGAGGTGTTCCAGCAGCACGGCCGCCCGGACGAGCACACGCAGCTGCTGCGCAAGCCCTTCAAGAGCAAGGACCTGGCCGCGGCCCTGCGCGAAACCCTCGACGCCCAACCTCGGCCAGCGTCGCAACCGGTGCTCGCCTCGTAAAGGGCTGCGCTGCGGCCTTGCCCCGGAGCGGGGCGGGCGGTAGCTGGGAGCGAGGTCCTCATGCCGCGCCCCCGCCTCTCCCTGAGTCGATCCGAAGCCCGCCGCATGGCCCTGGGCGCGCTGGGGTTTGCCGAGGCACGGCCCGAAGCCCCGGGGCTGCGCCACCTCGGCCGTGTGGTGGAGCGGCTGCATCTCCTGCAGATCGATTCGGTCAACGTCTTCGCCCGCGCGCATCTGATGCCGCTGTTCTCGCGGCTCGGCCCCTACGACACCGGGCTTCTCGACCGCGCGGCCTATGCGGGGCGGCGCCGGCGCCTGTTCGAATATTGGGGCCATGAGGCCTCCTTCATCCGCCTCGACCTCCAACCCCTGTTCCGCTGGCGCATGGAGCGCGCCGCCCGGGGCGAGGGCACCTATGGCGGCCTCGCGCGGTTCGGCCGCGAGCGGGCGGATTTCATCGCGGCGGTGCTGCGCCAGGTCGAGGAACGGGGGCCGCTCGCGGCGCGCGAGCTCGAAGAGGGCGGCCGTGGGGCCGGCTCCTGGTGGGGCTGGAGCGACGGCAAACGCGCGCTCGAATGGCTCTTTTGGGCCGGGCGCGTCACCACCGCCACCCGACGCGGCTTCGAGCGCGTCTACGACCTCCCCGAGCGGGTGTTTCCGCAGGCTGTGCTCGCTATCCCCACGCCTGCCCCCGAGGACGCGCAACGCGAACTCGTCCGCCTCTCGGCCAGGGCGCTCGGCGTCGCCACCGAGCGGGACCTGCGGGACTATTTCCGCCTCGATGGGGAGGACGCCCGCGCCCGGATCGCGGAGCTCGTTGGATCCGGCGAGCTCCAACCCGTCACCGTCGAGGGCTGGAACGCGCCGGCCTATCTCGATCCCACGGCCCGCCTGCCGCGCCGCATCGAGGCCCGCGCCCTGCTCTCCCCCTTCGATCCCGTGGTGTGGGAGCGCTCCCGCGCCGAGCGCCTGTTCGACTTCCGCTATCGAATCGAGATCTACACCCCGGCCGAGAAGCGCGAATACGGCTACTACACCCTGCCCTTCCTGCTCGGTGATCGCATCGCCGCCCGAATCGACCTGAAATCCGACCGGGCGGGGGGCCGCTTGATTGTGCACTCGATTCACCCGGAACCCTGGGCCAGCCCCGATACCCTGGCCCCAGCGCTGGCGGAGGAGCTGCGCCTCGCCGCCGCCTGGCAGAACCTCGCCACCATCGTGGCGCCGCCGGACTGGGAGCGACGGCTCGGGCTCTGACATGGTGCGGCCGGCGGCACGCCTCTGATCCCTCCCTGCCAAGGGAGGGTGGCGCCAGCACGCAGTGCTGGTGACGGGTGGGATGGAAGCTCAATCTTAGAAGGTCGGTGGTTCACCCCACCCGGCCGCGTGCCGCGTCCACCCTCCCCTGGCGGGGAGGGAGGGGAGAGCGACACCACGTCGCCGGATCGGGGGGCTGCGGAGGGCGTTGCGCCCCCATGGGTGCCCCTGCCGTTCTCCAGACCCCTGCCCCGAAGCTCTGGCGGCCGAAGCGCGTGCTGGTGACGCCGGCCACGCTCGCGTGGGAGGACGGGCGGGCCATGGTGGCGCGCGCCGAGGCCGCGGGCGTTGAGATCGTGCGGCTCAAGGCCAACCGGCTGACGGGGCTCACCGGCGAGGACGCGCGGCGCGCCTATATCGACGCCAAAAACACCCTCGCGATCGTCACCGCACCGCCGACGAAGCTGCGGCTGCAGCCCATCCCGCCCTCCGCCGACTGGCGCTTCGACCTCGCGGAGGGCTGCCCGGCCCATTGCCAGTACTGCTATCTCGCGGGCTCCTTGAGCGGTCCGCCCGTGACGCGGGCTTACGCCAACCTGCCGGAAATCCTCGACAACTTAGCTGACTATGTCGGACGCGGCGGCGTCACCTCCCGCTCGCGCGAACGGGCGCACGAGGGCACCACCTTCGAGGCCTCCTGCTACACAGATCCCCTCGGCATCGAGCATCTGACGGGCTCGCTCTCGGCCGCGATCCGCCATTTCGGCGCCTGGGAGGCGGATGTGCAGCTGCGGTTCACGACGAAGTTCGATGCGGTCGAGCCCTTGCTCGACCTGCCCCACAACCGGCGCACCCGCATGCGCGTGTCGGTGAACGCCCAACCGGCCCTGCGTTTCGAGGGCGGCACCGCGTCTCTGAAGGGCCGCCTGCGCGCCATGCGCCAGATGGCTTTAGCCGGCTACAGGGTTGGCCTTACCATTGCGCCGATCATGCCCCTCGAAGGTTGGCGCGAGGCTTACGGGACCCTGCTCGCGGCCGCCGCGGAGGCCCTCGAAGGGGCACCGGACCCGGACCTCACCGTCGAACTCATCACCCATCGCTTCACCCCCGGCTCCAAGGAGGTGCTGCAGGGCTGGTACCCCGGCTCCTCCCTCGACATGGACGAGGCGACCCGCTCGCAAAAGCGCACCAAGTTCGGCTCGCTCAAATTCGTCTACACCCCCGACGTGATGCGCGAGATGCGCGCCTTCTTCGAGGAGGCGGTGCCGCGCCTGCTCCCCCAGGGCCGCATCCTCTATTGGACGTGACGGCGAGCCGGCTCCCAACCCCGACGTCTCGCCCGCGGCGAGGAGCGCCCTATCCTCCTCGCCCATGAAACCGATCATTGCCCGCACCACGCATCTGTGGCTTCGGCTGCGCCTCAACGAATGGGGCCCGCTCTTCTCGCTCGCGACCTTGAGCTTCTGCGCCTGGGCCTTCGTCGAGCTCGCCGAAGACATCGCCGAGGGCGAGGCGCCCTCCTTCGACCGGTCCATCCTGCTCAGCCTGCGCAACCCCGCCGACATCTCCGATCCGATCGGTCCGAGCTGGTTCGAGGAATCGGCGCGGGACATCACGGGGCTCGGGGGCTACGCCATCCTGACCGTCGTGACGCTCGGGGCCATCGCCTATCTGGTGATGGCGCAAAAGCGCCATGCCGCCTATCTGGTGCTTGTCGCGATCGGCGGCGGCATGCTCCTCTCCACGGCCCTCAAACTCGGCTTCGAGCGTCCGCGGCCCGACCTCGTGCCCCACGGCACGCGCATCTACACCGCGAGCTTTCCGTCCGGCCACGCGATGCTCTCGGCGGTCACCTACCTCACGCTTGGCGCGCTGCTCGCCCGGGTGCAGCGTCGGCGGCGGGTGAAAGCCTTCCTCATGGGCCTTGCGGTGGGGCTCACCCTCGCGGTCGGCGCAAGCCGCGTCTATCTCGGCGTCCACTGGCCCTCCGACGTGCTGGCGGGCTGGTGCGTCGGCGCGGCCTGGGCGGCGCTCTGCTGGTTCGTGGCCCTGCAGCTGCAGCGGCGGGGCCGCGTGGAGCGTCCGGGCGAGATCACGCCGCCGGGCTCGGCGGTCTCGACCCCCGCCAACGTGTAGGCGCCGTGGACGGCCCCCGCGACACGCCCGAGCGCAAGCCGCCCCGCAAGGTGACGCCGGCCTATCTCGAGCGTGCGGCCATGGCCTATCTCGAACGCTTCGCGTCGTCCGCCGAGAACCTGCGCCGGGTGCTCCGCCGCAAGGTCGAGAAGCGCTGCCGGCTCCGCGACGAGGACCCCGCGGAATTCTACGAGGCCGTGGACGAGGTGGTGGCGCGGGCCGCCCGCACCGGCCTCATCGACGACACCCGCTATGCGGAGGCGCGTGTCGCGTCCCTGCGCCGGCGCGGCGGCTCGGCCCGCGCCATCCAGGCGAAACTCGCACAAAAGGGGGTGCCGAAGGACACCATCGCCGCGGCGCTCGAAGGCGAGCCGGAGGACGAGCACACCGCCGCCCACGCGCTGGCAAGGCGACGCAAGCTCGGCCCCTACCGGCCCGGAGAGCGCGGCCCCTACCGGGACAAGGACCTCGCCGCCATGGCTCGCGCGGGCTTCTCCTACGGCGTCGCACGGGACGTCATCGACGGCGAATCTCCCGACGAGAGATCGCCGGCGTAGCGCACGCACGATCGGCGGCCGCGAACGTCTCGACCCAGGGTCGCTGGTGTGTGGATGCGCGCGCCCTAGATCCCTTGCGGTTCACGAAACCGCACAAGGAGATCACGACATGATCCGCAAGGCACGCGCCGTGTGGCGGGGCACCGGCAAGGAGGGCACCGGGCACCTCACCTCGGATTCCGGCATCCTCAGCGACACGCCCTACACCTTCAAGACGCGCTTCGAATCGGAGCCCGGCACCAACCCGGAGGAGCTGATCGCGGCGGCGCACGCGGGCTGCTTCTCGATGGCGCTGGCGTTCCAGCTCCAGGGCGCGGGCTTCACGCCCACCGAGCTCGCCACGGAATGCGCGATCTCGCTGGCCCAGGAGGGCGGCGGCTTCAAGATCACGAAATCGGCGCTGACGCTCCGCGCCAACGTGCCCGGCATCGACCGGGCTAAGTTCGAGGAGCTCGCGCGGGCGGCGGAAAAGAACTGCCCTGTCTCCAAGGTGCTCAACGCCGAAATCACCATGGATTTCACGCTGGCGTAGACCGGCATCTGCCCTCCCCCTTGCGGGGAGGGTGGCCGGAGCGAAGCGGAGGTCGGGTGGGGGTGGTTGCAGAAGGCACCTGAGTGCTCCGTTCTGCAACGACCCCCACCCCTAGCCCCTCCCCGCAAGGGGGAGGGGAGAACGGGTGATTACGACCCCGCCTTGCGGTAGGCGTCGACGATCGCCTGGCCCTCGGGGCCGGCCTTCTTCAGCCAGTCTTGCGTCAGCTGCTCGCCCACCTTCTGAAAGCCGGACTTCAGCTCGGGCGAGGGGGCCTGCACCTTCATGCCCTTCGCTTTCAGCTGATCGAGGTACCAGCCGGCCTTCTCCTGCCACATCTTCCAGCCGCGCTCTTCCGCGGTCTTGGCGGCTTTGAGGACCGCCTCCTGCGTCGGCTTGTCGAGGGCGTCGAACGCGGCCTTGTTCACGAAGGTCACGTTCTTCGGGATCCAGGCCTGGGTGTCGTAGAAGTGGGTGAGCGTCTCCCACACCTTCGAATCGTAGCCCGTGCCGCCCGACGACATGAAGGAGTTCACCACGCCGGTGGCGAGCGCCTGCGGCAGTTCCGCGGCCTGGATCGTCACGCCTTGCGCGCCCACGATCTCGGCGATGCGCGAGGTGCCCACATTGTAGGAGCGCCACTTGAGCCCCTTCATGTCCTCGATCGTGTTGATGTCCTTCTTGGCGTAGATGCCCTGGGGCGCCCACGGCACGGCAAACAGCAGCATGATGCCTTGCGAGGCGAGCTTCTTCTCCACCGCCGGCTTCTGCACGTCCCAGAGTTTTTTGGCCTGGTCGAAGGAGGTGGCGAGGAAGGGCACCACGTCGAGGCCGTAGATCGGGTCCTCGTTCTCGTGCAGCGAGATCAGCACCTCGCCGGCCTGGGCCTGGCCGGTCTGGACCGCGCGCTTGATCTCCGGCGCCTTGAACAGCGAGGCGTTGGCGTGAACCATGATCTGCAGCTTGCCGCCGGTGGCGTCCGCCACGTCTTTCGAGAACTGGGTGAGGTTCTCGCTGTGCGGGTTGTCGGCCGGATACGCCGCCGGCAGGTTCCACTTGGTCTGCGCAAGCGCCGGCAGCGAAAGCAGCATGGCGCCGGCAAGCGCGAGGCTGAAGCGTGACATGGATTTCATATGGTTCTCCCCTGGGGTGATGGGCCGAAGCGTAATCGCTCTGCGGGGCCGGATGCAATCGGCGTCTGCCCTCCCTCTCTCCGTCCGCGGGGAGAGGGTTGGGGTGAGGGGCCGGTCGGATAAGCTCGACCTCTCCCAGCCCTTCACCCGATCGCTCACGCGACTCGACCTCTCCCGCCGAGAGGAGGCCGCTAATCGGAAAAGGCCATCCTGGGCAGCGCCATCACGAGATCCGGGAACACCGTGATGATCGCCACCGCGGCCATGAGCAGGAAGAAGAACGGCAGAGCCGCAATCGCCACCGTGTTCGAATCCTTGCCCGACATGGTCTGGAGCACGAAGAGATTGAAGCCCACCGGGGGCGACACCTCCGCCATCTCGACCACCAGCACCAGGAAGATGCCGAACCACACGAGGTCGAAGCCTGCGGCCTTCACCATCGGGATCACCACCGCGGTGGTGAGCACGATCATGGAGATGCCGTCGAGCGCGGTGCCGAGGATGATGTACATCACCGTGAGCGCGGCGATGAGCGCGTAGGGCGAGAGGTTGAGGCCATCCACCCAGCTCGCGAGCGCCAGCGGGATGCCCGTGTAGGCGAGCGAGGTCGACATGAAGGACGCGCCCGCCAGAATCAGCATGATCATGCAGGTGATGCGCGTCGTCCCCATCACGCTGGCCCAGAACGTCTCGCGGTTGAGCGAGCCCTGCCACCACGCGATCGCGAGCGAACCGAGCACACCCCAGGCCGCGCATTCCGTGGCGGTGGCCCAGCCGAGCAGCAGCGAGAGAAACACGAGGGCGATGAGGAGGAGCACCGGGACGAGGTTGGTGGATTCGCGGAGCTTCTCGCGAAACGTCATCGAGGGTTCGCGCGGCGGCGTGCGGTCCGGATTGAGCAGCGACCACACGGCGATGTAGCCGGAATAGAGCGCCATCACGAGGAGCCCGGGCAGGAAGCCCGCCAGGAACACCTGGATGATCGAGACGTTGGCGGCCACCGCATAGACCACCATGGTGATGGACGGCGGGATGAGGATGCCGAGCGTTCCGGCGCCCGCGAGCGATCCGAGCGCCAGGCGCTCGTCGTAGCCGCGTTTCTTCAATTCCGGCAGGGCGATCTTGGCGACCGTGGCGCAGGTGGCGGCGGAGGAGCCCGACACGGAGCCGAAGATCCCGCAGGCCAGCACGTTCACGTGCAGGAGCCGGCCCGGCACCCAGTTGAGCCAGGGCGCGAGGCCGCGAAACATCTCCTCCGACAACCGCGTGCGAAACAGGATCTCGCCCATCCAGATGAAGAGCGGCAAGGCGGCGAGCGTCCAGGAGGCGGAGTTGCCCCAGATCGTGGTGGCGAGCACGGAACCGGCCGGGATGCCCCCGCCCACGAACTGCATGCCGACCCAGCCGCAGGCCATGAGCGCGATCGCGATCCACACGCCGCCGGCGAGCAGCGCGATGAGGAGGAGCAGGAGAAGGCCGGAGATTTCGACGAGGGCCATGGACCGGATCTTTGAGGAGAGGGCAGCGGGAGCGGGCAGTGGGAGCGGGCAGTGGGAGCGGGCAGTGGGAAGGAACGGCGGGGCCTAGACGCCGCTTTGGATGGCCCGCTCCACCACCTCTTCCGCAGTGGTGGCCGGCGGCTTCTCGTAGCGGGGATCGCCGCCGCGCACGACGTGCACGAATTCGTCCACGAAGGCGATGAACAGGATCACGAGGCCGGTGCAATAGCCGAGCTGCGGGATCCAGAGAGGCACCGCGAGCACGCCCTGGGCCATGTCGTTGAAGCGCCAGCTGTCGTAGGTGAGCCGCACCGCATGCCAGGCGAAGAAGCCCACGAAGCCGCAGCCAAGCACCAGCGAGACGATCTCGAACACGCGCCGGGTGCGCCCCCGGAAGCGGTCGATGAGAAGCCCGACGCGGATCATCTCCCCCGATTTGAAGGTGTGGGCGAGGCCTAAGAAAGCCATGGCGGCCATGCACCAGGACGCGAAATCGTCGCCGGCGGGAATGTTGAGCCCCACCTCGCGGCCCAACGACAGGGCCATCATGAGAAGGAAGATCGCGATGAGGAACAGCCCGGCGAGATAACCCGCGAAGCGGTAGAGGCCGTCGAGAAGGGTGCGGAGCATGGGGCTGCGGGGCTGGCGTGGGGTTGACGTGGGGTTGACGTGGGGCTCGGGCGAGCCAGGCAAGAACGACGCCAGACCTTAGCGGTGAACGGGCCGGGAGCAACCCGGCTTTCGTGGGGAATCGCGTCGGGCCCGAAGAGGGGTGAGGGCTGCTGTTGGCCGGTCGTGGCCAGGGGTGTTCCGGCCGTCCATGTCTTTGCGGCCGTCAAAGCGGCACCAGCGCTCCTCCCTCCCTTCAGGGGAGGGTGGCGCCCGTGAGGGCGACGGGTGGGGTGTTGCGCGAAGCGCATCCGGCACGGCGGTTACGAGCAGCATTGCAGGACGCTGATGGCACCGCATCCTGCCATGGTTGAGCCTAGAACTCGCCTGCGGCGAACACCCCACCCCTACCCCTCCCCTGAAGGGAGGGAGATGCGCACGAGCAGCGACTCGCTCCCCCTGTCATTCCGGTCGCCGCGAAGCGGCGGGCCGGAACCCAGGAGATCTCTCCGGAGAGGTCTCGCCATCTGGGTTCCGGGCTCGGCTGCGCCGCCCCGGAATGACAGCTGTGGAGCATGCGGGCAGCCTCTCTCCTGATCCTATCCCTTACAATAAGCCTATGGTGTGCTTGTGTGGGGGTGTCCTGTTCTGGTGGGGCGCGCTCGCGAGGCGTCGTGACGTGGGACAGCACAGAGGAAGGTCAGGGTGGCTCGCGAGAGCTGCG
>DASZAZ010000114.1:0-3463 GCA_035944635.1 Microvirga sp.
GCCCGTGCTCCGCGAGCGACTGGTCGTCGATGTCGACGATGCGGACGGGCAGGTCCGCGTAGGGGCGGGGCGACAGACGCTGGAAGAAGTCGAAGGTCAGGCCGCGAAGCGCCGCGACCGGCGCGGGGTCGAGGACGCGCAGGGCGATCGAGACCGCGACCGTGAGTGCCCCCACCATGAGGCAAACAGCCGTCCGCGTGAGATATGTCCGGCGCTTCGCCATGCCGCCTTCGGGAGGGGACGGTTGCCCCGATCAGCCCGCAAATTACCCCAAAAGCTTGGCCAAGACGAGAGTCCGGGCCCCGGCGAGGCGGCTCGATGGCCGGCGCGAGCGGCGGCCAAGCGCCGCTTCCGCAAGGACAGGGCCCCTAGCGGCGCTCGGGCGGCGTCCAGATGTAGGGGGTGATGACCGAGAGGGCCACGAAGCCGCAGCGCTGCAGGATGGGTAGGCTCATGGGGCTGCAATCGACGGTGAGCCAGCGGCAATCCCGCTCCCGCGCCTCGGCGACCCGTGCGCCGACCAGGGCCTGGTAGACCCCGCGTCCGCGCCAGCCCTCGAGGGTCGAGCCGCCCCAGAGGCTGCCGAAGGAATCCCCGCGGCGGTGACGCATCCAGCCGACCGCAACTGGCTCGTCCCCAGCCATGGCGGCGTAGACGCTCACCGCGTCGGGTTCGGCCCGCTTCTCGTCCGCGATCACCCGAACGAGCCACGCCGCGTGATCGGGACGGCCATAGACCGCCGCGTTCACGGTGGCGATCACGCCGAAGCGCTCCGGGTCGTCGATGCGGACGATGCGGATCCCCTCCGGCGCATCGCGAAAGGGGGCACCGTTCTGGACATCGTAGGCCACGAAGGTTTCAGCCGCCTCGGCCACGAAGCCGGCGCGCTCCAAACGAGCGGCGAGGTCGCGGGGCTCGTCGTAGTCGAACAGCTTCCACTCGAAGGCGCGGCCCTCCGCGCCGAAGGCGGCCACCTCGCGGGCGATGGCCGCGTCGGCCGAGGCTTCGTCGACGCGGGAGAACAGCACCCCGTTGCTGTGCGCCTCCAGGTCGGGGCCGATCATGCGCAGGATCGGACCATTCCAGGCGACGGTGAATCCGGGGGCCGATTCCGCACGGGTGCGGACCTCCGCATCGAACAGGCGCAGGATCTCGGATTGGGTCATGGAAGGGATGCTCGGGGACACGGGGAGGGGCTTGTGTCCCATCGCCCGCCGTGAGGCAAGCGCCGGCCTGCCTCTCTCATTCCACCGTGTAGGTGCCGGGCGCCCATTCGGCCTGCGGATATTGCGGGTCCATGTCCTCCAGCGTCGTGCGCACGATCCGCGCGATGGCGGCGTTGCGGGCCCATTTGCGGTCGGCGGGGATCACATGCCAGGGCGCGTGCGGCGTTGAGCAGCGGGCGAGCGCCGTCTCGTAGGCCGTCTGGAAGTCGTCCCAATGGGCGCGGTCGTCGAGATCGCCGGGGTTGAACTTCCAGTGTTTGCGCGGATCGTCAAGGCGCTCCTGCAGGCGCTTCGCCTGCTCCTTCTTGGAGATGTGGAGCATGAACTTGAGGATCGTGGTGCCGTTCTCCACCAGCATGCGCTCGAAGGCGTTGATCTGCTCGTAGCGCTGCTCGATCTGGTCCGCCGGCGCATAGCCCCGCACCTTCACGACCAGCACCTCCTCGTAATGGGAGCGGTTGAAGATGCCGATCGTACCGCGCTTCGGGCAGACGTGGTGCACACGCCAGAGGTAATCGTGCGCGCGCTCCTCCTCGCTCGGCGAGCGGAAGGCGTGGACCGTCACGCCCAAGGGCCCGGTCTCGTTGAACACGCCGCGGATCGTGCCGTCCTTGCCTGAGGTGTCGGTGCCCTGGAGGATCACCAGGAGCGCGCGCCGCCCTTCCGCATAGAGCCGGTCCTGCAGCGCGTCGATGACCTTGGCGTCCTCCTTGACCTGGGCGCGGGCGGCTTCCTCGGGCGGGAGGCCCGAGACGTCGCGGGGGTCGATGTCCTTGAGGTTGACCGCCCGCCCGGGCTCGATCCGGAAGCGGTCGATGAATGCCTGCCCTGCGCTCGGTGCCATGCCGCGTCGTCTCCATCGTCCCGCAGGACCATAGGGCTCGTGAGCCGGAAGGGAACATGGCGGGTTCGGATTGCCGAATGCCAGGCGCGGGGATCGGATTGGCAGCCCGTGGGTTTCCTGGCATGGACCGGCGGGAATCGAGGGAGAAGCGGATGACGGCGCGGGTGTTCGGCCAGCATGAGGGGCGCGATGTCCTGGAGGTTACGATCCGGTCCGGCGAGGCCGAGGCCGCGATCATCACCTTCGGGGCCGTGGTGCGGGATCTGCACGTGGGCGCCCGCGGCGGCCGCCAGCGGGTGGTGAACGGCCTCACGACGCTGGAGGATTACGTCCGCTACTCGCCCCATTTCGGCGCCATCGCGGGGCGCTATGCCAACCGCATCAACGGCGGACGCTTTCCGCTCGATGGCGAGACGGTCGAACTGCCGCGCAACCAGGAGGGCAAGCACTACCTCCATGGCGGCGGCAACGGGCTCGGCAAGCAGGTGTGGCAGCTGTCGGCGTTCGGCGACGACTTCGCGGTGCTCACCCATGTGTCGCCGGACGGGGAGGCGGGCCATCCCGGCACGCTCTCGACCACCTGCGTCTATCGTCTCGTCGGCAAAACCCTGCGCGTCGAGCTCTCGGCCACCACCGACAAGGCAACGCCGGTCAATCTGTGCCACCATTCCTACTTCAATCTCGACGGGTCGGAGACGATCCTCGACCACACCATGGAGATCGCCGCCGACTTCTACACGCCGGTCGATCCCGACCTCATCCCGACGGGCGAGATCCGGCACGTGGAGGGCACGCCCTTCGACTTCCGCGCGGCGCGTCGGATCCACATGGAGAAGTTGGGCGGCGAGCGCTTCTGGTACGACAACAACTGGGTGCTCCGCCGCGACCGGCTGGAGCCGTCGGGCTTCGACCACCTCCCGCTGGCCCATGCGGTGACCTTCGCGTCGCCGAAAAACGGCCTCGCGATGCAGGTCTGGACCACGGAGCCCGGCCTTCAGTTTTACGACGGCTTCAAGACGAACCTCACGGTGCCGGGCCTCGACGGCGTGCCATACGGCCCGAATTCGGGCCTCTGCCTCGAACCCCAGCACTTCCCCGACAGCCCGAACCGCCCGCATTTCCCGGGCGTGATCCTGCGGCCAGGCGCCGTGTACCGGCAGGTCACGGAATATCGGTTCGGGTAAGGGGCTCTCGGCGGATGCGCCTGTATCCCCGCTGGTGTTCAGCGGGGGTGCGGGTCTCGTGTAGCTCAGTGCCCTGGTGGGGGCACGGGGCGCATACGGCACCGCCAAGCCGGCGGCTGGGGTAAGCAGGGAGGGAGGGCACCGGACGAGCGGTGCCGCACGCGCCCCGTGCACGATGATCTCACAGGCGCCAGCCCCGCGCTTCGGCA
>DASZAZ010000115.1:0-104934 GCA_035944635.1 Microvirga sp.
CGGCCAGAACGCGGGTTCGTAGATCGTAGGACAAGGGCTTCGGCATGCGGGCTGGCCTCCCACACCAGCCCACACTCTGAATCAGATCACGCCGCCTCCCGGAAGCCCCTCCGATTCAACACGCGCGAGAACCGCTCTAGCGTTTCTGGTGTGCGTTGGAGCTTAGCTGAGTGTAGCAGCTGAAGCTCCCTCCAGATGCTAGTTCCGGCACTGTCATTCCGGGGAACCTTATACGTGTCACTCAGCGTTACAAGTAACTCGGCGAGCCCTTGGCTCCAACCACGCGTGAAATCGATGTATTGCGCCTGCGCGATGAGGAAGGGCGCATCGTATGCGCCTAAGCGAAGCGGGATGATGAACTCGCGATCCCCAGTCTTCCGCGCAACATCGCTCGCAAGCTGAATCTCGTTTCTGACACCCTGCTTCGCAACGGAGACAGCGTTTGCGACGAGCAGTACTTTAACGGCTTTCTCACGAAGGGCTTGCTCAAGTTGGCGCTGCCAATCGAAGCCACCTCGCAGGCACATCACGTCGGCCCAAACTTCAAAGCCTAAAGCCGATAGCTTCGCGCCTAACCAAATCGTGAATACATTATCTTCCGGTGTGGCGTGGCTAATGAAAATCGCTTCTCGCTTCGCGACGTGCATTCTTGCGCCTGTCTGAGCATTACGCGTGTTGGAGCAATGTCCTATCGGGATAGAGAACAGAGCAGTCTCTACACGTCATGGTCGCATATGCAGATCGGTGTGAATAGCGTTTCTCCTAGATGTCACCTCGAGATGCACATGATCTTTGGAGCTAGGCCCTTGTTACTGCCGATGCATTTTGTGATCGAGCCGATTGTGAATAGCCGTCTTCTAGAGCGCACTCGGAGCCATAGGTGATGACCGTACCGTCGCTCATCGCCAATTCAGGTAAGCGCGATAACCTCGCCCAAGAAGGAGGAACCCCGATGGCACCGCACCCGAACTCGAGCCGCGAGCGGCTTAAAGGTCCCTGGCGGATGCTCGGCTGGGGCGCGCTGGCGGGTGTGTGGCTGCTGCCGCTCGTCGCGATGCAGGTCTCGGCCGAGATGAACTGGGACGAGACGGATTTCATCGTGTTCGGGGCGATGCTGCTTGGCGTCGGCGGGTTGTTCGAGCTGGCCGTGCGGGGATCGCGCTCTCTCGCGTTCCGCCTCGGGGCGGGCGTGGCGCTGCTGGCGGGGTTCGGGCTCGTGTGGATCAACCTCGCGGTGGGGATCATCGGCAGCGAGGACAACCCCGCGAACCTGCTCTTCTTTGCGATCCTGGCGCTCGGCCTCATGGGCGGCGCGCTGGCGCGCTTTAAGGCCTCCGAGATGGCGCGGATTCTCGTCGCCATGGCGGTCACGCAGGGGCTCGTGGGGGTGGCGGCGCTGCTCTTGCGCTGGGGCGCGGAGGCGCCGAGCTTTCCGCAGGCGATCATCGTGCTGACGGGCTTTTTCGCGGGGCTCTGGCTGGCCGCGGCCTGGCTCTTCCGCCGGGCAGCGCGGGGCCGGGGGGAGGCTGCCTCGGCGGCGTGAGGCGTGAACCGCATCGGGCGAGCGCTCATCCCTCCCTTCAGGGGAGAGCCTGCCCTCGGGCTCGACCCGAGGGGTGGCGCCCGCAGGGCGACGGGTGGGGTGTTCGCCGCCAGGCGAGCTCTAGGCCCAGCATCGCAGGATGCGCTTCGCGCAACACCCCACCCTCAATCCCTCCCCTGAGGGGAGGGAGGGCAGGACCAGCGGCAATGCGGGTGTCCCCCCCCCCTGTCCCGCTAAAGGCGAGAGGGGTTCAGCGTCGGCGGCGGGCGGTGTCCTCGTCCAGCGCCGCGGCGGCGCGGGCGAATTGCAGGGCCTTCTTCAGGGCGTGGGGGCTGGCATAGGGATCGCGGGACACCCGGTCGACCTGGGCTTCCGCGCAGGCCAGCAAGTGTTCGGCGAGGGCCTGACGGCGGCGCAGGCGGCGGCCCTCCGGGGTGTAGTGCTCTTCCGGAAAGCCGGTCTCAGGGCGCAGCCAGCCGCCGCGGCGCACATGGCGCGCGATGGTGCCGATGGCGACGCCCGTGCGGGCCGCAATGGCGCGATAGGAGAGGGTGGTGGTCTCGACGAGGCCGCGCACCGCATCGATGGTGGAGGCCTTGTGGGGGCCGCGGTGGCGGGGTTTCAGGCTCTCGCGGACCGCTGGACTGAGGCGTAAGGGTCCGGCCCGGCCGGGGCCGCGATAGACCGGCGCGGCGGGCGCCGCCTCGGGCAGGCGGGGCGGGGCCTTCGGGCGTGTGGGCTTGCGCCGGGTGTCGTCGCCCAGCACCCGGCGCAAGCCCCTCGCCATCCGATCCATGCCGGTTTCTCCCCGCCGGCAGCCGAGACAGGAGGCCTCGGCTGTGATAGGATTAAGAGCATATCAGGGGCGAAAAGTCAACGTTTGGGAAGGGCGGGCCGTCGAACGGGGCGGAACACGCGGAACAGCCGTTCCATCCCATTCCATCCGTTCCGCGGGCGTCCGGCGGGGCGGACGACAGTGCGGCATCGGGCAGGGTTAAAAGCCGTTCAACCGCATTCAACGGCGGGGAGGGCGGCCTGTTCGTGCGTTTTCATTGCACGCCGCACCCCCGATTCGAACGCCTCCGTTCAACGCGCGCCGAGGGAGCGTTGAACGGTTGGAGGGCCGCCAACGCTCTTTCCGCACACCCGCGCGCGTCATGCCCGGGCTTGGTCCGGGCATGAGAGGCGAGGGACCAAGCCGCCGCCAGGGCTTGGTCGAGGTCGGCCGGCGTCACGCGCAACCGGGCCTTAGGCCGCCGCCAGGGCCTGGTCGAGGTCGGCGATGAGGTCTTCCTTGTCCTCGATGCCGATGGAGAGGCGCACCACCTCGGAGCCGGCGCCGGCCTGGGCGCGCTGCTCGTCGGTGAGCTGGCGGTGGGTCGTGGAGGCCGGGTGGATTACAAGGGAGCGGGTGTCGCCGATATTCGCCAGGTGCGAGAAGAGGCGCAGGTTCGAGACGAGCTTCACGCCCGCGTCGTAGCCGCCCTTGAGGCCGAAGGTGAACACGGCGCCCGCGCCCTTCGGGCAGTACTGCTTGGCGAGGTTGTGGTAGCGGTCCGTGCGCAGGCCCGGATAGCTCACCCAGGCGACCTTGTCGTGCGCCTGCAGATGCTCGGCGACCGCGAGCGCGTTGTCGGAATGACGCTGCATCCGCAGGGGCAGGGTCTCGATGCCCTGCAGGATCATGAAGGCGTTGAAAGGACTTAGCGCGGGTCCGAGGTCGCGCAGGCCGAGCACCCGGCAGGCGATCGCGAAGCCGAAATTGCCGAAGGTCTCGCCCAGCACCATGCCGCCGTATTCCGGCCGGGGCTTCGAGAGCATGGGGTAGCGGTCGTCGCCCGCGAAGTTGAAGGAGCCGCCGTCCACGATGATGCCGCCGATGGAATTGCCGTGGCCCCCTAAGAACTTGGTGAGCGAGTGCACCACGATGTCGGCGCCGTGCTCGAAGGGGCGGATGAGGTAGGGGGAGGCCATCGTGTTGTCGACGATGAGCGGGATGTTGTGGCGCTTGGCGATGGCGGAGATCGCCTGAAGGTCCACGATCACGCCGCCCGGATTGGCGATCGACTCGACGAAGATCGCCTTGGTCTTCGGGGTGATGGCGGCCTCGAAGGTGGAGGGATCGTCCGAATCGGCCCAGACCACGTTCCAGCCGAAGTTCTTGTAACTGTGATTGAATTGGTTGATCGACCCGCCGTAGAGCTTCTTCGCGGCCACGAACTCGTCGCCGCTCTGCATCAGGGCGTGCATGACCAGGAATTCCGCCGCGTGGCCGGAAGCGACGGCGAGAGCGGCCGTGCCGCCTTCCAGCGCCGCGACGCGCTCCTCCAGCACCGCGCAGGTGGGGTTGCCGATGCGGGAGTAGATGTTGCCGAAGGCCTGGAGGCCGAAGAGGGAGGCGGCGTGGTCCACGTCGTCGAACACGAAGGACGTGGTCTGGTAGATCGGCGTCGCCCTGGCGCCCGTCGCCGCATCCGGCGCCGCGCCCGCATGGATCGCCAAGGTGTTGAAGCCGGGCAACCGATCGCTCATCGTTCAATACTCCTGAGGGAAACCGTTGAACACGCCCGCACGAAAAGGGGGTGTTGCGTTCAACAATAGCCCGGCGGTTTGAAGGTCCGTTTCGTTCTGACTACAGAACGTGACCGCCGCCCGTCAAGCGGCAGGTTGAACCGAATCGAACGCCGTCGTTCAACCAGCCAACACAATCTGGCGTCCGCTCTTCCGCCCCATTTTGGCGCATCGTTCTGTTCGTCGGTTGTTGCGTTCGTCGAAGCGAAAACGCCATTAGCGGTCGCGTTTGAAAGCGCCCGAACCCTTTCAATCAGGCAGCGCATCACGCGCTTACCCAGGCGCCCATCAATACCGCAGCGCCGTCCAGATCACGGCCCAAACAGTCGCGAGGGCGATGAGACTCAGCACGAAGCCCACACAGGCTTTGACCAGCATCCTCACGCGGCGGTCACCGATACGAGATCCATGTTGCCGAGGCCGCGGCTGCGAGAGCGATGATGGCGACGATCAGCCAGAATGTCGTCGCGTTGCGCCTCTGCTTCGCGCCGGTGCCGCGGCCGTGCCGTGCGTTCTCGGGATTGTGCGGCTCCATCGCTCACCTCCGGTGACGGCCCATCTGCGCGAGCCCCATTTGCCGAGCCGGTCGCTCCCTTGAGGCCGCGCCCTCTTCACGTCGGCCGGTCCAGGCTCAGCTTCTGGAAGCCCTTGCCGGCCAGCACCGGCTTCTTCGACGAGAGCATGCGCGAGTTCACGCCCTGCCAGGAGATCTCGCCCGAAAGGCGGCCGAACTCGATCTTGGGGCAGCGGTCCATCACGACCTTCACCCCCATGGCCTCGGCGCGGCGCGCAGCCTCCTCGTTCTTCACCGAGAGCTGCATCCAGATCACCTTGGGGAGCGGGTCGAGGGCAAGGGCCTCGTCGGTGATGGGACCAGCGGCCTCGGAGTTGCGGAAGATCTCCACCATGTCGACCGGGTGGGGGATCTCTTTCAGGGAGCCGTAGACGCGCTTACCCAGCAAGTCCTGGCCGGCGAGGCCCGGATTGACGGGGATCACATCGTAGCCTCGCTCGAGGAGGTATTTGGTGACGATCCAGCTCGGGCGCGCGGGGTTCTGCGAGGCGCCGACGAGCGCGATGGTCTTCACGCTCTTCAGGATCTCGCGGATGTAGTCGTTCGGGTACGAGGAGTGGTCCATCGGCGATAGGTAACGGGCCCGGGCCCGGGGTTCAACGGTAACCCCCGTCATTCCGGTCGTCCGCAGGGTGGGCCGGAACTCAGCTGGCGTGCCCCATCCGGAGAGATCTCCTAGGTTTGCCGCCAAGGCGGTCCCTTCGGGTCGGGCTCGGCTGCGCCCCTCCGGAATGACCGCTAGCGCCCGACCACGCGACCTCCGTCGAGCCGGATGATCTCCCCGGTCAGCCGCTCCACCTCCTCGAGGCTGTGGCTCACATAGACGATCGGAATCCTGAGTTCGTCCCTGAGGCGCTCGATGTAGGGCAAGGTCTCGGCCTTGCGGGCGGCATCAAGGGAGGCCAGGGGCTCGTCCATCAGGAGAAGGCGGGGGGAGGCCAGGAGCGCCCGGCCGATGGCGACGCGCTGCTTCTCGCCCCCCGAGAGCGTCGCGGGCCTGCGGTCGAGGAGATGCCCGATGCCGAGCAGCGCTACGATCTCGTCGCGGCTGCCGTAGCGCTCGGATTTCGGGGCGAACCAGCGTCCGTAGGCCAGGTTCCGCGCGACGCTGAGATGCGGGAAGAGGCGCGCGTCCTGGAACACGTAGCCGATGCGCCGCTTGTGAACCGGCACGCGCAGGCCTGCCGCCGTATCCGTGAGCACACGCCCATCCACGGCGACGCGCCCCTCATTGGGGCGGACCAGCCCAGCGATGATGTGGAGAAGCGTGCTCTTGCCGGAGCCGGAGGGCCCGAACAGCGCGACCACGCGCGCGTCGGTCTGGAAGGCGGCATCGAGGGTGAAATCGCCCTGATCGTGCCGCGCCCGAACCGCGATGCTCATGTGAGCCGGGCCGGGCGGCCGACCCGGCGGGTGAGGATTTCGGAGACCACGACGGCGACGAGAGCGATCCCCGCCGCGATGAGGCTCAGGCGGAACGCGCCTGCATCGCCCCCGGGCACCTGGGTGTAGGCGTAGATTGCGGAGGGGAGCGTGAGCGTCTCGCCCGGGATCGCGGACACGAAGGTGATCGTCGCGCCGAACTCGCCGAGCGCCTTGGCGAAGCTCAAGATCATGCCGGCGAGCACGCCGGGCAGGGCCAGCGGCAGGGTCACGGTGAGGAACACCATGAAGCGGTTCGCGCCGAGCGTGCCGGCCGCCTGTTCCAAGCCGCGATCCACCGCCTCGATGGCAAGGCGAATGGCCCGGACCATCAATGGAAAGGCCATCACGGCGGCGGCAAGCGCCGCGCCGGTCCAGCGAAAGGACAGCACGATCCCGCAACAGGCATCGAGCCATGCACCCACGGGGCCGCGGCGCCCGAAGGTGACGAGGAGGAGATAGCCGGTCACCACCGGCGGCAGCACGAGGGGCAGGTGAATGAGCCCATCCAGCAGCGCGCGTCCGGGAAAGCGGCCGCGCGCCAGGGCATACGCCGCCGCGATGCCGAGCGGCAGGCTCAGCAGGGTGGCGACGACCGCGACCCTGAGGCTCAAGCGAACGGCGCCCCACTCTTCGGGGGTGAGCTCCACGGGCGCGCCTCAGTCCAGAACCTGGAAGCCCTCGCGGGTGAAGGCCTCCGCGCTCTTCTTGTTGCGCAGCACGTCGAGGAAGGCGGCGGCCTCCGCGCTCTTCGACGAGGCGGTGAGCGCCACCGGATAGACGATCGGCGGGTGGCTCGTTTCGGGAAAGCGCGCCACCACCGCGACCTTCGGATCGGCCTTGGCATCGGTCTCGTAGACGATGCCGAGCGGCGCCTCCCCGCGGGACACGAAGGCCAGCGCCGCGCGCACGTTCTCGGCTTCCGCGAGCTTGCCCGACACCTCGCCCCAGAGACCGAGGTTTTCCAGCGCCGCCTTGCCGTACCGGCCCGCCGGCACGCTGGCGACGCTCGCAGTCGCAAGGCGGCCGTTGCCGAGCGCCGCCGAGAGGCCGCCGGCCTTCAGTTCGACAGGCTTCTGTTGATCCGCCGGCGCGACGAGGACGATGCGGTTCCCCAGCAGCGCGCGGCGCGTCTCGCGTTTGATGAGCGCGCGCTCCTGCAGGTAATCCATCCAGTCGAGATCGGCGGAGAAGAAGATGTCGGCCGGTGCGCCCTGTTCGATCTGCCGGGCCAGCGCCGAGGAGGCGGCATAGGACACCGCCACGCGCTTGCCGCTCTCGCGCTGGTAATCGGCCACGACCGCATCGAGCGCATTCTTGAGGCTTGCGGCCGCGAACACCGTCACGTCCGCGGCTTGCGCGATGGCGCTGCTGAAGGTGAGGGCGAAGGCGGCCAGCACCGCCCCTTTGCTCCACAGCTGCATGGAAATCTCCTGATCACCCGCGGACGCCAATGCGCCTGTGTCGCGGTTTCGGATCGGGCTCCCACCGGAGCATCGGGTGCGCGGGCTCGCCAGCATGCGCGGGTTCAAGTTGTAAGAGGCGCGGCGGTAGCGTCAAGCGGCGAGGGTTGCCGTTCGGCCGGCGCGGCCCGCACCGGCGCCCTTCATCCTGTCCAATCCCCTCATCCTGAGGAGCGCCCGCAGGGTGCGTCTCGAAGGAGGCTTGCAGGACCCGCGAGAGACCTGGAGTCCTCCTTCGAGGCCCACTGACGCGGGCTCCTCAGGATGAGGGGATCGGGTGGGAGAACCGTTTTTTATTAACAGCCACAACCTCTCAGGATCGGGGCACAGCCCGAGCGTCCGGCTACTGCCCTGTCCAGACCGGCTCGCGCTTCTCCACGAACGCACCGATGCCTTCTTCGGCGTCGCGGGCCAGCATGTTCTCCACCATGATTCCGGTGGCGTAATCGTACGCCTGCTGCAGCCCCATCTCGCGCTGCTCGTAGAACGCACGCTTGCCGATCTTCAGGGTGTGGGGCGATTTGGACGCGATGACGAGCGCCATCCGTCGCGCTTCGGCCAAGGCCTCGCCGGCTGCGACGACGCGGTTCACGAGGCCGAAGCGGTGGGCATCCGCGGCAGGAACCATGTCGCCCAGCAGCAGCATCTCCATGGCGTGCTTTGGCGAGAGATTGCGTGAGAGTGCCACCATGGGCGTCGAGCAGAAGAGGCCGATATGGACGCCGGGTGTGCAGAAGCGGGCATCGGCGCCGGCGACCGCGAGATCGCAGGAGGCGACCAGCTGGCATCCGGCCGCCGTCGCGGTGCCTTCCACCGCGGCGATCACGGGCTGCGGCAGGCGCACGATACGCTGCATCATGGCGGAGCATCGGGCGAGGATGTCGGCAAAATAGGCGCGGCCGCGGTCGGGGTCCGCGCGGTGGGCGGTCATCTCCTTCAGATCGTGTCCGGCCGAGAACACCGGGCCATTGGCGTTCAGCACCACCGCGCGCACGGACGCGTCCTCGGCAATGGCGTCGAATGCGCGCGTCAGCGCCGCCAGCAGCCCCTCCGACAGGGCGTTGCGGGCGCCGGGGCGGTTGAGCGTCAGGGTCGCGATGCCGTCCGCGTCAGCGCGGAGGAGAACGGCGGCGTCGGCAGGAGCGTGGGCGTTCATGGCGGCCTCGATGGGATCCGGGATGGCGGCTCTGCAGGGACCCGGATGGGGAAAAGCGCGTCCCCGCTATTGTCGGGAGGGCAGGGGCGTGGTGCAAGGGCCCCCCCGGAGAGCCGCATGCCCAACCCTGGAACGCGGTCCCGATGAGCCGCCGGCCCTGGTGCAAGGGTCCGTTCGGAGAGCCTTAAATGTCCGACCTGCCCGTGATGTCCGCGGAAGACATCGAAGCCTTTCTCGATCGCGAGTTTCCGCAAATCCATCTCGGCGGCCGCACCTACCGCGTGGAGGCCGTCGGGCCGCTCTCCGCACGCATGCGGATGGATTACCACGAGCGCCACATCCGGCCCGGGGGAACGATCTCGGGGCCCTCCATGATGGCGCTGGCGGATCTTGCCCTCTACGTGGCCCTGCTGGCGCAGATCGGCCCGGTGGCGCTGGCCGTCACCACGAACCTCTCCTTCAACTTCCTGCGCAAGCCCGCCCCCAAGGCGCTCATCGCCGAGTGCCGGCTGCTCAAGCTCGGCCGACGGCTCGCCGTCGGGGACGTGTCGATGCATTCGGAAGGGGAGAGCGATCTGGTGTGCCACGCCACCGGAACCTATGCGATTCCCGAAGCAAAAAAGTAGCGGTACTATGATACCGTGAAGCGCAAAGCCTTGCGACATAAGGGTTTCAGCACGAAGCGCCCTCCGCTTTTGCGTTGACAAACAGCCCTTCGTCCCGTAGAGACACCCCCACTCGCCGCCGCATCTCGTGGCGGTTTGTCGTTTCTAATCATATCGAACGGGATCCAACGCGATGAGCACTACTTCGCTGAAGCCCGCCGAAGTCGAGAAGAAGTGGGTGGTGATCGACGCGTCGGGCCTCGTGGTCGGCCGTCTCGCCTCGGTGGTGGCCATGCGTCTGCGCGGCAAGCACAAGGTGGCCTACACCCCTCACGTCGATTGCGGCGACAACGTCATCGTCATCAACGCCGACAAGGTGGTGTTCACCGGCCGCAAGCGCGAGCAGAAGGTGTACTACCATCACACCGGCTATCCGGGCGGCATCAAAGAGCGCTCGGCCAAGTTCATCCTCGAAGGCCGCTTCCCGGAGCGCGTCGTCGAGAAGGCCGTGGAGCGGATGCTCCCCCGCGGCCCGCTCTTCCGCCAGATCATGGGCAACCTGCGCGTCTACAAGGGCGCTGAGCATCCGCATGTCGCTCAGCAGCCCGAGGCGCTCGACGTGGGCGCCCTCAATGCCAAGAACGTGAGGGCTTAAAGCCATGGCGACCCTTCAGTCTCTCGCCGATCTGGGCCAGCAGGCCCAAACCGCCGCTCCCGAGGCGCCCCGCCACGTCCGCAAGGTGGACGCTCTGGGCCGCGCCTACGCGACCGGCAAGCGCAAGGACGCGGTGGCGCGCGTCTGGATCAAGCCCGGCAAGGGCACGATCACGGTCAATGCCCGTCCGGTCGAGGTCTACTTCGCCCGTCCGGTGCTGCGCATGATCCTGCAGCAGCCCCTGCAGCTCGTGAACCGCGCCGACCAGTACGACGTGATCGTCACGGTGGCCGGCGGCGGCCTCTCGGGCCAGGCCGGCGCGGTGCGCCACGGCCTCTCGAAGGCGCTCACCTACTACGAGCCGGAGCTCCGCAGCCCGCTCAAGAAGGAAGGCTTCCTGACCCGCGACCCGCGCGTCGTGGAGCGCAAGAAGTACGGCCGCAAGAAGGCCCGCCGCAGCTTCCAGTTCTCGAAGCGCTAAGCGGTTCGGATTGTGCAATCACGAAAGGGCGGCTCCGGCCGCCCTTTTTGTTTGAGCCCTCTTCCGGACATATGGGCCGTTGCCGCGCATTGACGCCCCCGCGGCCGCCCGTCTAATCCCGGCCCAACAAGGAGTGGGGATGAGCGAGACCGACGAAGTGGTGTGCCGGCGCGAAGGCGCAGCGGGAACGATCCTGCTCAACCGGCCGGCGGCGCTGAATGCGCTGACGCTCGGGATGGTTCGCACCATGCGCCCGGCGCTGGAGGCCTGGGCGAACGACCCGGCCGTGACGCGGGTCGTCGTGATGGGGGCGGGCGAGAAGGCGTTCTGCGCTGGGGGCGACATCCGCCGCCTCTACGAGCTCGGTCGAGCCAGGAGCCTCGCCGAGGCGCTCGCCTTCTGGCGCGAGGAATACGAGCTCAACATCCTGATCCAGCGCTTCCCGAAGCCGTACGTGTCCCTCATCGACGGCATCGTCATGGGCGGGGGCGTCGGCGTGTCGCTCCATGGCAGCCACCGCATCGCGGGCGAGCGCTACCTTTTCGCCATGCCCGAAGTCGGCATCGGCTTCTTCCCGGATGTGGGCGCCACCTACGCCCTGCCGCGCCTGCCGGGCGAGACCGGCACCTATATCGCGCTCACCGGCGACCGCATCCGCGCCGCCGACGCGTTTGCGCTCGGGATCGCGACGCATGCTGTGCGCTCCGACGCGATCCTCCCCTTGCGCGACGCGCTGATCGCGGGCGACGACGTGGACGCGGCCCTGCGGGCTCTCGCCCACGACCCGGGTCCCGCGCCGATCGCGGAGAACCGCGCCGTGATCGACAGCTGCTTTTCCGCCGAGAGCGTGCCCGGGATCCTCGCCCGACTCGACGAGGCGGCGGGGCGGGGCTCGGCGTTTGCCGAGAGAACCGCGGCCACCGTGCGCACCAAGTCGCCGACCAGCATGAGCCTCGCCCTGGAGCAGATGCGCCGCGGGCGCGACCTCTCCTTCGAGGAGGCCATGAAGGTGGAATTCCGCATCGTGTCGCGGATCGCGGAGGGGCACGATTTCTACGAGGGCGTGCGCGCGACGCTGATCGATCGGGACGGCGCCCCGCGCTGGCAGCCCGCCAGCCTCGATGCCGTCGATCCCGCGGACATCGCCCGCCACTTCGCCGATCTCGGCAGCCGCGAGCTGCAGGCGCCGTGATGGCAGGGCTCTCCCGACGCGCGATGGTGTGCCGCTGATGGCCCGCACGCCCCGGCAACCGCCGCTCAACCTCTCGCGCCCGACCGGCGGCGACCGCATCGAGGAGCGGGTGCCGGAAGGGGGGCCCTGGCACTGGGATGCCCTGCTCACCTGGTTCATGCGCCTGCTCGCGATCTTGTGGATCGTGAAGGGCCTCGGAGCCTGGGCGATCATCGTCGGCGTCTGGTCCCCCGCCGGGCTCTTCGAGGAGCGCTCGCTCGGCTACCAGACCACCATCGGCTACTTCGCGATCATCGATCTCGTGGCCGCCGTTGGCTTGTGGATGGCGACCACCTGGGGCGGCGTGCTCTGGCTGCTCGCGGTGATGAGCCACCTCATCCTGGCGGTGTTCTTTCCCACCTTCGTGCCCGGCACCGTCGCGACATCCGCGTTCTTCGTCTCGCTGATCCTAGGCTATCTCGCGGTGTCCTGGCTCGCGGCCCGGGAGCGGCAATAAACCCGACGCCGCCAAGAAATCGGCACCGTCGGCGGCCGTTCGTTTCACCGCCCGTTTACGCCGATTCCGTCAAGGAGGGATTCACCTCGTCCCTTAAACCGGATTTGAGAGGGAAGGCGGCACAGTGGGCCTCGTCAAGGAGCCGGATCAACCGGCCGAACGACAACGAGGCGTCCCATGAACAAGACCGTGCCTGCGGGGGCCCTGGCGGCCTCCGCACCCCTCCCGGGCGACTCCGCCACCGGCGTGACCCGTCGCGAAGCCCTGCCCGTGCCCCGTACGGACGATCCAGCGGTCGGCGCCGGCTACCGCGAAACCCTCCACCTCATCGAGCGGCTGCACCGCTGCCTGCTCGATCTCATCAAGGACGAGTTCGATCGCCGCGGCGTGTTGGAGCTGACGAGCACGCAAGGTCTGCTGCTCTTCAATATCGGCGGCCAGGAATTGTCGGCCACGGAGCTGCGCTCGCGGGGCTACTATCTCGGCTCCAACGTGTCCTACAACGTCAAGAAGCTGGTCGAGGCGGGCTACCTCCACCATGCCCGCTCCTCCCTCGACCGCCGGGCGGTGCGGATCAGCCTCACGCCCCGCGGCCGGGAGGTCCACGGCATCGTGCAGGCGCTCTATGAGCGGCATGCCCGCTCCATCGCGCCGGTCGGTGGTCTCGCGGCCTCCGACTTCGAGCAGGTGAACGAATCGCTGGCCCGCCTGGAGCGATTCTGGCGCGATCAGATCCGCTACTGCCTGTAGGACCGCAGCACCCGTTTCTGTGACGCGAAATCCACACTGCGGGGGCGAGTGCCCCTCCGGAAAGGAGTATGGCCGGAGGTGCGGCAGGGTGTCCGAAAATGCCTTAAAACGGCCCCGATGTTCTTCGTTCTGAATACCGTTCGTTAATCGTGACCCGGCACTAACAGAAGGCCGGGCGCGGTGAGGGCGGGGCCAGTTCTCCCGTTTCCTTCCCCTCGGCGCGTACCCGCCAGAAGCCCCAACCCGAGAGCTTGCGTCCCATGATCGATCGCCGTTCCCTCCTGACCGGATCGCTGGCCCTGGTGTTCACGCCGGCCGCCGCGCTCGCCCAGCAGGTGCTGGCCAGCAATCAATCCGAGTGGCAGCAGAACTACGAGTCGGCCTCGCGCCTGCGGGTGCAGCGCTCCACCACGCCGATCCTCTCGCCCCAGGCGCTTGCCGCCACCGAGGAGATGATCGACCGCTACCGCGACATCGTCGGCCGCGGCGGCTGGCCGATGCTCGACGTGAGCGACCGCCTGCGCGTCGGCGTGCAGAGCCCCGAGGTGGTGGCGCTCCGTCAGCGCCTCATCATCTCCGGCGACCTCGACCCCTCCGCCGGCAGCTCGCCCGTGTACGATTCCTACGTCGAGGCCGGCGTTCGCCGCTTCCAGGCCCGCCACGGCCTCAACGCCACGGGCGCGATGTCGTCCACGACGGTCGCGGCCATGAACGTGCCGGCCAACATCCGCCTGCGCCAGCTTGAACTCAACGCCGTGCGCCTGCGCAGCTATTCGAACAATCTCGGCAACCGCTACGTGATCGTGAACATCCCGGCCGCCGTCGTCGAGACGGTGGAAGCGGGCGTGGTCCAGACGCGGCACGCCGCCGGCGTCGGCAAGATCGACCGCCAGTCGCCGGTCATGAACGCGAAGATCACGGAAGTGAACTTCAACCCGTTCTGGACCGTGCCGGCCTCCATCATCCGCAAGGACCTCATCCCCAAGATGAGGAAGGACCCGAACTACCTCACCGATAACCGCATCCGCATCTACAACGGCGCGGGCCAGGAGCTGCAGCCCTCCCAGGTGAACTGGTTCTCGGACGAAGCCACCCGCTACATGTTCAAGCAGGATCCGGGCGGCGAGATCAACTCCATGGGATTCGTGCGCATCAACATCCCGAACCCGCACGGGGTCTACATGCACGACACGCCCTCCAAGGGCATCTTCGGCGACGACTTCCGCTTCGTCTCGTCGGGCTGCGTGCGCCTGCAGAACGTGCGCGACTACATCGAGTGGCTGTTGAAGGACACGCCCGGCTGGACCCGCGAGCAGATCGACGCGACCTTCAAGTCCGGCCAGCGCATCGACGCCCGCCTCGCTCAGTCCATCAACGTCTACTGGACCTACATCACGGCTTGGGCGACCCCCGAGGGCCTCGTGCAGTTCCGCGACGACATCTACAACCGCGACGGCTTCGGGGCCTCGATCCCGGTGGCGAGCCGCGTTCCGCTCGCCCCGCAGGACGAGAACCTGCTGCAGAACTAGCGGTTCAGAGCCCTTCCCCTCCTGGGGGAGGGCTCATCCCTCGATCCGCTGCTCCAGCCGTCCCGCGAGATCCTGGATGTACTGCCAGGCGGTGCGTCCCGACCGCGCCCCGCGCGTCGTCGACCA
This sequence comes from Microvirga sp., assembly GCA_035944635.1. Taxonomy (GTDB): domain Bacteria; phylum Pseudomonadota; class Alphaproteobacteria; order Rhizobiales; family Beijerinckiaceae; genus Microvirga. Next base: position 14,564 of record DASZAZ010000115.1, read on the forward strand.
TTCCAGCGCCTCGGCGCGGATGGTCTGCCGGTCGGCCTTCAGCCCGAGATGCTCCACATAGGCGTAGACCATGTCGAGGTACTCGTCCTGGCTGCACTTGTGGAAGCCGAGCCACAGCCCGAAGCGATCGGAGAGGGAGACCTTCTCTTCCACGGCCTCGCCCGGATTGATGGCCGTCGAGCGCTCGTTCTCCATCATGTCCCGGGGGAGAAGGTGGCGCCGGTTGGAGGTGGCGTAGAAGATCACGTTGTCGGGTCGGCCCTCGATCCCGCCCTCCAGCACCGCCTTGAGCGATTTGTAGGAGGTGTCGTCGGCGTCGAACGAGAGATCGTCGCAAAACACCACGAAGCGGTGGGGATCGGCCCGCAGCAGCGCCATGAGCTCGGGCAGGGTCTCGACGTCTTCCCGGTGGATCTCGATGAGCTTGAGCGGTCGCGCGTCGCCGGATCGGGTGCGGTCGATCTCCGCGTGAGGAGCTGTGTTGCCCGACCGGCTGCGGTTGATCTCCGCGTGAACGGCCTTCACGAGCGACGACTTTCCCATGCCACGGGCGCCCCAGAGCAGGGCGTTGTTGGCAGGCAAGCCCCGGGCGAACCGCTCCGTGTTCTCCTGCAGCATGTCCCGGACGCGGTCGATGCCGCGCAGCAGCGCGATCTCGACCCGGTTCACCCGCGGCACGGGGGAGAGCCGCCGTCCGGCTGCATGCCAGACGAAGGCGTCGGCGGCGGTGAAATCCGGCGTCTCGACTCCTTTGGGCACCAGCCGCTCCAGAGCGTCGGCGATCCGGGCGAGGACGGTGAGGGCGTCGGGGGAGGCGATGGGGTTGTCGGCGGGCATGGGCCGGGCTCCTAGCGCGGAAGCCGAGCAGCGTCCATCCGGCGGCCGGAACGAGCGGGGTTTCCAGCGGGGAGATCGGGCCACGTCCATCCGCAGGCGGGCATAGCCGGGCGCCTAGCGCGGAAGCGGGGCAGCGTCTATCTGAAGGCTCGGAAACCCTGGGAGCGTCCATTCGACAGGGCCCGCTTTCGTTGATTTCACGGGGGCCATGGTTTAGATGCGGCCCACCCAAGACTTCTGTCCCAGCGCGGGGAGCGACCGGCTCCGCCCGCGCTTTACTTCATGGAGCGCCGCTTGATTACGCCCGCCTACGCGCAAGGGGCCCCCGCCGGCGGGGGAGACGTCTTCCTTCAGCTCGTCCCCTTCGTCCTCATCTTCATCATCATGTGGTTCCTCATCATCCGGCCGCAGCAGCGCCGGGCGAAGGAGCACCAGGAGATGCTGAAGAACGTGCGCCGAGGTGACACGATCGTGACCTCGGGCGGCATCGTCGGCAAGGTCGCGAAGGTGACCGAGGACGGGGCCGATATCGACGTGGACATCGCCGAGGGTGTGCGCGTGAAGGTGGCCCGCTCCATGATCGCGGACGTCCGCACCAAGGGCGAGCCCGTCAAGGCCTGACGGGCAAGCAAGGCTTCCCGGTCGGGATCGCGGCGCCGGTTCGCGCCAGCAAGAGAAGTACGGATCGATGCTACGCTTCACGACCACCAAGATCCTGGCGATCGTCGCGGTTGTTCTCTACGGGCTGCTGCTCGCGGCTCCGAACCTCCTGTCCCAGAGCCAGCGGGCGGCGCTCGAAGGCGCCGTTCCGCGGTGGGTGCCGTCGTGGATCATCCCGACCAAGGCCATGCCGCTCGGCCTCGATCTCCAGGGCGGCTCGCATGTGCTCCTGGAGGTCGATCAGCCCGATCTCCTGCGAGGCCTCACCACGCAGCTGCGCGACGACGTGCGCCGTGTTCTGCGCGAGAACCGGATCTCCACCCAGGGCGGCATTCAGACCACCGCGCGGGGCGTTCAGGTGCGCATCCCCGAGGCCGGGGATCGCGACCGGGTGCTGCCGCGGTTCCGCGAACTCTCGCAGCCCATCACCAATCCCGTCCTCGGCCAGACCGGCGTCAACGACGTCGAGGTGACGACATCGCCCGACGGGCTCGTCCAGCTCGCCTTTACGGATGCCGGCGTGGCCGACCGAACCCGTCGGGCGGCCGAGCAGGCCCTGGAGGTGATCCGCCGGCGTGTCGACGCGCTCGGCACCACCGAGCCCCTGATCCAGCGCCAGGGCCCCGGCCGGATCCTGGTCCAGGTGCCGGGCCTGCAAAATCCGAACCAGCTCCTCGAAATCCTGGGCAAGACCGCGAAGCTCGAGTTCCGCCTCCTCGCCAACGAGAGCGTGGGGGATGTGGATCTCCTGCCCTCGCGCGATCAGGCCGGCCAACGCGTGCCGGTCGAGCGCCGCATCATCGTCGAGGGCGGCGATCTCACGGACGCGCAGCCCAGCTTCGACCAGCGCACCAACGAGCCGATCGTCAATTTCCGCTTCAACATCCGCGGCGCCCAGCGCTTCGGGCAGGTCACCACCGAGAACGTGGGCCGGCCGCTCGCCATCGTGCTCGACAACGAAGTCATCTCGGCTCCGCGCATTCTCTCGCCCATCACCGGCGGTTCGGGTCAGATCTCGGGCAATTTCACGGTTGAGCAGGCCAACAACCTCGCGGTGCTCCTGCGCGCGGGCGCGCTGCCGGCGAAGCTGAATATCGCGGAGGTCCGCACGGTCGGCCCGAGCCTGGGAGCGGACTCGATCGAGGCCGGCATGCTCGCCGGCGTCATCGCGAGCGTGCTCGTGGCGATCTTCATGGTGGCGGTCTACGGCCTGTTCGGCCTGTTCGCCCTGTTGGCCCTCGCGGTCAACGTGCTGATGCTCTTCGGCATCCAGTCGGCCCTCGGCGCCACACTGACGCTGCCGGGCATCGCGGGCATCATTCTGACCATCGGTATGGCGGTGGACTCGAACGTCGTGATCTTCGAGCGCATCCGCGACGAGGCGCGGCTCGGCCAGTCGCCGGTCGTCGCCATCGACAAGGGTTTCTCCTTCGCTCTCGGCACCATCATGGACGCGAACGCCACCGCCTTCTTCACGGCGCTGGTGCTCCTGCTCTTCGGCGGGTCGGGCCCCGTTCGCGGCTTCGCGATCACCTTCATCATCGGCATCATCACGACGGCGTTCACGGCCTTCACCCTGACCCGTCTCGTCATCGGCCTGTGGGTGCGCCACCGCCGCCCGGCCGCCATTCCGATCTGACCAAGGACGCCCCGTGCCCCTCGTCAATTACATCCCGGACACCTTCCACATCGGCTTCATGCGCCTTCGGCACTGGAGTTTTCCGGTCTCGGCCGTCCTGTCGCTCATCAGCGTGTTGGCGTTTCTGACCATCGGGCTCAATGTCGGCATCGATTTCAAGGGCGGCACCCTGATCGAGGTCCAGTCAACCTCAGGCCCAGCCGACATCAGCACCGTGCGTCAGCAGGTGAGCGGGCTGAACCTCGGCGAGGTGCAGATCCAGGAGTTCGGATCGAACACGGAACTGCTCATTCGCATCGGCTCCTCCGCCGATGTGCAGGGCCCGGCCGTGATCGAGCGCGTGCGTGAGGCGATCGGGTCGTCCTATACGATCCGACGCGTCGAAGTGGTGGGACCCAGCGTCTCGGGAGAGCTTGTCCAGCAATCCATCATCGCGCTCGTGCTCGGGCTGCTGATGATCCTGGCCTATCTGTGGTTCAGGTTCGAGTGGCAGTTCGCGATCGGCGCAACGGTCACCACGCTCCACGACATCGTGCTCGTCATCGGGCTCTATTCGATTCTGCAGCTTGAGTTCGACCTCACCGCCGTGGCCGCGATTCTCACCATCATGGGCTATTCGCTCAACGACACGGTGGTGATCTACGACCGCATCCGCGACATGCTCCGGCGCTATAAGCGCATGCCCATCAACGAATTGCTGGACGCCTCCATCAACGCCACCGTGTCCCGCACGATCATCGTGGCGGCGACCACCTTCTTCGCGACCCTGGCCCTCTACATTTTCGGCGGCGAGGTGCTGCGGGGCTTCAGCCTCTCCATCCTCTTCGGCGTCGTGGTGGGTACCTATTCCACGATCTTCATCGCCGTGCCGATCCTGATCTATCTCGGCCTGCACGCCCGGGGCGAAACGGCGGCACAGGCGAAGGGCGCGGCCGTTCAGCCCGCGGAATAGCTGCGTGCTTGGCGATGCCGTGCCGGCTCGGCCCATGAGGAACGCCCGCCGGAGGGCGGCCCGATGAGCGGCCCGCGCTATGACGGCTTCGTGCCCGGCCGACACCAGATCGATGCCTATGGCAACGGCGGCTTTCGCTTCGCCGAGATGTCCCATCGCGGCTCGATCCTGGCGCTGCCCTCCGGCATCAAAGCCTGGGGCGTGACGCGGCCGGACGCGTTCACGCTGGAGGCCTTCGCGCCGGTCATCGCCGAGGCCGACGCCATCGAAATCCTGCTTGTCGGCACCGGGCGCGACGTGGCCGGTCTGCCCCCGGATCTGCGCCAGCGGCTGCGGGAGGCGGGGTTCGGCATCGACGTCATGCAGACGGGCGCGGCCGCGCGCACCTACAACGTGCTCGTCGCCGAAAACCGCAAGGTGGCCGCAGCCCTGATCGCGGTCGATTAAGGCGAACGGGAGCCCGATGCCCTTGGCCGAAGCCGCCGCCTTCAACTTCGCCCATTGCGAGCAGATCGTCCGGGACGGCGACCCGGACCGCTATTGGGCGACGCTCTTCGCGCCCGCCGACAAGCGCCCGTACCTCTCCGCGCTCTACGCCTTCAACTTCGAGATCGCGCGCGTGCGCGAATCCGTGCGCGAGGCCATGGTGGGCGAGATCCGCCTGCAATGGTGGCGGGATGCCCTCCAAGGCGAAGCGCGCGGCGACGTGCGCGCCAATCCCGTGGCGGCGGCCCTCGACGACACGGTCGTCAAATTCCGCCTGCCGCGGCAGGCGCTCGTGGATCTCATCGACGCGCGGGTCTTCGACCTCTACGAGGATCCGATGCCCACGCTGAACGATCTGGAAGGCTATTGCGGCGAGACGTCGTCGAGCCTCATCCGTCTCGCGACGCTGATCCTCGCCGAGGGACGCGATCCCGGCGGGTCCGACGCCGCGGGGCATGCGGGCGTCGCCTACGCGATCGCGGGCCTGCTGCGCGCCTTTCCCTGGCATGCGCGAGGCGGACAGGTCTACCTCCCGAAGGACATCCTCGACCGCCATGGCGTGGTGCGCGAGGACATCGTGACGGGACGCGGCGGCCCGGGGCTTCTCGGCGCTCTTGCCGACATGCGTGCGGTCGCCCGCCGTCACCTCGCGCAGGCGCGAACCCTCAAGGGATCGGTTCCCGCCGCAATGCGCCCGGCCTTTCAGCCCCTGGCGCTCGTGGAGCCCTCGCTTCGCGCCATGGAACGGGGCGATTACGACCCTTTCCGCACCGCGGTGGAGCTGCCGCAATGGCGGCGGCTGTTCGCGTTATGGCGTGGGCCGTTTTAGCGCTCTACTCGGCTGCGACCGGCAACGCCCCACCGCTGAGCCAAAGCGACAGGTCAGCGCGCGCCCGCTCGGTGAGCGCCTTCTTCCGCGCGATCGCCTTGGCGGAGCCGCGCAGACGCTTGCCGTCCTCGGCCTTCGGCGCCCGCTCCAGCGGGGGAAAGAGGCCGAAATTCACGTTCATGGGCTGGAAGGAGCGCGGACCCTCGTCGATGGTCTCGATGTGCCCGCCGGTGATGTGATTGATGAGCGCGCCGAGCGCCGTCGTGTGGGGCAGGGGCTGGATCGGCTGCCCCAGCCGCTCGGCCGCAGCGAAACGGCCCGCCATGAGGCCCACCGCAGCGCTCTCCACATAACCCTCGCAGCCCGTGATCTGGCCTGCAAAGCGCAGGCGCGGCATGGCCTTGAGGCGCAGCACCGGGTCGAGGAGGTTCGGCGAGTTGAGATAGGTGTTGCGGTGGATGCCGCCGAGCCGCGCGAACTCGGCATTCTCAAGGCCCGGGATCATGCGGAAGATCGCGCTCTGCGCGCCGTATTTCAGCTTGGTCTGGAAGCCCACCATGTTGAACAGGGTGCCGAGTGCATTGTCCTGGCGCAACTGCACGATGGCATAGGGCTTGACGGTGGGGTTGCGCGGATCGGTGAGGCCGACGGGCTTCATGGGGCCGTGGCGCAGGGTTTCGCGGCCGCGCTCCGCCATCACCTCGATGGGCAGGCAGCCGTCGAAATAGGGCGTGCCCTCCCATTCCTTGAACTCGGTCTTGTCGCCTGCAATGAGCGCGTCCACGAAGGCATCGTACTGCTCCCGGGTCATGGGGCAGTTGACGTAGTCCTTGCCCGTGCCGCCGGGCCCCACCTTGTCGTAGCGGGACTGGAACCAGGCCACGTCCATGTTGATGGACTCGCGATAGACGATCGGCGCGATGGCGTCGAAGAAGGCGAGCTCCTTCTCGCCCGTGAGGGTCAGGACCGCTTGCGCCAGCGCCGGAGAGGTGAGGGGCCCGGTGGCCACGATCACGGAGGACCATTCTTCGGGCGGCAGACCGGCGACCTCGCCGCGCTCGATGGTGACGAGGGGATGCGCTTCGAGCGCCCGGGTCACCGCAGCCGAGAAGCCGTCGCGATCGACTGCCAAGGCGCCGCCGGCCGGCACCTGGTGGGCGTCGCCGTTCGCCATGATGAGCGAGCCGAGGCGGCGCATCTCCTGATGCAGGAGGCCGACCGCATTCGTTTCGGCGTCGTCCGAGCGGAAGGAGTTGGAGCAGACGAGCTCCGCGAGACCGTCGGTCTTGTGGGCATCGGTGCCGCGCACCGGGCGCATCTCGTGGAGCACCACGGGCACACCGGCCTGCGCGATCTGCCAGGCGGCTTCGGAGCCCGCGAGCCCGCCGCCGACGACGTGAATGGGTTCGATATTGATCATGCCCCTTGAGTAGGCATGACGCGCCACGGGATCAACGGGGTTCTCGGTCGCGTGCCGAGCCCCTGTGACCTTCCTCAAAAGCAAACGCCCGCCAGAGGCGGGCGCGGCATTGCTGCGGTGCAGCGAAGTCTAGGCGGCGACGTGCTCGCGGGCGACGCTCTCGATCTGGAAGCGCGAGATGCCGAGGTCCTCGAGCTCGCGGTCGGAGAGCTGCTGGAGCTCGCGGACCGTTTCACGATAACGCAGGTAGGCCTGGACCTTGGAGACGATGAAGCTGACGAACATGGGATGGTTCCTTGAGGTGCCGGCCCCGGGGACCGGTGTCGGTTGTTGTCTTTGTGCAATGCAACATATAGGGACGTACGCTCACGCTGGGGAGGCGCGACCGAGTATGTCAGCTATGCTCTTCACGCATAATATCGTCACGTTTCGTTAACGAACCTGCGTCTTGAACATGACCGTGTGGCTGAACCGGGGCGTCCGGCTCAGGCACGTTGTTGGGGAGCGCGTGCGGACAAGCTCCTCGGAGCCAGGCGATCAGCTTCTCGCGGACCTCGCAGCGCAGCTCCCAGCTGTCCGAGCCCGACCGAGCGCTCATGATGCCCCTGAGCTGCATGCCCTTCTCGTTCGCGTCGGTGACCTGAAGCGCTGCCACCTGACCGTCCCATAGGGGCGAAGCCTTCACGATGGCGAGGAACCGCTCTCGAGCTTCCGCCACGGGCACCCCGTAGCCCACGATCCAGAATACGGTCCCGATGAGCGAGGCGGATTCGCGGGTCCAGTTCTGGAACGGTTTCTCCATGAAATAGGAGAGGGGCACCACGAGGCGCCGCCAATCCCAGAGCCGCACCACCACATAGGTGGTCTGGATCTCCTCCACATTGCCGAACTCGCCTTCGATGAAGATGCCGTCGCCGAGGCGAATCGGCTGCGCGACGGCGATCTGCACGCCGGCGATGAGGTTCGAGAGCAGCGGCCGGGCTGCCAGGCCCACCGCCAGGCCCGCCACGCCCGCGGAGGCAAACAGGCTCACCCCGTATTGGCGCACGGACGGGATCGTCATCAGCACGGCCGCGAAGGTCAGGAAGCCGATCACGATGACGGTGATGCGCCGCAGGAGCCGCACCTGCGTGAGGTGCTTGCGGGTGAGCGCGCTATCCTCGGAGTTTTCAGGAACGCGGCGGAGATAGAGGTCGGCGGCCGTATTCACGACCGCAATCGCCGTCCAGCCCACGGCAATCACGAAGCCGAAGAGCAGGGCCCATTGGATCAGCGCAAAGAGCCCGGCGCGGCTCGGCAGCGCTTGGAGCGCCAGGCCCAGGCCGATCACCACGAGCCCAAGGCGCGTCGGAGCCTTCACGCGGGTGAGGAGCGTCTCGCCGAAGACCGCTAAGCGGCCCCGCAGGACGAGCCCCAGAACAGCGAAAACGGCGCTGTGCAAGAAGAGCAGGAGGCTCGCCACCACCGCGAGGATCAGGAGCCCCGCGAACCACGGGGGCCAGGCGGTCTGCATCCAGGCGAGGGCGTTCGACAGGGAAGCCGTGACGGTCTGCATGGGAGCGCAACGTCAAGCTTGAGCGTGGAGTTCCGCTTATCCGTCCCTCTCCCCCGGAGGGACAGGGACAGCGCACGAAGTGCGCAGGGAGAGGGGGGAGTGGTGCCACAACCCAGCAATCTCTCAGCGGCGCTGTCGCTCAAGACTGTGGCCTAACTTCCCCCTCTCCCTCAAGGGGAGAGGGAAAGCCGGCTACTTCCCGCAGAGTCCGATCTGCTGCAGCTGCCTCAGATCCCGCGGGTCACAATCCGTGGTGCGGAAGATCTTCCACTGGTTCTCGGTCCCGTAGAACACATTGCGGTCCACGTCGCCGCGGATGCCCGGCACGCGGCCTGTGGTCGTGTACTGCCAGAAGGTCCAGCGGCGGTTGTCGTAGCGGGCCTCGGGCTCGGCCGCGACGGAGCGCAGCCAATAGGGGTAGTCGTTGAACTCCCCGATCAGGATGTCTTTGTGGAAGTTGATATCCGTGTAGATGATCGGCCGCTTGCCCGTATGGGCCTCGAGCTCCCGGAGCATGGTGCGGATCTTCTCGATCGCCACGTCCCGGGGCACCCGTTGGGGACAGGTCCGGGAGGCGTTGTTCCATTCCACGTCCAGCACCGGAGGCAGGGCGTCCGGGTCGGCCGGAATATGGCGCTTGAACCATTCCGCCTGCTCGTGAGCCGGTCGGCACCAATAGACGAAGTGGTAGGCGCCCCGCGGGACGCCCGCGGCGCCGGCCCCGTTCCAATTCTCGTAGAAGCGCTCGTCCAGGTGGTCGCCGCCTTCCGTGGCCTTGATGAACGCGAATTGCGTGCCCGCATTGCGCACGGAGGTCCAATCGATGGTGCCCTGCCATTTCGACACGTCGATGCCGTGGATCGCGTAAGATTGCGCGGACGCCACGCCCTCGTGGGGCTTGGCATCGCTCTTTTGCGGATAGCGGTTCGTCGGCAGCACCGCGCAAGACGCGAGGGCCACGGCCGCCACCGCCATGGCCGTGAACTGCGCGAAGCGTTGCAGCGGCGAGGCGCGCCGGAGCGTCTTGGCGCGGGTCTTGCCGGAGGAGGAGCGGGCGCGTCGGGGGCGAGTCGTCATCGGCTCGTATCGGGCTCGGCTTGCGGGAACGTCACGCATGCCTGAGGTGAGGTTAACAGACCTTTGACGGCCCGGCGGGATCACAGGAATGTGGGGCTCCGGAGCCGAAAGCCCAAACCGCGCGGCTTCGGAGGATCGAAAGCCTCCTGGGTTCAGAGCCCAAACCACAAGGTCGCGAGCCCAAGGAAGGCGAAGAAGCCGACCACGTCCGTGATGGTCGTCACAAGCGGGCCGGAGGCGACCGCCGGGTCCACATCGAACCGGTCGAGGACGAGGGGGATCACGATGCCCCCGAAGGCGGCGCAGACGAGGGTGACCACAAGGGCGAGGCCCACCACGACACCGAGATTCGCGGTCCCGAACCAAACCACGGCCACGCCGGCGAGCAGGATCGCGAAGGTGAGGCCGTTCAGGAGCCCCACGATCACCTCACGGCGGATGATGCGCCACACATTGGCGCGGCCGATTTCGCGGGTCGCGATGGCGCGCACCGCCACCGTCATGGTTTGCGTGCCGGCATTGCCGCCCATCGAGGCCACGATCGGCATCAGGACAGCGAGGGCCACCATCTTCTGCAGGGATTCCTCGAACATGCCGATCACGGAGGAGGCGAGAAGCGCCGTGCAGAGATTGACGAAGAGCCAGGTCGACCGGCTCCTCATGATGTCCCACACGGTGTCGGAGAGTTCTTCTTCCGCGGCCACGCCGCCGAGCGCCTTGATATCCGCGTCGGCCTCCTCTTCCAGCACGTCGAGGATGTCGTCCACCATGATGACGCCGACGAGGCGGTGCGCATCGTCCACCACGGCAGCCGAGACCAGGTTGTAGCGCTCGAACATGCGCGCCACTTCGTCCTGCGGATCGGTGGCCTCCACGCTGTCGGGCTCGTCCGTCATGATGTCGGCGATCGCCACGGGACGCTTGGAGCGCAGCATGCGGTCGAGGGGCACGGAGCCCAGCAGATGGCCCGCCGGATCGATCACGAAGATCTCGTAGAAGGTATCCGGCAGGTCGTCGGTCTCGCGCATGAAGTCGATCGTCTGCCCCACCGTCCAGAAGGGGGGCACGGCGATGAACTCCGTCTGCATCCGGCGCCCGGCGGTGTCCTCCGGGTAGTCGAGCGATCGCTGGAGGGCGACGCGCTCCATGGCGGGGAGCTGGTCGAGAACCTCCGCCTTGTCCTCTTCGTCGAGGGAGTCGAGGATCGTGACCGCGTCATCGGAATCGAGATCGCGCACGCCCTCGGCGACCGTGGCGGTCTCGAGTTCCTCCAGGATCTCCTCGCGGACGGCCTCGTCGACCTCGGTGAGCGCCGTGAAGTCGAAGTCTCGGCCCAGGAGTTCGATGAGCCTCGGCCGGTGCTCGGCTTCGAGCGCCTCAAGGAGGTCGCCGAGATCGGATTCGTGGAAATCCTCGACAAGGGCCCGCAGCCGGTCGGCGTCGCCGGCATCCGTCGCCGCCGCAACCGCCTCCACGAAAGCCTGGTTGACGTCGCCTTCCTCGTCACGGAACGGCAGGGCGTCAGGGGGTGGCGCAGGCGGGAGCGGCGTCTGGTTCTCGACGTCCAGCATGGGCCTGCTCCCTCGGATCGCGGGGTTATCGTTCTTTCAGGGCCTTCTAGGTGCGGCGGCGCGCAAAGACAACGCGGCGAAGCGGCTGATCACCAGCCTTGAAGGCACCGGAGCAGCCACGCCGCCAGCGGCAGGTCCGGGGTCCAGAGTTAGAAAGGCAGCCTTCGGGCACCTCGGTTCGGGAGCTTCCACAGAAACGAGCGTGCCATGATCGGGAGAGATTGAGCCCTGGACAGAGGGCTTCAGATCGACATCGGGGGCGGTTTTTGCGACTGTCGTCCGTTGCTGTGTGCATGCCACCAGTCGTGCCAAAGCGGCCAAGCTCAAGCCACCGATAAACGCATTCGCTTCACAGGCGCAACCATAGATTATGCTGTCTCGGACGCCCGCAGATCAGATAGGCTTCACAGAGCAGCCAATGAGTACATTTTCTACTTTTGAGCTTAGGTGCTCAAGCGCCTGGGATAAAATAACCCGGGCGCAGCAGTTCACCCGAACCGATATCGCCTAGCTAGCTTCCCGGTACGGTTGATTGAAGTTCTCGAGCCCTCTTGATCAAGAGGATGGCTGGGCATAGCAGTCTTACGACGAACCAGCAGCACAGCGGAGCCAACGGAACAATTCCAGAATGGGCGATGCTGAGGTGAGAAGAGGAACCCTAGCGGTAGCTTCCCGCAGTCTTCAAGAATGCTGCTGAGCGACGCGCGCGTGAGGAGCGTAGAGAGGAACTCGGTCTCTGGTGAATGGGAAGTCTGAGAAATAAGAAGCTTGGACAAGAAGAAATCGCAAAAGGACACAAAACAATGCTCTTCCAAGAAGGAGGCATGAGTACTCAATTCCCTTACGAACCGATTATGTTCGAGGGGGATTTGGCTGAAGTGACGGAAGTTTACCTCGGCGGACAAGCTGTCCGCCTGTCATTCAGCAGTGATAGCGGTGCCATTACCTACGGCTATCCGGACTTCCCGACCCTGTATCAGCAAGGCCTCGTATCGAGCGCTGGAACGCTTCCGTTGCTTGCGGTGATTGGTGGTCGGGAACGCAAAGGTGAGATCACGCTGAAGAATTTCCCACAGCGCTTCGACGCCGAGATCGCAAACCGTACCCGACGCCGCAGCATCTTGCGCGAACTTTCGGGGATCGACCAGACCCCCGTCATTGCAGATACTTCCATTCCCTACAGCCTCGAGGCCAAGACCGACCGGACGTGATTCCACGGGTATGGGCCGGAAATCTTCAGCTTCCTGCAACAATTCCCTCGGACCGCCGTCGGCCTTGACCTTGGCGCAGGGCTGCGCGTGGATCCATGGCGCAGCACGATCAACGCTGAGATCTATGACTACCCCTCCACGGATCTGATCTGCTGGGGTAACGCGGTCCCACTCCCCGATGCGAGCTTGGACTACGTCATCTGTGTTGCGGTGCTGGAGCATGTCCCCAACCCGTTTGAGGTTGCCAACGAGATCAAGCGGCTTCTGAAGCCTGGGGGGCGGGCCTACATCTCGATCCCGTTCCTGCAGCACGAGCACGGTTATCCGAGTCACTATTTCAATGCCACACGCGCGGGTGTGAGGCAGCTCTTCGAGGGGCTTTCCGTCGAACGGCAGTTTCTGGATCATGCCAACCACCCGCTTCATGCGATCAAGCAGATGCTGTGGGACTATGCCACCGGCTTGGCACCTGGCACCGCCGACGCATTCCTGAACGCGAAGGTGGCGGAAATCCTCGCTTTCGAGCCCCACGTTCTGAGCGAAGAGGTCATGTAGCGTATCGCTCACGGGACTTCGGCGATCTTCAAGAAGGCATCGTAATCGACCCAGCTATCGTCGGCTCTCCTGTTGGAGTTCTCGCGAAAGCAAGCAGGTGAAGTGGCTGATTGGAAGGACGAAACTCCCATTGGCAGGATCGTTATAACGTCAAGGACGGAACGATGCTGGCGAAGGGAGCCGCTCTCTTGCCGATCTCCTGGCCAGCGTCGCCCCTGATCCAGACCAGCGCTCGAATCTATGCTCCTCGAGCTGCGTCGACGCCTGCACAGCCCGCGCATGGTATCGCCTTGCGGAATTTGGTTCAGGTTGAGGGGGGACCAGGGCTGCCTTCCGTGGCGAGCGTGGAGTGCTCATTGTAGCACCCCCTAGGACCGCTTTGTATCTGCGTCCCGCACTCGCCCCTGCCAATGGGTCGCGGCAACGAAGCCACTTGGAACAGGACAAGCTACCGCGCGACGCTGCTTCGCTCGAACGGCACCCTTCATCCGAAAGAGTACGCGACTAAGCCCGCTGATTCGAAAGGCGTTGAAGCCGGACCCGCTAGGACCGGACGGTTTGGCCTTCAAGATGGCCCTGCCGGTCATTTGAGGCCGCTGGCGAATAGGCCAAAGCCTCCTACAGCGAGCCAATTCCAGAGACGGGCCATCGCCAAGGAGATCGTTCACTCCTGCCGTGCAAACGATGGGAGTTCATGATCTGAGCGTCTGCTCAACCTCTTGCGATGCAACGCAAAAGGCTATGGTGCGGCCAAGAGGACTCGAACCTCCACGGGTCTCCCCACTAGCACCTCAAGCTAGCGCGTCTACCAATTCCGCCATGGCCGCAGGTAGCACATCCGGGCGGTTCACCCGGGGCGGCGGAGCGTGTAACAGATCGATGCGGGCACCACAAGCCTGTTGTCCGGCGGCCCCGCAGGCGGTCGAAACCGTCGCAGCAATCCTCGGCGATGGCAGGGCGGCGGGGCGCTCCCCATCTCTGGTCAGCCGCTCCCCATCGAGACCCGCGTCCCGTGCTCCACACCCGCCAAGCCCTCGCCGATGCCCTCCTGGTCCGACCCGGCTCCGAGCCCGTCGAATGGACCAGCGCGGAGGGGCTCGTGGCTTATGAGCAAGCAGTCGCCGTCATGGAGGCGCGCGTTGCCGCCATCGCGGCGGGCGAGGCGCGGGAGCAGGTCTGGCTTGTGGAACATCCGCCGCTCTACACCGCCGGCACCTCGGCGCGGGACGAGGATCTCGTGGACGCGACCCGCTTTCCGGTTTTCCGCTCCGGCCGGGGAGGGCAGTTCACCTATCACGGGCCCGGGCAGCGGGTGGCCTATGTGATGCTCGACCTGCAGCGCCGCACCCCGGATCTGCGCCGCTACGTGGCAGCCTTGGAGGCTTGGCTCATCGCGACGCTCGAGGCCTACAACATCCGCGGCGAGCGGCGGGAGGACCGCGTAGGCGTCTGGGTGCGCCGGCCGGAGAAACCCCTGGGGCCCGGCGGCGAGAGCGCCGAAGACAAGATCGCGGCCATCGGCATTCGGGTGCGCCGCTGGGTGACCTTCCACGGGATCAGCCTCAACGTGGAGCCGGATCTGTCGCATTTCTCCGGCATCGTGCCCTGCGGGGTGCGCCTCCACGGGGTTACCAGCCTCGTCGATCTCGGCATCCCGGTGACGATGCCGGAGGTCGATAGTGTCCTCAGAGCCACGTTCGAGGAGGTATTCGGGCCGACGGTTGCCGTTCCGGCCTGATCCGCCTTTCCAAAGGCCGCGCTTTGGTTAACCTGCCCGCCAAATCAGCGGACCCCTCATGAATCGCGTGCTCCTCGCCTCGTGCATCGCTCTCCTGGCCTCGGCCTGTGCCTATCGGCCCGAGCCCACGGAGACCATCCGCATCGTCGATTCGCCGGCGGACCTGCGGGTGTGCACCCGGCTCGGCACCGTGAGCCCGACGGTGCAGACTGGCCCCGGCTTCGATGCGGCACTCGAATCCATGCTCCAGGCCACCGTGGCGCTGGGCGGCACGGACCTCTACGTCTCCAAGCGATCCAACGATTGGGCGCTTGTCCGTGGGATCGCCTATCGTTGCGGCTCGGGCGTGCAGGTGCGGGGCACCACCGTCACCGTCGTGCGCACCAAGGGCTAACCCTTTCGACGCGCATCGCTCCGCTTGAGCGCAAAACTTGAGCCTGCCTCCCCGTCTGGCGCCGCAAGCCACGCACACCCTCATTGCTCCGCTTGAGCCCGCGCGCTAAACGCGAGGTCCCTTCACCATGGGGCAGGGGACCCATTCAGTGCCCGTACTCGCTACCGCCGTTGATCTGAAGTCCGACGCCGCCCGGGCGAACCGCGAATCCTGGGGGGCGATCGCCGCCGAATTGCAGGAGCGCCGCGCCACGGTCGCCGAGGGCGGGCCGCCCAAGGCGCGCGAGCGCCATCTCGCGCGTGGCAAGCTGCTGCCGCGCGAACGCGTGATGCGGCTCCTCGACCCGGGCGCGCCTTTCCTCGAAATCGGCGCGCTCGCGGCCCATGGCATGTACGAGGACGCGATCCATTCCGCCGGTATCATCACCGGCATCGGCCGCGTCATGGGCCGCGAGGTGATGGTCGTGTGCAACGACTCCACCATCAAGGGCGGCACCTACTATCCCATGACGGTGAAGAAGCACCTGCGCGCCCAAGAGGTCGCGCGGGAGAACCGTCTGCCCTGCCTCTATCTGGTGGATTCGGGGGGCGCGAACCTGCCGCACCAGACCGAGGTGTTCCCCGACCGCGAGCATTTCGGCCGCATCTTCTACAACCAGGCGAACCTCTCCGCACTCGGCGTTCCGCAGATCGCCTGCGTGATGGGCTCCTGCACCGCCGGCGGCGCCTATGTGCCGGCCATGTCGGATGAGACCATCATCGTGAGGAAGCAGGGCACCATCTTCCTCGGCGGCCCGCCGCTCGTGAAGGCCGCCACCGGCGAGGTGGTCTCGGCGGAGGATCTCGGCGGCGCCGATGTGCATGCGCGCCAATCGGGCGTCGCGGACCATTACGCCACGGACGACGTGCATGCGCTCGCCATCGCGCGTCGCATCGTCGGCACGCTCAACTCCAAGAAGCAGATCGACATCGATCTCGCCGAGCCCGTCGAGCCGAAATATGCGGCCGACGACCTCGACGCCATCGTGCCCACCGACCTGAAGAAGCAGTACGACATCCGCGAGGTGATCGCGCGGCTCGTGGACGGGTCCGAGTTCGACGAGTTCAAGCGCCTCTACGGCACGACCCTCGTTACGGGCTTCGCCCGCATCTGGGGCATCCCGGTCGGCATCATCGCCAACAACGGCATCCTGTTCTCGGAGAGCGCCCAGAAGGGGGCGCATTTCATCGAACTGTGCTGCCAGCGGCGCATTCCGCTCCTCTTTCTGCAGAACATCTCAGGGTTCATGGTGGGCCGGCAATACGAGGCGGGCGGGATCGCCAAGGACGGCGCGAAGCTCGTGACGGCCGTCGCCTGCGCGCAGGTTCCGAAAATCACCGTGCTCGTCGGCGGCTCCTTTGGCGCCGGCAATTACGGCATGGCGGGCCGCGCCTATTCCCCCCGCTTCCTCTTCACCTGGCCGAACTCGCGCATCTCCGTCATGGGCGGCGAACAGGCCGCAAGCGTTCTTGCCACCGTGCGGCGCGACAACATCGAGGCCGAGGGCCGCAGCTGGTCGGCGGAGGACGAGGACGCCTTCAAGGCGCCGATCCGCCAGAAATACGAGGAGGAGGGCTCGCCCTACTACGCCACCGCGCGGTTGTGGGACGACGGCATCATCCTGCCCTTCGAGACCCGCCGCGTGCTGGGGCTCGCCTTCTCGGCTACCCTCAACGCCCCCGTGCCGCCGACGAAGTTCGGCGTGTTCCGGATGTAGGAGGGGAGGGCATGGACCGCCGCGCGAGCCTCGACGAAGCCCGCCGGCGCTACGCCGAAACGGTTCTGCGCCTCGCGGGCGTCGACAACCTGCGCCTCCTCGACGTCTTCGCCACGCTCCCGCGCGAGGATTTCCTGCCGCCCGGTCCCTGGACCGCGATCTCGGGCGGCGTCGCAACCGAGACGCCGGACGCTGACCCGGTGCATCTCTACGCGAACGTTCTCATCGGGCTCGATCGCGAGAAGGGCATCAACAACGGCGAGCCGGCGCTCCACGCGGCATGGCTCGATGCCGTGAACCCGCAACCGGGCGAGACCGCCGTCCATGTGGGCGCGGGCACGGGCTACTACACCGCGATGCTGGCTAGGCTCGTTGCGCCCGGCGGACGGGTTGAGGCTTTTGAGCTGCATGAGGCTCTGGCGGCCCACGCGGCACGCAATCTCGCTGCGGACACGAGCGTCACCGTCCATGCGGGCTCTGCACTCGGCCGGCCGATGCCGCAGGCGGACGTGATCTATGTGAATGCGGGGGTCGCCTCTCCGGATCCCGAATGGCTGCGGGCCCTGAAGCCCGGCGGGCGCCTCATCTTCCCGTGGCAATCCCTGTCGAACTGGGGACAGGCCGTACAGGTGACCCGCCGTCCGAACGGCCTCGAAGCCCGGGCCGGCATGCAGGTGGGCTTCATCAATTGCGAGGGCCAGAAGCGGCTGATCCCGAAGGGGCGACTCACGGATGCCGCCATGGCGGCGACGCGCTCGATCTGGCTGACGGACGAGCGTGCCCCCGACGATACCGCGACCGCCGTGTTCGACGAGGTGTGGTTCTCCTCGGCCGCCGTTGCGTGAAGCGCCCGCGGCTTGTGGCGTGTCGGTGACGAACCGTCCGAAATGTTTCGTGGTCACGAAACGGCCACGCTTCGGTCACGCAACAATCAGGAAAGACTTTGCAGATATCCCGGCCTCAACGACGAAGGGGATGTCTCATGCGCGCCTTGCTCGGCCTTCTGTGCCTGTTCTCCACCGCTCCGACCCTCGCGGCTGGTGCCCGGTGCGACGATGCCCTGCGCTCTGCCCGCACCGAAGAAGTCCGCAGCGTGCTTGCCGAAATCTCGGCCGACCGCCCCGATGCCGCGCACCGCGCCACATCGGATCTGCCCGAGGGGCTGCGCGAGGCCATCGAGGTGTGGACGAAGGGCCAGACCTAAAAACCTTCGTCTGTAGAGGGATACGCCCTTCAGCCGTGGCCCCTCAACCACCCTGCCGCTTGCGCCTGAGCGAGACCGCAAGCGCGACCAGCCCTGCTGCGATCGCGAACAGCAGCACCACGATCCCAACCCAGATCATTCCGCCTTCCATGCGGCCCTCCTCAGCCCTGTGGGCAGGGGCAGGTGGCGCGGCCATGCGCTGCGGCGAGACCCGCTTTGCGCGCCATGCGGACGCATGCTAGAGCCCAGCCCATTCCGGCACAGGCCGACCCACCATATCTAGGCGTCTTCGGACAGCCGGGCCC
Organism: Microvirga sp.; assembly: GCA_035944635.1. GTDB lineage: Bacteria > Pseudomonadota > Alphaproteobacteria > Rhizobiales > Beijerinckiaceae > Microvirga. The sequence goes on from DASZAZ010000115.1 coordinate 32,753, forward strand.
CAAGCCATGGGGCGCACCCAAAGGCGAGGGCACCATGACCGCATCGCAAGCCCCCAATCACCTCTCGAATTCCTTCTTCTCCGCCGGTCTCGCCGACACGGACACCGAGATCGCCGCCGCGATCCAGCTGGAGCTTGGCCGCCAGAAGGACGAAATCGAGCTCATCGCCTCGGAGAACATCGTCTCCCGTGCCGTGCTGGAAGCGCAGGGCTCCGTGATGACCAACAAATACGCGGAAGGTTACCCGGGCCGCCGCTATTACGGCGGCTGCCAGTTCGTGGATATCGCGGAAAAGCTCGCCATCGAGCGCGCCTGCCGGCTGTTCGACTGCCGGTTCGCCAACGTTCAGCCGAATTCGGGCTCCCAGGCCAACCAGGCCGTGTTCATGGCCCTCATGAAGCCCGGCGACACCTTCATGGGCCTCGATCTCGCCTGCGGCGGCCACCTCACCCACGGCTCGCCCGTGAACATGTCGGGCAAGTGGTTCAACGTGGTGAGCTACAAGGTTCGCCCCGAGGACCAGCTCATCGACATGGACGAGGTTGCGGCGCTCGCCCGCGAGCACAAGCCTAAGGTGATCGTCGCCGGCGGCTCCGCCTATTCGCGCTTCTGGGATTTCGCGCGCTTTCGCGAGATCGCGGACGAGGTCGGCGCCTTCTTCATGGTGGACATCGCCCATTTCGCGGGTCTCGTGGCCGGCGGCGCGCATCCGTCGCCGTTCCCCCATGCCCATGTGGTGACCACCACCACCCACAAGACGCTCCGCGGACCTCGCGGCGGCATGATCCTGACGAACGACGACGAACTCGCCAAGAAGTTCAACTCAGCGATCTTCCCGGGCCTCCAGGGCGGGCCGCTCATGCACGTGATCGCCGCCAAGGCCGTGGCCTTCGGCGAGGCGCTCCGGCCCGAGTTCAAGATCTACGCCCGCGCGGTGGTCGAGAACGCCCGGGCGCTAGCCGATAAGGTTGTGTCCGGCGGCTACGCCATCGTGGCGGGCGGCACCGACAACCACCTCATGCTCGTGGACCTGCGTCCCAAAGGCCTCACCGGCAAGGCCGCGGAAGCGGCGCTCGGGCGGGCGCACATCACCTGCAACAAGAACGGCGTGCCCTTCGACCCCGAGAAGCCCATGGTGACATCGGGCATCCGCCTCGGCACGCCGGCCTGCACGACCCGGGGCTTCGGCGTCGCCGAGTTCCGCCGCGTCGGCGAACTCATCGTCGAGACCCTGGACGGCCTTGCGGCGAACGGGGAGGGCGGCAACGAGGCCGTGGAGGCTTCCGTGAAGGAGCGCGCGCACGAACTGACCGGGCGCTTCCCGATCTACTGATCGCGAGGACGCCATGCCTTACGTCAATCTGCAGATCACGAAGGGCGCCACGCGGGAGCAGAAGGAGGCGATCGTTCGCGCCTTCACCCAGACGCTCGTCGACGTGCTGGGCAAGAAGCCGGAACACACGCACATCGTCATTCAAGAGATCGACGAGGTGGACTGGGGCTTCGCGGGCGAATTGACCGACACTTGGCGCCAACGTCAGCCGGCGCCCTCCGGGACGGAGCGCTAGGTCACCCATGCGCTGCCCCTATTGCGGAAGCCTCGACACACAGGTGAAGGACTCGCGCCCGCAGGACGATTCCTCCACAATCCGCCGTCGGCGGGTCTGCCCCGATTGCGCCGGCCGCTTCACCACCTTCGAGCGGGTGCAGCTGCGCGAGCTTACCGTGGTGAAGCGCTCCGGCCGCCGGGTGCCCTTCGACCGCGACAAGCTCCAGCGCTCCATCGACGTGGCGCTGCGCAAACGCTCCGTGGAGCGCGAGCGCGTGGAGCGCATGATCAACGGCGTCGTGCGTCAGCTGGAGAGCCTCGGCGACGGAGAGGTCACGAGCGAGCAGGTGGGCGCCCTCGTCATGGAGGGCCTGAAAGGGCTCGACGACGTCGCATACGTACGCTTCGCGTCGGTCTATAAGAATTTCCGCGAAGCCCGCGATTTCGAAGAGCTTTTAGGCTCGCTCGCCGGCGATCCTGAGGCCGCTCCTGAAGTGGAGCATGAGGACGCGCCGCGCCGGAAACGCTCCGCCGGCACGGCGGACGCATGACCGCCCCGGCGCGGATCCTTGTGGCATCTCCCGACTCCAGCCCGCAGGACGAGCGCTACATGCGCCTCGCGCTTGCGGTGGGCGCGCGCAATCTCGGGCTCACCTGGCCGAACCCCTCCGTCGGTGCCGTTGTGGTGCGCGACGGCCTGGTCCTGGGCCACGGCGCGACGCAGGCCGGCGGCCGGCCGCATGCCGAGCGGGTAGCGCTCGAGGCGGCGGGCGTGGCCGCGCGGGGCGCCACGCTCTACGTCACCCTCGAGCCCTGCTCGGCGCGCTCGAAGAGCGCTTACGGCGCCTCCTGCACCGATCTTCTCATCCAGGCCGGCATCCGCCGCCTGGTGATCGGTGCGCCGGACCCGAGCTCCTTTGCCCATGGGGCCGGCTTTCAGCGCCTCGAGGCTGCGGGGGTCGAGGTCGTCTCCGGCGCTCTGGCCGACGAGGCCTGCCGGGCCCATCGCGGCCATGTGCTGCGGGTCACGGAAGGGCGCCCCTCCGTGATGCTGAAGCTCGCCCGCACCGCGGACGGCTATGCGGCACGGCGCGGCGGCGGACGGCTGATGATCTCCGGGCCGCTGTCCAACGCCCGCACGCACCTCATCCGCGCCCACCACGACGCCATCATGGTCGGGATCGGCACCGTTCTGGCCGACGACCCGCTGCTCACCGTGCGCCTGCCCGGCCTCGAACACCGCTCGCCGGTGCGCGTGGTGATCGACACGAATCTGCGCACGCCCCCCGGCGCCCAGCTCCTCACCACCTCGGCCGAGGTGCCGACCTGGATCGTGGCCGGCGAAGACGCGCCCATGGAGGCGGAGCGGGCCCTCGTGGCGGCAGGCGCCGAGGTCATGCGCGTGTCGGCTCACCAAGGGCGGGTCGATGTGGCGGAAGCTCTCCGGCTGCTCGCGTCCCGCGGCATCACGCGGGTGTTCAGCGAGGGGGGTCCCAATCTGGCCGAGGCCCTCATCGAGGCCGACCTGATCGACGAACTCGCCACCGCGACGAGCCGGACGCCCTTGGGCGAAGAGGGGCTCGCGGCGCTCGGGCCGAAGCTTTCCGGGGCGCTCGACGCGCGCTTCCGGCTTGTGAGCACGGACGACCTCGGGGCCGACGTGCTCGACATCTACGAGAGGGAGCGCTGAGGGTGCGACCTTCTCAGCCGCCACGAACAGCCCCGGAGGGCCGCTGATGTTTACCGGAATCGTCACCGATGTCGGCGAAGTGGTCTCCGTGGAGGGCGGGCAGGGAAGCGTGAAACGCATCCGCATCCACGCCGCCTACGATCCGGCCACGATCCAGCTCGGCGTCTCGATCGCCTGCGGAGGACCCTGCCTCACGGTGGTGGGTTTCGGCCCCCGCGAGGGCGGCTGCTGGTTCGACGTGGACGCGGCCGCCGAAACCCTCGCCCGCACCTCGGTCGGGGCCTGGCAACCCGGCACCCGGGTCAACCTCGAGCGCTCTCTCAAGATCGGCGACGAACTCGGCGGGCATATCGTGACGGGCCATGTGGATGGGGTCGCCGAGATCGTGATGCGGACGGAGGTGACGCCCGGCGACGATCCCTGGGGTCCGACCGCCCGCTTCGATATTCGCGCGCCCGACGGTCTCTCCCGGTTCATCGCCGCCAAGGGGTCGGTCTGCCTCGACGGCACCTCGCTCACCGTGAATACCGTCGAGGGCAGCCTGTTCTCGGTTCTGCTCATCCCCCACACTCTTGCGGTTACGACCTGGGGCGAACGCCGCACCGGCGATCCGCTCAACCTCGAAGTGGACCTCATGGCTCGCTACGCCGCACGGCTGGCGGAAGCGCGCCAGCCCGCCTGAACGGCCGTGCGGCTTGCGGAGGCGAGGGCACCGGAGTAGGGGGAGCCCCCGCCTTCCGCCCGGCAGAGCCATGATCGTCCACAACCAAACCCGCTCCCCCCGTCCGACCGTCCCCGGCGCCCGCGTGCTCGTCGTGGAGGCGCGCTACTACGATGATCTCGCGGACGAGCTTCTCCGGGGCGCCAAGCAGGCGCTGATGGATGCTGAGGTGAGCGCCACCGTGTTCACGGTGGACGGCGCGCTCGAAATCCCCGCCACCGTCGCCATCGCCCTCGATGCGGCGGCTGCGGCGGGCCGGCCTTACCATGCGGTCGTGACGCTCGGCTGCGTGATCCGCGGCGAGACGGGGCATTACGACATCGTGGCGGGCGAGAGCGCGCGAGCGCTCATGGACATCTCGGTCGATCGCCGCATTCCCTTGGCGAACGGCATCCTCACCGTCGAAAACGAGGAGCAGGCTTGGACCCGGGCGCGGGTGAACGAATTGAATAAGGGCGGCGGGGCAGCCGAGGCGGCTCTCGCGGTGCTGCGCATCAAGACCACATTGGAGGCGGCTGCCCGATAGGACGCGCCCGCCCGCTGCGCCGATCCGGCGACGGGACGCCTCCCTCGTGCCGCCCACAAGGAGACCAGGATGAGAACACCCGCCCGCCGCGGAGCCCCGCACCATGGCTAAACCCGCCGAGCGCTCGGCCGCGCGGCTTGCCGCCGTGCAGGCTCTCTATCAGATGGATGTCTCGGCCAAGAGCGTGATCGACATCTTCGCCGAGTTCGAGACCTTCTGGATCGGCCGCGAGGTGGAGGGCATCGAGTTCCAGCCATCCGACCTGAGCTTCTTCCGCGACATCGTTTCGGGCGTGGTCGAGAATCAGCGCCCCATCGACCAGCGGGTGGATGCGGCGCTCGCCGCCGGCTGGCCCCTAAAGCGGGTCGAGGCGGTGCTGCGCGCCATTCTCCGCGCCGGAACGTTCGAGCTCATGTACCGCAAGGACGTACCGGCCCGCGTGGTCATCACCGAGTATGTGGACGTCACCCATTCCTTCTACGGCGAGGATGAGCCTGGCCTCGTGAACGCGGTTCTCGACAATCTCACCCGCGAGGTGAGGGCCGGCGAGTTGGAGAAGAAGGCGGCAGGGCGGAAGTAACCCGGTCCCTCTCCCCTGGCGGGGAGGGATCATCCCTGCCACTCTCCCCCTATGCCCCGCCCCTCCGAGGATAGCCTCATCGCCCGCTACTTCGCGCCGCTTGCGGCCGAGGGTGGATTGGGGCTGCGCGACGACGCGGCCTGCATCGCCCCGCAGGCGGGGCACGATCTCGTGCTCACCAAGGACGCTCTCGTCAGTCGGGTGCACTTCCTGCCCGACGACGCGCCGGGCTCCATCGCGCGCAAGGCGCTCGGCGTGAACGTGTCGGATCTCGCCGCCAAGGGTGCGGAGCCGGTGGGCTTCCTGCTCGGCCTCGCACTCCCAGAAGACTGGACGGAAGACTGGCTCGCCGCCTTCGCCCATGGGCTCGGCGAGGCGGCGCGGGAGTGGCGCTGTCCGCTCCTCGGCGGCGACACCGTGAGGGCATCGGGCGAGGTCACCCTGTCCGTGACAGCGCTGGGGCAGGTACCCTCCGGGACCATGGTGCGGCGGAGCGGGGCGAAGCCCGCCGACCTGGTCTGCACCACCGGCACCATTGGGGACGCGGCGCTTGGCCTGCTCCTGCGCCGCGAGCCGGCCTGGGCGGGGCGCCTTTCCGCGGAGCACCGGGCCCATCTCGCCGACCGCTACCTGCATCCCCGGCCGCGCATCGACTTCGCCACAGCTCTGAGGGAGCACGCCCATGCCGCGATGGACGTCTCCGACGGCCTGCTCGGCGACCTCGCCAAGCTCTGCCGCGCGAGCGGCATTTCGGGCGTGATCGACGAAGAACGCGTGCCGCTCTCGGCCGCGGCCGCCGCGGCGGTGCAGATCGAGGGGAGCCTTCTTGAGCGCGCGCTCACGGGCGGGGACGATTACGAAATCCTCTGTACCCTCCCGCCCGAGCGCTTCGATGCAGCCCAGGCCGACGCCAGGCGCATGGGGCTCGCCTTGACGACCATAGGCGCAATCGAGGATGGCTCGGATCCACCCCGCATTCGGGGCAGGGGGGGCGAGCGCCCCATCACGGGCGGCTCGTTCAGCCACTTCTAACCGGCGGCCAAGGGGTCGCGATCGAGGCCATGCCCTTCAAACCCGACGACACCCTCGCCAAGCAGAACGCCTTGATCCTTGCGATGGCGGCGGCCTTCGGGAGCGCCAACCCGTCCATTGTGATTGCGCTCGGCGGGCTCGTCGGCCAAACCCTGGCGGAGGACAAGGCGCTCGCGACGTTGCCCGTGAGCGTCACGCAGCTCGGTCTGGCGCTGGGCACCATTCCCGCCGCCATGCTGATGCGGAGGGCGGGACGCCGCACGGGCTATATCGTCGGGGCGATCGTGGGCGTGATCGCTGGGTGCGTCGCGGCCTATGGCATCGCGGCCGGCAGCTTCTGGCTCTTCTGCCTCGGCACCTTCATCTCGGGCTTTTACGGCTCCTACGTGCAGAGCTACCGCTTTGCGGCCACGGATTCGGCCTCCGACAAGTTCAAGGCGCGGGCCATTTCCTGGGTGATGATCGGCGGCCTCGCGGCGGCGATCATCGGGCCCCAGACGGTGATCTGGACCAAGGATGCGCTCCCTAACGTGCCTTTTGCGGGCGGCTTTATCGGCCAGGCGGCGCTGGCGCTCGTCTCCATCGCGATTCTCGCCTTCCTGCGCCCGACGCCGGTGAGCGATGCCCCGAAGGCCGGCGGCCGGCCACTCTCCGAGATCGTGCGCCAGCCACGCTTCGTCACGGCGGTGGCGGCGGGCCTCGTGTCCTACGGTCTCATGAGCTTCGTGATGACCGCCACGCCCGTGGCCATGGTGGGCTGCGGGCATTCGGTCGAGACCGCGACGCTCGGCATCCAGTGGCACATCATCGCGATGTTCGGCCCGAGCTTCTTCACCGGGCGCCTGATCGAGCGTTTCGGCAAGGAGCAGGTGACGGTCGCGGGTCTCATCCTCATCGCGGCCTCCGCCGTGGTCGGGCTCTCGGGCCTCAGCGTCGGCCATTTCTGGGTCACCCTCGTGCTCCTCGGCATCGGCTGGAACTTCGGCTTCATCGGCGCGACCTCGCTCGTGACCGACTGCTACCGCCCCGAGGAGCGCGCCAAAGTGCAGGCCGCCAATGATTTTCTGGTGTTCGGCTCGGTTGCGGTCGCCTCGTTTTCCTCCGGCAAGCTCCTCCATGTGGGCGGCTGGGAAACGGTGAACTGGCTCGTCTTCCCGCCCGTGGCCCTGGCCTTGGTGCTGCTGCTCCTGCAGGTGCGCTCGAAACCGGCGGTGGCGTAACCGTTCGGCTCCGCAAAGGGAGGGAAAAGAGGAATCTACCCCATCCTTCTGTGACTTCGCCTCAAGTCGTGTTTGCGATTTGCCAAGTTTTTTGGCACTGAGAACCGATCTCCCAGGGGCGGGGAGCTGGGCGGGCGCGCGGGAGGCGCGTTTTCGGCCAGCACTTCCTCCTCCGCTCCCCCACCAGAGGACGAAGACTCCATGGCACTGCTCCTTATCGTGTTAGGCGGCTTGCTGTCCGTCGCCTACGGCGTTTGGGCCTACGGCGACGTGATGAAGCGCGACGCGGGCACCCAGCGCATGCAAGAGATCGCCGGCGCCATCGCGGAGGGCGCGCAGGCCTATCTGCGGCGCCAATACCTCACCATCGCGGTCGTCGGCGTGGTGCTCTTCGTCGTCCTCATCTGGCTTCTCGGCCTTCGGGTCGCCGTCGGTTTCGCCATTGGCGCGATCCTCTCGGGCCTTGCGGGCTTCATCGGCATGAACGTGTCGGTGCGCGCCAACGTCCGCACCGCCCAGGCCGCGACCCAGTCGCTCGGCGGCGGCCTCGACGTCGCCTTCAAGGCGGGCGCGGTGACGGGCCTCCTCGTCGCCGGTCTCGCGCTCCTCGGCGTTGCCCTCTATTACGGCTATCTCACCCGCATCGCCGGCCTCTCGCCGTCGAGCCGCGAGGTCATCGACAGCCTCGTGGCGCTGGGTTTCGGCGCCTCGCTGATCTCCATCTTTGCCCGTCTCGGCGGCGGCATCTTCACCAAGGGTGCGGACGTCGGCGGCGACCTCGTCGGCAAGGTCGAGGCCGGCATCCCGGAGGATGACCCGCGCAATCCCGCCACCATCGCGGACAACGTGGGCGACAACGTCGGCGATTGCGCCGGCATGGCCGCCGACCTCTTCGAGACCTACGCGGTGACCATCGTGGCCACCATGGTGCTCGCGGCGATCTTCTTCGCCGGCCAGCCGGTCCTCGAGGCGATGCTCCTCTACCCGCTCGCCATCGGCGCCGCCTGCATCGTGACCTCGATCATCGGCACCTTCTTCGTGAAGCTCGGCCAGAACCAGTCCATCATGGGCGCCCTCTACAAGGGCCTGATCGCCACGGGCGTGCTTTCGCTCGTCGCCATCGCCCTGGTGAACTTCGGGGTCTTTGGCGGCTTCTCGCCCACCTTCCGCACCAACACCGGCGTCGAATTCACCTCCGGCGCCCTCTTCTGGTGCGCCGTGGTGGGTCTTGTGGCCACCGCGTTCATCGTGGTGATCACCGAGTACTACACGGGTGTCGGCTATCGTCCGGTGCGCTCGATCTCGCAGGCCTCCGTGACGGGTCACGGCACCAACGTGATCCAGGGCCTCGCGGTGTCGCTCGAAGCCACAGCGCTCCCCACCATCGTGATCGTCGCCGGCATCATCGTGGCCTTCAAGCTCGCGGGCCTCTTCGGCATCGCGATCGCGGTCACCGCCATGCTCGGCGTCGCCGGCATGATCGTGGCCCTCGATGCCTTCGGCCCCGTCACCGACAACGCCGGCGGCATCGCCGAGATGGCCGGCCTGCCGAAGGAAGTCCGCAAGTCCACGGACGCGCTGGACGCGGTCGGCAACACCACGAAGGCCGTCACTAAGGGCTACGCCATCGGCTCCGCCGGACTTGGTGCCCTCGTGCTCTTCGCGGCCTACACCTCGGACCTCGACTACTTCGTCCGCAACGCCAACCAGTACCCCTACTTCCAGGGCGTCCAGGCGAACTTCTCGCTCGCCAACCCGTACGTGGTGGTGGGCCTGCTGTTCGGCGGCCTCATCCCCTACCTCTTCGGCGGCATGGGCATGACGGCGGTCGGTCGCGCGGCCGGTGCGGTGGTCGAGGAGGTGCGCCGCCAGTTCCGAGAGAAGCCGGGCATCATGGCCGGCACCGAGCGTCCCGATTACGGCCGCGCGGTCGACATGCTCACGAAGGCGGCGATCCGCGAGATGGTGATCCCCTCGCTGCTGCCGGTGCTGGCGCCGATCGTCACCTACTTCGTGGTCTACTGGATCGCGGGCAAGTCCGAGGCCTTCTCGGCGGTGGGCGCCATGCTGCTCGGCGTCATCGTGACGGGCCTCTTTGTCGCGATCTCCATGACCTCCGGCGGCGGCGCCTGGGACAACGCGAAGAAATCCTTCGAGGATGGCTTCACGGATGCCAACGGCGTGACGCACCACAAGGGTTCTGAGGCCCACAAGGCGTCCGTGACCGGCGACACCGTCGGCGACCCCTACAAGGATACGGCGGGCCCCGCCGTGAACCCGGCGATCAAGATCACCAACATCATCGCCCTCCTGCTCCTCGCGATCCTGGCGCATTCCTAAGCGCTGGTCGAAGGACGGACAAAAAACGCCCCGCGGCGCGAGCCGCGGGGCTTTTCTGTTTCAATCAACGCCTCACAGCAAAATGCCCGGCTCCGGGCCGGGCATTGATCGTGGTTAGCGATTCGAAGGATGTTCGGCTTACATCCCCTTGGGGATGAACCCAGCACCAGGCCCCTGGAGAAGCTGGGAGATGAGGTTGGCGTCCTGCCCGCCGGTCGGCGTCGTGCGGGTGATGAAGTCGAAGACGCGGCCTTCCTGGATGCCGTAGAGCGCTACTCGCTCGACGCGGAGCGCGGGTGTGAAGTAGACCGCCGCGATCCGCTGGTTCGTCACCGTCTCGCCCATGAACTGCACGGTTCGGCGCGAGGTCTGGCTGATGTAGTACCAGTTGCGGTTGCCCACCGTGGAGACCGTCGAGGGGGTACCCATGGTTTGGAGCACCTGATCGGCGCTCATGCCGGGCTTCACGCTCGCGAGCGCACCCTCGTCGAGGATATAGCCCCGCTGGAATTCCTCGCCGATGCTGGTGCAGGCGGCGCCCGAGAGGCCGAGCGCGACCACGGCGGCGAGACGCAGGGGGAGGGAGGAAGAACGACGCTTCATCGGATGATCCACGCGGATGAAGGCGCTGGGGAAGCCTTGCGCCGGGAGAAAGCGATGCCGTAACCCGAAAGCGTCGCCTTTGACAAGGCGGCACCGCCCCGCGTGCCCTGCCGCGACGACCCCCGCGACCCTATATACGGTGGGCGATGCTGCCCCTTCGGATCCCCATGCTCCAGTTGGTCCTCAACCTCTTTCGTCCCGACCCGCGCCGCACCCAGGTCGCGACCCTCTACAAGCAGATCGCGGACGCGGCCCGGCAGCCGGCGCTTTACGCCCAGTTCGGCATTCCCGACACCTTGGAGGGCCGCTTCGAGGCGCTCTCCCTTCACATGATCCTGGCCCTGCGCGGCCTGCGCGGTAAGCCGCAGCCGGCCGACGATCTGGCGCGCGACCTCACCGACGCCTTCTTCCGCGACCTCGATGCCTCCTTGCGCGAGATGGGAGTGGGGGACACCGCCGTGCCGAAACGGATGAAAACCCTGGCCTCGGCCTTCTATGGCCGCGCTTGCGCCTACGATCCTGCCCTCGACCGGGGAGACGAGGCGGAATTGGCGGCGATCCTCGGGCGCAACGCGCTCGGCGGCGAAGCCCCGGCCTCGGCTCTAGCTCACTACGCTCTTGCTGCCGACCGGGCGGTGAGAACCGCCCCGCTTGACACGATGCTGCGGCAGGGCCCCCCATTCCCACACCCCGAGGCGGTGCCGGCCCCGTAAGGCCGGGCACCCGCGGCTCCCCGAAGCGTTTAAGGGTGCGGCCGCGCGGTCTTCGAGGCGAGGGACGTTTCACGGAGGAGTTTGCGATGCGTCACGGTGAAACCATCACCCCCCAATCGGTCGGGCCGTTCTCCCGTTCCGTGGATGTGTCCAACGTGCCGGCACAGGGCACGCAGACGCGGATCGAGGCCACGGCCGAGGAATGCGCGGCGCTCGCCAAGGATTTCAAGCTGCCGGCCATCCATTCGCTGGCCGGCGAGTACCGCATCAAGGGCTCCGCCAAAGGCATCCATGTGGAAGGCCGCGTCATCGCCAAGGTGGCGCAAACCTGCGTGGTCACCCTCGACCCCTTCGACACGGAGATCGAGGAGGAGGTGGAGGTGGATTTCGCGGAGCCGAGCGGCATGCCGGCCGAGCCGCCGACGGAGATGCACGAATACGAGCCCCCGGATGAGATCGTGAACGGCCATGTCGACCTCGGCGCGCTTACGGCCGAGTTCCTGGCGCTCGGTCTCGACCCCTATCCGCGCAAGCCTGGGGTCGATTTCGACTACAAGGGTGACGACAAGCCCGACTCGCCGTTCGCGGCCCTGGCGAAGCTGAAGCGGGAGTAGCCCCATCCGGCGAGGGCCGATTTCGGTTGCGGGCTCCCGGCAAACCGTTATTTTCCGCCGCCTGTCCGGCCCCCGCGCCCTCGAACCGCCTAGGAAAGATCCGCCCGCCGATGCCCAAGTCAGTGCGTATCTCGCTCGACGCGATGGGCGGCGACCATGGCGCGACGGTGGTGGTCCCCGGCGCTGCGCTGGCCTTGGAACGGCATCCGGGCCTCCGCTTCCTCATGTTTGGCGACGAGGCGGTGATCAATCCGCTGCTGGCCGCCCATCCGGCCCTGAAAGGGGCCGTCGAGGTTCGGCACACGGATGTGGCGATCGCCATGGACGAGAAGCCCTCCCAGGCGATTCGCACCGGGCGCGGCAAATCCTCCATGTGGAAGGCCGTGCAGGCCGTACGCGATGGGGAGGCGGATGCGGCCGTCTCCGCCGGCAACACCGGCGCCCTCATGGCCATGTCCAAGGTCTGCCTCAAGACCATGGCCCATATCGAGCGCCCCGCGATCGCAGCCATGTGGCCGACGCTCCGCGGCGAGAGCATCGTGCTCGATGTGGGCGCCACAATCGGGGCGGATGCCGGGCACCTCGTCGACATGGCGATCATGGGAGCCGCCATGGCCCGCATCGTATTCGATCTCGACCGGCCGACCGTGGGCCTGCTCAATGTCGGCACCGAGGAGATCAAGGGCATCGAGACCGTGAAGGAGGCCGGCCGGATCCTGCGCGAGGCCAATCTCCCGAACCTCGACTACCGCGGCTTCGTGGAGGGCGACGATCTCGGCAAGGGCACCGTGGACGTGGTCGTGACCGAGGGTTTCACGGGCAACATCGCGCTCAAGACCGCCGAGGGCACCGCGAAGCAGATCGGCGAATATCTGCGCTCCGCCATGGGGCGCACGACCATGGCGAAGATCGGCTACCTCTTCGCCAAGAAGGCCTTCGACGCCCTGAAGGAGAAGATGGACCCCCGCAAGGTGAACGGCGGCGTGTTCCTCGGCCTTGAAGGGGTCGTGATCAAGAGCCATGGGGGCACCGATGCGCTCGGTTTCGCGAGCGCCATCGATATCGCCTACGACATGGCCCATTACGAGTTGATGCAGACGATCCGGACCATGCTGGAGCAGAACCCGGTGGAGGACGCCCAGGCCTGATAAGGCCCGGACGCTGCATCCCATATGGATGGTGCCGGCGCGGAACCGCGCGGTGCAAGGGAAGAGCTGGTTTTGAAACGTATCCGTTCCGTCGTGCGAGGCTGCGGCTCCTATCTGCCGGAGCGCGTCGTCACGAACCATGATCTCGTGACCCGGGTCGAGACCTCACACGAGTGGATCGTGCAGCGCACCGGCATCGAGCAGCGCTATATCGCGGCCGATCACGAGACCACGTCCTATCTCGGCATCCGCGCCGCGCAGGCCGCGCTCAAGGATGCGGGCCTGGAAGCGGGGGACATCGACCTCGTCGTCGTCGGCACCTCGACGCCCGACTTCACCTTTCCCTCAACCGCCACCGTGATCCAGGAGGGGCTCGGCATCCACCAGGGCGCCGCCTTCGATGTGCAGGCGGTGTGCACGGGCTTCGTCTATGCGGTTTCGGTGGCCGACAAGTTCCTGGTCTCGGGGGCCAACAAGCGCGCGCTCGTCATCGGCGCCGAAACCTTCTCGCGCATCCTCGACTGGGAGGACCGCACCACCTGCGTGCTCTTCGGCGACGGTGCCGGCGCCATCGTGCTCGAGGCGCAGGAAGCGGAGGGCACGAACGCCGACCGGGGCGTGCTCACCACGCATCTGCGCTCCGACGGCCGCCACCGCGAGAAGCTCTACGTCAACGGCGGCCCAGGCTCCAACAAGACCACGGGCGTGCTCAAAATGGAGGGCAAGGAGGTCTTCCGCTTCGCGGTCGGCGCCGTGATCGACGTAATCCGAGACGCCTTCGAGGCGACGGGCACGAGCGCCGAGGAACTCGACTGGTTCGTACCGCATCAGGCCAACAAGCGCATCATCACGGCGAGCGCGGAAAAGCTCGGCATCGCCCCCGAGAAGGTGGTGATCACCGTCGACAAGCACGGCAACACCTCCGCGGCCTCGATCCCGCTCGCCCTCGACGCCGCCCGCAAGGACGGCCGCATCAAAGAGGGCGACCTCGTGATGCTGGAGGCCATCGGCGGCGGCTTCACCTGGGGCTCCGCGCTCATCCGGTGGTGAGCGTTCGTCCGCGTCCGTTGCAGCACTGAGACCCTTCTAGGTCACTCCAGCAGAAACTCTTCCGCTCGGTAGCCCTGAGCGTAGAGCAGCGCCGTCAGGTCCCCGTGCTCGACCCGGGCGTGGGCGGCGGCTGCAACGGCGGGCTTTGCCCGGAAGGCGATGCCAAGGCCCGCTTCGCCCAGCATGGCGAGGTCGTTGGCGCCATCGCCCACCGCCATGGTGTCGGGGGCGGCAAGGCCATGGCGCTCGCGGAGCTCGACCAATGTCGCGCGCTTCGCCTCCCGGCCGAGGATCGGCTCCGCAACCTCTCCTGCCAGCGTCTCGCCTTCGAGCAGGAGGGTATTGGAGCGGTGCTCGTGGAAGCCGATCATCTGCGCGACCGGGCCTGTGAAGAGGGTGAAGCCGCCGGAAACGAGGGCCGTGTAGGCGCCGTTCGCCCGCATGGTCCGCACCAGCGCCGGCCCACCCGGCATGAGGGTGATCCGCGCGGCGATGATCTCGTCGATTACCGAGAGCGGCAGGCCCTTGAGCAAGGCAACCCGCTCGCGGAGCGCCGGCTCGAAGGCGATTTCGCCGCGCATCGCCCGCTCGGTGATCCCTGAGACCTCCGCCTTCAGCCCCACGTAATCGGCGAGTTCGTCGATGCATTCCTGGCCGATCATGGTGGAGTCCATGTCGGCGAGGAACAGCCGCTTGCGGCGGTTGGCATGGGGCTGGACGATCACGTCGACCGGCGCGCCCTCGAGGCTCGCACGGATCCGCGCCTCGGCCTCGGCCGCCACCGCTTCGAACATCAGGTCGGCGGCGATTTCCCTTGCGAGGATGGCGACTTGCGGGTCATGTCCCAGCGCCCGCGCGGCGGCCGCAACCACGGCATCGGTGACGGCCGGGCGGGCAGGGTTCGCGACTAGGGTCGCGACGAGGCGTTGGGGCTGCACTTTGGGCTCAGGCGAGGGAGAGATCGGCGCGGTTCTCATTGCAGGGCCGACCGCCTCAGGCAAGTCGGCTCTGGGCGTGCGCGTGGCCCAGGCACTCGGCGGGGTCGTGATCAACGCCGATTCGATGCAGGTCTACCGCGACCTCCACGTGCTCTCTGCCCGGCCCGCCGAGGCCGAGATGGGCGGCGTGCCGCACCGGCTCTACGGCCATGTGGACGGGGCGGTGAATTACTCCGTCGGGCATTACGTGCGAGGCGCGGTCGAACTGCTGGACAGTCTGCCGGCTGGCACAGTCCCGGTGTTCGTCGGCGGAACGGGCCTCTACTTCAAGGCGCTTACGACAGGCCTTTCCGAAATCCCGCCCGTGCCCGACGAGGTCCGCGAGGCGGTACGCCGGGAAAGCGACGGCGTTGCCACGCCGGACCTGCATCGCCTGCTCATGGAGCGCGACCCCGAGACCGGGCTAACCCTGCGGCCGTCCGATCGCCTGCGCGTGCAGCGGGCGCTCGAAATCTTCGCCGCCACGGGGCGGCCTCTCGTATCCTTTCACGGCGAGCGCCGGCCGGGGCCTCTCGGTGCCCGGCGCCTGCTCAAGCTCTTCCTGACCCCTGAGCGCGACGAACTCCGCCGCCGGATCGACGCGCGCTTCGTCGGGATGATGGAGCGCGGCGCTCTTGAAGAGGTGAGGGCGCTCGGCGAGCGCAACCTCGACCCGATGCTGCCGGTGATGCGGGCGCACGGGGTGCCAGGTCTTCTGGCCCATCTGCGGGGCGACCTCTCCCTGCAGGGCGCCATCGCCAAGGGGCAGGCCGATACTCGCGCCTACGCGAAGCGCCAGTTCACCTGGTTTCGCCACCAGCTACCGGACTGGACCTGGGTGGCCCCGGAGGAGGCGGAAGCCCACGTGCTGGAAGGGCTTGCTACCTTCCGTTAGGTCGCCCGCCCGCCGACTCCACCTGTGGCCGTAGCGCAGCAGCCTTTAGGGGCGAACCATGCCACCGTTATACGAATCGTTACGGGAGAATAGTCGATGAGCACCTATGTTCTGATCCACGGCGCCTGGCACGGCGGCTGGTGCTGGGAGAAGGTGAAACCGCTCCTGGAGCAGGCGGGCCACACGGTGCTGACCCCGGATCTTCCGGGCCACGGCCGCGACGGAACGCCGCCCGAGCAGGTCTCGCTCCAGGCCTATGCGGACCATGTGTGCAACGTCGTGCGCGATGCGGGCGAGCCCGTGATCCTCGTCGGCCACAGCATGGGAGGCGTTGTGATCAGCCAAGCCGCCGAGCAATGCGGCGACCAGGTCGATACCCTCGTCTATCTCGGAGCCTTCCTGCTCCCGAACGGGGAGACACTGCTCGGTATGGCCCAGACCAACCACGACTCTCTCGTAACCGCCAATCTGGTGGTCGCAGAGAACGGGGCGAGTGCCACGGTGAAGGACGAAGCCATCAAGCCGGCCTTCTACGCCGACTGCTTGGACGAGGACGTAGCCAACGCGAAGGCGCGGCTCGTGCCGCAGGCCCTTGCGCCCTTCGTGACGCCGCTGAGCTTAAGCGGTGACCGGAAGGTCAAGACACGCGTGTTCATCGAGACCACCGAGGACCGCGCCATCCCGATCGGGCTCCAGCGCCGGATGACGGCCGCACAGCCGGACGTGCGCGTGATCACGATGGGCACGAGCCACTCGCCCTTCTTCTCGGCCCCCGAGGAACTGGCCCGGCACCTGCAGCAGCTCTAGGCCACGGCCCCGCTTGGAGGCGGCGAGACGCGTCAGGAAACGCGCTTGACCGAAATCGCCGCCTCCGGTACCGTCCAGGTAACTTTGGTTCGCGAGAGCGGGGCGAATGCGCAAGCTTATTCTCGTATGTGAGGCGCCGTCGACGGAGCGGGGATAAGACCCCGTTGCATCCGACGATGGCGCACAGGCCCCCTCCGGGGCCTTTTTTATTGGCCGCACGACACCCGACGTACAAGCACAGCAGAGCACCACGGAGCGAGACGATGAGCGAGATGATGACCGGCGCCGAGATGGTGATCCGCGCCTTGCAGGATCAGGGCGTTGACACGCTCTTCGGTTATCCGGGCGGAGCCGTGCTTCCGATCTACGACGCGCTCTTCCACCAGGAGAAGGTGCGCCACATCCTCGTGCGCCACGAGCAGGCCGCCGTGCATGCGGCGGAGGGCTACGCACGCTCTTCCGGAAAGGTCGGCGTCGTGCTCGTGACCTCGGGTCCCGGCGCCACGAACGCGGTGACGGGCCTCACCGATGCCATGATGGACAGCGTGCCGCTCGTGTGCATCACGGGCCAGGTGCCGACGCACCTCATCGGTTCGGACGCATTCCAGGAATGCGACACGGTCGGCATCACGCGCCACTGCACGAAGCACAACTATCTCGTGAAATCGATCGAGGACCTGCCGCGCATCCTGCACGAGGCATTTTACGTGGCCGCGACCGGGCGCCCGGGCCCGGTGGTGGTGGACCTGCCGAAGGACATCCAATTCAAGAGCGGCCTCTATGCCCGGCCGACGAACAACCAGCACAAGACCTATCGCCCCACCGTGAAGGGCGACATGGACAAGATCCGCGCTGCGGTCGAACTCATGGCCACCGCGAAGCGCCCCGTCTTCTACACCGGCGGCGGCGTCATCAATTCAGGCCCGCATGCCGCGGCGCTCCTGCGCGAACTCGTGCGCCTGACGGGTTTCCCGATCACCTCGACCCTCATGGGGCTCGGCGCCTATCCGGCATCCGATCTGCAGTTCCTCGGCATGCTTGGCATGCATGGAACCTATGAGGCGAACCTGGCGATGCACGAATGCGACGTGATGATCAACATCGGCGCGCGCTTCGACGACCGCATCACCGGGCGGCTCGACGCCTTCTCGCCCTTCTCCAAGCGCATCCACGTCGACATCGATGCGTCCTCGATCAACAAGAACGTGAAGGTCGACATCCCGATCATCGGTGATTGCGCCCATGTGCTCGAAGACATGGTGCGCCTGTGGCGCGCGAGCGCGCCACAGCTCGACAAGCCGGCGCTGAAGGAGTGGATGAACAAGATCCAGGGCTGGCGCGGCCGCAACTGCCTCGCCTATCGGCCGTCTTCCGAAACCATCAAGCCGCAATACGCGGTGGAGCGCCTCTACGAACTCACCCGCGGGCGCGAGACCTTTGTGACCACGGAGGTGGGCCAGCACCAGATGTGGGCGGCACAATACTTCAAGTTCGAGGAGCCGAACCGCTGGATGACGTCCGGGGGCTTGGGCACCATGGGCTATGGGTTGCCTGCCGCTATCGGAACGCAGCTCGCGCACCCGAAGGCACTCGTCATCGACATCGCAGGCGAGGCATCGATCCTCATGAACATGCAGGAGATGTCGACGGCCGTTCAGTATCGCCTGCCGGTGAAGATCTTCATCCTCAACAACGAGTACATGGGTATGGTGCGCCAGTGGCAGGAATTGCTGCACGGCGGGCGCTATTCCCAGAGCTATTCGGAGAGCCTGCCCGATTTCGTGAAGCTTGCGGAAGCCTATGGCGGCGTGGGTATCCGTTGCGATCGGCCGGGCGATCTCGATGCGGCGATCACCGAGATGATCAACGTGGATCGTCCCGTGATCTTCGACTGCATCGTGGACAAGACCGAGAACTGCTTCCCCATGATCCCGTCGGGCAAGGCGCACAACGAGATGCTCTTGAGCGACTACCTCGGCGAAACCGGCACCGACATCGGGTCCGTGATCGACGAGAAGGGCAAGATGCTAGTGTGATCGTCCTTCCCGCAAGGGGAGGGCTCATCACGTCGGGTGATCGGACCCGTCACACCTTGTCATGGGCGACCGGTCGCAGCCTCCACCAGAGTACCGCGACCAACCTTCAAGCGCGAGATCTGCCATGCCCACCCTCGTGATCGCCAACAAGCTCTACTCCTCCTGGTCGATGCGGCCGTGGCTTCTCATGAAGCAGCTTGGTATCGCCTTCGATGAGATCGTCATTCCCCTCGATCAGCCCGACACCCCCGCGCGCATCCGCAAGCACTCGCCCGCCGGCAAGGTGCCGGTCCTGATCGACGGCGACGTAACGGTGTGGGAATCCATCGCGATCATGGAATACGTGGCCGACACCTATTCCACGTCCGTTTGGCCGCTCGATCCGAAGGCTCGGGCCATGGCGCGGGCGATCTCGGCCGAGATGCATGCGGGCTTTCAGGCTCTACGTTCGGCGTGTCCGATGAACCTCGGCAAGAAGTACCCGGAGAGGGACCGCGGCGAGGCGGTGGCACGGGACGTGGCGCGCATCGAGCAGATCTTCCGCGAGGCGCGGCGCTGCTTCGGCACGCATGGGCCCTTTCTTTTCGGCGGGTTCTCGGCCGCGGACGCCATGTTCGCGCCCGTGGTGACGCGGCTCTCCACCTATTCGATCCCCGTGCGCGACGACACGACGGCCTACATGGACGCGGTGCTCTCGACGCCAGCCTATCGCGAATGGCTGCTCGAAGCCCTCAAGGAGCCCTGGGTGGTGCCTCACGACGAGGTCGACGAGCAGCCGATTGCCGTCTACCGGCGGGCCGCCTGAACGGGTGATGCCGTCGCGGTAGCTTGTGCTGGGCCCGGTTGAGGATAAGAAGCGAAGAAGACAGAGTACCCATGACCCTGATGAGCACCCATTATCCCGACCCGACCCGCATCGAGCCCGTGAACCGGCACACGCTCGCCATCGTCGTCGACAACGAGCCCGGCGTCCTGGCGCGGATCGCCGGGATGTTCTCGGGCCGCGGCTACAATATCGAGAGCCTCACGGTCACGGAAACCGAGCACGAGGCCCACATCTCCCGCATCACCATCGTGACCGCGGGCACGAATGCGGTGATCGAGCAGATCAAGAGCCAACTCGGGCGGCTCGTGCCCGTGCACCGGGTCGTGGACCTGACGCTTCAGGGCGAGGCGATCGAGCGCGAGCTTTGCCTCGTGAAGGTGGTGGGCAAGGGCGACCACCGGGTGGAGGCCATGCGCCTCGCCTCGGCCTTCGGGGCACGGACCCTCGACGCTACGCTCACCTCCTTCGTGTTCGAGCTCACGGGCTCGACCGAGGAGGTCGAGCGCTTCATCAAGCTGATGACGGCGGTGGGCTTGGCCGAGGTGTCCCGCACCGGCATCGCCGCCATGGCACGGGGTGCGGAGGGGCTCTAGGCCCGCTCCGCTGAAGGTTTAGTGCTTTTCCTGAGCCGGCGAGTGCTTCTGGGGCTTCTGCTCGCCCTGGCCTGAATGGTTGTGCTTGTTGTGGTCCCGGCTTTCCTGGTGCTGGCCAGGCTTCGTCGCGCCGGTGTGCCGCTCCTGCGGCTGATTCTGCTCGTTCGTCTTCATGGGCGTTGCTCCCGTTGGATGGAGATGAAACGCCCGCTCTCGCGAAGGGTTCGGGCCTGCATGGCGGGCATGCCCTGGGGCGACAGCCTGCCCTGGAACCGGGCCTCTCGGGCACTCGTTCCTCTAGACGAGTGAGAGAGTTTTCCATGAAAGCGATTGCCTACGCCAGCACGGCTGTTCTGTTTCTTGCCCTTGGATCCGCACAGGCTCAGGCCCAAGGCAGCCCCGGCGGATGCCTCAAATACGGGCTCGGCGGAGCCGTGGCCGGGCATTTCGCCGGCGGCCACACGGTGAAAGGCGCGGTTGCGGGCTGCCTCCTCGGCATGGCCCGCCGTCGCCAGTACGAGCAGCAAGTGCAGCAGCAGCGCCGCCGCCCGAACGATCAGATCGCTCGCGAGCGCAATCGCGACCTCGACCGCACGGCGGAGCGCCGTCCCGACGCTCAGCGGGTGGACCGGGTGCCGCGTCGCCTGCCCGAGGAGCAGCGCGCCGACAGACTTCCGAACGACCGCTCCTTTGAGCAGCGGGTGGACCGCCTTCCGGGAGACCGCACCATTGAGCAGCGGGTGGACCGGCCGCAGCAGCGTCCGGCTCCCGAGCGCAGCCCCTACGAGGATTTGGGCCTTGGCCGGAGCACCCCGCAACCGGTGCCCGCTCCGCGGCAGGAAGCGGGCCGGAGCCGGCAGCCGGGCGGCGACCCCTTCGAGAACGGCGGCACCTTCAGCCGCGCTCCCGTGGACCCCTGGGGCCGTCCCGTCGAGACCGCCCCCACGCGCCGCCCGCCGCCGGTGCTCGACCCCGAGGAGACCGGCAGCTTCCTGCGCGGCAACAGCGGCGTCTATTAGAGAAGCCTAGCCGCGAAACTCGCTCTCCCGCAGGAAGGCGTCCTCCTCCGGCGTGCTCTCGCGTCCCAGCAACGCATTGCGGTGCGGAAAGCGGCCGAAGCGGGCGATAATGTCCCGGTGGTGGCCGGACCACTTGGTGAGTTCCGGATCGCCCAGGGCCTCGTTCAGGGTAACGGAGCGCTCCTGGTGGTGCAGGGCCTCCGAGTGCATGAACGGCAGGTAGAAGAAGCGGCGGAGCGCCGGGTCCACCTCCTGGTCCCGCCCGCGCTCGACCGCCCGGTCGGCAGCCATGAGCGCCGCGTGATCCGTGGCGTAGACGCGCCGCGTGCCGCGGAACATGTTGCGCGGAAACTGATCGAGGAGGAGCACCACGGCCAGCGCGCCGTCGGGGCTCAGCTCCCACTCGTTGAGGTCGCCTCGCGCCGCCGCCTCGTAGGTGAGCATGAAGCGGTCGCGGCAGGCCTGGTCGAAGGCCTCGTCCTTCGCGAACCAACGGTCGGGCCCGGCCTCGCGCCAGAAGGCAACGACCTCCTCCGGGGTAGCAAGCCTATCCATCGCAAGTCTCCTCAAGCCCTTGCGAGATAAGGCTCCGGCGCGCCGCTGCAAGCAAGGCTCCCGCAAGGAACGCTCTGCATCTCACGCAGACATCCCCGGCGTTTTTCCGCCCATCGGCGACTTGCCAGCGCAGCTTTGATCGCTACAAGCGGCGGCACAAAAGCGGAAAGTTGCGCGAGCGCCCACGGGCCGGTAACGAAACGCATGGCTTTGGGGCAGGGCCCCTTCGAGAAGAAGGACTAAAGACCGATGCGCATCTATTACGATCGCGATGCCGACATCAACCTCATCAAGGGCAAGAAAGTCGTCATCGTGGGCTATGGCAGCCAGGGCCACGCCCATGCCCTGAACCTACGCGATTCCGGCGTGAAGGACATCGCGGTCGCGCTGCGCAAGGGCTCGCCCTCGGTGGCCAAGGCCGAGAAGGCGGGCCTCAAGGTCATGGAAGTGGCCGAGGCCGCCAAGTGGGGCGACGTGGTCATGATGTTGACCCCCGACGAGCTTCAGGCCGACATTTACCGCCAGGAACTCGCGCCCAACATGAAAGAGGGCGCTGCCCTTCTCTTCGCGCACGGCCTCAACGTCCACTTCAACCTCATCGAGCCCCGCCAAGACCTCGACGTGCTGATGGTGGCGCCGAAGGGCCCCGGCCACACGGTGCGCTCCGAGTACCAGCGTGGCGGCGGCGTGCCGACGCTCATTGCGATCCACCAGGACGCCACGGGCAACGCCCACGACATCGGCCTCTCCTACGCCTCCGCCAATGGCGGCGGGCGTGCCGGCATCATCGAGACCTCGTTCAAGGAAGAGTGCGAGACCGATCTCTTCGGCGAGCAGGTGGTGCTCTGCGGTGGCCTGGTCGAGCTCATCAAGGCGGGCTTCGAGACCCTGGTGGAAGCGGGCTACGCGCCCGAGATGGCCTATTTCGAGTGCCTCCACGAGGTGAAGCTCATCGTCGACCTCATCTATGAGGGCGGCATTGCCAACATGAATTACTCGATCTCGAACACCGCCGAGTACGGCGAATACGTGACGGGCCCGCGCATCATCACGCCCGAGACTAAGGCCGAGATGAAGCGGGTGCTCACCGACATCCAGTCCGGCAAGTTCACCCGCGATTGGATGCTGGAAAACCGCGTTAACCAGACCTCCTTCAAGGCCACCCGCGCCCGCATGGCCGCGCACCCGATCGAAGAGGTCGGCGAGCGCCTGCGCGGCATGATGCCGTGGATCAAGGAAAAGGCGCTGGTGGACAAGTCGCGGAACTAGGCCGCTCAGGAATCGATCCGGCCGCTCGTGCAGCGGCCGGATCCATCGAGAGCCCTCATCTCGCGGATGAGGGCTTTTCCATTTGAGGCGTTATTGCGAATTCGACTTGGTGTTCTGCGCCTTGTTGTTGTCCTGCTTGCCGGGGTCGTTGCGGTTCTTCATCGTGCCGCCGGAGCCGCGGGCCTTCTTGTCGAGATGGCCCTTGCTGTCCGCGGAATTGTCGCCGTTCATCTTGCCTTTGCCCATCGGGGTCTCCTTCGCTGGCGTTGGCCTTGCGAGGGGAACGGCGGGGCCGAAGGGCGGTTCCTCACCGCTTGCCGATCAGGCGGCGGCCTCGGCTGACTGGAGCCGCCGTCGGCCTGCTCCCCTTGCCATCGGAGAGCGAGGCTTTAGGGTGCCCACAAGCGCCTGACGCGCGGCGCGGGGACGCCCGATCAAGCCCATGGACACGACTTCGACGACTGCGCCCGCAGTCGCCCTGCACAACATCGCCATAGCGTTCGGCCTAAAGGGCGGCGCCCGCTACACCGCGGTCGAGGCGATCGACCTCACCGTGAGGCCGGGGGAGTTCGTCTCCATCGTCGGGCCGACGGGGTGCGGCAAGTCCACCCTGCTCAATGCCGCCGCGGGCCTGCTCAAGCCGTCCGCCGGGCAGGTCGGCATTTTCGGCGCCTCGCTGGCCGGCCTCAACGCGCGAGCGGGTTACCTCTTCCAACAGGATGCGCTCATGCCCTGGAAGACGGCCATTGAAAACGTGGCGGTCGCCCTCGAACCCAAGGGCGTGCCGCGGGCCGAGGCGGATGCGAGGGCGCGGGACTGGCTGGGCCGGGTCGGCCTCGCGGCCTTCGTGGATCGCTACCCTCACATGCTCTCGGGCGGGCAGCGCAAGCGCGTGGCCCTGGCGCAGATGCTGATCCGAGATCCCGAGATCCTGCTCATGGACGAGCCCTTCGGCCCCCTTGATGCGCAGACGCGGCAGATCATGGGCAACCTGCTCCTCAACCTCTGGGCCGCCAACAAGAAGGCGGTGCTTTTCGTGACCCACGATCTGGAGGAGGCGATTTCGCTCTCCGATCGGGTGGTGGTGATGTCGGCGGGGCCGGCGGCGCGCATCATCGGCGACTTCCCCGTGGACCTGCCGCGCCCGCGCGACATCGCCGAGGTGCGCCTGGAGCCCGCCTTCCATCACATTCACAAGGAGATCTGGGCCAGCCTCAGGACCGAGGTTCAGAAGGCCTACGCGCAAGGGGAGGGAGCCTCCGAATGACCCGTACCAAGCTCCTCACGCTCCAGGTTCTCGTCGGCCTTACGATGCTGGCCATCTGGCACGTGCTCACGGTGTATCCGATCCTCGGGCAGCCGAAGCAGATCCAGTTCTTCTTCTCGACACCTGTGGATGTGCTGGCGCGGGTCTGGAAGCTGTTCGCCACGGGCGAGATCTGGCGGCACCTCTACATCACCCTCGTCGAGACGATTCTGGCCTTCGTGACCGGTGCCGTCGGCGGGATCCTGTTCGGCTTTCTTTTCGCCCGGCGCGAATTGCTGGCGGCCGTGTTCGACCCCTACATCAAAGCCGCGAATGCGCTGCCCCGCGTGGTGCTGGCGCCGATCTTCGCGCTCTGGTTCGGGCTCGGCATCTGGTCCAAGGTTGCGCTCGGTTTCACTCTCGTGTTCTTCATCGTGTTCTTCAACGTGTACCAGGGCGTGCGCGAGGTTTCGCCCGTGGTGCTCGCCAATGCACGCATGCTCGGCATGAACGAGCGGCAATTGCTGCGCCACGTCTATTGGCCGGCGGCGCTCACCTGGATGTTCTCCTCGCTCCACACCTCGGTGGGCTTTGCCCTCGTAGGCGCGGTGGTGGGCGAGTATCTCGGCTCGTCCGCCGGTCTCGGCTACAAGATCCACGAGGCCGAAAGCGTGTTCGATGTGACCGGCGTCTTTGCCGGCATGCTGATCCTCGCCGTGTTCGTGATCGTCATCGACACGGTGGTGACGCTCATCGAGAACCGCCTGCTCGTGTGGCGGCCCGGGCCCTCAACGACGGCGCACAATTAGGCGCCTGCGGGTCGACAAGCGCGTTCCGTTGCGCAATCCTCACCCCAAACTAGGGGAGGATGCCTCATGAAACGCCGGACATTTCTCATCGGAACGGGGGCTGCGGGCCTTGGGCTCGCCATCGGCCCGAGCGCCTTTGCCCAAGGCAATCCGGAAAAACCGAAGCTGACCCTCGGCGTCGGCGGCAAGCCGCTGCTCTACTACCTGCCGCTCACCGTGGCGGAGCGGAAGGGCTACTTCAAGGAAGAGGGCCTGGAGATCGAGATCAACGATTTCGGCGGCGGCGCGCGCTCGCTCCAGGCGCTGATCGGCGGCTCCGTCGATGTGGTGACGGGCGCCTACGAGCACACGATCCGCATGCAGGCCAAGGGCCAGGACATCCGCGCGTTGACCGAGCTCGGCCGCTTCCCCGCCATCGTGCTCGCGGTCAAGAAGGACAAGGCCGGTCAGGTGAAGTCGGCGGCCGACTTCAAAGGCCTCAAGATCGGCGTCACGGCGCCGGGCTCGTCCACCGCACTCACCGCGCAATACGCCATGGTGAAGGCGGGTCTGAAGCCCTCGGACGCGGCCATCATCGGCGTCGGGTCGGGTGCCAGCGCGGTGGCGGCCATGAAGAAGGGCGAGATCGACGTGATCTCGCATCTCGATCCGGTGATCGCGAAGCTCGAAGCCGACGGCGACGTGCAGGTGATCATCGACACCCGCACGGAGGCCGGCACGCAGGCGCTGTTCGGCGGATCGAACCCCGCTGCGACGCTCTACACCAAGAAGGACTTCATCCACGCGAACCCCGTCACCACGCAGCGTCTCGTGAATGCCTTCGTGAAGTCGCTGAAGTGGCTACAGACCGCGAAGCCCGACGACGTGGCCGACCTCGTGCCGGCCGAATACCACCTCGGCGACAAACCGCTCTACATCAAGGCGGTGCAGAACTCGCTGGAGAGCTATTCGCGCACCGGCATCGTGGCGCCGACAGGCATGAACAGCGTCATGGATATGCTGAAGACCCTCGATCCCGAGTTGAGGGACGCCAAGGTCGACCTAGCCGCTACGTTCGACGACAGGTTCGTGAAGAAGGCGTCGAGCTAAAGCACGATCCCTCCCCGCTCAGGAGAGGGTGCACCGGAGGGGTGGGTGGGGTGGAAGTACGAGCCTCCCCACCTTGAGCTCTCATCCCACCCGCCACCAGCACTTCGTGCTGGCGCCACCCTCCCTTGGCAGGGAGGGACTAGAACCCCAATCGGCCCATCAGGTGCCCGGCGGCGTTGCCTGCGACGTCGCCGGCGCTGAGCAGAAAGAAGGCCCAGACCAAGGCCGAGGCCACGTTGACGGCTAGAAATGTCGGCCGCGGCATCCGGAACACGCCCGCGACGAGGGGCACGAAGGCGCGGATCGGCCCGAAGAAGCGCCCGATGAACACCCCGCCGGCGCCCCAGCGCTGCATGAAGCTTTCGGCGCGCGCCACGGCATAGGGCTGCTTGTTCAGGGGCCAGGTAGTCTTGGCGCTGTCCTTGAAATAGCGGCCGAACTCGAAGGAGGCCCAATCCCCGAGGATGGCCCCGACCGCCGCTCCGGCCCAAACCGGCCAGAAGGCGAGGCCCCCGCTCTCGATGAGGGCGCCGATCCCGAACAGCAGCACGGTCGCCGGCACGATCAGCGAGACCACCGCAATCGATTCCCCGAAGGCCAGGCCCGCAACGATGAAGGGGGCCCAGGTTCGGTGCTCGCGCACGAAGTCCATGAACGCGGTCTTGATCGTCTCGGTATCCATCGAGCCTCGGGTCTTGCGTCGCGTTGATAGGTAGGATCACCGCTACGCATTTGCGACAGCGGAACCGCTGGGCTAACGCGGGATTGCGTATCCGGTGCCGCACAACACGGGGGTTTCGAGGTGAATATCCTCTCCATTCAGTCGCATGTTGCCTATGGCCATGTGGGCAACACCTCGGCCGTTTTCCCGATGCAGCGGCTCGGGGTCGAGGTGTGGGCGATCCATACGGTCCAGTTCTCCAACCATACGGGCTACGGCGCCTGGAAGGGGCGGGTGTTCGACGGACCGGCCATCGAGGAGCTGGTGGACGGGATCGAGGACCGGGGCGTGCTGCCCCGCTGCGACGGGGTGCTCTCGGGCTATATGGGTTCGGCCGATATCGGCAACGCGATCCTCTCGGCGGTGGCCCGCGTCAGGGCGGCCAATCCGGCGGCGCTCTATTGTTGCGACCCGGTGATCGGCGATGTCGGCCGCGGCGTATTCGTGCGCCCCGGCATCCCCGAGTTCATGCGGGAGCAGGCTTTGCCCGCGGCCGACATCATTACCCCAAACCAGTTCGAGCTCGACTACCTCTCGGGCATCGGCACCGAAACGCTGGCGTCCCTGAAGGAGGCCATTGCGGCCGTACATCTCCTGGGACCCAAGGTGGTGCTCGTGACCTCCGTGCAACTCCAGGAGACGCCGGACGACGCCATCGACCTCGTGGCCGGGGAGGGCGGGCGCTACTGGCGGGTCCGCACCCCGAAGCTCTCGCTCTCGGTCAACGGGGCAGGGGATGCCATCGCGGCTCTCTTCTTCGTCCATTACGCCCGCACCCGCTCCGCCGCGCAGGCGCTCGGGGAGGCGGCGGCCTCCGTCTACGGGCTCATGAAGCGCACCGAAGAGGCGGGCTCGCGGGAAATCCTCACGGTTGCGGCGCAGGAGGAGTTCGTCAGCCCCAGCCGCCGGTTTGCCGTCGAGGAGGTGTAGGGCCAGCGCCGGAACTATCTCGCGCGCCTCGGGGTTTGCGATCCGCTGCCTTCAGGTCCTCCCATGCGCCTTCGCATCTGCACCTTCAACGTCGAGAACCTCGCCTCCCGCCACCGCTTCGGCCCCAAGGAGCGACCCGAGACCGGCCCTGCCCTGTCGCTGTTCGACGTGCAGGAACCGGAAAAGCGCGAGGTGGTCGAGCGCTCCGTCGCCGTGGCGCTCGAGGACGACAAGCGCGAATTGTGCGGGCTCGCCATCGCGGAGACCCGAGCCGATCTCCTCATCTTGCAGGAGATAGACAATCTCGGGGTCCTGCAGCCCTTCTTCGCCAATTACGTCCATCGGCTCTCCGACATCGCCTATGGGCATTACCGGCTCATCGACGGCAACGATCCTCGGGGCATCGACGTGGCCTTCGCGGCGCGCCTCTCGCTCTTCGACAACAAGAAACAGGTGCGGGCCCGCTCGCATCAGGAGCGAACCTTCGGCGAACTCGGCGTCCACACCGACGAACTGGCGGAGTTCGGCATCAAGCCCGAGGACCTGATCTTCAACCGCGATTGCCTCGAGGTGACCCTCGATCTCAACGGCACCGAACTCGTTCTCTACATCTGCCACTTCAAGGCGATCGCCGATCGCGAGAACGGACGGCGCATGACGCGCCCCATCCGTCAGGCGGAGGCCGGGGCGGTGCGGCGCATCATCGAGGAGCGGTTCGGGGAAGGGTGGCGCGGGGCGAACTGGATCATCGCGGGCGACCTCAACGATTTTCGCGAGCGCATCCGCCCAGGCGGCGTCGCCGAGCCCGCGCGCCCGAGCGGCATCGACGTCCTGTTCGAGGATTTCGCCACGAACCCCCTCGACGCCCTGCCGCCCGAGGAGCGCTGGACCTTCCATTTCCGACAGCTTCTGGACGACGGCTCGGTCGACGAACAGCACACGCAACTCGACTACATTCTACTCTCGCCCGCGCTCGCGGCCGCCAATCCCACCCCGAAGGTGGAGTTGCTCCGGCGCGGCTTGCCCTACCGGGTCCCCCTCGACTCCAGCCACCTCAACCGCTCCATCGGCTATCTCGCGACGCGGGCCGATCGCTATCCGCGCGTCGGGTGGGACCGGCCCAAGGCGAGCGATCACTGTCCGCTGGTGATCGAGATCGACATTCCCGAAACGCAGACCGGCGACGCGTCAGGGCCCGCGGCCTCGGCATCGACGCCATAAGGCTTGGCCGCTAGGGTCGCGGCGCCTGCCCGCAACGAGGATTCGCCTATGCCGCGCCGCTTCCTGACCCTCGACGTGTTCACCGGGAACGCCCTTGCGGGCAATCCGCTTGCCGTCGTGCTGGATAGCGAGGGCCTCGACACCGAGCGCATGCAGGCCATCGCCAAGGAGTTCAACCTCTCCGAAACCGTGTTCGTGCAGCCCGCGCAGGACGAGCGCCACCGCGCCTCCCTGCGCATCTTCACACCGAAGCACGAACTGCCCTTCGCAGGGCACCCGACGGTCGGCACCGCCGTCTTGCTGGCGCTCCTCGACCGGAACGGGGAGCCCGGCGCGGTGCTGTTCGAATTGGAGGAGAAGGTCGGCGTCATCTCCTGCGCCGTCGAGGTTCTGGGCGAGGCCAGGGGTCGGGCCCGGTTCCGCCTGCCGCGGCTGCCGGAAATTGCCGGCGAAGGCCGCGACCCCGCCCAGGCTGCCTGGGCACTCGGGCTCGATCCCACCGAGATCGGCTTCGACCGCCACATCCCCACGCGCTATTCGGCGGGGGTGCCTTACGATCTCGTGCCTGTCGCGTCGCTCGATGCGCTCGCCCGCGCTCGGGTGTCGAGCGAGAGCTTCAACAGCGTGTTCGGCGATACAAGCCACCCTTCCGTTTACGTCTACACCCGCGAGGGCGACGGGTTTCGCACCCGCATGTTCTTTCCCGCTCCGAACCTGATCGAAGACCCGGCGACGGGCTCGGCGGCGGCGTCTTTTGCCGGCGCGCTCATGCAGTTCGAACCGCTCGGCAGCGGCGAGCACAACATCCCGATCCGCCAGGGCGTCGAGATGGGCCGGCCGAGCGAGATCGCCCTACAGCTCGTGATCCGCGACGGCGCGCTCGCCTCCGCCGAGATCGGCGGCGAGGCCGTGGTGATCACGCGGGGCGAGCTCCTGTTGTGAACCGAGACCTCGCGATCTTTCGCGCGACGGAGATCGATGCGCGCTGCGAGCCGTTCGACTGGCGCTGGGCCGCCGAGAGCCGCGACGCGATCGCGGCCAACTGGGCCGACAAGACCGCCCACAAGCCGCAGATGTTCAACGGGCGCGTGCTCCTGATACACCGCTATGACGAAGACAGCGACATCGTTCGCACCGTCTATTTCGAAACCGACTTTGCAGACTTCTTGGCCTGGCGCGACCTTGGCTATCCGGATCCCGGAGTCGCAAACGGATTCGCCATGGGCGCGCTTCAGGGCTCGGATGGTGCCTATGTGTGCGGCGTGATGGGCGGCACGACCGCCAATGCCGGTCGCATCTATTTTCCCGCGGGCACGCCGGACCCGTCCGATTTGCGCTCCGGCGGCACCGTCGACTTGAGCTCCAGCGTCGTGCGCGAACTGCGAGAGGAAACCGGGTTGAGCGAGACCGCTGGGCGGATTGCGGACCACTGGATCGTCGTGCGCCACTGGCCGGCGGTCGCCTTCCTGCGACCGATCGTGTTCGACGAGCCGGCCGAAGAGTTGGCCCAGCGCATTCGCGGCGCCATCGCGCGGCAGGAGCAGCCGGAGCTCGCTGACGTCCGCGTGATCCGCAGCGCCGACGACATCGACGAGGCCAGGATGCCGGTGTTCCTGCGCTCGTTCTTCCGGTGGGCGTTCCGCTAGTTGTAGCCGTAGCGCCCCTTCGTCGCGTTGATCATCCGCACGGCTTCCGCATCGCGACCCGCGGCGCAGGCGGCTTCGGCGCGGTCGATCTCGGGCTTCACACGCCTGTAGACCGATTGGTGCATGTTGCCGGTCTTGGCATCGCCCTCCACGGCGCGTTTGAAGCTCGCAATGCTGGCGCTGCAGGCGCCGCCGGACATGGCCTGCGCCGTAGCGACGGGGCCCAGCAGAACGAGGGCGGCGAGAAGGGACACACGAAGGGTCATGACGGCGCTCCGGGGCATGAGGGCTTTGCCGAGATGCTAGCGGCCAAGCTTCCGCGATCAAGCGCCTTGCGGGCCGCATCGACCGCGCGCCGAGGGGGCGCCCTTGCCAGAGCGCCGGCCCGCCGGTAAAAGCAGGCCCACACACGGAGGCGAAACCGCCCCGTGAGGAGGACCGAGCCGCATGTTGACCGGCTCCACCCGCGCCCCGATGTCGAGCCCCGCACGTCCCGCGGCCGACCGCGCGCGCCTCCGTGGCCTCCTTATTGGCGGACTTCTCCTTAGCTGCCCCTGAGGGTCGGCTGGGCAGCCACGCCTGGGCTCTCAGGGGTTGGTGAACCAAACCGAGAGCTCCGCGCGCCGATGACAGCGCCGCCCTAAAAGGACCAGCACCATGACCACCGCTTCGGCCAAAGACCGCGTTCTGATCTTCGACACCACCCTGCGCGACGGCGAGCAATGCCCCGGCGCCACCATGACCTTGGAAGAGAAGCTGGAGGTCGCCGAACTTCTCGACGCCATGGGCGTCGATATCATCGAAGCCGGCTTCCCCATCGCCTCCAATGGCGACTTCGATGCGGTGGCGACCATCGCCGAGCGCACCAAGCGGGCGGTTGTCGCGGGCCTCGCGCGGGCCATTCAGGCCGACATCTCCCGCGCCGGCGAGGCCGTGCGGCGGGCGCAGCGTCCGCGCATCCACACTTTCGTGTCCACCTCGCCCATCCATCTCGCGCACCAGATGCGCAAGACGGAGGAAGAGGTGCTGGAGATCATCACCGCGACCGTGGCCCAGGCCCGCAACCTCGTCGAGGATGTGGAGTGGTCGGCCATGGATGCGACGCGCACCCCCATCGAATATCTGTGCCGCTGTGTCGATGCCGCGATCCGCGCGGGCGCGACCACGATCAACCTGCCCGACACCGTGGGTTACGCCACGCCGGACGAATACCGCGCCATGTTCCGCGCCGTGCGCGAGCGCGTGCCGAACGCCGACAAGGCGGTGTTCTCCGTCCATTGCCACAACGATCTGGGCCTTGCCGTGGCCAACACGCTGGCGGGCCTGGAGGGCGGCGCGCGACAGGTGGAATGCACCATCAATGGTATCGGCGAGCGCGCGGGCAACGCGGCGCTCGAAGAGGTCGTGATGGCGATCAAGACGCGCGGCGATGTGCTGCCCTTCGAGACAGGCGTCGAATCCACCATGCTGACCCGCGCCTCGAAGGTGGTGTCGAGCGCAACGTCGTTTCCGGTTCAGTACAACAAGGCGATCGTCGGCCGGAATGCCTTCGCCCATGAGAGCGGCATCCACCAGGACGGGATGCTGAAGCACAACGAAACCTACGAGATCATGACGCCGGCCTCCGTTGGCGTGTCGAAAACCTCGCTTGTGATGGGCAAGCACTCCGGCCGCGCGGCCTTCCGCTCGAAGCTGGAGGAGATGGGCTATCGCCTCTCCGACAACCAGTTCCAGGACGCCTTCGAGCGCTTCAAGGAATTGGCCGACCGCAAGAAGCACGTCTACGACGAGGACATCGAGGCGCTGGTGGATCAGAACCTCGCCACCGCGCATGATCGCATCCGGCTCGTGTCGCTCTCCGTCGTGGCCGGCACGCGCGGGCCGCAGCGCGCCACCATGAAACTCGACATCGAGGGCAAGCGCGTCACGGAAGAGGCCGAGGGCAACGGGCCCGTGGACGCCGTGTTCAACGCCATCAAGGCGCTGGTCCCCCACGAGGCGCAGCTCGAACTCTACCAGGTTCATGCGGTCACCGAAGGTACGGACGCGCAGGCCCACGTTTCCGTGCGGCTTGCCGCCAACGGCCGGAGCGTCACCGCGCGTGGGTCCGACCCCGACACCCTCGTGGCCTCCGCGCACGCCTATCTCGGCGCGTTGAACAAGCTCATGGCCCGCGGCGAGCGCATGCACGCCCAGCACGCGGCGGAGTAGGGACCG
The DNA here is from genome assembly GCA_035944635.1 of Microvirga sp. GTDB lineage: Bacteria > Pseudomonadota > Alphaproteobacteria > Rhizobiales > Beijerinckiaceae > Microvirga. The sequence goes on from DASZAZ010000115.1 coordinate 65,395, forward strand.
TCCCCTCTCTTCCCAGCCATGGGGAGAGGGGACTCTAATCCCTCACCGGCAGCGGGCTCACGGGCTTCACGGTCTGCAGCACGAAGCTCGAGCGCACGTCGGCGACGCCCGGCAGCGTGAGCAGGCGGTTCATGGTGAACTCGCCGAAGCTCTCGATGTCTTCCGCGACCGCGTGGATGATGAGGTCCACCTCGCCGGTGAGCGCATGACACGCGATCACCTCCTCGTAGGAGCGGATGCGCTCCACGAGGCGGGTGCGCCAGCCGGGCTCCGACTGCTCCAGCTTCATGAACACGAAGGCCTCGACCTCGAAGCCGAGCGCCTTGCGGTTCACGATGGCTCGGTAGCCTTCCACCACCCCTTCGTCCTCCAACGCCTTGAGGCGGCGCAGGCACGGGGAGGGGGCAAGCCCCACCTTGTCCGACAGCGCCGCATTGGTGATGCGCCCCTCCGCCTGGACGACTCGGAGGATGCGGCGGTCGGATGGGGAAAGGGAGCGCTTCATCGGGCCGGGCTCATTCCGCTGCGGAAGGTCATGATCTGACCTTATGGAGCCTAGCAAAGGCACAGATCGGCGAACAATGACCTTGGCCGTGCGTTATTCTGATCATAATGGGGAGGTGGCCCAAGACCCCTCCCGAACCGATCAGAGGAGACGGTCATGAACAGCGCCACCGGCAGCGACGATCCCCGCGATTACCTCGTCGATCAGGGCTTCGAGACCTACACCGCTGACGATCACGCCACCTGGCGCACGCTGGCCCGCCGTCAGCGCGAGATCCTCAAAGGCCGCATCGCCGACCAGTTCCTCGACGGTCTGGACCGCCTCGGCATCGGCGAAGCTGGCATCCCGGACTTCCGCGAGATGAACAAGACCTTGAAGGCCGCGACCGGCTGGGAGGTCGTGGCGGTGCCGGGACTCATCCCGGATCTCGCCTTCTTCCGGCTTCTCGCCGACCGCAAGTTCCCGGCGGGCTTCTGGATCCGCAAGCCCGAGCAGATCGACTACATCGAGGAGCCCGACATCTTCCACGATGTGTTCGGCCACGTTCCGCTCATCATGCAGCCGATCTATGCCGATTACCTCGAAGCCTACGGCAAGGCCGGCCTTGTGGCGGCCGAACACGGCACCCTGAAGCGGCTCGCACGGCTCTATTGGTATACGGTTGAGTTCGGTCTTGCGCAGACCCCCGAGGGCCTGCGGATCGTCGGCGCGGGCATCGCCTCCTCGCCGGGCGAGACGATCTTCTCGCTGGAGAGCCCCTCACCGAATCGCGTCGGCTTCGAGCTCGGCCGCGTGATGCGCACACTCTACCGCATCGACGATTACCAGGAGACCTACTTCGTCCTTGACGGCGTGGAAGCTTGGCCCGCCCTCGACCTCGACCGCCTCATCCCGCTCTGGAAGGAACTGGACGGCCAAGCGGACCTCGAACCCGGCGGCATCCGTCCCGAGGACCGCGTCCTCAGCCGCGGTGACGGCACCTATCACCGGGAGAAGGCGGCGGCAGGGTTCCGGCAAGCGGCCGAGTAGGCGAGCCGAGCCTCGGGGCCCCTGCTGGCAGCACATCGATCCAGCTGCCGAAAACATGCCCCCGAGAAGGCGAAAAGCGTCCTTCTCGGGGTAGACAGGCTCACCCCCGTTTGCTAAACGCACGACCTCTTCAGCGGCTGGCTCAGCCGGTCCGCTGCGATCGCCTTTGGCGACGGGTGTGTAGCTCAGTTGGTAGAGCAGCTGACTCTTAATCAGCGGGTCCAAGGTTCGAATCCTTGCACACCCACCAATGATTTCAATTAGTTAGAGAAAGAACAGGCGGAAACACTAGTCGGGTTTTACACCCAGTTTTACAGCTTTCGTTCTTCCTTCCTTCTCCTCAAGCTTTGCCATAGCTGCCTCCGCCAGCTCTAGCCTCCCTCCTAGGTAGTGGGCGTCGAGGATGGCTTGTGCATCCTTCAGCGCGTGTCCCGTCAGCGATGCGATCTCCGCCACTGAGCACCCAGCCTTAGCTAGCCGGGTGACCGCCGTGCCTCGCAGATCGTGGAAGGTGACATCATCAATCCCGGCTCGCTCACACACCTTGCCCCATTCGGTCCGGAAGCCGTCGCCGGTCCAGGGCCTCCCACGCTGGCCGGTAAGGATCGTGAGCGCCCGCATCGGTGCCATCTTGAGCCAGTCAGCCAGTGTGTCCCCAACCGGGATCGTGACCCACTTTTGGCCCTTGCTCTGGAAGACCCGGATCTTTCGATCCTGGTAGTCCGACCATCTCAGTTTAAGAAGATCGCCCTGACGTTGCCCAGTCCAGAGGGCCAGCACGAGCGCGAGATGTAGCTCTGCACGAGCTTCAGCCTTGAAGCGGCTGATATGATCAGGGGTCCAGATCTTCTCCTGCCGTCGGGCCTCGTAGAGCCGTCCGCCGCCCTCGCACACGTTCGTGGTGATCCGCCCCCGATCCTTTCCAAAGGACAGGACCCGCGCAAGGACAGACCAGGCGTAGTCGGCCTTCCGGGGCGTGGCTTTCAGGGTGTCACGCCACTCCATGAAGACGCCGCGCGCTCGGCGATCCTCAACCGCCTTGAGGGGCATGGTCCCGAACTGCTCTTCGATAATTCCGAGGTAGCGCCGGTACTCCTTCTGGGTCGCGGCACCCTTCGGAAACCCGCTCGACGCCTTGAACTCTGCAATAAGCGTGAAGAGGCAGTTTGCAGGCACCTTCTTCCGCTCAGCCTGAGCGGTGTTGTACTGCTGGATGAAGTCAGGTGAGCCAGGCTTGGCGTTAATCCGAGGTCCACCGCGCCAGGCGTAGTAATACGTCTGCCCTTTGCTTTTGACCTTGTGGATCCCCTTAAGGTGAACGCGCATTATAAGTAGCCCTCCACCGCTCGAACACATCGTCCTGTTCTTGAGCGGACTCCAGACCACTGGCGCGGTCAAGCGCCAGGTCGATGGCCTTTCGGTCCCACCGCTGGGTGCCGGGGATTGGGCCAGGGACAATCCCGCGCTTGATCCACTCGTCGAATCCGTCAGGGCTCAGGCCGCAGTACGCCGCCGCGTCCTCCCGCACTAGGCCACGTGGTTGAATTGGTGCTGTGACGGCGCGGTCTGCCCTCACTCCACTCCCCGCGTATCCCTGCGCAAGCCAGCTTCAACGCGCTCTACACTGAAGCTTTCAGACCACCCAACGTACGTTGCGGGCAGTAGGGGATTACTACTGCTGGAAAGCGATTGTGGAGGCCGTTCCGCTTGTTGTGGATCTCACGAGGAGGGTGAGATTGGGGTTACGCAATAGGCGACTTGCGGTCGAATCCTTCGAGCCAAGCGTTCTCCCAGGTGAAGGGACGCAGCTGCGGACGAACTCGTGGAACCTCAAGAAAGTCACGCACTCGCACCCCGCGCGTTGGGGTCTCCGCGACCCGGTCAGCAGCGTGTGCAGCGTAGCCGAGTAAGCGTTGGATACGTTGCCCCTGAGCCATGCTGAGGAGCCCGGCTGCCACCTCGCGGATAGGGATGTTGAGTCGAGCGTTAAGAGATATATGTCGGAAAAATGCGTAGATGTAAGGTGATGATGATCGGTATTGATTCCAAATCTTTTCTATCTTGCTCTCTTTGTACATCCCCAAATGGTCGTGCTCGTTTTTGATCACGTAGGCTCTGGCTAGATCAATTCTTTGCGGGATATCAGGTCGAAACTCGTGCTTCCTGCACATGAAATCGATCATGTGATAGACGTACGATAGCTCACGTAGCAGAGCTCGTTTTCTAATTAGACGGACGATTTTACCCCCGTTGAACTCCGCAAGCGATAAGAAGCCTCCAGTTTGCAAGAAGTGCCTAAAGGCGAGCTCCACATCAGAGGGCAGGTTGTTCATTGTTAGGGGTTGCCCGATACGCTCAGCCTCTACAAGCGCTCGATCTAGCCAGTATGCAGCAAATAACTGGCCCGCTTGCTTGGCTCTCCTGGAGCGAAAGCCCTTTCGATTGATCGCTTTACCCGCTTCATCGGTCCTGGGCTCCCGCTTTCCAGGCCGCTGATCAAGGGTCGCCCAACAGATCAGACTGGTTAGAGCCCACGGCCTTAGAAACTCGTGCCCGTCTAGCTTTGGTTCTGAAAGCAACGCCACTGCCTTCCGTGGACCAAATTCGTGCAAGATTTTTGCGCTGCGTTTGGCAGCCATTCGGGCCTCCAGTCTCACGTTCGTCGTGAGATTTCCAAATGCAAATTTCGGGCGCAAATCTGATCCGCGCACCTGCCGGACGATGCGACAAGGGACGCACAATACTGCACAATTCATCCTCGAAGGAGCTTTAGTATGAAGGCGTCATCGTGCATAGAAAGATCTGCTGAGTGTGAAATAGTGGCCGATGCAGCAGGCCAACATGCTCTTTCAGCAATGACGAATGATGTACAGCAATCGCGGAGTAGGGGTGTGCCGTCAATGTTCGCTGAATTTCTGTTGCGAAACGGTCGCGGCTTTAGCCGCGTCTTGCACCTCCGCTGTCCTGGTCCCCAGCAAAATTGTTTTGAGAACGCGATGGGGTATGCTGGTGAGCACGGGATTCTCTACGCTGAGGGATACGCGTTTCTTGATGGAGCGCCAATTCATCACGCCTGGTGTCTTGACGGCGAGCGCGTGGTCGAGACAACCTGGACGAAGGAGCGAGGTCAACCACTCTACTTCGGCGTTGTATTTGAGGCCAAACGCGCACTCGACCGGATGTGTAAGACCGGGATCTATGGGTTGTTCGCACCGAAGTTGGTTTTTGACATCGACTTCATGTCGCAAGTGGACTTGGGGTTGTCAGCTCACATGAAGGTGCTGGAGACGCTTGGCACCACTTGAGGGCTGGGTTAGCTACAGCCCTTACCTTGGCCGGGGCTTGGGCGACTGTGCTAATAGGGTCGCCGAGTGGCCTTGCTTGCCGGGCTCAGAAGATGTCGGATAAGCGGCGCAGCATTTAGCAGGTTGCGCGTATCCTCAGCAACATAGGACGTCCAGACATCGTGCAAGCTTATTGCGGCAAGCGGGAAGGCACGGGGGCAGTTGGCCCGCACGCCACTGCCGCAAGCCAATGCCTTTGCGATGATCCAGCGGCGGGCGCGGGCAGCGAGCATCCGGACGAAGATCGGTAATCACACCTTCCGGGCCACCGGCATCACGGCCTACTTGAAGAATGGCGGCACGATTGAGAAAGCCGCTATGATCGCCAACCACGCCTCAACCCGCACGACCCAACTCTAAGTCCGGCGCTCCGATGAAGTCAGCCTCGATGAGGTCGAGCGCATCCTGATCTGACGCTTTGCCGATGTGCGATAAGCGCGCACTATTGGCCACCCCAGATAAACATTTTAGGCACGCGGATCATGACCGTCTGGCAAATTGCAGCAGGATCATTGGGAAGAAATTACACTGATCGCTTTATTCGTCACGGAATTGCGTTCGTCGGAGGGGACGCATTCTGCCGGACAATGAACGAGCAGGTTCAACTCGGAGATAAAGTCATTCTAAAGCGCGGTACGGGGCAAATCGTAGCTGTCGGAGAGGTCGTCGAGCGGGCTGGCCAGTTCAAAGGAGATGGTAACAAGGATTGGCTGCGAGATTTCGACGGTTGGGACTTATCAGCCTGGTGCTACGTTGACTGGCATGTGCCAGACACTCCAGTGCAGATCAATGGCCTGACACGAACCACAATACAACGCGTTGGCCAGGGTCATCTCCTTGCCGAGGTCGATAGAATACCTGGTAACGTTCCTCGCCGGACAGTTTATGATCCTGAACCTCCCAGCACACAGCCTGTCGGCGACGATGCGCTTATCAGCCGTTTGATCGAGCTGGGTCTACGGCCTGGTGCCGCTGAAGAATTGACACAAGCTCTTCGACGCATTCGGCTGCTCGCTAAATTCTATCTTGGGCGGAATTGGGATCTAACCAATGAGCATGATGCACGCACCTTCCTTGTAGTTCCCCTGCTCCTTGCGCTCGGCTGGGCGGAGCAGCGTATGAATGTGGAAATGGCTGTTCCCGGCGTGGGCCGAGCCGACATTGGCTGCTTCAGCAAACCAATCCGCGGAACGGACGATCAGTGCGTGCTGCTCATAGAGACGAAGAGTCTTAGCCAAGGGCTCGACTATGCACCCGATCAAGCACACCAATATGCGACTGGCCTACCGGCCTGTAGCGTGGTCCTTGTCACAAATGGCTACTGCTACAAAGCATACGAGCGCACCGGCAATACCTTCTCAACCCGTCCGAGCGCCTACCTCAATCTTATGAACCCACGTGATCAGTACCCGCTTGATCCCTTAAACGTTGGGGGAGCACTCAAAGTTTTAGAATTATTGCTGCCGAGAGGCTGATCCGGGGTGCTTCCTTCTAAGCACGATCAGACCCGCTTCAGCATGGGTAGCGTTCATCCGTCAGAGTCGGTGTTCACCCATAGGCCAACAGTGCTTACCCATGTCATTCGCTGGTGTCCATAGGTCAACACTAGCTACCGATAGCATCCACAGATTACCCATAGATCAAAATTGACCATCCATAGCATTCAACATCTACCCATATGACGTTTTGCTTAAAAATCTGGAATCTTATATTGACGCCACGTACTATATGTGAAATACAGAGCTTGTCGCATGCAGACATTGATCACATCCACCACAACGAGCGGGGTATCTCTAGAAACCTTCCGGCCAAGGGTTTTTAGAAATGTCCAGCTAGGAGGCTCAGATGAATTTATGCGAATACAGCACTCCTGACCTCTTCAAGTTGCACCACTACGTCCTCGCAGAGCTGAGACGACGCGAGCACATCCGCAGCGGCAACAACATCGTCAGCGACTATGCTGAGAGCATCACCTGCAAAGCGCTCGGGCTGACGCAGGTCCGGTCCAGGTCGTCCGCAGCCGCGCGAAGTACCAGGAGCACACGAACAGCTGGATCTTCATGCTCAAGGATGACGTGTGGAGAGAGCCGAACGTCATTGACATAACCCGCGAGCTCAGTGCCGCTGCTGCCAACTGATCCCTGAACAGCCGTTCGAGGCTGTGGCTGAGCCCGTGCAGGAACTGCTCGGGCTCGTTCCTCTTCAGAAGTTTCCAACTTAGTCTTGTTTCTGATGCACGTGAGCTGGCTGGAGGCGGAACATGAAATACTGGTGGGTTTCGCAAGGCAAGAATTTTAGGCATGAACGGGACGGTGGATACCTTTGGGCACCGAAAAGAGATGCCGCAGGACGAACACCCTTCCACTGGGCGAACATGATGAAAGTCCGCAAAGGCGACGTTGTGTATTCGTATGTTAATCAGAGCATTTGCGCAGTAGGAGTGGCAACATCACAGGCACATGATTTTATGAGACCTGAGGTGTTTGAAAAGGAGTGGGAGCGCGACGGCTGCCGAGTAACTATGGAGTACAGGGACGTCAGGCCCCCGAAGCCCCTCGCAGACTTCGTAAGTGAGCTAATGCCCTTGCTGCCGCCTCAATATGGGCCGCTGAACGTAAACGGGCACGGGGCGATGGGATATCTGTTTGAGCTACCTCAGGAAGCGGGCGAGCTCGTGGCCCGGGCGATTGAGCTCCGGTCCAGCGGGCAGTCAGTGGCTAGAACCTCACCAGCATCATTGTTTCAGCCAGGTCAGCGGGTGCTGAACCCGAAGTTCGGACTAGGCACCGTAGCGAACGTGGACGGCAACAGGTTAACGGTTGAGTTTGACACTGAAGGGAGGAAGATTGTGGTGGACAGCTTCGTCGAGCGAGTGAGCTGAGCTGACACCGTCCTCGACCTGAGGACGGACCGTCCGAATAGGTGCGGATAGGCGTTGGGCTGTTTTTACATGAGATCCTGACCGCGAGCGACAAAACCGAAGCTCTCCCTCTTCTCCGTGCCACCCGCTGCATTGGCGTGCTGGTAGCGGACGTGGAGGGGGGCGGTCTAACTCTCGCTCGGGAGACCCGCGCGATCCGCCCTGACCTCGGCGTGGTCTACACCGCGACGGCCCCGCACCGGGTGGCCGAGACCGAGAGGGTGTCAGGTGCGCCAATCCTGCGCTCACCCTTCGCTGCCCATCAACTCGTCGGAGTCATCAGCGGACTGGGTCGGCGCGTCCTCGACGATCCTCTGGCGGCCTGAGGGTGGATGCCGCCTGAATGTGATCAACAGCGATTGACAGGTGTCGCCTGGCGAGCGGAACCTACCTGTGGGGGGCATGCCACAGGAGTGGCCTTCATGAACACCTTTGATCACCTGCTGAATTGGACCTTAAAGAGAGGCTCGCATCCGTTCCCTGGCCTGGATGGCGGCACTTGCATCAACGAAGCAGCCCTAGTGGCTGCTGGTTTCGAGTACAAGCCGATCCGGACCGTTGAGAGTATGCCGGAGTGCTTCTCTCGCCCCATCTGCCGTCTTGCGATGATGCTGAACGACTATGCCAACGACACGGACCGTCAGAGGCTGCTGCCTTATGTGACGCGGCTCGCCTGTGCTGACACACCGGAGGTCGAGGCCGAGCGGGCAGCCTACATTCACCGCTACACCCAAAGCCACTACCTCCTCCCGTTCGAGATCGGCCTTGAGGTGCTCGAAGGGGCACTGGCCATCGGGCGGCAAGCGGATGCCTTCCCAGCCGAGGAGGTGAAGGTCAGGATGGCCACGGTCCAGGCTCAGGCGACCACGCCCACGTCCGTGCCCGACACTCCGCTGTTTGCCAAGATCAAGAAGTGGCTGACGACCAAGGAGACAGCCTGATCACCAGACAATAACCCGCTCTAGGAAAGAAGGGCCTCGGCCTTCGGGGCTCTTCTCGTCGAAGGTGTTCGCACACGCGGCAGAACGCGGAACCAATCAGAGATGACACTGCGTATCACGATGAAGGAGAACCATGTGCTTCCTCATCGCAGTTCAGCAGCGACGCTACACAATTGGCACCAGGGCGTCGGCAAGGCGCTTGGCATCAGCGATCAGGAAGCGTGGTTTGTCCACGAGCTGATCTCCAATCTGCAGCTTGATGGGGAGCTGCTTGGTCGCACGGTTGCCATGCCCAGCCAGAACGACTCCGCTTTCATGGAGCCACTTCTCAACCTTGGACATCTGAGCTTTCCCGATCATCGCCTTCACGGCTTCTAACCGGAAGCCAATCACCTTGGTGCCCTCGTGGCTGTACCGGACACCGATCAGCTCGTGCTCTTTCGCAACCCGCAGGACCTTTCCTGGCTTCGCTTTGCGCACGACTTGGGGATCGGCAATGGCTTCCTTGAGCTGCTTGAGTGCGTCGGTGAGCTCCGGATCGGGCTGCAACCGAAGGGCCTTAGCTCGCCGCCACAATGTCCTCGTAGCCGTCCAGGGCAAGTTTTTGGGCCAGGGCAGCAGCCCCGCCTCCACGGCCATCTTACCCGCCGCGTAGACCAGGGCGAACTTACGCGCAATTCGATCCTCGACCCCAGTATGCGGACCAGTTCTCTTGAGGAAGCGGTTCATCAGCCGCCTGACCCGGCGGGGTGGATCGGCCTGGAAGAGGTGCTCGACCCAGGGCTGCAGCAGCACGCCATATGTCTGCCCCAGAGCCTCTTCCAGGCGCTTGATCAACTTGGTACTTTGACCTGCGTGATCCTCGCCCGTCAGCAAGTCGAAGATCCCGCCTTCCTTAGGCGGGGGCACCGGGATGTCGATAAACCGCACGGAGTCTTGCAGCTCCCAGGTGATGCCCAACTCCGCCGCCATTGCAGCGCCGGTTTTGTTACTGCTGCTGAGAGCGAGGACTTGCCAGAAGAGGTTCCTGAGGTGCTCTTGGACCGCCTCCGAGCGGACTGCAGACTCCCGCTCACAAAGGACGTGAACAACAAATTGGAGAATTTCGGCGCGCCGCTTGGCCGCCGCCTTTTCCGCCGCGTTGAGCCCCCACAGGGTATGGTTCCGGGCCGCGGCTCCTTCTTCCAGCGCACGGGGGAACTGGTTCCAGTGCGAGATCGCATTCGGATGCCCGATGACAGATGCACCCACCTTGAGGGCGCTCGTCTTCCCGGCGCTAGACTCGCCCACGAGGTTAAAGACCGGATCCTCAGGGGCCTCAACGAACGGTAGGAGAAGCGAGGCCAACCCGGCCATGGTCGTGAATGCCAGATAGTTCGACTTCTCGGCGAGTGCGCAGGCTGTCGAGGAAAACCCCTCACGCGTCCCTAGAGATTGTCCGAGATGGGGGCGATCAGGCACTGAAGGCCAACGGTAGCGCGTTGCGCCGGGGCCGATGATCTGACCAGGCGTGACGTACGCATCAAAGGGAATCCCTCCTGCGTCCGCTCGGTGATCTGGAGCCCGCTTCCATCCTGGCTGCGATGCTTTGATGACATAGGTCGGGGAGGCAGCGTCGAGGAGCTTCCCGACGATTGCGGGTGCTGCGGTTTTCGGAGCCCGCGGCAGGACTTCCGTGTGGCCGCGCAGCTTTCGTACCATTTCGGCTATCGAAAGCTCGTTCCCGAGTTCGAGCACCCCTCTCGTGCCGTCCCCGACCGGGAACTGAAACTCGAAGGAGAGCTTGCCGTCCAACTCGTCCTTGACGCGGATGACCGTCCATTCCGCTGAGGGATCGCTTGGGACCGTCGAGTCATGCCCCGCAACGTGAGAAGCGGAAGACGCAACGGTCGGCAGAGCCTCGCCATTCTCACCATTCTCACCGCTTTTGCGCGACCGTGTGAGTGCCGATGGGTGGGGTCGCACGGCTACTTCAGTGTTGCCGTTTCCACTGTCCAGATTACTCATTCCTCTACCTCTTTCAGGGTTCTAGACCCCTCTACCGGGCCTTTTCTCGGTTTTCCTTGATGACATCACAGCAACCTGATCGCCTCGCTGTACGTGCGAGCGTTGAGCATGAACAAACGACAGCTGGTTGATTGGAGCCCGAGCCAGAGCAAAAACTCCAATTCCTGCTTACCCTTCAGATACTGCTTGTGTGGCCGCGCGTTCGGGCTGACGGCCTCGAAGGAAGTTTTGCGAACTGGAGTCGGTTTGAAGGCGTAGGAGATTTGATGGTCCAGATCAGCGACCTTTACCCCCAGCAGAGGGATTTTGACTGCTGGAGACCGTTTGAGCTGCTTCCGGAGCGGCTTCTTCATCTCCATCCAATTGCTTGTGGGGGTCAGAAATTCGAGGTGCGGCTGCCAATGATCATCCCAGAGTCCGTTGCTGTGGATGTTGAAGGACAGGTCGATGAAGCCAATGATCGGGTGGTGATCGACCCCGGCTCGCTCGAAGATCCGTCTTAGGTGCCGTTTGACGGATGGAATGGTGATAGTGGCGAGTTCGCCTGGCTCCCGCTGGAGGCTCGTCGGCACCATCGTCACTTTGGTCAGTTCGGTGTCGGCCCAGAGGCGCTGGACCTGCTGGATCCTGGTGCGCTGGTCCCCGGTGGCGCAGTGGGGACAGATCGCCAAGTTGCACGGGAGTCGGCGGCTGCAGCTGTCGAAGCTGTCGGCTAAGTCCTCGCACAAGGTAGGTTGGATTTTAGATTTCCGGAGTAACCGGACGCGCTGTTCCAATGTTTTCTGGAGGGTGTTGCGGTCTGGCTCGCCTTCTCTGAGACATTTTGATGTACTGAAATGTTCTATCATTGATTTCTCGTGTAATTTATATTGATAATTTACCGGATTGCTGCAACGAGCTAATCACACGGGATTGTCCACTGGAGAGGCGTGTTGCTCTCCGGCGTGTTTGCTTCAGCTTCGATGTTGCTTGGCTATGTTGTTAAATTACCAACTTGAAAATGCCGCCCTCTAAACCCCAAACGTGGGGCCTACGGTGTGTTTTGGCGGTCTTGCATCTCTGCTCGTCCACAGAAGTGGTAGACGCAAAGCGCAGAAACTTTCGGGAAAAAAGATGATAGGGGCCGCAAATGCTATCCCACTCGCGGCCCCAAATTTCAACATTATCTATTGGTTTTTAGTTTTGTTTAAAGCTCTGTTGGACTGATCCTATGTCTTTATTGGATCAGGAAACAGTATCGAAGAAACACTTGGGATGTCATCATCATCATCATCATCATCATCGTCGTCGTCGTCGTCGTCGAAGTATTGCTTACTGCGCCCGAAGTTCGGCTTCGTTTCCGGCTTCGGTGCTTCAACAGCAGGTGCTGGAACATTAGGTGCTTGAACGACACCGTCTGGGTCCAAGGTGATGGTGAATTTCAGCGATCCTGATGACTCCAGCTCGAACTTCATCTCCTTCATGGACGTACTTTCTCAGCGATGTTAGCTCTCTGATGTGCTGGTCTTGCCCCGGCACACCCGAGCCCCTTGAGCATCGGCCCTCCGCTGCCGGGTTGCACGGAAACGACGTGCTGCCGGACAGAAACCAAGCGTCATCGGTGAGAAACCAACTCCCTCTTGCCGGAAACGACCTTTACTATCGTTGCGTCAGGGTGCTGGGTCGCTGGGGCTGAGGTACGACTCTATTCCTGCGGTGCCGGACACGTTGACTTGGAGAGGTGGACGAGTTCCGTCCCGCTCCCCAAGCGCAATGACGAGACGCGGCTCGAACCGCCCCCATTCGTCAACATCGGCGATGTATTCAAGCCCGGCCTCATACTCGCCGAACCACACCCATATGCCTGCTCCTTCCAGGGTCCGCAGCGCCTTGCAGAGATTTTGAATGGCAGCAGGATCCAGCCGATCTGTTGACCGGATCACGTCTACGAATGTCTCGACCGCCCCCACCTTGGCTTGGTCTGTTGGCAGGAATTGGTACTCTATCCAGCTGCGCGGTGGCGGAACTTGGAGGAGCCTCTCCAGTATCTCGATTTCAGCGACCCCCGTGAGGCGCTTTAGCTCGGGCTTGAACGACCGAAGTGCTTCATGCGTCTTCCGGGATCGCTCGCGGGCGCTGACAGCTCTCTTCCGTCGAGCTTCGGGCGTATACAGAGATCGGGAACTGAAGCACAATTCCTTATGGTCCGCTCCTAACGCTGTAGCTACAGATCTCAGCATCTGCTCGTTAACGAAATGCCCTTTGTTGAGGCTTGAAAAGAATTTTTGGCGCGTCTCAACGAGGTCCTCATTTTCCGTCGTCAGCCTAGCCAAGTCTGTTACTGTCAGAGGTCGAGGCAGGTTTGATTTGCGAAATCGCTCTTCCAGCTGCTCGATGAGAATGGTGACTACGCCCATGCGGCCCAGGACTTCAGTGTGTTGATCATGCGGTTGCTTGTCGGAGATTTGGCAAACCCCGACATCTAGACGATACAAAGCCGTCCTGTGGCCCCGACGCCCCTCGTTGGACGCTTTTTGCAGCAGAACCTCTCCCTCAACTGCTGTGGGCTCCGCCTCGTACGCGCGCTGGAGCAGGCGAGCGCAGTAGGCGTACCAACTTCCCCAATCCTCGTCGGTCTCGAACCCATCCGCAGGAATGAGCACGGGCTCTTCCGGATAATCTGGATGCGTGTGGAGCAGGAGCGGTGCCCACCCAGCGGCTCTCAGTTCTTCAAAGTTCGCGCGTAGTTTTCTGTGGTCGGTAGAGGCTGTTTTACCCGACATGCGAAAACGCCGTCTGTGTTACCTAATAGAGGATGGCAAGCCTAGCGGTGATCGTGGCACGAAGAAAGTTACTCAGGGAACCCAAAATCACTGGTGAACACCGCCCCGCGCTTCTATCACCTCGTGCCGATCCGTAAACAGGTCTTCTCGCCGAGTCACTGCTTCCACACGGTTCCCAAATGTGTGTGCGAGTAGCCTCCCATAAGCTGTGAAAGTGATGGAGAGTTGGCTGGCTCTAGAGGGGCATCTTATAACTTCTTTGCGGTGCCACGTGTGGCGGATAATGTGACCGAGGAGCGATACGTTTAGAGCGACTGGAAGTGCTCTTCGCCACACCGATGGTGGCTGCCGTTTCAGCGCGCATCCGTTTGGCTATTTGGGGGGACAGGACTTCTAAGGGGGCTTCTGAGGTGTACGACGCGGAAGAATTATTGCGGGACGCTGCAGTACGGCATGGCGTCCGGTTTGCTGTGCTGGTCGCGGAGACCGCGTTGTGGGTAGATCCGGACGTTCATCGAAGGCTGCTGAAAGAAAATGGGACGGGAGCATGGTTCCCAGCGATCCGGCGTGGACGACGCAATCATGGAGAAATCCGGGGCCAAAGCCGAGACGGGGTGACGTTCGATGACAACTCGTACGCTAACCAAGCCATCAAGCGGGCTCTTGGGATTCCCAGCGCAAACCTGAAAGGCTTCGAGACGTGCCACATCTGGCCACGTACTTGCTACGACCCCCGATATCACACGGCCATCGCCAACCTGGTCCTCCTACCGAGGGCTCTTGCTGGCTTCACCGATCACGACTCGCAGATCCGGGCGGCACTGCAGTATCGCGCCTTCGAGTTGTACTCCTGGCATCCAGAGGGGGCAGAGTGTCCGACGAGACCGTCGTACTACCCAGATAGCTGGCGAAGCCCGGAGCCATTCACAGGTGAGGTGCGCCGCGCCCTGGAGAAGCGAAGGGTCGAGTCATGGGCAGGAGTCTCTCCTTCGCAATTCCCATCACCAAATGGCAGTGGGCCGGACGCAGCAAGTCAGTCTGTAAGCACGAAACAGCCAGCCGCAAGCGTGGGCGTCGAGCCAATGACAGCTAAAGAACACGCCTTTGTGGTCGGACGTATCCGACAGTGGGCCAGCAAGCCAAGCATCAACGCTCACCGCATCGTGGGTATTGTGGTCCGAGCGACGGGCGGAATCGACCGAACCACGCTGATCAGAGAGGCTGGGCGTGTTACCGGATCGGCCAATCCATCCGGTGCTATCACGAGCATGATGACCTCCAGGGGCAATGCGTACGGGCGCGTGTTCATTGACGAAGGCGGGGTCGTGCGCATCCACCCAGAAGTCGCCGGGGAGGTTGCAAAGCATCGCTGGCAATGACGCTTGGGTGTCAGCTGCGTGAACCTTCCTCGCTGAGGTTTCAGATGAACATGATGCAAGCTGTCCTGACAGGCTCAAGCCATGTGATCGAGCGCGAAACAGTCGAGCCGACTGTCGGTCTCTGCCACTGGACCAGGTTAGCGAGCAGGAGCCGGGAGGTGGTGTTTGCGCCCGGCGAGTTTGTTCACCTTCGGACACCCGTTCCCCGCGTTGTCGTTCAGACGATAGGTGGGACGCTGCCCCCGTTTGCAGCACCCCAGGCCGTTCTGGATGAGTGGCCGGATGCCGAGGTGGTGATCCTGCATGAGGCCCCGTGGGTTAAGGGCGGGGAGGAGGTGCCCGAACGTCTGCAGGCGTTCAACCCTTCAAGCCGTGCCATTGTCAGCGATCAAGCCTTCGACCAACCGCTCTCCCAAGAAGGTACGTTGCCCTGGGCCGACATTTGGATCGACGCACGAGCGGAAAACCTCAACGTAGTGGCCGAAGCTCTGGCAGCCCTTCTGGTTGGCGAAAAGCTGGTCTGTGTTGGCTGGACTGATCTCCGCGCTATCGGAGGGGTCAGGAAAGGCCAACCGACCCGAGGCCGAGCCGTCGTGTTGGATGGTGTTGGCGACGAGACCCTCGCCACAAGCCTGCACCAGGAACTATCCCGCCTCGCAGGAGAGGGCTTCGATGGCGGCTGGTGCTTGATGCAGCTTGTCACCCCACAGGATTACGCCCTGCTCACCCTGGAGGGACTGGACCAGTTTGCGATGAGGTTCCGGGAGAGTGACAGTGAGAGGGACCTCCTCTTGACCGCTGCCCTAAACGCGAGCCGCACCGCCGTCGTGGCTGTCGCTTTTCGCCCTGTGCCCCGTCGCGCTCAACCATCCCGCACTTCTCGGGCGAACAAACATCCAGCAGCTTGACGTGCCAAGCAGCGCGACAAGTTATTGAGGCCGCTGAGGAGGTGTGTTGAGGCCCTAACCCGGCGCTTCGGCAACCCGATCACGACCCTACTGCTGGGGCTAATCACGCCCACAAATGACACCTAGGGGCCGAGTGCCTCGCGAAGGCCGCGCATCACATGCTAAATTCAAGCCCTGCTTGATGTCGAAGTTGACCCTGATCCAGGGCCTTTTCCTGGTTTTTCAGCGCCACCTGCCCAGAGTTACTAGCGTAGCGTAGTCATGACGAATTGGTTCTGCCAACTGAGGGCTCAGATGAGCACGTCAAGGTGCCGTTCGATGGCCCTGCGGCTTCGGCCAGATTTCCCGCCCACCTGCTTCCGATGCCAAACCTTGTGGAGAGGCGGTTCCGATCAGAGATAGGCTAAGGTGCCTTTAGGTAAGGGGTAATCATTTGCGCGCGCTTTTCGATCAGCTAGTTGCCGAGGGTGAGGCCGGTATCAATCGGCTGATTGACGAGCGGACGCCAGAGACGGTGCAGCTTGACTTCAAGTTGAAGCGCGACCCTACACGCGGACGCTTCGATGACGACGACAAGCGAGTTTACGGGAAGGCGCTGTCTGCCTTCGCAAACTCTGGTGGTGGTCTGCTCATCTGGGGCGTTGATGCTCGTAAAGGGCCTGATGGTGTGGATTGTGCCCAGCCCCCTGGCGTGCCCATCAGAGACGTCGAGCAGTTCCGCTCAGAGGCCATTCGCTTTTCTGGCGACCTGCTCATCCCTCGGCACGATGGCATCACGGTCGAGCAAATCCCATCTGCTCAAGTCGCCGGTTCAGGATACCTGCTCGTTCAAGTCGAGCGTTCTGAGCGCCGACCTCACCGATCTGAGGCCAAGGGTGATAAGCAATACTACAAGCGTGCGGGGGATAGCTCCTTCGCAATGGAGCACTACGATATCGAGGATGCGTTCCGGCGCTTTACTACCCCCACCCTGACGCTCGGCATACGGCTCTCTCCGGCTGCTCATGACGGAGGAGGGCGCATTTTGAAAGGGCGCCTCGAACTTTACCTGACAAACACGTCGTCTGTGACGGCGAGGATGCCGTATCTGCAAATACGCGATGTCTTTGGTGTGATGCACGGTAGCAGACCAGTCCCTCAGATAATCCAGCATAGCGAGGGGGGATGGGCCTCTTACTCAGGGGATGCATCTGTCGTCGTGCATCCTGGTCTCAGCCGCACGATGGTAGCCTTCGTGATTGAGTTCGATTGGACCTCGGGCTGCAAAATTGATGGCAAACCAACCTATTTATGGAGGTTCTCCGCAGAGTGCCGCTTCGGATGTGAGAACCTAGCAGCGGTTCAACAGGCACTTCATCTAAATGAGAGAGATCTCGCTCAGATGCTGCAGAAGTGAAGGTGGCGTAGCCAGCCTATAGGCCACCCCGGACGGTCGATGGGAACTGGTGCGACGGACCAGAAAAGCCGCGGGCTCGCCTGCAGCGGATCGTGGGAGCGGCCCTTCGGAAGAGGTCCATCAGCCCTAGCCGGTGAGCAGATAGTAGGGTTGCAGTGGCAGCTCCCGGAGATGAATCTGTCAACCTGCTGGAGCGGTCGATATACCGGACGATCCGGATAGAGCGAAGTTCGAGATACTCGGGGAAATTCCGAAATGATACACTCCATAGAAAACGACGAAAGAAGTTGGGGCTTGCGGGCTCCACAAAATTGGAGAGTACCATGGGGAAGCTAGTCCTTGTCGTCGCGTCGCTCATTGCTTCGCTCCCCGCCCTAGCACGGGAAACCTGCACGATCACTGCTACGGAGAGGGTTCCCGATCAGAACATCAACACTGGTCAAGATCTGGAGGATGTACTGTATTACACCTCAACAGAGGAGGACTACGGGCCTTCTTTTTGCATCTACCGAGGAAGCTGCTACCCGGCCAAGTCCTTCGTTCTTAGCGAGCATTGTGTAGTCACTGCCAACACGGGAAGCGGAGGAGGGTCAGACTACTACCCTATTTACACTCGTGAGTATGCTCAGCGGATTAAAGCCAGGGTAGTCACAGTCGCGCAGGTTCGGATCGCAGAAGCGGAGAAAGACCCCGAGAACGTCTTCGACGTGGTGGGTGTTAGCTACAACGACGTTCTCAATCTGCGGGAACATCCTACCGCCAACAGCCGCATCACCGGGGTGATTCCTCCTAACGGGAAGGATGTAATGTGGTATGGACAGCGTAACGGGCAGTGGGTGTGGGTGGAATGGCAGAGTGTTTCGGGTTGGGCACACTCCCGCTACCTGCGGCCTCAGGGAGAGCAAATCGACACACCTGATGTGATGTGCAAGGCGCTGTGGACTAACCGAAACGTCATCTTCAAGGCTGCGGGTTTGTGTTTCAAAACCCCTTCGGCCATTCAGGCTTTCGGCAATGCCGGATGCAAGTATGACGATGTATCTCGTGTCCCCCTAACCGCTCGGCAGCGTCGGGAAGTAGCGGAGATCACGGCCCAGGAACAGCAACTTGGCTGCTTGAACTAGAGCTCGGACTCGTACCAGAAGCTAACTGTCACGCGGCAGGATTACGTACGGCTCACGCTAGACGGCCTAGATCAGTTCGCCACCACGTTAGGGGGCGATGGTGGGAGGGACCTCCTCCTAATCGCTGCCCTGAACGCGAGCCGCACCGCCGTGGTGGCTGTCGCATTTCGCACTGTGCCCCGCCGCTCTCGATCATTCAGCATTTCTCGGGTTGCCGGACCCTCAAACACCTGAGGTGCTAAGCAGCTCCGCGAGATCGGCACTTAACGGCTTCCGGCATCTCCTTCGTCATCCAGGCAACCATCTCCTCCTGGGTTGTGAGGTGGTCTGGAATGGGCACCAGGACATTGGGGTGAGGCTGAATGAGCGGGCCACTCGGACGGTAGACGGCTCGGCGGTCTCGTGCGCCCGTGATCGGGTCCACGGCGGAGTGCACTCTATCCGGTCGCAGTAGCTGGCTGAAGGTCCATAGAAAGAGCAGCGCCAGGGCACCGATCCAGCCAAGAACGAGCAGTACGAGGATGGAAGTCATTCCGGCACACCTGCTTTGCTCAACCCCTCGGCAACAACAGAACCGAACGGATAGTCGCGCAGTTGGTGACGGTTCAAGCTCACCGTCAACTGCGGGCTGAACCTGTTCCGGCGCTCCAGCAGCCGAGGGACTTCATCCAACTGCCCGAGGTGCCCATAGCAACTGATGAGTACAGTGTATTGCTGCGGCACGTCGGGGAAAGCCACCAACGCCTTCTGCAAGTACGGCAAAGCTTCGGCGAAGCGGCGGCTTGGCAGGAGAGCCAATCCGTGGTTCAGCTCGTAGAAGCTGCGGAAGCTGTCGTTGGGACTAAGCTGGAGGGCTTTGCCCGTCTCCTCAACAGCAGCATCGAAGCGCCCAGCACACACGAGAACCCAGCCGAATACCGAGTAGCCCAGCGCAAAGCTGGGGTTAACGCGAAGAGCCGCCTCAAGCTCCCGGACAGCTTGATCTCGGTTTCGTTCAGCACTCAAGCAGAGGCCAAATACCATCCGTGCCCAAGGCTCGTTTGGGTCCAGGGACAGGGCCGTCTCGGCACGTCTGCGAGCCTCCGTGATCCCCGCATCCTCATCATCTAACCAGTAATTCCAGGCGGCCCACCATAGTGCCCAGCCCAGGATTGCGTGAGCCCTTGCATAGGTCGGCTCCACCTCCACCGCACGATCCAGGAGCGCGCGAGCTTCCTCATTGTCCTTGCGTCCAACTCGGCTGACTAACCCGATGGCACGAACAACGAGGCCCCAGGTGTCAATGCTGGCAGGAGCTTGCCGTGAGACACGCAACCCCTCCTCTGCATAGAGGTGCGGCTCGATTGCCCCGACGACCTTCTCTGTGATCTCGTCCTGAAGCGCAAACAGGTCGTCCATCTGCCTGTCGTACCTCTCGGCCCAGATGTGGCTACCTGTTTCTGCCTCGATGAGCTGCGCTGAGACCCGAACGCGGTTGCGGACCGCTCTCACGCTGCCCTCAAGAACGTAGCGGACCCCGAGTTCACGCCCGACCTGACGCACGTCAACGGATCGTCCTTTGTAGGCAAAGGTCGAGTTCCGGGCGATCACCAGCAACCAGCGAAGACGTGACAGGCCGGTGGTGATCTCATCAGTCATTCCGTCAGCGAAATACTCCTGCTCGGGATCGCCGCTCAGGTTGGTGAAGGGCAAGACCGCTATCGAGGGCTTGTCCGGCAGTGGAAGCGGTTGACGCCGGGTGGGAGGCTTCGACTGGACTGCTAGGGAGGTCAGTGGGGCTTGAACAACCACCGAGAACGCCTGAACCGGCTCGTCGATGTTCTTGACCTGCTGCGGCCCCAGATCCGTGAAAGTGAATGAGAGCGCCTTTCTGACGTGCCGATAAACATCCCCTGAGATACACACCCCTCCTGGCTCGGCGAGGCTCTCCAGGCGGGCTGCGATGTTGACGCCGTCACCAAGGAGGTCAGTCCCCCTAATCATGACATCGCCGACATGCACCCCGATCCGGAAGCACAAGGCTCGGTCAGGCTCTGCCCCCGTGTTCAGGTCAGCCAGGGTCTTCTGGATCTCGACGGCACACTGGACGGCATCCACAGCACTCGGAAACTCGGCCAGAACACTGTCCCCAGCGGTGTTGGCGATCCTCCCACCATGCTCCGCAATGAGTCGGTCCATCACCTCGCGATGCGCTGTGAGGGTGCGGAGTGTGCCGACCTCATCCTGGCTCATCAGACGCGAGTAACCAGCCACATCAGCAGCCAAGATCGCTGCCAGCCGTCTCTCCACTCGGTCCTTCGCTGCCATCGTGCCCCAGTGCTTCAGCCTCCGGAGCATCCTGAGGACCTGAAGGGATGGCGTCTAGTCACCCTCGGGCATGGAGCAGATTGAATGAGGCGCTGAGGAGGTCCGATGCTGCCCCAACTGGGGGCGTCGGTGAGCCATGACGACCCTACCGCTGGGGCTAACCGCGCCCAAACAACGTCCTGGGGGCCGAGTGCCACGCGAAGCCGCAGTATCAGACCCTAATTTCGGGGCTTTTGCAGTGTCCTCGCTGGCCTTTGACGCCCCTCAATTGAGGCCATTTTCCCGTTTTTTCAGCGCCTCATTGGTCGGAGGTGCCTGCACCGCCGTCACGCGTGGTCCCATTGACCGGAGGACCAACGAAGCGCCTTAAGTGACGGTCAGGTTCGGGTTCTGGCGTGCCTTCTCAACAGCCGGAGCGAGGTTTTTCGGCTTGTACTCCGCGTCGCCATTAGGCCCTGGCGCATTGCGCAAGAAGCGATCAAGGGCACTGCGATGCAGGCGTTCTCCGATGGGGATCAATGGGTGTCCCTGCTCATCCTGAGGCCGATAGACCTTTTCGTTGAAGGCTGGCTTGAACTCCGAGCCAAGGATCATCCGGAGTGTTGGGCGAGCGAGATCAAGAGCGGAGTACGACAGTACCTTGCGAGACTCGTGCAGCAGAGCAAGCGGGTTCAGGCTGTTCCGGCTCGGTAGCATATCGAAGTCGAGGCTGAGGCCGCACTGAGAAGCTCGATCTGCCATCCACAAGAGCGGCATGTCAGATAGCGGATTGGGGCCAGGGTAGCCGCCGCCCACATCCGAGTGCACGCCCGGAAACCACGCCTGCTCGATCCGATTTAGCGCATCATCGGGCTTGGCATCGGCTGGGCGGGTCCAGAGGGTCGGGACAAATTCGTCCCGCTTCTCGTCAACCGCTACCGCATGAAAGGCATTCTCAACGATGCGGCTCGGCTGAGTATCGTGGAAGGCGAAGCGATTGCGAGTGAGGCTGCGGAAGATATCCCCGGGAATGCCGAGTGCACCGACTGTGTCCCAGACCCCAACACACCGGATGGTCACGTCGCGGTTGCAGTTGCTCTCCTTCTCTCCCTCGTAGGCGTGGCCGGTGCGCTGCGCGGGCGGGGTCCGGTAGTAATCCCAGGCCAGTTCAAGATCATCGAGGCAACCGCGTTTCAGCAGGCCAGAGGCCCCGATGAAGCCCGACAGCGACCGGGCTGTGAACGCACCACGTGAAAAGCCGAACAGGAAGATCTCATCGCCGGGCGCATAGTTCTGGGCGATGAACATGTAACCGGAGCGGAGATTGCTTTCGACCCCCTCCCCGAACGCTCCCCCGATCACCCGGTCGGTGAGCCCACCCGTGCCGACGCCTCGGAGATAAAGCACGATTTGGAGAACGTGATCCTTGCCTTCACCTGGAATGGCCCGGCTCAGCTTCACTACGTTGGTTTCTTCGCCGCCGTTGTCGGCAGCATTCCAGGTGCCGTCAAAGCAGACCACAAGGCGCTTTCCCATTCCGTGTTCCTCCCCACAAGGGCTTCCGATCACGGGCGGCTGGATATGCTTTCAAGCTAAGCCAGCCAGCCGACGTGAGGCTTGGACTGTGGACACCAGGCGTTGCTCGGATCCAGGTTCCGGAACGGTCAGCCCCGCTTCGACGGTACACAGCCTACTGGAGCGGCCCCGGCCAGCAAGCAGCAGGTGAGGCGCGAATGGATCCACGCCCCTCTCTCAAGCCGCGTTGCCTTGGCTCCGGCCCCACCTCAGCGGCACTCGATCACAGCTCCGGAATAAGGGGCACTCGGCGTTGGTGCTCCGGGTTCGGTCATTGATCTGGTTGCCGTTGCAGATCCCCAACCCATTCTGCGCGCAGTGGTGCCAGATTGCCTTCTGGATGTAGCGGGCGAAGACGGAGGGGAACCTTAGGGCGGCGGCACGCCCTTCATAAGATGGGCGATGCGCCACCCGCGATGAATGTATCCCTTGCTCTCGCGCAGCACTCCTCGGGACATGGGCGCTGCTCGTGAGAAGTCCACCGCGATAGTCCTCGGCCCGGTCGGTGTCACGGACGCACCTTTCAGCCGTGCAACGAACCGGGCAAGTGGGCCGTCCTGAGTGTGGAAGACCTCCCGACAGCTCAACGCTGTCGCGAGAATCATCATGTCATTGACGGAGTTGCGGAAGCTTCTCTTAAGCGTTTCTTGCTGCGTGTAGAGATCCAGGAGTTGAGCTCCTAGCTCCGCAGTCTCCTTTGACAACGCGACGCACTCCGACACCTCTGCACACAGGAAGGTGAACCTACGCTTCAGCTTCTTCTGCGTCTCTTTTTCCAGCGATGACACGATGGCGGCGTAAGCGGGTTCGTTGCGGTCGTTAATGATGGCCGCAGTGGCCCGCGGCCCGTGTTCGACGAGCGCCGGATAGTCTGTGCCGAAGTCGAATAGCAGCCGCTCATTCGCCTTGGGCTTCCGCGTGGAGGGAGCTTCCGAGACTGCTGATCCGCGGGACGTGGACAGGTACCTGATGTAGTAGCGAAAATTGGTGGTCGATCCCGCGTCGTACACCTCTAGGAACTCATTCGCCACGACGGTTGCAATGCGCGCGCCGGTAATGGGCGGGCCCGCACCCTTGAATGCATAGGACAAGATTTGGGTATCGATCATCATGATAACGACGGCACGGTGCAGCGAGACGGCAACTGGTATCTTAGCTGGATAGACCCCGAGGCTGAAGGGCCGAGCCGGTCCGGGCCAGCATAGGTCCGGGTGCCAGAGATTGCCGCTGTTGTCCCCGCGGGGCTTCGACGCCCCTCAATTGGGGCCATTTTTCCGTTTTTCGGTGCCGCGTCGTCGGAGGTGCCTGCATGGCAGTAACAGGGTATTTTACCACCTTAGCGGCCAACGAGCAGGTCCAGGCACGGTCCGATTCTAGGCGATGGAGGTGCGCTCATGTCTGTTCTCGACACCTCGCACCCTGAGAGTCATTATAGTTGGTCAGTCCAGTCGTGCAGGGGAGTGCCTTTAGTGCTCTACTGCGTAGGAGGGGTATGATGAAGCACATAGTGCTGGCGCTCACCTTGTTCGGAGTTTCAATTCAGACCTCAATGGCTGCGACGCAGCAGCAGCTTGACCAAATCACCAACGTTGTTGAGCGATTTTGTCTATCAGGTAAGGGGTTTTCGCTGAAAGCTGACCTAAATGGCAATGTAAGCCTACTTAGGTTGTCTCCTGGAGGGCAGGGAAAAGTCGAAGTTGATGTAAGAAATACCGCCGGAGGGGTGGGCTATCTGAACGAAGAAATCCGTAGACTCGTGGACGATGATACTCGTAAATGCATGAGCCCACATATCGACAAGCTTATAGATCTGATTAAGGAGTCTAAAAAGGAGGAGAAGTTTGCTGCTCTGGGCACAATGGTGAACTTTGGATGTGAGCAGGGCAACACTTCTTCTGCTTCTTATGAGCCGCCCCCAGGTTATAAGATACTTAACGCCTACGTTGAGGCGCAAGATGTATCTAATGCGAAGGATATCCGACCGTCTTTAAATAAAAACGATAAGAAAGTCACTGCTTCTATTTACTTCCACGGGAAAGACAGGGAGTTTTTCAACTGTCCGGGTGGCGGTCATGGGCGAGTTAAATTACACGGAACCATCATTCCAGAATGATCCACCCTCTCTCCGTCAAGTTGAAAAATACTAAGTAGTAGAGGATCACCTACGTTCAAGGTGATCCTCTAACGTAGACGTAATCTCGATCCTGCTTTCAACTCAGGATCATGGACGCTGTGCCCCGCAGCGGGGATCGCCCCAAAGCGTCAGTCCATTAGCTGCACGCGATCACACCTCCGGAACAGAGAGCATTCCTCGTTAGAGCATCGCGTCAGGTCGTCGATCATCAGCCCGTTGCAGATCCCGAGCCCGTTCTGGGCACACAGTAACCAGATTGCCTTCTGGATGTACCTTGGGAAAACAGGCGGGAACGACGGGTTGAAGCGGCGGGCGTCGATCCTCCTCGCCACCCTCTCGATGATTTCCGCGCAGCCCCCAGGTCGGTAGCAGCCTGGTCCATACGGGTGTTCCGCCCCCAGCCGCCGCAGGATCCCCGTCCGGACCATCCAGGCGTGGACCAGGGTATCGACGACGATCAGGCTGGCCCCGGTGGCCAGCCACCGCTCCCGTTTCCCGTCCGTCCCCAGCAGGAGGCCGGAGAGGGCCATCGACAGGACCTTTGGCCCCACCCCATGGATTGCCCCCAGCGGCTCCAGGAGAGCCTGGCGCAGGCGATGGGCTCGGTCCGGTTGCCCCGGAGTATCCGCTTCAGCCAGTCGCCCGTCGATCCAAGCCACCAGGTCTCCCTCGCACTCGTCACGGAGGAAGAGGTAGAGGGCGTAGGCCGCTCGGTTCAGCGCGCCCTTGCGGAGGGGATGATTGGGTAAGGGGCAGGCCCGGAGGTGTTCTGGCTGCCCACAGGTCCGGCTGGCCTTGCGGTACTGGCAACCTGAGAACGCATTGAAGCCCGCCAGCTTCGGACAGGAGGGACGGCGCTGAAAAGCAGCATCCAGGTCAGCCCACCGCACCCGTCCGTGCGTCTCCATGTAGGTCCAAGCGGCAGTATCGGAGATGCCCTGGTAGCTGATGACGTCTGTCAGCCAATCGAAGAGGGCAGGGGTGTTGTGCTCGGCCACGGCAGTCCGGATCCCCTGCTTGGTTAGTTCCGTTCGCATCCGCTTGAGGTAGGTGGGATCAGGGGAAGCCCGGCAGGCTTGGAGCATCAAGCTCCTCGCATAGGCCATCCCCCCTTGGTGGGGTCGGGCCGCCTTCGTGCGAGGGGTGGGAGTGGGGGTCATGGCCTGCCCCCCTTTGGATTGAAATGGCCTGCTGCAGCGCCGCTGTGCTCGCGATCCTCATCCCAGCCCCGATATCCCGGTGCTCGGGCTTGAAGCTGGTCGCGCACCCTGGCCAGAGCCTCGGCTGCTGCCTCTAGTCGCCGCCGGATGGCTTCGAGGCGGTCGCGCTCGCCTTGGAGGGTATCTGGTCCGAGCGGTGGTGAGGGACTGAGTACGGTGTCGGCCTCGCGGATCTGGTAAGCCATAAGGGTCTCCTAAAATGCAAAAGGAGCCCAGAAGGGCTCCCTTGAGGCGGCAGGGCTCAGCCCCGCCAATGATCATGAGGGTACGTAGAACGAGCTTCAGGGCTTGCAGGCACCTGCTACAGCCAAGCCTAAAGGCCAAGCTTGTGGGAAAGGGCGCATTACCCCTGAAGCGTTATCAGTTTATTAGGAAAATAAGCTCTTGTCCAGTCTTTTCACCAAATGGCTAAGCTAATGGCTAAGCCGTACTTCGCCAGAGCTGCGGCTCATCCCCTCCGATCAACCCTCAGCTCCAGCAACACCTGCTGTTAGCAGCACCCGAAGTGACCCATACTCTTCACCTCATGAAAGCGGTTTGATGGATGCAGATGAAAGCAAGTGAAGTTGGCGAATGGCTGCGGAAGAAGACCGCCGATCACGGCAAAGTGGCCGCTGACGACCCGCCTTTCGTTGTCTCGCCGGGTCCCACCTTCGACACCCTCATGTAGGCGATTGCTAATCTCGCTGAATCGCCAC
The DNA here is from genome assembly GCA_035944635.1 of Microvirga sp. Classification (GTDB taxonomy): domain Bacteria; phylum Pseudomonadota; class Alphaproteobacteria; order Rhizobiales; family Beijerinckiaceae; genus Microvirga. The sequence continues at coordinate 91,623 of DASZAZ010000115.1, forward strand.
TCAAGAAGGGCAAAGAGGAAGCGTCCTCAACTCCATCTGAAAGTGAATGGTAGATCAAAGTCATGCCGCCCCGGTCTCCTCCAGATGAACCTTTTTCGATCCGCTCGACGACCCCTGACCAGGAGCGCACACCTGACATTCGGCAAGTTGACAGCCTGACCCTGATCGAACTCCCTCGTTCCCGGCGCGAGATTGTTCACTTTGCCATTCACAGCCGTAACACAGGGGAATTTAAGGGCCACCGGATCGGCTTCCGTACAAGGCACAAAGTGCAGGGTACATGGCAGCCCGAGAGTGCAAAGTCTTTTACCCTGGAAACTGAAGAGGAAATCCGCGCCGCAGTGCGCTTCATCCTTGCTGCGTGTGAGGGCAGCATACCCAATATCGGCGGCAGCTTCGTGGTTCTGCCAACGCCGAGCGACGCGAATACGCCTGGCCTCCAACGCGCGATTAATGCGCTCTCACAAGAGGGCAAAGCCAATCTTCTCGTCGAGATGTTGAACCAAGCAGCACAGACCCCAGAGTTGCTTGAGAACCTAATGGAGCAAGCGGCTCGCAATCCTGAGCTCTTCGCGGAAGCTGCGGCGACCCTCAACTTGGCCCGCTATCGGCAGGCCCATGCTGGTCTTAATCAACTGATCGAGACCTCCAACCGCGAACAGGATTTTCAGCGGCTCCTTGCCGAACACCCCTGGATGTTCGGTAGTGAGTACAGCGAGCTCCTCTCGAACCGCAATCTCGTGCGCGGTTCGCAGCAGGATTTCGTGCTTCGACGCACCAGTGATGGCTACATTGAACTTGTAGAGATCAAAACACCTATGGAAGGGCGGGCTCTCTTCCGGTTCGACGATAGCCACCAGAGCCACTATGCTGGAGCGGCTCTCTCCATGGTGATTGGCCAAGTGCAGAAATACCTCGAAGAGGTAGACGCTGGGCGGTATGAAATCAGGTTCCGGGATAATGAAGACCCGAACAAGGTCCGGGCCAAAATCATCATTGGTCGTGATGGTGACGAAGCCCAACGCCAGGCACTCCGGCGCTTCAATGGGCACCTTCACCGCATTGAGGTGCTGACTTTTGACCATCTTTCCCGAACTGCAGGTCAGGTCGTCTCCTATCTTGAGAGGCTAGTGCCGCATACTCGTGGAGGTCCTGTGGGTTGAGCCATAATCAGTCCCAGCCAACCCCAAAGCCTATGAAATTTCTGTCTCCTCCAATAAGGCACGATCTACTCGGCGGCGGCACGTGCGTCCAATGGAGTCGAACGAGCAGTGTTCAGTTCGAGAAGCCGAGCAAGTGCATCCTCGGTCGAAATGTCTTCAGGCCAACCGTAGGCGGCTGCAACAGTGGCATCTAACTCACGGTGCGCGTTGTCGAGCCAAGTCGGACGTTGATTGTAGAGGTTGGTTAGGGTGCGGGTCCTGAGGACCGTGGCGGCCTTGTCATCCACGGGCAAGATGCGGTCTGGGAAGCCCGGCACCACATCAGGCTCGACCCTCACAAGGTTGGACGGGTTCAGCCAATTGCGACGAAGCTCATCAAGGCGCTTGGCGGCGGCTGCAATGCGGATGGCGCGAGGGTCATCGGCATAGGACAATGCAGGGAGGTTAGGGGTGAGCCCTTCCGGGAAAGGAAAGGCTTTAAATGCAACGCCAATGTTATAACGGCGCTGATTTCCCGCCCCTAGCCGGTTGCCCTGCGCTGTCGCCCAAACTTCGTGGATGCCTGAACTTAACACTCCAAAGGTGGTGTAGTCATCTCGTGCGATACAAAAGAGACTGCCCTGGATGAGAACTGTGATCGGTACGAAGATGAATATGCGATGCTCTGAACTTTCAGGCGTTACGATGAACCGCTGCAACCCAGCCAATGCTCGGCGCATCTCGGGGCGGGGCCTCTCAAACTCCCAATACCGTTGCCGCAATCTTTGATCCTGGTTGCGGCACTGCTCAGGGTCATTCCGGTACGGGACGACCCCACTCTCGATGTGCTTGAAGGGAGCCTCGTAGAGCATAGCAGCCGCTTCAGGAGCACGGCACCCGAAATCCACTGTCCACCTATCGCTGTCTCGACCAACCACATCATCAATGTCGTAAAGCCGCGCGATCACGTCAGAATTTGGCAGCCCATTAGGGTTCAAGGGCATAGTAAGAAGCGTCCGTGCTGCCCCGCCAGAAAGGTCAAAAGGACCTGTTAGCTTAACTCCTTGAAAAGCAACATCCTGATTTTCCTGAAGCTCGACTGCTCTGGTCACATCTATGCCCGTGGTCAGGTCAGGATTAATGTTGGCCACCACCATTCCATTGAGGCGAAGTTCTGAAATGCCTCTCTGCTCATTTTGTGGAGCAGTCGCGCACAACAGGCTGACACGAACGGCAGCCCCATCGACAACCCACTGCTCGTTGGTCCAGGCGTCATAGATGAGTTGTTTGCCCTTGGTTGCGAGTAGCTCCAGTGGTGCTCGGCTCGCGCCCTTCGCGACCGATTTAGTTGCAACGAAGCCGAAACGCTGCGCCTTGTTGTCCAGGAGCTTCTCCGTCGCTTTCTGGAGCCAATAGACAACTAGATCAGCGCGGCCACCCACTCGGCTCCCATAGGCGGAACGCAGGCGCTCAGTGTAGGCATTTCCGAGACGCATCCGATGTTCCCGATCACCTAAAAAGGGCGGGTTGCCGATAAAAACGTCAGCGTCAGGCCAAGCCGCCTCGCTCCCATCCGGATTGAGGAGCGCATCACGACACTCAATTGTGTCGAGCGGCTTCAGAATCGGGTTGCGTGAGGCTCCGAAGCCGTTGCGGATCATCCACTGAATTTCACCGATCCAGACCGTCACCCGCGCCAACTCGGCGGCATAGGCATTGATTTCAATGCCTTTGACAGACCCCGGCCCTATCGCCGGAAACTCTCGTTGAAGCCCCAAGGCTTCAGCTTCGATCATGACTCGGTTTTCAAGGTCCTTCAGGGACCGGAGGGCAAGGTAGAGGAAGTTACCGGACCCGCACGCGGGATCGAGCACGGTGAAGGCCCTCAGACGGTCTAGAAAGGCTCTGTAGTGGCTCACCGCCCCGTCGTGCGCCCTTGTCCTGGCAGCGGCTGATTTTGCTCCCTTGGCTCGCTCTAATGCCTCTGCAACGGCTTGCTTCACGCCCTCCCACTCTGCCAGCAATGGCCGCTCGATCACGGGTTCAATGATAAGCATGATCTTGTCACGGTCGGTGTAGTGCGCGCCAAGTTGGGACCGCTTGTCAGGATCAAGCCCTCGCTCAAACAAGGTCCCGAAGATCGAGGGATCAACCTCAGCCCAATCAAGGGCCGCTGCGGCGGCTGTTAGCGCAATGTCCTCTTTGTCGAGCGGTAAGGCCGTGTCGTCGTCGAAGAGGCCGCCGTTGAACCATTCCACTGGCTCAAATCCAACCATGCCGCCCCCACGCATGGCCCCAAAGAGCGAGCGTGCCATGCCCTCGAAATGCTCCGGATGAGTCCTGGCATGGTCGATCATGCGCGCAAACATCCGGTTCGGCAGCAAACTGATGTCCTCTGCGAACATGCAGAAGACGAGCCGGTTGATGAAGTGGGCGACGGTCTCAGGATCGTGCCCCCGCTCCCGCAGGCGCTGAGCGAGCCGGGAAAAGTCGGAAGCGGCTTTCTCGGTTAGAGCCTGGCGGGTCTGCCCTGGCCTTAGTTTCTCGGGATCGGAAAGGACCGCCTTCAGCTTCTGGCGAGCGGCTGGGTCTCGCAGCTCCTCAATCGCAATCTCGTGAACGACGCTGATGGTATTGGTCCAGTTCGTATGGAAGCGGAAGCGGTCGAGGTTGCACACGACTAGGAGCGGCGGGTTCTCAAGGGCGATGGCATATTGCTGGAGCTGAGTGAAAGCCTTGCTGAGGTCCCCGCCCCGTCCTTTGTACTCCCAGCCGAAGTGCCCCCGCTTCCAAACGTCGGCCCAGCCCTTGCCACCTGTGGTCTTGGTTGCGCCGCGCTCGAAGCAATAGCTCTCGCCTTTGGGATCGGCCTCAGCCGGTGTCGGCTCTCCGAGGAGGTGGCAAAGGTCGATGAAATGCTCTTGAGCCGCTGAACGCTCTTTGAGGTCGGCGGCTTTCCACTTTGAGATGAAGGCTTCTGGGGTCATCAAGGCTTGCGGAACTCCGATATAGGCAGTTCAACACGCAGACGCGGCTCACGTCTATGGAGCAGCACGCCGACAGCGCCAACTGTGCTGATCTTCAGAGAAGTGATTCAGACTTGCCCACCAAGCGGTGCTCTAGTAGGAGCAGAAAAAAGGCCGCTCCGAAGAGCGGCCCGAGTTTAGGGAGGAAACGCCCAAGAAGGGCAGCAACACCGCGACGCCATCGCGATGTTGCACTGCACAAAATAGTGCGGACCAGGACAGACCACAAGCACAAAAGGGCAGCCGAAGCTGCCCTTTTTCGTCTCAGCGATCTGTGTGAGATGCACAATCTTTGTAGTTGATTTCACGACGCGTCCATGGGGCCTTAGGCAGCCAGAGTGCCTCGCGCATGTCGGTTCCGAAGGTGCGCAATGATTTGCTCCTGCACCGCCTGTTTGATCTCCTCAACCTTCTCCAGCCGGTACACGCACTGATCAATCTGGCCGGGATCGGCTCGGATGTCCTGGGGACCCGAACGCTCCTGAACTTGCAGCAGCAGCAGATCGGCTTCCTCTCCCGTCACAATGAAGGTCAGGGCAAGCCGGGTGTCATCGGGATGCCGCTGTCAGCTTGACTCAGCACGTCCTGGCTCCGAAGCTTGTCTGCTAGGAGCAAAGCAACGTGACCACTCGCGAAACGAAACTAGACGGCGACGTTCTTGATGCACTAAAGGCTCTAGGCTCTCAGGCTTCATTACGTAACAAGAACGAGGCCGAAACCCGGCACCACATTATTGACTTCATCCTCCACGACTTTCTTTCTTGGCCACGCAACCGGGTTGCCGTAGAAGAATACATTCATCCTGGCTTTGCGGATTACATTTTAAAGAAGGCCGATGGCGGCAATCTAATATTCATCGAAGCCAAGAAGGAAGGTATATTCTTTGAGCTTCCACTTTCCCATTCGCAAGATGAAACGTCGGCTTATATCTCAATCGCAAAACTCATTTCCGATGCTAATATAAAGGCCGCCCTCTCGCAAGTAAGGACCTATTGCTTCGACACAGGATGCGAATACGCTGCTATAACGAACGGGCATGAATGGGTATTCTTCAAAACGTTTGAGAGGGGCAAAAGATGGGAGAGCCTCCAGGCATTTGTTGTGCGCAGTCTGAGGTTTTTCGAGCGCGAGTACACCAAGGCTACCAACAACTTATCGTATACAGCAATTGTAGAGCGCTCGTCGCTGCCAAGCCTCTTGTCAAGTACGCCACCTAAAGACAGAACGATCTACTACCCAAAAGAGAAAATCGCGTCATACTCACACAGCATAACGGCTAATAGGCTCGCGAATACCCTGAGACCGGTCGTAAATCACTACTTTGGTGTCATTAGGGATGATGATACCGAGTTCATGGACCGCTGCTATGTTTCGCAAAGGGAATATACGAATACGTCCCAGGGTATGAGAGCGCTGATACATGACTCGCTCTCTCCCTACTTCCAGTCATATGGCGTCCAGCAACTTGATGACACAGGGAAGGGGGGTCGTCTCGGCGGCAGACTCACCAAAAACATAAGGAAGGGCCGGAAAGGGGAGGTCCTTGTCCTGTTCGGCGGAAAGGGCTCCGGAAAGTCTACTTTCATCAAGCGGCTCTTGCATCATAAGCCCCCGCGCTGGCTCAGCGAGCATTCAGTAATATCCATTGTCGATCTCCTTGAGACACCGGAAGACCAAACCGTAATTCGCTCGGAAATTTGGGGTAAGCTCGTTTCGCAGTTGGATAGAGAGGGAATTCTGGCCTCAGAGCGAGAGACATTGATTAGTACGTTGTTTCCAGACAGGTTTCTCGTTGCTCAACGGCAGGAGCTTTTCGGCCTAGCAGAATCATCAGATGTATATCAGATTGCACTGAACAATCTAGTTTCCGTTTGGAAATCTGATCTATCCTACTGCGCAAAGAAGCTCGTTGAACATTGGAACAAGAAAAGTAAGGGTGTTATCGTTATAATCGACAATACTGACCAATATGCATCCGCAATGCAGGATTTTTGCTTTACGTCTGCTCAAGAAATATCGAAGCTACTGGAATGCGTGACCTTGATATCTATGCGCGAAGAGCGTTTTCATAGCTCGAAGATACACGGCCTGCTAGATGCTTTTCAGAATGCCGGTTTTCATATCAGTTCTCCCCGTCCGTCTGAAGTGTTCAAGAAAAGGCTAGAATATACCATTAGCCTACTCACAAGCGAACGTCGGAGAGCGCTTTTAATTCCCGACGCGGATGAGCAGTTTGTCAAAGACTCTGTGGTTTACCTTAACATCCTTGTCAAAGAATTCTCGAATGATAGATCTCCGCTGAATGCATTCCTTACCGCGTGTGCTCACGGCAATATCCGCCTGTCATTGGATTTGTTCAGAAGCTTCTTACTCTCCGGGTACACTAATGTCGATGAGATGATCTCCAACGGTTCCTGGAACTTTCAGGTTCATCAAGTCATCAAGCCCGTGATGATACCTACGCGGTATTTTTACGATGAGACCCTGAGTGAAATCCCGAATGTTTACCAACTACGAAACACGCGGCATGCTTCGCATTTTACTGCTCTGCGTATTTTGAGGAAGCTTGCGAAAAACTTCACAGCATCCGCGCCGTCCTACATGTCAACAGCTACGCTGGTTGCGTATTTTGCCGAAACGTTCAATATGGCAGATGATTGCGTCGAAAATTTAGACTTGCTGCTCCGGCATGGTCTCATCGAGTCTAATAACCGACTTGATTATTACACCGCTGACGTTGACCAAGTCAAAATCACAAGTTATGGACTCTATATAGTCGAGGATTTTGCTTACATTTTTGCCTACCTCGATCTCATCTGCACGGACTGCGGTATCTTCGACCAAGAGGTAGGCAATTACCTTTTGGAGGCTGCCAGGACGGAATACCGACATTTCACCCGTGGCGAGAGAATCGAGAGAGTTCGGGTTAGACTCGACCGAGTTGAGAAATTTGTAGACTATTTGCACGCTGAAGAACTCAGGGAGCGTGATTTCTACTCACTTGGCATGCCAGATGACGAGATGTTCACCTTCAAGGCGCTTGAGTTGTTCAAGGCCGAGAAAGGGCGCGTCATGAAAAGTGCCGAGAAGCAGAAGCGTCGGTCATCGCCGCGACGAACGAGACGGACGTACACGCGATAGTTCCTCCTGGCGCGCGATCACCCGCGCCACGAGAGCAGACCGACCTCTGCTGCGAGTAATCCGAGGACCGGATTCGTTGAAAGGTGCAAAGTTAACCCAGGCTTCTGGACGGCTACAATGGCATCAAAGCAGAGTAGGGGAGTTTTACAATCCGCTCCTAACCCATTGTCCTCCAAACCCCACCAAATCCCATGTTTTACATCTAAGTGTCTGATCTGCTTCAACAAGCAAGCGTCTCTTAATCAGCGGGTCCAAGGTTCGAATCCTTGCACACCCACCAAGGTTTTTGTAAGCAATTACATCACCTTAACGAAGACCCAGCGCGACTGCCTGCGGAGTGCTCTCCCGTCTAGGGTAACGCCGGGGGTAACAGATCGCACCTGATACCCGCGGCAATCTGCGCCTCGCATGACCGCAGTGACACGAGTGCCCGTCGTCAGGGTCGGGAGATCAAGCCCTACTGCCAGGTGTGCTTCCCCGCGCGTGCCTCTCCCGGTGCCTGAACTCAGGTGGGGAGGCGCTCCACAAGCTGCTCAGCAGTCCATCCAGAGGTACTCCCGGGAACGCTGATCGTGTGAAGTCAATTGCCGTAATGCGGGCTGCTCCTCGAGAAGCGGCCTTCACGCGAGGTCATCACATGTCGAACTCTTCAGCCAAAGGCCAGCAGCCGGAAGCGCTGCGCTCTCTTGAGGCGGCTGCCAAAGCTGGCAGCAAGAAGCCTGACGGGCAGGGTCTAACCGCTACTGACGAGACCGCCCCCACCCCAGCCTCCCTGGAGCAGGAGGAGCAGACCGCAGCCGAGATCCTGCATGCTGGTGCCAAGGGCGACACCAAGGGCATGGCCCAGGCCGCCAAGAAGTCGGGCAGCAAGTAGAGGCTGGGGGTCAGCGTGCCTTGACGGGCTGACGCAACGGGAGGAGCCTCAGCCTGGGGGCGAGCCACAGGAGTGGCCACCATGCACAGCTTCGACCATGTACTGAACTGGCAACTGCAGCGAGGTACTCATCTCTTCCCTGGCCCAGACGGCGGCACCTGCATCAACGAGGCAGCCCTTGTCGCAGCCGGGTTCCCTTACCAGGCAATCAGCGCTGCCCGGCAGATGCCAACGTGCTTCTCACGCCCAATCTGTGAGTACGCAATGTGGCTCAATGACATGGCCTCTGATGAAGAGCGCCAGCGTCTGCTGCCCTACGTCACGCGCCTGGCCTGCGCCGATACGCCAGAGGTAGAACGGCTCAGAGCCGCTTTCATCGAGCAGCAGACCCGAGGCTTCTACTGGCCTGTGACCTTCGACCGGGGCCTCCAGATCTTGGATGGTGCACTCTCGATTGGGCGGCAGGCTGACCCCTTCCCGGCTGACGAGGTCCAAGCCCGCATGGAGGCGGTGAAGGCAAAGGTCCCGGTCGTAGTTCAGACCCCCAGAACCGCGGCTCCAGAGCCAGCAACAACCAGTTCCGTCCTCACCAAGGGAGAGAACTGGTTCACCCCGAAAGTGACCACCTGAGGCTGCCTCATCCGCCAACACCGCGAGAGCCCCCTCGTCTCTTCTGAGCGGGCCTTCCTCAAGGGGTGGCACCTCGGTCTCGACGCGAGCCTCGCACAGCATCATAGGCGATCTTCTTGCGCGGCTTGCATCGCCGCGAGCGAACGGGCTCCGACAAGGCTCGCTCGATGGACCAGCCATAGCGGATGACCCGCTCGTATAGGATCTGTCTGGGTATTCCGACTTCAGCAGCAAGGTCAGACAGCCGCCGGCGACCGCCTTGCCACTCGATCCAAACCGTATCTGTTCGGTACGCCACGTTCAGGACCTTCGCCAAGCACGCCGGTTGAGGCTGCAGGCGGGAGACTACTGGCGAGCGGTATATTCTTGCTGAATGCGTACTGGCTGTTCTGACCGTCAGGTATTGTCAGTGATGGCGGCCGCGCCGACGGGCACCTGGAAAACCTGAGCACTGCGGGCTGTGGCGACGATCTTCCCTGCCAGGAAAGCGATGCTGGCCATCAATGCTGGCTGAGCGCATTCGTGAGAATGCCCAGAACGTCTATTCCGTACATGGGTTTACACAAACCACGGCGGCACTTTCGCGCACGAGAAAGCGTGACCGCCTCCCCCAAATGCGGGATGCGACTTTGGTCGAACAAGCTCATGCTTCTGGTGCCGTTTTTTGCGGCCACCAAGGGGAATTGCCATGACGACATCGCTTGATCGTCCCAACTATGACCGGCCTTTCATTGATTATGACCATCACTGGAGCGTTGCGGCTCAGGTGCGAGCCCAGAGCAGAAAGAGCGCTGCCTCACGAGGGCTCTCCGCCGTCACGCCGTCTCGGCGCACGCTGCGCAACCTTGGTCTTGCGTTGCTGGTCGCGACAGGCGCGTTCTGGGGTGTGATGCTCAATGATCCGCCCAAGACTGAGGCGGCTGACCCAAGCACCTCAGCGAAGGCTTTCTCGCCGCTCGACCTGCCCATCCCGCTGGACCTTCCTACTGCTGACCAGGTCGAACACTGATGTCGAAGCGCACTGCGAACGATACGCCCGGTCCGAGAGCCGGGCGTAGGCAGTGCTGTGGCTGTGGCTGTGGCTGTGGTGGCGATTGCTCCCCTGCCAAGCGCGGGCGAACCAGGGATTGCAGCCCATCCCGCACCATACATTCGCTCCAGTAGTCTCTGGCTTGGAGAAGGCCTCTGAGACCCCTCTCACACAAGAGCCCCTCCTCGCCGAAGCGAGAGAGGGGCTCTGCTGTGCGCACTGGCCGATCTGAAGTGAAACCAGCCGCTACAACTGCCGAAGGAAGGGGCACACGAGCGCCCCTCCCTACTCATGTGACTACTCGTCAGACGAACACGAAGTCACCGCTATCGAACCCACCTGAGACGCCGCCGATGATCCGCACGTCCCCCGAGCCGTCGCCGTTGATGTCCACGAACACGTCGTTGGAGCCCTGCGTCGCAATGATCTTCGCGCTTGCGGTGACCACTAGCTTGTCGAGGTTCTCCTCAAAGTCGGCGATCACGCCAACGGCGGCATCCGTCAGGTTGCTGCCGCGGAAGTCAAAGCGGTCGGCATCCGCACCCCCCTCAACAGTGTCAGCATCGCCGCCGAAGATGGTGTCTGAGCCGCTATCGCCAGAGATCCGGTCCGCGCCGTCCATGGCGCCCGAGCCGCCGAACAGGATGTCGTTGCCTGAGCCGCCGAAGATCGTGTCAGAGCCTGCCCCGCCACCAATCTCGTCATTGCCGTTGCCACCTTTGAGGTAGTCGCTGCCACCTCCGCCGAAGACTGCACCGCCAAAGCTGTCTGCATCATCATCGAACACCGTGATAGAGTCGGCGCCCTCACCGCCGAGCACCGTGTCGCTCTCGCCCGCAGAGATGGTGTCGTGGCCAGACCCGCCGAATACGAGGTCGCCGCTCTCGTTCCCATCGGCGACGGCGATGAAGTCCGCATCTGCACCGCCGAATATCGTATCTGGCCCAGAACCGCCGATGATCGTGTCGCTGCCACCCCCACCACCAGCCGTGGCGCTGCCCTCCTGCAGGTACAGGTAGTCGTTGCCAGCACCGCCAAAGACGCTCTGGCCGCCGATCACATAGTCATCGCCCACGCCTGCATACACAGTGTCGCTCGCGTCGGCGTTGATCGTATCAGCGCCGAAACCGCCGAACACCTGGTCACGGTCAGTGGGGCCATCCGTGACGATGAAGTCGTTGCCCTCACCGCCATAGACGGTGTCGTTGGCAGCAGAGGTCACATACAGCGTGTCATCGCCAGCGCCGCCGCCGACCTCAAAGGCCATGGTGCCACCGATGTCGGCCAGGTCGGCACCCACTCCGAGGAAGACCTGGCTCACGCCAGCCGCCGTGCCAGGAGCAGCGAAGTCTTCGGCTTCAACATAGTCGTTGCCAAGGCCGCCCAGCGCGGTGTCGGCGACACCATCGTTGGCGAGGGTGATGGTGTCGTTGCCATCCCCGCCTATGAGGAGGTCAGAGCCGCCACCGTCGAAGATGCTATCGTTGCCCCCGAGGCCGCTGATCGTGTCCGCCCCGTTGAGGCCGACGAGGGTGTCGTTGCCAGACGTACCAGTCATCACTGCCACGAGTATGCTCCAGAACGGGAAGGAAGAACCAGGCGGGTCAACACGCTCAACTACGCCGTCCTCACTGCGTCGAGAAGCTGTCCATCGGACCTAGAACTGGACTGGTGATCGTATGGCTGCAGTCCAGGTTCCGAGCGGATCAGTACAGATCGCTGGGAAGCGCTGAGGGATGTTTTCAGGCGCCCTGGTCATAGTCTGGCAGCGCGCGGGTGTGGGGACGATCCTCCCCTGCCAGGAGCGGGCGAGCCAGGGATTGCAGCCCATCCCTCACCACAGAGGCGCTCCAGCGGTCTCTGCCTTGGAGAAGCTCTCTGCGAAGACAGGAGGAGCGTCCGCGCCCCTGGGGCCTACTCGATCACCTCGTCGGCCATGGCTAGTATCCCTGTCGGGATGGTGATCCCGAGTTGCTGTGCTGTCTTCGTGTTGACCGCCAGAGTGAACTTGTCCGCCTGCTCGATGGGAATGTCGCCAGGCTTCGCGCCCTGAACGAACTTCGCGGCATAGACGCCGGCACGGCGAACCCCATCGAGAATATCCGAGGCATAGGTTATCAGCGCGCCAGCCCGGCAGAACTCGACGTAGGGACCAACCGTTGGCTTGCCTGGCGCAGATATGATGGGCACGACGCGCCGGAGGTTGGTGATCAGGATTGGCTCAGCTGTGATGTAGAGGGCGTCCACGCCATCGCGTATGGCTGCCGAGACCGCGCCCTCAAGCTCATCCAGAGTGTCGATGGCATAGGGTGTGGCCTGAAACCCCAGCTGAGCCGCAATCCTGCTGCCACCGGCGAACTCCTTCACCGAGAGCTTGTTGTCGCCCTTCGAGCCGATCAGCCCCAGGTGAATGAAGTTCGGCACGAGTTCCCTGAACAAAGCGATCCGCTTCTGGGCAATGGCGTCCTCGCCTCCCTGCGCGTTCATCACGTTGCCGGTGAACATGCCCTCTGGCTTGGCATAGCTCTTGGCAAGTCCATGCTCGATGGGGTCCACTGAGACAGCCGTGAAGACCATGGGGGGCTCCGGCCGGAGCTTGTTGACGGCAAAGACAGCAGTGGCTGCAGCAACGAAGACAGCCGGCTTCATCGCCTCAAGCTCCTTCGCGAGTGCGGGCAGGCGACCCAGCTGACCATCGGCATGGCGCACCACCAAGGTGTAGTGGATCCCTTCAGCAAGGCCCTCCTGTTGCAGGCCCTTACGGACGGCAGCGACCCTCTCCGGCACCCCCTCGGTAGATCCAGGAAGGAGGACCGCCACAAGGGGCAGGCTCGACACCTGTTGGGCCCAGGCAGGCATGGACCATGCTACGGCGGCACCGCTCCCGAACTGTAGAAAGTCACGCCGCCGCATCATCGCCCCCGATCCATCCGCCAGGGATGAGCCTACACCAGCCAGGTTGAGCGTGAAGTGCCAGCCCGCGACGGACATTCGGCTACCCTGTCAGGAGGCGATACTGGCCACCGGTGCTGGCTGAGCACAATCATGAGTCCAGGCCGTCGTTGCTGCCCGTCGCCACAATTGCCTGGTCGAGTGCCTTGCGACCGGCATCTTCATGCTGGTCCGCGACGGCAGTAGACAAGCAAGAGGGCGCCGTGTGGCGCCCAGAGTGGGATGTGAAGCGACTGACCTCGGGAGGTCAGCGGCAGGGCGGATCGTTCCCAGCCTGAAAGCCAGAAGGCTCGGCGTGTTTCGGGCGCCGAGCCTCCCGAGGTGCTGTAGTGCTGACCAAAGCGGGAGGCACTTGAGGACGGGGCACATCGCGGAACATCGTCCGAGGCGGACGCTACGCCTGCGCTTCCGCTGCGGCAAGGCACGAAAGCCTCGCTCTAGCTGTCCCCTCCGATAGTGAGCATGAGGAACACGCCAAAGAGCCCCACGACAACGAGCCCTGCTATGAACGCCCAGT
>DASZAZ010000116.1:0-8943 GCA_035944635.1 Microvirga sp.
TCCCCAGCGTTTCCACCAGGAATGGGTGTCTTCAAAACGTTAAGACAGTCGACGCTTCTCTTTTGAACCAAGTTGCCTCAGCTCACGCAAGAACGCCGCCGTCCACGTTTCTCTTCCCTCTCTCAACAATGTCAAAGAGCAGTGCATCGAAAACGATGCCGCCTCACCAGAACAACAGGCCCTTACTCCGGAAGACCGGTGCAAAACCCTTGATGTCCAGGGAAGCGTCGGTGCCGATCCGCCTCAGCGGTGGCGCCTTGATGAACCTTAGATAAGTTCATCTGCTTTCCTTGTCAACAGCGTTCCGAAACTTTTTTCGAAGCGCTCTCGACCCCCACTCGAAGGTGAGAGCCTCCAAGGAAAACAGCACCCATTCCCGACCGAGGTCAGGCAAGTGGGCCCGGCATTTCCATGGAAGCGTTCGGCGCCGGTTCGCGTCAGCGGCGGCGCCGATGGGCGGCTTATAGGCCAGAGCCTTTTCCGCTGTCAACACGCCTCGTGAACTTTTTTTGACACCCGCCTTTTCGGGGAGCCGGCGCCCTCTTGTACTCCTCTGGGAGGGGTATGGGACTCCGCCTCACTGCAGACATAGTGCAGGAGAAAGCAGCCACCGGGCAGCGGCCCGCTGGAACGATGCTTCGTCCACAGCACCCGCCGGCCCATTTGCGTCCTCGCCCGCTCGCGGGCATGGTTGCAGATGTGTAAACAGCCTCGCTTGAGCCCGCAGGACGGATTGGCCCGACACCGCTGCCGATGACCAGAGCACGCACCACCAACACCTCCCGGGCTGGCCGCCGCGATGCCCTCGCACGCGGTTCGCAGGGCGTGGATGTCGGCCACGAGCCGCCGCTCAACGGCAGCGGCGGGGTCGCCGAGGATGTGGATCGGCGGGATGTGAACCTCCGCTGGCTCGGGGCCAGCGTGCTCACCGGCATCACGGGGGGCGCCCTGATCGGCGCCTCCATCTATATCGCGCTTCAGGGCGCCATGATCTTCGCGGAGGCGCCGGAGCCCGCGACGCCCGGAACCACCCGCCCCGTGACGAGCGCGGAGCGGGCCTCAACCGCCCGCAAGGGCGACAAGCTCGTGCGCCAGGAGATGGTGGCCTCGGCGCGCCAGAGCTTCAAGGCGCCTGTGACCGTCCGGGTCGGCGACCGGGAGGTGATCCGGGTTCGGCAATTCGTCCGGATTGCCACGAATCTCTCCATGACGAGCGGCGTCCACGCCACCGACATCCCACCCTTCAACCCCATGCGCCTCTTCGCGGAGGAGAGCGGCGAGCGCTACGTGGAGCCGCCCCCGGAGGTGAGCGACGCCGAGGTCTCGGTGGTGAAGAGCGATCTCGCGGTGGCCGCCATCGATCCGGCGGCTCCGGGCCTCACGGACGCCGACGTGGCCGCGATCCTTGAAGAAGAGCGCCGCATGGGGGTGGAGGCCGGCCGGCGCCCCGTGATGCCGATCGCGCCGCAGCTCATGCTGTCGCGCACCCTCGGGCAGGCGCCGGCCCTGGGAGACGCCCTCGGCTATGCCCGGGTGAGCGACAACCCGTTCAATTCCATCGAGGTGCGCGTCGTCCCCGAGAACGTCACCAATCTCGGTAAGGCGGACGGCGTCGCCCCCAACCCCCTCATCGAGGAGCGGGACGCAGTTCTCAAGCGCGGCGAGACCCTCGAGACGGCGCTTCGGGCGTTAGGCGCCAACCCGGACCAGATCCGCTCCATCAGCGCCGCGCTCAGCGCACGGGTGAAGGTGGGTGCCCTCCCGGAGGGCCAGCGGATGCGCGTCCTGCTCGGGCCGGTGCCCGGCGGGGGCAAAGGCATCGTGCGGGTCATCCTGTTCGGCGAGCGGGGCATCGAGGGGATTGCCGCCACCAACGACCGCGGGATCTTCGTCTCCGTGACCCCGCCCGAGGAGCCCACCGCCCGTCCGGCCCCCCAGCTCGCGGACGGGGAGGACGAGGAGGAGGACGAGGGCCGCGGGGGCGTACGCCTCTACAACAGCCTTTACGAGACGGCGCTGAAGAACGAGCTGCCGCGCCAGACCGTCGAGGAGCTGGTCCGCATCTTCGGCTACGACGTGGACTTCCAGCGCCGCGTCGCCAGCGGCGACAATTTCGAGATCTTCTTCGGCCAGGACGACGAGAACAGCCCGCCGGAAATCCTGTACGCGGCGCTCACCATCGGCGGCGAGCCCCGGCGGGTGTTCCGCTTCCAGGGCGAGGACGGGTCGATCGACTTCTTCGACGAGGCGGGGCGCTCGCTCAAGAAATTCCTGGTCCGCAAGCCCATCGCCGACGGCGTTCTGCGCTCGGGCTTCGGCTACCGCCGCCATCCGATCCTGGGCTATTCCAAGATGCATACGGGCGTGGACTGGTCGAACCGCATCGGCACGCCGATCTACGCCGCCGGCAACGGCACGGTCATCAAGGCGGAATGGGATTCGGGCTACGGCCGCCGGATCGAGATCCAGCATACCAACGGCTACGTGACCGCCTATTCCCACCAATCGCGCTTCGCCAACGGCATCCGGCCGGGCGCCCGCGTGCGCCAGGGGCAGGTGATCGGCTATGTGGGCAATACGGGCCTCTCGACGGGCCCTCACCTCCACTACGAGGTGATGATCAACGGCCATTTCGTCGATCCGATGAAGATCCGCCTGCCCCGCGGGCGCGAGCTCGACGGCAAGGCCCTGGCCGAGTTCAAGCGCCAGCGCGAGAGCGTCGAGGCATTGCTCGAGCGGGCGAACCAGTCGACCCGCCTCGCCCAGCAGGCGGAGCTGCGCTAGCGCACGACGCGCTGGCGCCCTCCCCTCTCACGGATGCTCGCCTCTCTCAGCATCGTCCTGCCGGTCTTCGGGCTGATCGGGATCGGCTACCTCGCGCGCCGGTTCGACGTGCTGTCCGACCGCACGGGCGACGGCCTCTCCGCCTTCGTGTTCACGCTCGCCGTGCCGTGCCTCATCTTTCGCACCCTCATGCGCGCCGAGATCCCGACCGTGCAGCCCTGGGGCTACTGGATCTCCTATTTTGCCGCCGTTGCCGTGGTGTGGGGCCTCGCGATGGTGGCGGCCCGCATCGCCGGACTCTCGGGGACGCCTGCCGTCGTTGCGGGCTTCTCGGCGGGTCAAGCCAACACGGTGTTGATCGGCGTTCCGATGATCCTCAAGGCCTACGGCGAGGAGGGCGCCGTGCCGCTCTTCCTCCTCATCGCCGTGCACCTGCCCGTCACCATGACCCTCGCCACCCTTCTCGCGGAGGGGCGGCGGGCTTCGCCTCTCGGCCTCGTGCGGCAGCTTCTGATCCACCCGATCATCATCGGGGTCATCGCCGGGTCCGCCCTGCGGCCGGCAGCCGGGTTCGTCCCCGATCCCGCCTGGCAGGTCGTGGACCTTATCGCGAGCGCCGCGGTCCCCTGCTCGCTGATCTCCATGGGGATCGCCCTTCGCCGATACGGGCTGGAGGCAGGCTGGCGATTGCCGGGTGTGATCACGGCCTTGAAGCTGATCATCCATCCCCTCGTGGTGCTGGTGCTGGCCACGCAGGTTTTCGACATGCCGCGAGCCTGGGCCGGCGTCGCGGTGCTGTTCGCCGCCTGCCCGACCGGTATCAACGCCTACCTCTTCGCTCAGCGCTATGGCGAAGGCGTCGCCTTGTCCTCGACCACGATCGCGCTCTCCACGGGCCTCGCGCTGGTGACCATCGTGGTCTGGCTTCAGGCCCTCGGCGTGACGTGAGGCGGTTCCGCGGGAGAGCGTCAGGCTCTCGGCGTGACGGGAGGGTGACGATTATGGTTCGGCGTGACTTGAGACATTACCGCGGGAAAGCCGAGGCGTCCCCTGATCTCCTCGGCCGTGATGCCCCGGGCCCGCAGATCCGCCAGGGCTTCCGAGCGGGCGCTCTTGGCGAGCTTGTCGCCTCCGGGATCCAGGATGAGCGCGTGGTGATGATAAAGCGGCGTCGGAAGCCCGAGCAGTCGCTGCAGCAACACATGGAGGTCGGTGGCGGCTTCGAGGTCGGTGCCGCGGACCACATGGGTCACGCCCTGGCGGGCATCGTCGACCACCACGGAGAGGTGGTAGCTCGTGGGCGTCTCCTTGCGCACGATCACGGCGTCACCCCAGCGCTCGGGGCGCGCCTCGACCGGGCGAACGCGCCCATCGAGGTCGAAGCTCCCGTAAGCATGCGGCCCCCGCGCCGCCGCCAAGGCCTGGTCCATGGCGAGCCGCCAGGCATGGGGCGCTCCTTCGGCCATGCGGGCCTCCGCCTCAGACGTGCCGAGCGATCGACAGGTGCCGGGATAAAGCGGGGCGCCGTCGGGATCGTGGGCCCAGAATTCGCCGGTGCGCTCGGCCACGGCCTGAGCGATGTCGCGCCGCGAGCAGAAGCACGGATAGGCAAGGCCCCGCAGGCGCCCGAAGGCCGACTGGTAATCGGCGAAGTGCTCGGATTGGCGCAGCACGGGCCCCTCCCATTGTAGCCCGAGCCAGGCGAGGTCCTCGTAGACGCCCTCCTCGAACTCCGAGCGGCAGCGGGTGAGGTCGATATCCTCGATGCGCAGCAGAAAGCGCCCGGCCCGGCGCCGCGCGAACTCCGCGTTGAGCAACGCCGAATAGGCGTGGCCGAGATGGAGCCGGCCGTTGGGGCTCGGGGCGAAGCGGAAGACGGGCTGTCCCGCCGGCTCGCGCACGGGGAGATCGGGAACGGGTTGCGTCACGGGTGCGCTTTGGGGATAGGAGCCGGGTGCAGAACGAAGCCGCGACCATCCTCGATTCAGATGCGGCCCTCAAGGCGGGGCTCGACGCGCTGGTGCGGCTCGATCCCGTGATGGCCCGGCTCGTCCGCGAGGGCGCCCTGCCCCGCCTGCGCTTTCGGCCGGCAGGCTTCGAGGGGCTTGCCTTCATCGTGGTGGGGCAGCAGGTCTCGACCGCAAGCGCCAACGCGATCTGGGGGCGGGTGAAGGAGCGCTTTCCCGCCCTCACGCCGGACGCCGTCCTCGCGGCCTCCGACGAGGACCTGCGGGCGCCCGGCCTGTCGGGGCCGAAGATCAGGACCCTGCGGGCGGTCGCCTCGGCCATCGCGGCGGGCGATCTGGCCCTGGACGCCCTGGCCGCCCTCCCGGCCGACGAGGCCCATGCGAGCCTCTGCCGGGTGAAAGGCATCGGGCCATGGACCGCGGACGTGTATCTCCTCTTCTGTCTCGGCCACCGGGATGCCTTTCCGGCCGGCGATCTCGCGCTCCAGGAGGCGGCGCGGATCGCTTACGACTTGCCGGCACGCCCGAGCGTGCCGGAGCTCGCCACCCTCGCGGAGCGCTGGCGCCCCTGGCGCGGCGTCGCCGCCAAGGTGCTCTGGGCCTTTTACCGAATCGCCAAGGCCCGGGAGGGAGCGCCTCTCGGCGCGTGAGCGTTGGGCTTGTTCGAACCCCCGCCCTTCGCTAGGCCGGGCCTGGACAGCCCCACGAGGATCCCATGGCGCAAATCAACGGCCCCCGCCTGCAACCGCTCTCCGGCCGGGCGAAGCAGCTCGTCGTGTTCCTCCACGGCTACGGCGCCGATGGGAACGACCTCATCGAGATCGGCCGGCAATGGCAGCGCTGGCTGCCGGACGCCGCCTTCGTGGCGCCCAACGCTCCGGAGCTCTGCGCCGGCGCGCCCATGGGCCGGCAATGGTTCGCCCTCACCTTCCGCGATCCGCACGAGCGCTGGCGCGGGGTGAACCAGGCCGGGCCCGGCCTCGACGCCTTCCTCGAGGCGGAGCTCGCGAGCCATAATCTGCCCGCCTCCAAGCTCGCGCTCGTCGGCTTCAGCCAGGGCACCATGATGGCGCTTCATGTGGGCCTCAGGCGCGCCCAGGCGCCGGCCGCGATCGTCGGATATTCGGGCATGGTGGTGCTGGAGGAGGGCAAGGGGCCCGACAGCCTCGTGGGCCAGGTCCGGCACAAGCCCCCGCTCCTGCTGGTCCATGGCGATCAGGACGACGTGATCCCCATCGACGCCCTCTTCCTCACCATGGATGCCCTGCAGGCCGCCGAGGTGCCCTGTCAGTGGCACATCTCGGCCGGTGTCGCCCATGGCATCGACGGGGAGGCCCTGCGCCAGGGAGGCCTTTTCCTGGCGCACTCCCTCGGGCTGCCCTACCCGAAAGCCGCTTAACCCTTCGCGGCCTGGATCATCGCCTTCGCGCCCGCCCTGAGAAGGTCACCGGACTATCGGGCCGCCTGGATCATCGCCTTGGCGCCGGCCTTCAGGTAGCCGAGATCGCTCCCGACCGCGCAGACGTGGTAGCCCTTGGCGAACATCTCGCGGGCCCGCTCCCCCGTCGTCGCATAGACCGCCGCGAACTTGCCCGCGTTCCGCGTGCGGCGGGCGACGTCGTCGAGGGCTTGGTCGACGGCGGGGCTCAACGGGTTCATCTCGGCGCCGTTGGACAGCGCGATCGAGAGATCGCCGGGGCCGATCAGCACCCCGTCGAGGCCGGGCACTGCGAGGATGTCGTCGAGGATCGAAAGCGCCTCGCGGGTTTCCACCATCGCGAAGGCGAGCGCCATGCCGTTCGCCCGGGCCAGGTAATCCGGCATCGCCATGCGGCTCAACGCCAGAGCGCCCGCGGGACCCCAGCTGCGCTCGCCCAGCGGCGGATATTTCATGTAGGCCGCAAAGCGCCGGGCGTCCTCCAGGGTGTTGATCATCGGCGCGATCACCGCCGAGGCTCCGTTGTCGAGGAGCTTCGAGGCCGAGGCGAAATCGCCGACGGGGATGCGCGCGAGGGCCGGCTTGCCGCCCGCGGCCACCATCGGAATGGCCCGGATCGCCGCCGCGAGGTCCAGCACCCCGTGCTGCATGTCGAGGGTGACGGCGTCGAAATCCTCGGCTGCCAGCGCCGCCGGCACCATGGGATCGGGAATCCCGCACCAGGCGGTGAGGACGGTGTCGCCGCCGCGGAGGCGATCGGCGAGGAGGGAGAGGGTCATGGGGCCTCGGAGGGTGAGAAGCCCGCACTGTCATTCCGGTCGCCGCGCGAGCGGCGGGCCGGAACCCAGATGGCGAGCTTGATCCGGAGAAATCTTCTGGGTTCCGGGCTCGGCTGCGCCGCCCCGGAATGACGGTGGAGGACTTACCGCCCGGCCTTCACCTCTTCCACGGCCTGGGCGAGGAGCTGGTCCATGGTGCGGCGCAGATCCGCGTCGGCGGCGGTCCGGCCGCCGGCCTCCAGGTCCTTGCGGACCTTGCGGAGCACGTCGTCGTCGCCCGCCTCCTCGAAATCGGCCATCACGACGCTCTTGGCATAGGCCTCGGCGTCGGCGCCCGAATGGCCGAGCTGGCCGGCGGCCCACAGGCCGAAGAGCTTGTTGCGGCGGGCCATGGCCTTGAAGCGCAGCTCCTCGTCGTGGGCGAACTTGTTCTCGAAGGCGTCCTTACGGTTGTTGAAGGTGGTCATGGCGTTCCCTTGAGCGATTCTTGAGCCTGATCCGGCGGTTTCACCGCCGAGCTTGTCCTCGATATAGGCGGCCGAATTCGCGGCCGCTAGGCTTTCCTGGGGCTGAGGGCGGCGTCCCGACACCTCTGAGGCGGCTGAAACCCAGGGCCTGATCGCGGGGGACCTCCTGAAACCCTAGGGTCCAGGCAAGGTGAAGGGCGGCACCCTGAAACCCCGGGGTCCAGGCGAGGTGAAGGGCGGCGTCCTGACGCCTTGGGAAAGCCGGCCTCAGCCCCCATATGAAAGGGGTTCCGGCCCCTCGGGCGCCCGTTTTCCCCGCTCGTTGTGCTCCCGAGAGGGATCGAGTAGGTTGCCCCCGAGCCGGGCCGCCGGTTGCGCGCCCGCAGCCGCGGACCTTTTCATCTCCAAGGAGCCCCGGCCCTTCGATGGATTTCCTCAAACCACGGTATACACCTATGAACCGCCGCCGTCGCATCTACGAGGGCAAGGCGAAGGTCCTCTACGAGGGCCCGGAGCCCGGCACGCTCATCCAGCACTTCAAGGATGATGCCACCGCCTTCAATGCCAAGAAGCACGAAGTCATCGACGGCAAGGGCGTGCTCAACAACAGGATCTCGGAATACATCTTCCAGAACCTGAACGACATCGGGGTGCCCACGCACTTCATCCGCCGCCTCAACATGCGCGAGCAGTTGATCCGCGAGGTGGAGATCATCCCGCTCGAAGTGGTGGTCCGCAACGTGGCCGCGGGCTCGCTCTCGACGCGCCTCGGCATCGAGGAGGGCACGCAGCTCCCCCGTTCGATCATCGAGTTCTACTACAAGAACGATGCGCTGGGGGACCCGATGGTCTCCGAGGAGCATGTCACGGCCTTCGGCTGGGCGACGCCCCAGGAGATCGACGACATCATGGCGCTGGCCATAAGGGTCAACGACTTCCTCTCGGGCCTGTTCTTAGGCGTCGGTATCCGCCTCGTGGACTTCAAGATGGAGTGCGGACGCCTGTGGGAGGGCGAGATGATGCGCATCGTCGTCGCCGACGAGATCTCCCCCGATTCGTGCCGTCTCTGGGACATGAAGTCGAAGGACAAGCTCGACAAGGACCGCTTCCGCCGCGACCTCGGCGGGCTGATCGAGGCCTATTCGGAGGTGGCACGCCGCCTCGGCATCCTCTCCGAGACCGAGAACCCCACCGGGGGCCGTCCGCGTCTGGTGCAGTAAGCGACTCTTTGCATTGACGTTTTGAGGAGGCCGGGCCGGGTGCCCGGCCTTTTTCGTTTGGATGCGCCTGTATCCTCGCCACCTGTTGGTGCGAGGCATGGCCGTGGTGCTCTGTGCCCCTGGTGGGGGCACGGGGCGCATACGGCACCGCCAAGCCGGCGGCGTAAGAAGCAGGGAGGGAGGGCACCGGACGAGCGGTGCCGCACGCGCCCCGTGCACGATGATCTCACAGGCGCCAGCCCCGCGCTTCGGCAGGTCTGCTGGTCGTCTCAGACCCGCCTGCCTTAA
>DASZAZ010000117.1:0-53073 GCA_035944635.1 Microvirga sp.
CACGCCCATGATGTCGGATTCCTTCATGATCAGGAGATCCTGGCCATCGATACGGACTTCCGTGCCGGACCACTTGCCGAAGAGCACGCGATCACCAGCCTTCACGTCGAGGGCAACGATCTTGCCGCTCTCGTCGCGGGCGCCGGGGCCGACGGCGATGATCTCGCCCTCTTGCGGCTTCTCCTTGGCGGTGTCCGGGATGATGATCCCACCCTTGGTCTTCTCCTCCGCATCGATGCGGCGGACGACAACACGGTCGTGCAGCGGACGGAAATTCATAGAGCTTCCTCATTTCAGATGTCGGGCGGCCCTCGAGCCGCGCCCTGGTCCCCGCTGTTAGCACTGTCTTTGATTGAGTGCTAACGCTGGCCGCGAGATAGGCAGGATGCCCACGGGAGTCAAGACAAAAGAGGCTCTCCAGAGGTCCTCCACGGTTGACGTGAGCGCCTCGGAAGGGATGATCGCCCCATGCGTTCAACCACCCCCCGAGAGGCATCCTCCGAAGCTTCCGCCCCGGCCGCCGCCGCCCAGACCCCGCCCGGTCTGGAGGCCATCGGCAAGGCATGCTTTGCGCTCCATGCCCGAATGACGGCGCGCCTTCTCACCCGCACCTACGAGGCCGCCATGCGCCCGCTCGGGCTCAAGATCCCCCAGTTCGGGATCCTGGGATCCATCGCCCATGGGCCCATGACCTCGGAGACCGCCCTCGCGGATCGGCTCGGATTGGAGCGCACGACCCTCGTGCGCAACCTCAAGACCCTCACGGACAAGGGCTGGCTCGAGCCCGTACCTGGCGATGGGCGGGGGCAGCGGCACCAGCTCACCGCCGCGGGCCGACAGGTCCTGGAGGCCGCGATCCCGCTCTGGGAAGAGGCCCAGCGGGAGGTGGAGGCCCGCCTTCAGGGCGCCGAGCCGGACGACATCCGCCAGGCCATGCGGGCCCTGCGAAAAGCCACACGCTAGCGCTCCTCCGACGGCACCGTGCATGCCGTACGGGTCGGGCAGGTCTGCCCTGGGCAGGAGCCTTGGCCGTTGCCCGCGTCCCGCTCGGCCGCTAGTGTGTAGATACACCCGAGGAGAACCCCATGTCCGCTGCCGCCGAGCCCGCCGAAAGCCCCATCGCCCCGGAGGGCTTCCCCACGGACCGGATCTTCGGCGTCGTGCCCCGGGAGGTTCTGATGGCCGAGCCGGGCCTCGCCTTCCTGCGCGGCATGATCGCCGGCCGCCACCCGGCGCCGCCGTTCGCGCGCTCCACCGGCATCTGGCTCACGGAAGCCGACGAGGGGCGCGCCGTGTTCGCCGGCCTGCCGAGCGAGGGGTTCTTCAATCCCATCGGCACCATCCACGGGGGCTGGACCTCCGCGATCCTCGACAGCGCCATGGCCTGCGCGGTTCACACCACCCTCAAGGCGGGCCAGGCCTACACGACCGTGGAGATGAAGCTCAATTTCGTCCGCCCCGTGCTCCCCTCCTCCGGCCGCCTCACCTGCGAGGGCGTCGTGATCCACCGCGGCGGAACGCTGGCGACCTCCGAGGGCAGGCTCGTGGACGCCTCGGGCAAGCTCATCGCCCACGGCACCGAAACCTGCATGATCTTCGACGTGGCCAAGCGGTAGCGACCACCCGTTGACGGCCGGCACCAATCGTGGATTGAATTGGGTGAAGCGGGGGTTTTGCGATGCGAGAACTCGACGTCCACGAATCGCTCTCCGTTTCCGGGGGCGGATGCCCCGGGTGCCACGTGCCGGACGGGGACGTATCCGCTCCGAAGAGCGGCCGCGGCTGGGAACGGGCCCGCGCCATCATCGATGGAGCGTCTTCATGGTTCCGCGGGGGCGCCTCGGGCAGAGGCTCAGGCGGGGGCGGAGGCCGAGGCTTTTAGCCTTCCTCAGCGCCGCGAGGTCATCAGCGCCGACGCGATGATGAGCGTGCCGCCGAGAAGCGTCGCGAGCCCTGGAATCTCGCCGAACACGGCGTAGCCCAGTCCCGCGGCCCAGATGAGGGACGTGTATTCCAGCGGCGCGAGCCGCGCGGCTTCCGCCTTCGCGAAGGCGGTGGTGAGGAACACGTGCCCGATGACGCCGAGCACGCCCATCACCAGAAACCAGCCGAGATGCGGCGGGTGCAGCGGCGTCCAGACGAAGGCCGCGAGCGGCGACATCAGCATCATGGGGCCGACGTTCTGGAACACCACGATGTGGATGTAGTGATCGAGTTGCGCGCGCTGGCGCAGGAGCACCACGGAAAAGGCGTAGAATACGGCCGATGCCAGGGCCGCCGCGACCCCGGTCCAGGAACGCGCCGGCCCGTCCGCCTCCCCGCCCCCGAAGGCGACGATCAGCGTTCCCGCGAACCCCACCGCGAGCGCGCCGACGATGCGCCCGTCCACGGGCTCTTTCAGCACCAGCATGCCGAGCAGCGCCACGAAGGAGGGGGCGAGGAACGACAGCACGAGGGTTTCGGCCAGGGGCAATTGCCCGAGCGCATAGAAGAAGCTCGACGCCGTGAACACCGCCACGACGGAGCGCAGGGCGTTGGCTCGTATCGTTTCCCAGGTGGGCCAGCCGGGCCGCATGAAGGCGACCACCACCGTGACCACGAGGGCCCCGCAGGCAAAGCGGAGGAACGCCACCTGGAACGTGGGGTAGAAGGCCGCCATGCCCTTGATGACGGCGTCCATCACGGACAGGAAGCCGATGCCGGCGGCGGCGCGCAGGACAGGACCGAGGTGCATGGGAGTCTCGACGGCGGGGCCGGTGCAAAAAGGGGGACCGCCGGGAATCGGCACGGCCGGAGCCGGTTTCCTTACACCATTCGCGGCGACGGGCCTCCCCCAAGCGGATGCAATGCTGAACCCCGCCGGGCGCGAACGAAAAAGGCGCCCGCCCTTTTGGGGCAGGCGCCTCGATCGGCCGCTCGTTGGATGAGGGCGGAGCCTTTAAGCCCAGTCGCCGCCGTCGCCGCCGTCTCCCCCGAAATCGCCGCCGAGATCGGCGTCCTGGGCGGAGGCGTCCTGATAGAGCCCGTCGGTGATGCCGCCATTGTCGCCGGCGGCGCCCGCCGCATCGCCGCCGAGGCCCGCGAGGCTGTTCGTCGCGTCACCCGCCGCGCCCGCCGCATCGCCGCCGAAAGCGTTCGAGAGCGCGCTGCCGAGCATCATGCCGCCGGCAACGCCCGCGGCCGTCGCCATGGCGGTTTGCAAGAAGCCGCCGCCGGAGCGGGGCTGCATGCCGCCGCCCCAAGGTCCGCCCATGGATCCGCCCATCGGTCCGCCTTGCGGCGCCCCGAAACCTTGCCGGCCGTAACCCGGCTGCTGCCCGGGTTGCTGGCCGTAGCCCGGGAGCGAACCGCCTTGCGAGCGGCCCCAGGGCGAGCCCGCCTGCGGCGCGTGGTGCCGGGGCGGCTCGGGCTGGCGGGACCCGCCGCCGAACAGGCTGGAGAGCAGGCCGCCCCCGCCCTGCGGCTGCCGGCGCAGGTGCTCGACCTCGGCGCGCAGGCGCTCGACTTCCGCGTTCAGATTGGTGAGGGCCTGCTCCTGGATGAACAGGGACTGGGCCATCGCATAGGGCGCGTAGGGCTGCTCGCGCACCTTCTCGGCGATGAAGCGCTCGGCCTCCGGGTCGCGGCTCTGGCCCTCGACCTGCCTGAGGCGCTGGAAGATATCGCTGATTACCTGCCGTTCGTCGTGGTTCATGGTCAGACGTCCTCCTCTGATCATCGCTGCCCACCCTGCAGCCGCGCTTTCACATGGGAGCGCCCCGGGAGGTTTGTCAGGGGGCGGCCTGCAAAAATGCGCGAGCGCTCCGGAGCCCGGCCGGCCACAACCGCCCGTTAACCATCCCTGCCGCATCAGGGAAAACCATACCGACAGCGCCCGGAACCCCCATGATCACCATCGGCCTCGCGAAGTTTCAGTACATCATCGCGCTCATCCTCGGGGTGCTGGCCCTCATCGTGCCGCGGCACCTCAACATCATCGTGGCGATCTGGCTCATCATCGTCGCCGTCATCGGGTTGGGCCTCATCCGCTAGGCTCTCCCGGGATCGGCGCGCCGCAGCCTCGCCGTGATCGGCTTAGGGCTCATCCGCTAAAGCCCGCTGGCCGCCCGCCGAATCCCGGAAAAGCCCTCATCCTTTCGGCGCCCGCCCCTGGAAGGGAGCCCCCTCCTGCCTATACATGCGCTGCACGAACGGCTGGGCCCCTGGAGCCCGGCGGCAACGCATCGGGTCTCAAGGGGAGTTCAATGGATCGCATCGAGGTGGGCGGGCTCAAGGTCGCGCGGGTTTTGCACGACTTCGTGGTGAACGAGGCGCTGCCGGGCACGGGCGTGGAGCCGAACGCTTTCTGGACAGGGCTTGCCGCCATCATCCGCGACATGGCCCCGCGCAACCGCGCGCTCCTCGATCATCGCGACGCGCTGCAGGCGAAGATCGACGCGTACCACAAGGCGAATGCCGGCCGCCCCGTGGATCCGCAGGCCTACCAGGCCTTCCTGCGCGAGATCGGGTATCTGAAGGACGAGCCCGCGGACTTCTCCATCCGCACCGGCAATGTGGACGATGAAATCGCGCGGCTGGCCGGCCCGCAGCTCGTGGTGCCGGTGTCCAATGCGCGCTATGCGCTCAACGCCGCCAACGCCCGCTGGGGCAGCCTCTACGACGCGCTCTACGGCACGGATGCGATCTCGGACGAGGGCGGCGCCGAGCGCGGGCGGGGCTACAACAAGGCCCGCGGCGCCCGCGTGATCGAGCGCGCCCGCGCGCTTCTCGACGAAGCCGCGCCGCTGGCGCAAGGCGGCCACGGCGAGGCGACGGGCTATGGGGTCGAGAACGGCGCGCTCAGCGTCACCCTGCAGAACGGCGCGCGCACCGGCTTGCGGGATGCGGGCCAGTTCGTCGGCGTGAAGGGCGAGGACGCGAACCCCTCCGGGATCCTGCTTCGCCATAACGGCCTCCACTTCGAGATCGTGATCGACCGCTCGCATGCCATCGGCTCCGAGGACCCGGCGGGCGTTGCCGACGTGGTGATGGAATCCGCGGTCTCCACCATCATGGATCTGGAGGATTCGGTTGCGGCGGTGGATGCCGAGGACAAGGTCGTCGTCTACCGCAACTGGCTCGGGCTCATGCGCGGCGATCTGGTCGAAAGCTTCGAGAAGGGCGGCCGCACGGTCGAGCGCCGTCTCAATCCCGACCGCGTGTACCGCAAGCCCGGCGGCGGCGAGGTGCGCCTGCACGGCCGCAGCCTCATGCTGGTGCGCAATGTGGGCCACCACATGTACACCGATGCGGTGCTGGACGAGGCCGGCCAGGACGTGCCGGAGGGCATGCTGGATGCGGCCGTCACCGCTGCCATCGCGATCCACGACATCAAGGGCACGCACGAGCTCCACAACAGCCGCGCGGGCTCGGTCTATATCGTGAAGCCCAAGATGCACGGGCCCGACGAGGTGGCCTTCGCGGACGAGCTCTTCGGCCGCGTCGAGGACGTGCTGGGATTGACGCGCCACACCATGAAGATGGGCATCATGGACGAGGAGCGGCGCACCACCATCAACCTTAAGGCCTGCATCCAGGCCGCGGCGGATCGGGTGGTGTTCATCAACACGGGCTTCCTCGACCGCACGGGCGACGAGATCCACACCTCCATGGAGGCGGGTCCGATGCTGCGCAAGAACGACATGCGCGGCACGCCGTGGATCAAGGCCTACGAGGACAACAACGTCGATGTGGGGCTGACCTGCGGGCTCCCCGGCAAGGCGCAGATCGGCAAGGGCATGTGGGCCGCGCCCGACATGATGGCCGACATGCTGTCGCAGAAGATCGGGCATCCGAAATCCGGCGCCAACACGGCCTGGGTGCCCTCGCCCACCGCTGCGACCCTGCACGCGCTGCACTACCATCAGGTGAGCGTCGCGGACCGTCAGGCGGAGTTGAAGGGCCAGCGCCGCGCGAAGCTCGATGACATTCTTACCATCCCCATGGCGCAATCGAACTGGGCGCCGGACGCGGTGGCGCAGGAACTCGACAACAACTGCCAGGGGATTCTGGGCTACGTGGTGCGCTGGATCGACCAGGGCGTCGGCTGCTCCAAGGTGCCGGACGTCCACGATGTGGGGCTGATGGAAGACCGCGCCACCCTGCGGATCTCGAGCCAGCACATCGCCAACTGGCTGCACCACGGCGTCGTCACCGAGCAGCAGGTGATGGACACCTTAAAGCGCATGGCCGCGGTGGTGGACCGGCAGAATGCGGGCGATCCGCTCTACCGGCCCATGGCCCCCGATTTCTCGGGTCCCGCCTGGGACGCCGCCTGCGACCTCGTCTTCAAGGGCCGCGTGCAGCCGAACGGCTACACCGAATGGATCCTCCATTCCCGCCGCCGCGAGGCGAAAGCCATGGGAGCGCCGACGGAGCCGCAAAAGAGCGGCGCGCCGACGGCGGCGTGAGCAGGCTGCGAACCTTCGGCTCCCCCATCCACTCCCTCATCCTGAGGAGCACCCGCAGGGTGCGTCTCGAAGCAGGGCTCCAGTTCGCTCGCGGGTTCTGGAAGCCTCCTTCGAGGCCCGCTGCGCGGGCACCTCAGGATGAGGTTCGTGGGTGGATTCAGTTCTTCAGACCTTGAGCAGGTGCAGGGCGAACAGGCCCTGCGGATCGAGCCAGACCCGGGCCGGCTCCCAGCCGGCCCGTTCCGCGAGGCTGCGGAAGGTTTCGGGGTTCATCTTGTAGGCGTTGTCGGTGTGCACCCGCTCGCCCTCCGCGAAAGCCAAGGCCTGACCGCCGACCCGGTAGGTCGCGGCCTGCGTCGCCACGAGATAGGCCTCCACCCGCGGCGGATCGCGGCGAACCTCCACGGTGTGCCGGAAGGCGGCGAGGTCGAAATCGGCCCCGAGCCGCGCGTTGATATGCGCGAGCATGTTGAGGTGCAGCCGGCCCATCAGCCCGTCGGCCTCGCCGTAGGCCCGCTTCAACGACGCTTCGTCCTGATTCGGATCGTGGCCGATCAGGAGCCAGCCCTGCCCGATGGTGGCCTGCGCCCGCTCGAGAAAGGCGACGACGCCCGCCTCGTCGAAATTGCCGATGGTCGAGCCCGGGAAGAAGCCGAGCACCGGCCAGTCCTCGATCGTATCGGGCAACACGATGGGCTTGGTGTAATCCGCCACCACGGGCAGCACGTCCACGCCGGGGTAATCGGCCGCGATGCGGCGCGTGGCGGCGGCGAGATACTCGTCCGAGATGTCGATGGCGACATAGCGGTGCGGGGCCGCCATGGCGTCGAGCAGGAGGCGGACCTTGCGGCTTGCGCCTGAGCCGTATTCCACGAGCGTCGCGCCGGCGCCCACGATCCCCGCGATGTCGCGGGCCGCCGCTTCGAGCAGCGCCGTCTCGCGCCGGGTCAGGTAGTAATCCTCCGTCCCGCAGATCCGGTCGAAGAGATCGGAGCCGGTTTCGTCCCAGAGATATTTGCCGGGCAGCTTCTTCATCGGCCGCGAGAGGCCCTCCAGCACGTCGCGGAGCACCTGCTCCCTGTCGGCGAAGGGCGTCGGCGCGGCGTCGGGCACAGGGCCGGTGGCGAGCATCGGCGGGTCTCCAGGCGTGAGCCCTCCCTCAACGCTCAAGCTTGCTGAAAGGATGCGGCGCGGAACGTCGCGCGCTAAGGGGCGCGCCGCTCGCAGCAGCCCTCGTTATCCCACCCACCCCCCTCATCCTGAGGAGCGGCGAAGCCGCGCCTCGAAGGATTCTCTAGGACCCTCGCGCGAACTGGAGCCCTCCTTGGAGACGCACCCCGCGGGTGCTCCTCAGGATGAGGGGGGTGGGTGGGATGAACGCTCAGGTCTGGATCACATCCGCCCTCACCGTCGAGGTGTCGGCGTCGACGCGATCGGGCCCCGGCGCATCGTAGATGACGAGCAGCGCGCCGCGGCCGCCCTCGGGCCACAGCTCCAGCCCCTCGGGGTGATCGACGTGGAGCCGGTAGGGCAATTCCGCCACCGTCTCAATGCGCTTCGGGTCGATGACACCGGAAGCGTCGTCATGCGCCGCATCGCACCAGCGCAGCACGAAAGCCGGCCCCTCCAGCGACATGGTCGGGCCGACGAGGAGCAGCAGATCGTCGCCGTCGAAGCGCATGTCGCGGATGCCGAGCCCGCGGGTGTCGAGAAGGTGCTTGCGGTAGCGGCGTTCCCCATCGACGCGCCGCGCCTTCAGATGCCCGGACCCGGCGTCCTTGAGGTCGAGATCGAGCACCACCGCATGGCCGCGGAGCACCGGCCCGCGCATGCCGAGCCAGACCCGCTGGCCCCGGACCGCGAGCCCTTCGATGTCGAGCCCGTTCTCCTTGGAGGGAATGTCCAGAAAGGGCTTCAGGTGCGGGTCGTCCGCGAGCCACCCCATGAGGCGGCTGCGGTGCTTGCCGAATTTGAACCAGGCGGCCTTGCGGTCGCAGTCCTCCCGCGCGAGTTCGAACAGCCCGGCCTCCGCCTCGCGGATCGGCACGCGGCCGAGGAAATAGCGGTTCGGCCCGCGCTCCACCGCCTCCATGCGCTCCAGCGCCGCCTCGCAGGAGGCCTCGTCCCGCTTGGGCTTCGAGCGCTTCAAGGAATGGGAGCCCACGATCCAGAGATAGCCGTCGATGGCGCACAGCCCCTCGATGTCCATCTCGCCCTCCCCGCCGGCGGGCAGCTTCACGTAATCCTCGAGCGCGAAGTGGCGGTGCGCGCCGAAGGAGCCATCACCTAAGCGCTGCAGCCGCTCGATGCTTGCGGTCTCGTCGCAGGCCACGAACAGGGTGCGGCCGACGAGCGCCACCGCGGAGAGATCCTTGTGCAGCGGGTCCTCCAGGTGCCGCTGCGGCTGCCAATCCTTGAAGCAGAGGCTCACCTGCTCGATCGGCTCGGCTGGCCCGGCGGCGATGGCCGGGTGGAGAAGGTGGGCGGCGGTGTCGAGGGCGGTGCGGAGCGGATGCATGGGGGAACAATGCGGGCGGCCCGCCACGGTTCAGTTCCGTTGCTCTGGCCGTGGCCTGAACCTGCGGCATCCGTGACCGGCCCGGCGGCCGAACCTCCCCGCGCCCTCGCCGTTACCGGTGCATGACCGATACCCCGGACTCCCAAACCGCGAAGCTCGCGGATGCCCGCCGTCGCGAAATGGCGATCGAACACCTCCTGTTCGGCACCATCCGTTTCGTGGCGCAACGCCACCCCGAACTCCTCGACGAGCTCGACGGCAGCCTCGACCACCTCTGGGACCTCGCCGACGAGGAGCCCCGGAACGACGAGGCCGTCCGCGAGGTGGCGCGGCGGTTCCTGAAGAGCCTCAGGGCGGAAAGCGGGGGACGCTCTTAGCCCTCTCTCTCCGGGGACAGGGACGGGATCACTCCGCCGCCACGCGCACCGGCTCCACGCGATCCGCGAAGCCCGCCTCTTCCAGCACCTCCGGCATCGGCCCGCCGGTGGCCCAATCGAGCAGCTCCACGGTGTGGACGATGGGGATGGCCGTGCCCTTCCCGATCTGCGTCATGCAGCCGATGTTGCCGGTGGCGATGAGGTCGGGCTTGGTGCGCTCGATGTTGGCGACTTTGCGCGCCCGCAGCTGGCCCGCGATCTCGGGCTGGAGCAGGTTGTAGGTGCCGGCCGAGCCGCAGCAGATATGGCCTTCCGGCACGTCCTTCACGGTGAAGCCCGCCTGCTTCAGGAGTGTCTTGGGCTCGGTGCGGATCTGCTGGCCGTGCTGCATCGAGCAGGCGGAATGGTACGCCACCACGAGGTCGGTCTCGCGCACGGGGGCCATGAGCTTCAAGGACAGCGCATATTCCGTGATGTCCTTGGCGAGTTCCGAGACCCGCTTCGCCTTGGTGGCGTAAGCGGGATCGTCGCGGAACATGAAGCCGTAATCCTTGATCGTGGTGCCGC
Source organism: Microvirga sp. (assembly GCA_035944635.1). Lineage (GTDB taxonomy): Bacteria > Pseudomonadota > Alphaproteobacteria > Rhizobiales > Beijerinckiaceae > Microvirga. The sequence goes on from DASZAZ010000117.1 coordinate 9,912, forward strand.
AGCCGGACGCGGTGATCACGATGGCATCGAGCCCGGGCCCATCCATCTCGGCGATCCAGGCGTCGATGTTGCGCTTGGCGAAGGCGTGGCCCTGCTTGTCGTAGCCCATGTGGTGGACGAGGGCGCCGCAGCACCCCTCCCCCTTCGGCTGCACCACCTCGACGCCGTGGCGGGTCAACAGCCGCACGGCGGCCTCGTTGAAGCCGGGCTTGAGCACCGGCTGCGCGCAGCCGGACAGAACCGCGACGCGGGCCCGGCGCGGCGCCTGCGCCTCGAACACGCCCGGCCGGTCGAAGGGCGAGCGCGAGGGGATGCGGGGCGGCGCCAGATCCACCATCGCCTTCAGCCGCGTGCCCACCCACGGCAGCAGGCCGATCACGCCCTTGAAGGGCTTGGCGACGACCGCCGCGGCCATGGCGGTGCGGAAGCGGTGCGGATAGGGCAGCACGCGGGCCAGCATCCCGCGCAGAAGCCGGTCGTGCCAGGGCCGCTTGTAGGTGGCCTCGATATAGGCGCGGGCATGATCGACGAGGTGCATGTAATGCACGCCGGACGGACACGTGGTCATGCAGGAGAGGCAGGAGAGGCAGCGGTCGATGTGCTTCACGACCTCCGGCGTCGCGGGCTTGCCACCCTCCAGCATGTCCTTGATGAGGTAGATGCGCCCGCGTGGGCTATCGAGCTCGTCGCCCAGCAGCAGATAGGTCGGGCAGGTGGCGGTGCAGAAGCCGCAATGCACGCAGGTCCGGAGGATCTTCTCCGAACTCGCCATGGCGGCGTTCTGCAACTGGTTGGGCGTGAAGTTGGTTTGCATGGATTTCAACCGCCTGACTGCCACGCCCGGATCGCGTCGAGCGGGTAGATCAGCATGATGACGTTGAGGAGGAGGTTGTCGCGGATGATGGCGCCGACCGCCACCTCCATGACAACGGCGAGCGCGACGGTGAGCCAGACGGGCCACAGCCGCGCGAGGAAGAAGCCCGCCACCATGGCGAGGATGTCGGACACGGAGTTCAGAACGCTGTCGCCGTAATAATCGAGCGAGATGGTGGTCTCGCGATAGCGGTTGATGACCGCATCCGTATTCTCGATGATCTCCCACGCGCTCTCGACCACGAGGGCTCCAACAAGGGCAAGGCCCAAAGGCAGCGCCCGCCCGCGCAGGCGCCCGACAAGCCAGGCCGCGCCGTAGAACAGGAAGCCGTGGATGATGTGGGAGGGCGTGTACCAATCCGTGATGTGCTGCGAGTTCTCCGAACTCATCACCACGCCGTGCCAGAGCTTGACGGTGCCGCATTTGCAGATCGGCTCCCGGCCCATGGCGAGCAGGATCGCGGCGGTCGCGGCCACGATCCCAAGCGCCAGCACGGCCCAGACGAACCGGCCGGAGCGCTGCGGCTCGACGGGGGATGCGTGGGAGAGCGAGGCGCCGGCCATCACACGCCTGCGTACATCCGGCCCGGGCTGAAGATGCCGGCGGGATCGAAGGATGCCTTGATGCCCGCGCTGACGCGCATCAGGGCCTCGGGCTGCGGCTCGAACACGTCCACGGCCGCGCGCACCTCGGCGGGCGCCCGCACCAGCGTGGCGTGGCCCCCGGTGGTGCGAAGGGCCTTTCGGATGGCGGCGGCTCCTGCATCGCCCCTGGGATCGGTGGCGATCCAGACGAGGCCGCCGCCCCAATCGTAGAACCAGCGCGCATCGAGCGAGCGCGCGATGGCGGCGGTGAGTTCAGGTGCCTTGGTGGGGGCGGTCGAGAGGCGCCAGACCGCGCGGTCGCGCGGATCGGCGATGAGGGTGGCGTCGCGCACGGATTGCCAGAGCGCGTCCGCGCCCTTGCGCTCCACGATGTCGGGGGTGCCGTAGCGCTTCAGCAGCCGGCGCAGCTCGCCCAGGCGATATTCGACCGAGAACGAGAAACCCTCGATGCGCAGCAACGTGCTGGCGCCGGCCTGGTCGACGGAGGGGATATGGGCCGCGCCGGTGATCTCGTAAGGCGAGCCCAGCGCCTGGGAGAGCGCTTCGATGGCGCGGGCGTCGTCGAGGCCGCGGAAGATGAGGGTCGCGGCGCGCTCCGCCTTCGGGAGCACCTTGAAGGTCACTTCCGTGAGGAAGCCGAGGGTGCCCCAGGAGCCCGCCATGAGCTTCACGAGGTCGAGGCCGGTGACGTTCTTCATCACCCGCCCCCCGGATTTCACGGCCTCGCCGCGTCCGTTGACGAAGCGCACGCCGATGAGGGAGTCCCGCGCTGCGCCCGCCATGATGCGGCGGGGGCCGGAGAGGTTAGCGGCCGCGACCGAGCCGACGGTGGGCTCGCCCGTGGAGCCGAGGAGCCCGCGGTAGTCGATGGGCTCGAAGGGGAGTTCCTGGTTGCGAAGGCCAAGCGTGCGCACGACCTCGGCGAGCGGCGTGCCGGCGCGGGCCGCGATCACGAGTTCGGCGGGCTCGTAGAGCGTCACGCCGGTAAGACCGGCGGACGAGAGCGTCGCCTCGGTCTGCGCGGGCCGGCCGATGGCGGCTTTGGTGCCGGAGCCCATCATGCTGAGCGGCGTCCGGCGGCCGGCGGCCTCGGTCACGATGGCGCTGGCGTCTTGTTCGTCGCGGGGGGTGTGGAGGGTCATGAGTGACTACGCAAGGGGCGGCGGGAGGTATGGCGGACGGACACAATGACGATTTCGTCCTTCACGACAGTGTAGGACATCCGATAGGGGTACCGCGCGATTGTCAGGACACGAGCTCCTTTGAGCCGAACCGGCCTGCCCAAATCCTGGTGCTCACTGAGCATAGAAGCGAACCGTTGAATGACACCAACGACCTCTTCGGCCGCGATGGGGTTATGCGAGGCGAGATAGGCAAAGATCGTATCGAGCTGCCTTTGAGCTTGCCGGGTGAACCTAACCTTCATTTGCGACGGTAACGATTGAAGAGGGCTTCCATCTCCTCATCGGTTGCAAACTCGCCGCGCTCAGCTTCTGCAAGCCCAGCCTCGATGTCGGCAATTTCCTCCTCATCCAGCTCATAGAAGCCTTTGCGGCGCTCTTCTATAGCGAGAAGGAAAAGCGCAGCCTCCTCCTGATCCTCGGCCGACCAGGTGCGGACGCGATCCAGGACTTCGTCGATCTGCTCACGCGTCATCGCCAGCCTCCATGCTACGCCGCCACCCGCCCTTCGAGAGGGAACACCTTGGCGGGGTTGAGCAGCCACAGGGGATCGAACACCCCGCGCACGCGCATCTGCTGGGCGAGATCGACCGGATTGAACTGCGTGGTCATGAGGTCGCGCTTCTCGATGCCGACGCCGTGCTCGCCCGTGAGGCAGCCGCCGACCTCGACGCAGAGCCGCAGGATGTCCTCGCCCGCGGCCTCGGCCTTTTCCATCTCGCCCGGCTTGTTGATGTCGAACAGCACCAGCGGGTGCAGGTTGCCGTCGCCCGCATGGAACACGTTGGCGACGCCGAGCCCGTAACTCTTCACGATCTCGTCGATGCGCTTCAGCACCAGGGGCAGCTGACCCGTGGGAATCGTGCCGTCCATGCAGATGTAGTCCGAGATGCGCCCCGTGGCCCCGAAGGCCGATTTGCGGCCCTTCCAGATCGCGGCGCTCTCGGCCTCCGATTGCGACACTTTCAGGGTCTTCGGGCGGAACGGCTCCGCGATGGCGACGATGCGTTTCAGCATATCGTCGATCTCGGCGTCCGAGCCCTCGACCTCGATGATGAGCATAGCCTCGACATCGAGCGGATAGCCCGCATGGGCAAAGGCCTCGCAGATCCGGATCGCCGGCCGGTCCATGTATTCCATGGCCACGGGAATGATGCCGGCGCCGATGATGGCGGCGACGCAGGCGCCCGCATCTTCCACCGTGTCGAAGCCCATGAGCGCGGGCCTGGCGCCTTCCGCGGCGCGCAAGATCCGCACCACCGCCTCCGTGACGACGCCGAGTTGCCCTTCCGAGCCGCACACGAGGCCAAGCAGATCGTAGCCGGCGGCGTCGAGGTGCTCGCCGCCGATCTCCACCACGGTGCCGTCGAGCATCACCAGCGTCACGCCGAGCAGGTTGTTGGTGGTGACCCCGTATTTGAGGCAATGGGCCCCGCCGGAATTCATGGCGATGTTGCCCGCGATGGTGCAGGCAAGCTGGCTCGACGGATCGGGGGCGTAGAAGAAGCCCTCGTGGGCCACGGCCTGCGAGATCGCGAGGTTGGTGATGCCGGATTGCACCCGCGCGGTGCGGTTGGCGAAATCGAGGTCGACCACCCGGTTCATCTTGGCGACGCCGAGCACGATGGCGTCTTCCTGCGGGATCGCGCCGCCGGCGAGCGACGTGCCGGCGCCCCGGGGCACCACCTTCACGCCGTTGTCGTGGCAGAAGCGCATCACGGCGGAGACCTCCGCGGTCGAGGTGGGCAGCACCACGGCGAGCGGGATCCGGCGATAGGCGGTGAGCGCATCGGTCTCGAAGGCCCGGCGCTCGTCCTCGGTGGTGATCAGCGCTTCGCCCGGCACCAGCCGGCTCAAGCCCCGCAGAATCTCCTCGCGGCGGGCGAGGATCGCCTCGTCGGGGGCGGGAAAAGCGATGGTCATGGCGTCTCCTCGAGGGGTCGGTGCATGCGCGAGAGATGGGCCTTTCCCGAAAGTCGGGGCCTGCCCGAGAGATGAGACTTCTTTAGCCGATCGGCCACCCCTTTGCCCAGGACGCGCGGTGCCTTTCGCCGGTGGAAAGCGGGTCCCGGCGCCTTCGCCGCAGGCACCGGGGCTCGCTTGACGCGTTTTGCTATTCCCCGCCCCCGGTTCCGGCCTTAAGTATCGCTCGAACGCCCAAGCTTGGAGTCCACCCGCATGCGTAACCTCGCCCTGTCCGCCGCCCTCCTCGTGATCGCCGCCCCGGCCTTCGCCCAGGACCCCGCTGCCGGCGAGCGGGTCTATGCGCAATGCCGCGCCTGCCATCAGGTGGGCGAGAACGCCAAGAACGCGGTCGGCCCGGTGCTGAACGGCCTCTTCGGCCGCCAGGCCGGCACGGTGGAGGGCTACAACTACTCCCCCGCCAACAAGAATTCCGGCATCACCTGGGACGAGGCGGTGTTCCGCGAGTACATCAAGGACCCCCGCGCCAAGATCCCCGGCACCAAGATGGTCTATGCGGGCCTCAAGGACGAGCAGCGCATCACGGACCTCATCGCCTACCTCAAGCAGTTCGACGCCACGGGCAAGAAGGCCGGCAGCGAGTAGGGTCGTTTCGGATCGCTGCCGTCCTCTGGCAGAGCAAGGGCGACCGTACTGCGCGGAGGGATGCGGGGCGGTCAGTCCACCCCGTCATGGCCGGGCCTGTCCCGACCATCCACGTCTTGCCAACGTCGAAAGCGGCACCCGGCCCATCCCTCCCTTCAGGGGAGGGTGGCGCCCGCAGGGCGACGGGTGGGGTGTTGCGCGAAGCGCAGCCGGCACGCCATCAGACGAGCAGCACTGCGCGACGCTGATGGCAGCGCATCCGGCAGCACCGGGCCTAGAGCTCGCCTGACGGCGAACACCCCACCCCTACCCCTCCCCTGAGGGGAGGGAGATGCACACGAGTAGCGACGCGCTCCGCACCGTCATTCCGGGGCAGCCGCAGGCTGAGCCCGGAACTCAGGAGATCTCTCCGGGTAGAGCTCGCCATCCCGGTTCCGGCCCGCCCTGCGGGCGACCGGAATGACAAGCATCGCGCTCCTCCGACCGACTCCTCTCCCCGCGAGCGGGGAAAGGGAGTTCCCCCTGAGACACCCGCGCTCTTGACCGCGGCGGGCCCGCCATGATGGTTGGGGGCAAATCTCAGGAAGCCCCTCCCCGTGAAACCTGACCGCAGCCGCAAACCCCGCGTCGGCCTTTTCGTCACCTGCCTCGTCGATCTGATGCGCCCCTCCGTGGGCTTCGCAGCCGTGAAGCTCCTGGAGGATGCAGGCTGCAGCGTGGACGCTCCCGTTCAAACCTGCTGCGGCCAGCCCGCCTTCAATTCCGGCGACCGCGGCACCGCCCGCGACCTGGCCGAGCGCACCATCGAGACCTTCCGGGGCTTCGATTACGTGGTGGCGCCGTCCGGCTCCTGCGCGGGCATGATCCACCATTACCCGGAGCTCTTCGCCGACGATCCGAACTGGCTGCCGAAGGCCAACGCGCTGCGGGCCAAAACCTTCGAGCTCACGAGCTTCCTCGTGGACGTGCTCGGCGTCACGAGCGTGGATGCGCGCTTCGACGGCGCCGTGACCTACCACGATTCCTGCTCGGGCCTGCGCGAGCTCGGCGTGAAGCGCCAGCCCCGCCAGCTCCTCAACAGCGTCGAGGGCCTCACGCTGGTCGAGATGAGCGAGAGCGACGTGTGCTGCGGCTTCGGCGGCACCTTCGCGGTGAAGTACGGCGACATCTCCGCCAAGATCGTGGAGAAGAAGGCCGAGAACATCGTGGAGAGCGGCGCCCCCACCGTGCTCGCGGGGGATCTCGGCTGCCTCATGAACATGGCCGGCAAGCTCTCGCGGGACGGCAAGCCGATCGCCGTGCGCCACGTGGCCGAGGTGCTGGCCGGCATGACCGACGACGCGCCGATCGGGGTGGCCAAGGCCGCCGAGTAGGCAGAGCCGATCCCCTGCGTTCTACCCTCTCCCTTGCGGGGAGGAGCCTGCCCTCGGGCTTGACCCGAGGGTGGGCGCGGAGCGACCGGCTGGGGGTGGTCCAGGAGGCACCACTCAGATCCACTCCTCTCGACCCCTGCCCTCTCCCCCCTTGTGGGGGAGAGCTGGAGAGGGGGGTACTGCCACCCTCGATGCTGCACAAAAGTCATCGCTGCGCGAGCGCTTCTAGCGAAGGGCATACCCCCCTCCCTGCCCTCCCTCACAAGGGGGGAGGGGTTCGCGGCAGCATCGCGCCTCATCCGGCGACGGCCTCCACCCCTTACCCCTCCCCGCAAGGGGGAGTCTCGGGCCAGCCTCTCAGGATGAGGGTGGGATTCACCCGCCTGCTTTCCACGCCCGGTATGCCACCGGCAGGCAGCGCGCGCAGGGCCTGAACCCAGCCGCGACCGCCTTGGCAGCATCCGCGAAAAACACCCGGTGGCGCGGATAGGGCCCGCCGCGCGCGATCGCCCCCAGCGCACCGGGACAATCGAGGCGTCCGTAGATCCCCGTCCGGCGGTGCCCGCCGAGCGTTCCCGGCTCCGGCGAGAGCACCTCGCATCCGTGGGCGCCGAGAAGGCGATAGAGCTTCACGCCTCACCGCTCCGCCGCGAGCGCTCGCCCCTCGCCGGCATCGACGGAGGAGAGGCCCGCATCGAGCTCGCGCAGGCCCTGGAAGATCACGCCTTCGGTGAGGAGGTCATGGCTCGATTCCACCACCCGCACATCGGTGAGCAGGCGCAGTTCCGGGATCGACGCGCGGGCAAGCGCGTCGTCGAAGGCGGGCTCGATGAGGGACCAGGCCCGCGTGCCGGGGCCGCAGATCACCACGTGGTCGGGCTCCAGCGTCTGGATCAGGATTCCGACCGCGTCGCCTAAGACCTCGCCCGCGCCCTGGAACAGGTCGAGGAGCGCCCGGTCACCGCGCTTCGCCTGGTCGAGGAGGCGCTGCATGGAGGCCTCGGACGGCATCAGGCTCGTGGGCGCGGGACGCTGGTCCATGAGCTGCGCGTCCCGGTAGAGGGCGTAATCGGCGAGGAAAGCCTCGATGCAGCCGCGCCCGCCGCAGCGGCATTGCGGACCGCCCCGGCGGATGCGCACATGGCCGAACTCGGAGCCGCCGGAGCGGGCGCCGCGATAGAGTTCGCCCTCCATGAGAAAGCCCATGCCGACGCCGTCGCCGATCATGAGGCAGGCGGTGCGGCCCGCCTGCAATTCCGGGTGCCGGCGGGCCACCGCGAGCGCCATGGCGCTGGCGTCGTTCTCGACCACGATCGGCAGCCGCAGGCGCTCGGCCAACCCCGCGGCCACAGGAATGTCGCGGGCCGTGAAGACGGGGCTCCAGGTGATGATCCCCGCGCTCGAATCCACATAGCCCTGCGCCGCGATGCCCACGGCCTTCACGGAGGATCCGCCGCCCTCACGTTGCGCGAAGCCCTCGATCGCGTCGGCGAGTTCGTCCAGGAAGGCATCTGGGGCCAGGTCCTTCAGGGGCTTGTCGAGGCCGGACGCCGCCCGCGTGCGCCCGGCGCTGTCCACGAGGCGGAATTCGAGGCGGTTGTAGCCCACCCACACCCCGATCACGGCGCCCAGATCGTCCGCGAAGGTGAGGCGCTGCTTCGGCCGGCCCCGGGCTCCCCCGGGCTCGACCCCCTCGTCGATCACGAGAACCCCCTCGGCGAGAAGGGCGGAGGTGAGTTCCGAGATCGTGGCGGGGCTCAGGCCCAGTTCCTGGCCCACCTCCACGCGGGCCATCGGGCCGCGGCGCCGGAGCGCGTCGAGGACGCGGCGGCGGGCCAGTTCCCTGGGCGTCGTGGCATGGGCGGGAAAGGTAAGCATTGCTGATATTGTTCTGCCGTCGAACTTATTATCAGCCGCAATCGAGAAATCTGTCCAGTCCGGGCGCATAAACTGTGCCCACAACGGCCACCGGCTTCGGTAGCCAAAAAAATTCATTTGACAGCCGAGCCTGACTCGGTTCCGTTGGGGGGAACTGGTTCCGTGACGGAAGAGCGCGGACCGGGAGGATCCGCTTGCAACCAAGGAGAGCGCCGATGGCTCTGTCGAAATACGCCCTGATCAGTTTCACCGCCCTAGCCCTGTCGGCCGGCTTCGCCCAGGCCCAGAACCGAGGTCCGGTGGTCGGCGTGAGCTGGTCGAACTTCCAGGAAGAGCGCTGGAAGACGGATGAGGCCGCCATCAAGGCCGCGATCGAGAAGGCGGGCGGCACCTACGTGTCGGCCGACGCCCAGTCCTCGCCCGCGAAGCAGCTCACCGATGTGGAAAGCCTCATCGCCCGCGGCGCCAAGGCCCTCATCGTTCTGGCCCAGGACGCGGAAGCCATCCGCCCGGCGGTCGAGAAGGCCGTGAACGAGGGTATCCCGGTCGTCGGCTACGACCGCCTCATCGAGATCCCGCAGGCCTTCTATCTCACCTTCGACAACGTCGAGGTCGGCCGCTTACAGGCCCGCGAGGTCTTCAAGGCGAAGCCCGAGGGCAATTACGTGTTCATCAAGGGCTCGGGCTCCGACCCGAACGCCAACTTCCTGTTCCAGGGCGCCATGGAGGTGCTGAAGCCCGCCATCGACTCCGGCAAGGTCAAGAATGTCGGCGAGGCCTTCACCGACGGCTGGCTGCCCGCGAACGCGCAGCGCAACATGGAGCAGTTCCTCACCAAGAATAACAACAAGGTCGACGCGGTCGTGGCCGCCAACGACGGCACCGCCGGCGGCGCCATCGCGGCGCTGGCCGCGCAGGGCCTCGCAGGTTCGGTTCCGGTCTCGGGCCAGGACGCCGACAAAGCGGCGCTGAACCGCGTCGCAGCCGGCACGCAAACCGTCTCGGTGTTCAAGGATGCGCGCGAACTCGGCCGCAACGCCGCCGAAATCGCCCTGGCCTTGGCCGGCGGCAAGAAGCTCAACGAGATCCCGGGCGCGCAAACCTGGAACCAGGGCCCGAAGAAGCAGAACATGACGGCGGTGTTCCTGAAGCCCGTGGCGATCACCAAGGACAACCTCAACGTCGTCATCGACGCCGGCTGGGTCACCAAGGACGTGGTCTGCCAGGGCGTGCAGAAGGGCAAGGCGAAGGTCTGCGACTAGGCCTGACCGAGGGCTTCGAGGGCGCGCTCGCAAGGCGCGCCCTTTTCACTTCTCCCTTCGGCTGACGTTCCCTCGAACGAGGGCCTTGAACCGCGCACCAACCGCGCGCTTCAAGCGACGCCCCAGGTCCGCCCCAAGTCCGCCCCATGACAGCTACCACCGCTCCTGCTTGCGTAAATCCTCTCGGCACCCTCGCGTCGAACCCGACGTACCGCCCCTGCTTGCGTAAATCCCCTCGGCACCCTCGCGTCGAACCCGACGTGACGCTTCGGTCGGTCCCATGACAGCCACCACCGCCCCCGCCCGCGCGAACCCGCTCGGCACGATCACGGCGAAGCTCGAACTCGACACGCGCCTCATCGGAATGCTCGCGGCGCTCGCGATCATCTGGGTGGGCTTCGATCTGCTCTCGGGCGGCGTGTTCCTCACCCCGCGCAATCTCTGGAACCTGTCGGTGCAGACGGCGTCCGTCGCCGTCATGGCCACCGGCATGGTGCTCATCATCGTCACCCGCAACATCGACCTCTCGGTCGGCGCGATCCTCGGTTTCGTCGGCATGGTGGTGGGCGTGGTGCAGGCGCGCTGGCTGCCGGGAATGCTCAGTTTCGACCACTGGCTCACGGCGCCGATCGCGGTGCTCGTCGCCGTCGTCACGGGCGGGCTCATCGGCCTCTTCCACGGCTGGCTCATCGCCTATCTCGCCATTCCCTCCTTCATCGTCACCCTCGGCGGATTGCTCGTGTGGCGCGGCGCGGCTTGGTGGGTCACCACGGGCCAGACCGTGGCCCCCATGGACGGGCGCTTCAAGGTGCTGGGCGGCGGCATCGAGGGCGCCATCGGCGCCACCGCGACCTGGGTGCTGGCCGCCATCGCCTGCGGGCTCATCGTCATCGCGCTCGGCTTCGCGCGGCGCCGGCGCGTGCGCTTCGGCTTTCCCGTGCGCGCCGGCTGGGCCGACGCGGTGCTGGCGGCCCTCGCCTGCGCGGCGGTGCTTGGCGTCGCCGCCATCGCCAATGCCTATCCCCTCCCCGTCGGCGCCGCGCGGCGCTTTGCCGAAGCGCAGGGGATCGCCTGGCCCGAGGGCGGCTTGATCATTCCCCACGGCATCGCGGTGCCGGTGCTGATCGCGGTCGCCGTCGGCATCCTGATGACGTTCCTGGCCACGCGCCTGCGCTTCGGGCGCTACGTGTTCGCCATCGGCGGCAACCCGGAAGCGGCCGAACTCTCCGGCATCCCGACGCGCTGGGTTCTCATGAAGGTGTTCGGCCTCATGGGCGTGCTGTGCGGCATCTCGGCCTGCATCTCCACCGCGCGCCTCAACGCCGCCACGAACGCCGCCGGCACGCTGGACGAGCTCTACGTCATCGCCGCGGCGGTGATCGGCGGAACGTCGCTCGCGGGCGGCGTCGGCACCATCGCGGGCGCCATGCTCGGCGCCCTCGTGATGCAGTCGCTGCAATCCGGCATGGTGCTGTTGGGCGTCGATACGCCGTTGCAGAACATCGTGGTCGGCGCCGTGCTCGTCGTGGCCGTGTGGCTCGACGGCCTGTACCGCAAGCGCATCCGGTAACCAGGGGAGCGCCATGGCAGCGGGAACCACCACCTTGAACGCACCCGTCACGGCACGGTCCACCACGCCGCTCGTCGAGATGCGCAACATCTCGATCAGCTTCGGCGGCATCAAGGCCGTGGACGACGTCACCGTCGATCTGCATCCCGGCGAGGTCGTGGGCCTGCTCGGCCACAACGGCGCCGGCAAATCCACGCTGATCAAGATCCTGTCCGGCGCCTACCGCGCGGACGCGGGCGAGATCTACGTCAACGGGACGCGTGTGGACATCTCCTCCCCCCGCGACGCCAAGCGCCACGGCATCGAGACGATCTATCAAACGCTGGCGCTCGCCGACAACATCGACGCCGCGGGCAACATCTTCCTCGGCCGCGAGATGATGACGCCCTACGGCACCCTCGACGACGCCTCGATGGAATCGGAAACCCGCAAGGTAATGGCGCGGCTGAACCCGCATTTCCGCCGCTTCAAGGAGCCCGTGAAGGCGCTCTCCGGCGGCCAGCGCCAGTCGGTGGCGATTGCCCGCGCGATCTACTTCAACGCCCGCGTGCTCATCATGGACGAGCCGACCGCGGCGCTCGGCCCCGCCGAAACCCAGCAGGTCGCCGATCTCGTGCTGCAATTGAAGAAGGAGGGCATCGGCATCTTCCTCATCAGCCACGACATCCACGACGTGTTCGACCTCGCGGACCGGGTGAGCGTGATGAAGAACGGCCGCCTCGTGGGCTCCGCCAAAGTCACCGACGTCACGCAAGACGAGGTGCTCGGCATGATCATTCTCGGCAAATGCCCGCCTGGCGCGATCCCGGGGCCGGGGGCGAGCTGAGGGGACGGCCCTCCCACTCACAACCCTCATCCTGAGGAGGCCCGCAGGGCCGTCTCGAAGGAGGCTTCCAGTTCGCTCGTAGGTCCTGGAGGATCCTTCGAGACGCGGCTGCGCCGCTCCTCAGGATGAGGGGATTGGTAGGATCGGCGGGCGAAGTGGATCGCTCAGCACGACACCCGCTCGCAGCGGCGCACCGCATCGACCACGCGCTTCAGCGCCTTCGGTCCGGGATAGCCGAGCACGCCCGTATTCGCGATCACGAAGGACGGCGTCGCGGTCATCCCGAGCGAGGCCGCGAGCCGCATCTGCTCCTTCAACATCGAAGCCACGTCCGCGCCTGCGGCGAGTTCCTGGACCTTTCCGCGCGGGGCGCCCATCTCCTCCGCGACCTCCAGCGCCCGCGGCCCGTCGAGGGTGCCCCGGCGCTCGAACAGGCGGCGGTGGAAGCGGTACACGGATGCAGGCCGGCCGAGGCGCGAGAGAGCCAGTTCCACCTTCGCGGCCTCGACGGATGCGGGCGAGAGAATCGCGTTGTTGACGAGGCCGACGCGCAGGTCCGGCTCGCTCTCCAGCAATGCGTGCACGTCCGCCATGGCGGCCCGGCAGAAGGGGCAGTTGTAGTCGAAGAACTCCACCAGCATGAGCGCCCGGCTCTCCGAGCCGAGCCAGATCGCGCCCGGCAGATCCTCGACCTCGGCGGTGAGCTCCACGGGCAGCCGCGTATTGACCACGGGCCGGCCGTTGTCGCCGACGAGCGGATACCATTGGCCCACATCCTGGGCCCGGGACGCGGTGGCGCTCAAGGCCCCGGCAAGGGCGGCGAGGAAGGTTCGGCGCTGGATCATAGCGCCGGACCTTGCCGCCGCCGGCGCGGCCCCGCAAGGCCAGAACCGGCGCGACTCGCGGACGCCGCTCGCAGGCGTCGAGGGCGCGGGCGGGGCGGGATCGCGCCGGCTCACCGCGCTTTTGCCTCCAGGGGAACGCGCCGCCCGTCTTGACGCACCGCCGCTTATGTTCCTATTTTGTTCTTTATGAACCCGTTTCGCCCGCCCCCGGTTCTGCGCGTCCGTGTCCCGCCGAAGCTGGGGGAGCACCGCACGCATCCGCAGCAGGCGCATCCGCCCGAAACCGTGGCGGCCGTGCGCCGGCTCGTGGAGACCACGCTCCTGCCCTACAAGGTGATCGGCGAGCGCACGGGGGTCGACAAGGGCACGGTCTCGCGCTGGGCCCACAAGCACGGCTGGCGCCGCCCGTCCGGCGCCCCGGCCGCGCCACAGCGCCAGACGCTCGCTTACGTGCCCGTGCTGGTCGGCCGCGCGCTGGCCCAACGCCTGCGCATCCAGGCCGAGCGGCTCATCGGCGAGATCGAGAGCGCCCCGCGCGTCGACCCCGCGGCGTTGAAGGAGGCCCTGGCCCTCCTGGAGCGCGCCCGCGCCGAACAGCAGATCCGCCGCTCCCGGCGGCTCCGCCCGCCGACCGCGGACGAGATCGCGGAAAAGCGCGTTTCCGACGAGGCCGCCCGCCGCGCCGAAGCGGAGGCCCGCCGCCGCGACCGCCAAGCCCTGCTCGATCTGGAACAGCCCGCGCCCGCCGCCCCGAACCGCCCGGCTCCGTATGTGTGGACCTGGAACCGCAGCGAATCCGCCAAGATGGGCTGGCGCGGGCGTTATCGGCGCATGCGGGAAGCCGGGGTGACGCTCAAGAAGGATCGGTGAGGGACGGGGCTCGGCCGAAAACGGTAACGAGGACCAGGGGCCGGATGACAACGAACATGCACCGGGTCTGCTTCGCGCCTATCGCAGCCGTTTTGATCAGCGTCCCCGTTGCCCGCAAGCTGCCGTTCCCGATTCAGCCCAAGGCCGTGACGGTCCTGATGCAACCGGCCTGATGGCGACATCCCGACGCGAGGTCAGCCGTTGGTCATCGTGAGGTACCCAATCTCTCGAACAGCCAGCGTCCGGCCGGCCCGAGCGGCTCGTCCTGGCGGTGAATGGCCACGATGGGCACTTGGCGCGAGAGACCGGAGGCGCTTTCGCGCTCGCGCGCGAGGCGCACCAACCGCCCGCTCGCCAAGTCCTCGGCCGCCGCCGGCTCCGGCAGACTTCCCCAGCCGATGCCGGCCCGGATCAAGGCGTGCTGCGCTCCTGGGTCCGTGACCCGCCAGGTGTTCAACGCCACGACCCGGCGATCCTCACCCTGCACGGCTTCGCGGACCTCGCTCAGCACGATCTGGAGGTGGTCTCGCAGCATGTGCTCGTCGAGCCCTTCCCGCATCCGTGCGAGGGGGTGCGAGGCGGCCGCGACGGTGACGAGATCAAGCTTCGCCACAATCGCCCGCACCAGCGTTTCGGGTAACAGCAGGTCGGGCAAAATGCGGATGTCGGCCTCGCCTGGCGACAGACCCGGCATCTGCCGCCCCGCCCCCATCGAGAACGGCAGCACCGACAAGCGGAGTTGAACGGTGGGAAAAGCCTCTCGAAAATCATGCAGAGCGGGTGCGAGCAGAACCATCGGAATCGCCGCGCCGACCAGGACCCGCAGCTCCGTTTCCAGCCCGCGCGTGATCTGGCGGGCGCTCGCCCGGAAATGTCCGACGTCATCGAGAATGCGACGCACCTGGGGCAGCAGGGTCCGCCCGGCTTCGCTGAGCGACGGGCGGTAGGCGCTGCGGTCGAACAATTCGGCCCCGACCTGCTCCTCCAACTTCTGGACCGCATAGGTGACCGCCGATTGCGCCCGGTTGAGCTTGCGGGCCGCCGCCGAGAAGCTGCCAGCCTCCACGACGGCGACGAAGACCTCGAACTGGTCAAGGGAGAGCGCATCCATCTCCATCAGTTTAGATGAATGTGTTGATCGAAACTATCCCTGTTTTTTCGCAGCTCGGCATGGGGCATCTGTCGTGGCGTTGCAGCCCACTGGCTTCAGAGGTTCCCATGTCCATCGCTCAGACCACCGCACTGCCCCTTTCCCACGCCACCCGCTCCACCGGCAAGCCGCTGCGCATCGCGCTCTGGGTCGCTCAAGGTCTCGTCGCCGCCATGTTCGTCATGTCCGGCTTCATGAAGCTCGCCACCCCGATCGCTGAGCTTGCCGCGATGATGCCCTGGGCCGGTCAGGTCTCCCCGGCCTTCGTCCGCTTCATCGGCTTGGTGGACCTCGCGGGCGGCATCGGCATCCTCCTGCCCGCTCTGACCCGCATCCAGCCCCGCCTGACCGTGCTCGCGGCTCTGGGCTGCGCCGTGCTGCAGGTGCTCGCCTTCGCCTTCCACGCCTATCGCGGCGAGTTCGGCGTGCTGCCGGTGAACGTCGTGCTGCTGGCTCTCTCCGTGTTCGTGTTCTGGGGCCGCAGCCGGAAGGCTCCGATCCTGCCGCGCGCCTGATGGCCTGATCGAAGGATCGGCCACGAGCCGATCCTTCGGGTCCTCACACCTGAGACAGACAAGCCGATGACCACACGTCTGCCCACCTACTTCATCAGCCACGGCGGCGGTCCATGGCCCTACATGGACGGGCCGTTTCGCCGCGCCTTCGACCAGCTCGAACGGTCGCTCGTGGATATTCGCCGTGAACTCGGCGACGCGCCGCGTGCCGTGCTCGTCATCTCCGGCCACTGGGAAGAGGACGGCTTCGCCATCTCGTCGGGCGAGCAGCCCGGCATGGTCTACGACTATTCCGGGTTCCCGGAGCATACCTACAGCATCCGCTACAAGGCACCGGGCTCCCCGGAGCTGGCGCAGCGCGTTCAGGATGTGTTGCGGATGGGCGGCGTTCAGGCCCGTCTCGATCCGGAGCGGGGCTACGACCACGGCACCTTCAGCATCCTGAAGCCCCTGTATCCGGGAGAGGACATCCCGGTGGTGCAGCTGTCCATCGACCGCAGCTACGACCCCAAGCTCCATCTCCAGCTCGGCCGCCTGCTGGCGCCCCTGCGCGACGAGGGCGTGCTGATCATCGGCAGCGGCCTCAGCTACCACAACCTGCGTGAGGCGCGGGGCCCTGCGGGCCGCGAGCCGTCGCGCGTGTTCGATGCCTGGCTCCACGAAACGGTTGTCGCCGCACCGCCCGCGGAGCGGACCCCCCGGCTCATGGACTGGGAGCGCGCCCCGTTCGCGCGTGCGGCTCACCCGGAAGAAGATCACCTCATCCCCCTCATGGTGGCTGTCGGAGCCGCCGAGACCGAGGCGGGAGCGGTCGTCTACCACCAGAAGGATCTGTTCGGCGGCATCACGGCGTCGAGCTTCCGCTTCGGCGATGTGCCCACAGCGCCCTGAGCGCCGCTCGTCCTTGATGATCGACCAGAGAAGGATGCCACTATGACAAAGCCGACCCAAGGCCCTGTTGTCGAAGACCACGAAGAGGCTCCGAACGAGTACCTGATCACGCGGAGAGCCACCCTGCTCGGCGTGGTGGGAACGATGTTGACGCCCGTGAGCGGCCTGCTGTCGCCGGCTTTGGCTCAAGGCTCCCTCAAGGAGGCCGCCGAGATCGGCGATGTCCTCAAGAACATCCCGGGCCTGTGCCGTGTGACGACGGCCACGATCGAAGGCCCCTACTACATCGACAAGGAAATCGTTCGCGCGGATATCCGCGAGGATCAGCCTGGCGTTCCGCTTGATCTCGAGCTTCGTCTCGTGAATGCGAATGCCGGCTGCCGGCCGATCCAGGGAGCGGCTGTCTCGATTTGGCACTGCAATGCCGAGGGGGAGTACAGCGGCTACCTCTTCAACGATCCGAACGCATTTCCGGATGTGAGGGCCGCCGACGAGACCGGCCATGTGAAGCAGGAAGGCCCGGAACGGTTTCTGCGTGGTGTTCAGACGACGGACGCCGAGGGCAAGGTGACGTTCCGCACGATCGTACCCGGCTGGTATACGCCGAGAGCCGTGCACATCCATGTCCGTGCGTTCGTGAGCGCACGCGATATGATCACGACGCAGCTCTACTTCCCGCAGTCGCTGATCAACACCGTCCACTCGACGCAAGAGCCCTACAGGGCCCGCGGCGTTTCGATCTACACCAACGAGAACGACATCCTCATCCGCCCCGAGGATATCCTCAAGGTGTCCGCAAGGGGTGACGGATCGCTCCACGCGACCATGACACTCGGTGCCGGAAACGCCTGATCACCGAACGAAGAGTTCTGCTCGGGGCGGGAGGATCGTTTCATCCCGGGCGACATCCACGCCCACGTTGCTTCAACGCGGGACACCGGCAAGCCACATCATCAACGAGGTCCCATGCCCTTCGACAAGCTCGATCGTTACACGCCTTACGCCCTCGCTGCGCTGCGCATCGCGACGGCGATCATCTTCATGCTGCACGGCTCGCAGAAGCTTTTGGGCTTTCCGGCTCCGCCGCAAGGCGGCCTGCCGCCCCTGTTCTCGCTGTTCGGGATCGGCGGCGTGCTCGAGCTCGTGGGCGGGTTTCTCATTCTGATCGGCGCCTTCACCCGGCCCGTGGCCTTCGTGCTCGCCGGCGAGATGGCGGTGGCCTACTGGATGTTCCACGCGCCACGCAATCTCTACCCGCTGCTCAACGGCGGCGATGCCTCGATCCTCTACTGCTTCGTCTTCCTGCTGTTCGTCTTCACCGGTCCCGGCGCTCTCAGCGTCGACAGCCTGCGCAGGGGGCATCGGTCTCGGCTAACCGTTAGCCGTTGATCGAGAACGCTATCGCCAAAGTGGGGGCGCTCTCCTGCGCTCCCACAGGTTTTCTGTGAAGAGACAGGCCGGCTCGGTCCTCATGAGCCCACCCCGTTCAGGGCCCAACGTCACGGTTGATGTCGGTGCGCCGGCGCCCACCCTTGACTGACCTGGATGAGGCGGATCGCGGCGCACGGGATCGGCGGCGTCGGGCGGACGAGGTCACCTGAAGGCTCGGACGACGGGGCGGCTTGGGCGCGGGCTACGCAGCCACCGAGGATGCCCGCCGCGACCGCCTCGCCCGGCTCGACCCGGAAAAGCCCGCCGCCCCGAACCGCCCGGCGCCGTATGTGTGGACCTGGAACCGCAGCGAATCCGCCAGGATGGGCTGGCGCGGGCGCTATCGGCGCATGCGGGAAGCCGGGGTGACGTTCAAGAAGGATCGGTGAGGAGGCCGAGATCGGGTTCAAGACGCGACCAAGCGCCTGACGCGAACGTCATAAAGGCAGGCCGCCGTTTTCTTTACGCTTATCTCACGGGTTGAGCGCATCTGCGATGAGCGCGCTTAGCAAACTTCCCAGAAAACTGGCGATCGCATGCTTTTTGTTCTATGAATGTTCCCGCCCTTGGATCCAGGACGGATATGGCGAACGAAAAGCTCACTCCTTCCGCGTTCATGCGCCAGCTTAGAGCCCGTTTGAGAATTGGCAGATGCGACCTTAAGGATGATTTTCTGATGCCGCCGGACCCACCTCAAGTTCTTCCAGAGGCCCTAATTCGGCGCTTCTCGCAGTGGGAGGTAACGCAGGAATGGGCCTCTCCAGCCATTCTCAAACGGGCTCTTAGGCCCGAAAACTATTCGGACACGACCGAGCGTACCGCCTACCTGCTCGATGCCGCTGTTTTTGACCATCACTTGAAAACTATTACCTCGCGTAACCAGACCCACGACTTTGAGGTCTTCTGCCGTAAGCTCTGCGAGCGGGTCATCTGCCAGAACTTGCGGCCCCAGACAGGTCCTGACGGGGGTGGTGACAGCAAGGCCGAATCGGAGACGCTCCCCGTCTCAGATGAATTGATGGCTCTCACCTATGTTGGTGAGGCAAACGCCGGCAAGGAGAAGTGGGCATTTGCCTTTAGTGCTAAAGAGAAATGGCTGACCAAGGCTCGCAGCGACGTCGAGGGAATTGCAAAGACCGGGCGCGGCTACAAGCGCATCATCTTCGTAACCAACCAGTACGCAAAAGCGAAGGCCCGCGCTGCTCTTGAGGATGAGCTGACTCGAAAGTATGGAATACAAGTTACGATCTACGATCGCGCGTGGATCATGCAGCAGGTCATCGAATTCGACCGCAAAGACTTAGCCTATAATTATCTCCACGTGGGACAGGAAGTCGCCGACGCGAACCGGCTTGGTCCTGCCGACTACTCGCGCAATCGGCAACTTGAAGCAATCGAGAAGTCGTTGTCGGACTTCGGCAGCTTTACAGGAATGGAGCGCCAGGCCGTTACCGAGGCACTTGTCGCCGCCAAGCTTTCCCGTTCACTCGAACGCCCACGCCTGGAGACCGACGGGCGCTTCCAACGGGCGATCCGTCTCAGTGATGCGCATGGAAGCTACCGGCAGAAACTTAAAGCTCGATACGAAGCTCTATGGACCGCCGTCTGGTGGTTTGATGATTATAACGAATTAAACTCCAACTATTAGAATTTTGAGCGGTTAGTGATCAGTAGTGATCATGCACTGAATCTTGAGTTCCTCTCTAACCTCCTTCAACTGCTCTACAGTGCTGTCCTCCATGGCCACTAAACGCGCGAGCAATGTGATCTCGACGCGCGCGCGGCTCGGCTCAAGGCCCAGCTTGAAGTAGTTGCAGCGAATAGAGACCGCCCTAACTACATGCTTTGGGCCCGCTCGCTGTTGCTCCTAGGTCTCCTGAACGCGGCCATGCTGGCGGGCGACACCGATGCAATTGCACTAATCTGGCCGGAATTCTCACAAATTCTGACGCAAGCCCGTGGTCTTGCTGAATTCGAGGCAACTCGCCTAGTCGGCCTTATTGAGGCTGCAGGAGGAGCAGCCGGAAACGATCGAGCATACAATGCGCTGATTGAGGAAGTCGCAGACTTTGTAAGCGAACGGACCGGTGAGGCCGAAGGCGCACTGATCCTTCTCAAGCGCGCCCAGAAGCTCGACTTTAATGATCACTTCGAGATGATCCGACTGCTTGGCAAAGCGGCGCGCCAGCTAACCAAAAAGGAATATGCGGAAAAGCTTATTGAAGCTCTGCATCTGCTAAGCTTAGCCTACCGCAGTGCTGGCCTTCTCTGGGCCTCACGCGCCACTTGCATCTTTGCCGCAGCATCCATTGCTATCGAAGGCGAGGCGGATGGCCAGATTGATGTGGCGATCATCCCAACGCTCGAATTGATGGCTTGGACATCACTTCAGTTACGCCATCTTCCTGACTTCCTCGAGGTTATCCAGTTCCTCACTGGGTGCCTGAAGGTCTTGCCGCTCGCCGAGGAGTCAAAGGTACTCCTCGGAAACCGACTCACGACCTTCGACATGGCCCTCGGCAGCTACATTCTCAATTTTCAGCCCGAGGAACTACGTGAGGTCGAAGGACTTCCAGATGTCCTGGAAGCATTGGGGCTTTTCACCGCACGGTTCGCGCTACTCTACGCCCTCGGCTACGAGCATCAGCTTCGGACAGACGGATCACTGCCAGCTGGAGAGCCCAGCGAGGCCGTGCAAGAGTTGGTCAAGAGGCTCGCGAGCCAGCCCGTATCTGACGACATCCGGGGCCCACTGATCACAAACAGGCCGGAGCACCGCCGCTTGCAATCGACGGTTATGGGAATGACTGTTGAGGTAGTGTTCGAAGGGACTACGACTACGACTCTTGTTGCCGAGGGTCTCCTTGCAGCCATCGAGGCCTGCTTTGCTACTGCATTTGATTTGCAGGTTCATCCTCACACCGAACATTACGAAATCCTTCTTGTAGAGGATGCCTCGGCGACGCCGTCTTTCGATGTTGATCCCTTGAAGCCAACGGCTAGGCTCGTATGGCCGCGGGACTTGCCACTCACCTCTTTTGAGCGGTCCGCCGACTTGATCCGCTTTCTCACCGAAGCGTCCCTGCTCACGATGGTTGCCAGCTCTGTTTGCCGTAGTGGCAAAGAGGTAATTGAACGCCTCGCCAGCGATGAGGCTGTTTTCGAGCGCATATCGATGATTGCCGTCAGCGCGACCAGCTACCATCGCCTATTTTCGCGTGATCTGGCGTCTCTCGATGACCGGCAGGAGCTCATCCGTACAACTTATACACTCCGCAGAGACCGGCCGACAATTGTCCGTGACAAGCGCGACGAACCGAAAGATGTCGGCGACCCGACTGAAATGAACATGGAGACATGGTGGAAGAGCGGCAATCATCGCGACATCCAGACCCGGTCCGTAATCGACTACAACCTCTGGAACAAGGCTGGATGGAAGGGAACGCTCTACGCCGACTATGGGCCAAGCGTGCCGCCCATAGTTGGTTTGATATTCGCGGATCGCGACTCGGCGCGCTTGATCTTTGAACGCTGGCGCGATCGCTTCGGAACGGCCGACCGTCACGACGAGATCTATCTGTCGATAGTTCGAGACGTATCAAACGCGAACCCGGCCCATTACAACGTGTTGATCACTTCGAACCTCGATCCATCAGAAGTTCAAGGACCAGGACGGGCTATGGTTCTCTCGCGGTTCAACCGTATGCAGCCTGATACGGACGCGAACCTTCGCCGCTTCCTTACAGAATACGAGAAGGCGGGCGTCTATCTGCTTATGCCAGTCGTAATAGAGAGCGGCAAACCGCAGCTTCTTTCCGACGTCGCGATCTTGAAGCGAAATCTCATCGTTAAGTCGGCGGGGGATGTAGGCCCAAACGATGTTGAACAATGCTGCGTTGGGCAAAAGGCCGACGAGCATTTTGCAAACTCTGCTGTTGAGCCGTCGGTTACTCCCTCATAGAGGTCTACGTGATGCCAGGTCGCGCAGAGCACTGAGGATTACCAGGGTTAGAGTGCCCCTTAGCTCGTCTCTTAAGCCTGACCTCAAGACGGCCTGAGACTTCAATGCTAGTATGACTGAGAGTTGGCAATCAGCGTATAAGCGTAAGAAGGTCCGGGTCCGCATCCGGCTAGTTTCGGACGTTGAGGCTGACCCAAGGCAGCACCCGCCACTGAGCAAAATCGACGCTGCCGTTTGCGCGGTTCAGGCAACGAAGAGCCAAACGCTCAGCACCGACAATTCGACACGTCAACACAAGCCTACTTCTCGCCTACGTCCGCGTGTACACCGCCAGCCCTAACCCTTGGGGATGTGGATGATGCGGACGCACATCTGAGCCCGCTGCGTCTGCGGCATTAGGCGAGCGAGGTCCATAGCCCAAGCGACGGGCTACGCAGCCACACGCGCAACGCCCGACGGAGCCGCCAAGCCTTAATTCCCCAGCACCAGCCAGAGCCCGAGCAGGCCGATGACGCCCAGAACCGTGCCGAGCATCCGCATCTGGCGGGGCTGGCCATGATAGGCCTGGTAGGCGCAGTGGGTGGCGAAGCCGAGGAGGGGGAAGAAGAGCACGAGATCGACGCGGATGTTGCAATCCGCGTCGCACAGGATTCCGGCCGCCACCTGATATTCGTAGTTTGTGTAGGCGATCCAGAGAAGGCCCGACACCAGGATGGCCGCCCGCGGCCGCTCGCAGGCGAGCACCAGGTGCAGCAGGGCCATCACGCCGCCGGCGAGGGCAAAGAGGATCATGGGGCTTCTCCCGCTTCCCCAGGTTCATCGCGTTCGAGGGAGCGGGGGCACGGTGAGCCTCGAGCGTTTCGCCCGCATGGCGGCGCAGGCGCTTGTGTGACGCCGTCTGTGTCGTGAGCGGCCCGTCCGGCCTCCCTACACCCTGCAGGGGCCGCACCGGTTGCAATCCGGGGGCATCCTCGCCGGGCCTTTTGGGGAGAGCGCCCGCGCCGCGACGGCGGGTTTCCGCGAAGGGCCTGAGGGGCTTTCGGAAATCGGCGCGGGCGGGCTCCGGCGCCGGGGCGGGGCCGGGTCGGACGGGCGTTGGCGGTTTCGAACGTTATCGCGGGTTATCGAACGGGGGCGTGCAACGCCGGCGAAGGGCGGGTTGAAGGCCATGGCCCCGCTTTCGCGCGGGCGTTTAACCGCCGGGTCGCGGCTTGCGGCCGCGCTTGGGGCGCGGGGCTTCAAGGCGGCGCGGGGGCCTTGCGTGCTGCGGCGGCGGCTCCCCTCCCCTTGGGGCGAAAATCCCGCTAGACAGGGGGCATGACCGTTCATGCCACCTCCCCCCAGTTCAAGGACAATGCCGCCCGCGCGCTCGCCGACGGGCAGCTCCAGCGGGCGCTCGGCAATGTGCGCCGGGGCTTCATCGACAAGCGCCAGGCCGCGGCCGACAAGCTGCCGGAATTCGAGGCGTTGCGGGATTCCGCCCGGGACATCAAGAACCACACGCTCCAGCACCTCGACCTCTATCTCGAGGCCTATGAGCGCAAGGTGCAGGATTCGGGCGGGCACGTGCATTTCGCCCGCGACGCGGACGAGGCGCGCGACATCATCCTCACCATCTGCCGCGCGGCGGGGGCCAAAACCGTCACCAAGGGCAAGTCCATGATCTCGGAGGAGATCGGGATCAACGCGCATCTGGAATCCGCCGGGATCGCGCCGGTGGAAACGGATCTGGGCGAATACATCATCCAGCTCAGGGGCGAGCTGCCCTCGCACATCATCGCCCCGGCGGTGCATGTGAACGCCACCCAGGTGGAGCAGGATTTCCGCCGGGTGCATACGCATCTGGACGCGAAACGCGATCTCTCGGAGCCCGTGCAGCTGTTGGGCGAGGCGCGCGCGGTGCTGCGCGACCGGTTTCTCGCCGCGGATGTGGGGATCACGGGGGCGAATTTTCTGGTCGCCGAGACGGGGACGTCGGTGATCGTCACCAACGAGGGCAACGGGGATCTGACCCAGATCCTGCCGAAGACCCATATCGTGCTGGCCTCGATCGAGAAGCTCGTGCCGACCCTGGAGGACGTGAGCCAGATTCTGCGCGTGCTCGCGCGCTCGGCCACGGGGCAGGAGATGTCGGTCTACACCACGTTCTCCACGGGTCCGCGGCGTCCGGAGGACGTGGACGGCCCGGAGAACTACCACGTCGTGATCCTCGACAACGGCCGCTCCTCCATGCTGGGCACCAGCTTCGAGGAAATGTTGCGCTGTATCCGTTGTGGCGCCTGTATGAACCATTGCCCGGTTTATCACGCGGTGGGCGGGCACGCTTACGGCTGGGTCTATCCCGGTCCCATGGGTGCGGTGCTGACGCCGACGCTGATCGGCGTCGACAAGGCCGGGCACCTGCCGAACGCCTCCACGTTCTGCGGCCGCTGCGAAAGCGTGTGCCCGGTGCGCATCCCGCTCCCGAAGCTCATGCGCCATTGGCGCGAGCGCGAGTTCGAGCGGCATCTGCAGCCCGCCACGATGCGCTACGGCATGGGGGTCTGGGGCTTCTTCGCCCGGCGCCCGGCGCTCTATCGGCTCGCCACCCGCGCGGCCATGGGTGTGCTTGGTTTAGCGGGTCGCGAGCGCGGTCGGTTCAAGTGGCTCCCCTTCACGAAGGGCTGGACCCAGCATCGCGATTTCCCGGCGCCGCAGGGCCCCACCTTCCAGCAGCGCTGGGCCGCCGAGCGCGGCCGCCGGAGGTCGGCATGAGACCGGGTCTCACTCAAGCCCGCCGGAGAGCCGCATGAGCGCCCGCGACGACGTCTTCGCGAATATCCGCCGCTCGCTTGGGGTGAGCGGCAAGGAGGCGACGCGACGCGGCATCGTGCAGGAGCGGCTGGAGCGTTCGCCCAAGGGCACGATCCCGGCGCGCGGGCAGGTGTCGGGCGAGGAGCGCATCGCCCTGTTCAAGACCATGGTGGAATCGGCGCTGGCCACCATCACGGACGTGAAGTCCGGGACCGACGTGCCGGCGGCCGTGGCCGAGTTCCTGCGCAACCACAACCTCCCCGCCACCATCCGGCTTGGCGAGGATCGGCGCCTCACCGGCATGCCGTGGGACGCGACATCGCTCGAGGTGTCCCGCGGCCGCAGCGAAGGCGGGGATCTGAACGCGGTGAGCCACGCCTTCGGCGGCATCGCCGAGAGCGGCACGCTCGCCATGGTGTCGGGGCCCGACAACCCCTCCACCCTCAATTTCCTGCCCGACAACCACATCGTCGTGGTGCAAGCCAAGGATATCCAGGGCGATTACGAGACGCTCTGGCAGAAGATCCGCTTCGCCTACGGCAAGGGCACCATGCCCCGCACCGTGAACTGGATCACGGGCCCTTCCCGCTCAGGCGACATCGAGCAGACCCTGCTGCTTGGCGCCCATGGCCCCCGGCGCCTGCATGTGCTCCTGGTGAGGGATTGAGCCGCCCTTTGGCATCGCGTCCGGCGTCGCGCTCTACCCCGATGCTGCCCCATCCGCTAGGATAGTTGCGGTTGCAACTCTTTGCCCGAACCCGCCGCGCATGATCGTCTGCTCCTGCAACGTGTTCTCGGATGGCGATGTGCGCGCCTGCCTGAAGCCCGGGCCGGATTGCCCGCGCACGCCGGCCCAGGTCTATACCTGTCTCGGCTGCAGCCCCGATTGCGGGCGTTGCGCCCGCACCATCCGGGCCATCATGGATCAGGCCATCGCGGGCGCCACCGGCAACCTGCCCCAGCCCTCGGCCTCCGGTGCCTGCCCGCTCACACCGCTCGCGGGATCGCCCGCCGACGAGACCGTCTAACCCGCGACCGTTCCGCCCTTCCCAGGAACAAAGCCTGCCCCAGCTACGTATAGGCTTCGGCGCCGTTGGGCGCCGTTTCCATGGAAGGGGACCCGACGCCGCGCGGGGTCCCGATCAACACAGCTAGAGGACGGCATATGAAGGGCGACGCCAAGGTCATCGAGTACCTGAACCGCGGTCTGCGGAGCGAACTCACGGCCATCAACCAGTATTGGCTGCATTACCGCATCCTCGACGATTGGTGCTACAAGGAGCTCGCCAAAACCTGGCGCAAGGAGTCCATCGAGGAGATGGGCCACGCGGACCGCTTCGTGGAGCGCATCCTGTTCCTGGAGGGCTTCCCGAACCTGCAGGTGCTCGATCCGCTGCGCATCGGCCAGAGCATCAAGGAAATCCTGGAATGCGATCTCGCCGCCGAGTACGAGGCGCGCGGCCTCTACCAGGAGGCGGCGGTCTACTCGGACTCGGTCGGCGACAAGGTCTCCAAGAACCTGTTCGAGGAGCTCATGGCCGACGAAGAAGGCCATATCGACTTCCTCGAAACCCAGCTCAACCTCGTGGAGCAGCTCGGCGTTCAGCTCTACGCCCAAAAGCATGTGGGCGACATCAGCGACGGGGACGGCCACTAGCCTCTGAATGGGAGCGGACGGTCACGCCGACATCCGCTCCATCTCCCGATCGCATGCCCTGCCCTTCGAGCGGACGGTCACGCCGACATCCGCTCCATGGCGTCCCCCAAACCTTCGATCTGCAGCGTCACAGCCTTGATGTCGGGGTCGTCGGGATCGCTGCGGATCGCGAACCCTAAGGCACGGCACATCTCCAGCATCGTGGTGTTCTCGCGCAGCACCTGGCCCTCGACGACCTTGAGCCCTTCCGCCTTGGCCCACTCGATCATCAGACGCATCAGCTCCCAGCCGATGCCGAGGCCCTTGAGGTCCGAGCGGACCAGGATCGCGTATTCGCCGGTCTCGTGGTTGGCATCCGCATGGAGGCGCACGACCCCCATCATGGCGCCCGTAGCGGCGTCCAGCGCCACGAAGGCGATGGCGCGGGCGTAATCGATCTGGATGAGCTTGGCGAGGAAGGCGTGGCTGAAGTCGCGCACGGGCGCGAAGAAGCGCAGGCGCAGGTCCTCGTTCGTGATCTTGGTGAGGAAATCGACGAACAGCCCCTCATCCTCCGGCCGCACCGGCCGCACCAGGACGGTCTGCCCGTTGCGGGCGGTGAGCGTGCGTTCCCATTCGTTGGGATAGGGGCGCACCGCAAAGCGCGGGTGACCCCGGCCCCGGCGCTCCTCGGAGGGCGCCACGGCAACGCGGGCGTCGACCGCGATCACCCCCTCGCGGTCCGCCAGGAACGGGTTGATATCGAGTTCGCGCACCTCCGGCAGGTCCGCGGCGAGCTGGGCGAGCTTCACGAGCACCATGGCGACCGCGGCCTCGTCGGCCGCGGGCACGTCGCGGTAGGCCTTGAGAATGCGCGACACCCGAGTGCGGCCGATGAGGTCCGCCGCGAGCCGCAGATCGAGGGGCGGCAGCGCCAGGGCCTTGTCGTTGATGACCTCCACGGCCGTTCCACCGCGTCCGAACACGATAACGGGTCCGAAGGTGGGGTCGTCCGCGATGCCGGCGATGAGCTCCCGCGCCTTGGCGCGCCGCACCATCGCCTGCACGGTCACGCCCGTGACCCGCGCACCAGGTTTGAGGCGTGAGGCGCGGTCGAAGATGTCGAGGGCGGCTTTGCGCACTGCGTCCTCGGAGGTGAGATCGAGCTTGACGCCGCCGATGTCGGATTTGTGGATGATGTCGGGCGACAGCACTTTGATCGCCACCGTGCCGCCCTCGGCCAGGATCGGACGCGCTGCGGCTGCCGCTTCCTCGGCGGTCTCGGCGAGGGTCACGGGCGCCACGGGGATGCCGTAGGCGCGCAGAAGCGCATTCACCTCGAGGGGATCGAGCCAGCGGCGCCCCTCGCGGATCGCGTGCTCCACCACATGCCGGGCCGTGATCGTGTCCGGCACGAAATCCTTGGGCAGGCTGTCAGGCGTTTCGAGCAATTGCTCCTGCGCCTCCCGGTAGCGCACGAGCTGCATGAAGCCGCGCACCGCATCGGCCTCGGTGGCGAAATGCGGGATGCCGGCGTTCTCGAAGGCATCGCCCGCGACGCGATCCTCGCCGAGCCACACCGCGAAAACGGGCTTCTTGCGGAAACTCGTGGCTCGGTTGCGCCGCACGACCTCCACCACGGCTTCGGCGGAGGCCGGGGCGCTGGCCAAAGCCGTCGGCACGTTGAGGACGAGGACCGCGTCGTTCTCAGGATCGGCGAGCAGCGCCTCGAGGCCGGCGGCGTAGCGCGCCGCATCGGCGTCGCCGATGATGTCCACGGGATTGCCGTGCGACCAGGTCGGCGGGAGCACCGAGTCGAGGCGCTGCAGGGTGGCTTCCGAGATGCCGGCCAGCGTGCCGCCCAAATCGATGAGGCGATCGACGGCCAGCACGCCAACGCCACCGCCATTGGTGAGGATGCCCAGACGCTTGCCGGAAAAAGGCTTCTGGCGCCCGAGCGTCTCGGCCGCGGCGAAGAGCTGGTCGAGATCGAGCACGCGCAGCAGGCCGGCGCGGCGGAAGGCGGCGTCGTAGACCGCATCCGACCCTGCAAGCGCGCCGGTATGGGTTGCGGCGGCCCGTGCGCCCTGCGCGTGGCGGCCCGATTTGATCACCACCACGGGCTTGGCGCGCGCCGCGGCCCTGGCCGCCGACATGAACTTGCGCGCGTCGTTGAGGGACTCGATGTAGAGAAGGATCGCTCGGGTGGAGCGGTCGGAGGCGAAGAAGTCGAGACAATCGCCGAAATCTACGTCCACCTTGTCGCCGAGCGAGACGACGGCGGAAAAGCCCACATGGCGCTCCGCGGCCCATTCCACGAGGCCCGCCGCGATGGCGCCCGATTGCGACACGAGCGCGAGATCCCCCGCCTGCGGCGCCCGGGACGCGAAGCTCGCATTGAGCCGTGCATTCGGCGCCATGACGCCAAGGCAATTGGGGCCGACGAGGCGCAGCCCGTAACGGCGCGCATTCAGGCGCGCTTCCTCCGCCAGGGAACCGGGCCCGTAGCCGAGGCCGGCTGTCACGATGATCGCAACCGCCGCCTCCTTGCGCCCCGCCGCCTCCACAAGATCCGGGATGGTCAGCGGCGGCGTGGCGATCACCACCACATCCGGCGGCTCGGGGAGAGCCTCGATCGCCGGCACGCAGGCGATGCCGTCGATCTCGGAATAGCGCGGATTGACCACATGGATCGCGCCGGCAAACCCACCCTCGCGCAGGTTCGCCAGAACCGTACGCCCAAGGGACCCCTCGCGCGGGCTGGCACCGACGAGGGCGACCGAACGTGGATTGAAGAGCTTGTCGAGCCGGTAGGTGGACATGATCCCTCCCCGTCATTCTCGGACGAGCGAAGCGAGATCCAAGGACCTCGTCCCGATCGGAGCTGTGGCGACCCAGAGGTCCTCGGACCTTCGCGCTGATGCGCTCCGTCCGAGGATGGCGTTGCGCGCTACGCCACCTGCCTCAGGGTCTCCCGCGCGAT
Organism: Microvirga sp.; assembly: GCA_035944635.1. Classification (GTDB taxonomy): domain Bacteria; phylum Pseudomonadota; class Alphaproteobacteria; order Rhizobiales; family Beijerinckiaceae; genus Microvirga. The sequence continues at coordinate 39,124 of DASZAZ010000117.1, forward strand.
GATGAGGCGCTGGATTTCCGAAGTGCCCTCGTAGATGCGGGTGATGCGGGCATCGCGGGCGTAGCGCTCCACAGGAAAGTCCTGGCAATAGCCGGCGCCGCCATGAAGCTGGATCGCAGTGTCGGTGGCGCGGTGCGCCGCTTCCGAAGCGAAGAGCTTCGCGATGGAGGCCGCCTTGGCGAAGGGCTGGCGCTGATCCTTGAGATGCGCGGCTTGCAGGATCAGGAGTCGCGAGGCTTCGAGGTCCACCTCGCGGTCGGCGATCATCCATTGCACGCCCTGGAAGTCGGCAACGCTCTGGCCGAATTGCTGGCGCTGTTTGACGTAACCTTTGGCCGCATCCATGGCGGCGCGGGCGATGCCGAGCGACAAGGCCGCAACGCCGATGCGGCCGCCGGCGAGTTCGCCCACCGCGACGCGGAAGCCGTCGTTCTCCCGGCCCATGAGGGCATTGCCGGGCACGCGGCAGCCGTCGAAATGCACCGTGTTCGTGGGCGAGCCGTGCTGGCCCATCTTCTTTTCCGCCTTGCCCACAACGAGCCCCGGCGTATCGCGCTCGACGAGGAACACCGAGATCCCCCGGCCCTTCGGGGCATCGGGATCGGTGATGGCCCAGACCACGAAGATGCCGGCGAACTCGGCGCTCGAAATGTAGATCTTCGAGCCGTCGATCACGTACCCGTTGCCGTCGCGCCGGGCGCAGGTCTTCATGCCGCTGGGATCGGACCCCGCGCCGCTTTCCGTGAGGCAGAAGGCGCCGGCCGGATAGGTGCCGTCGGCGAGGCGCGGCAGGTGCAATTCCTTCTGCTCCCGCGAGCCCACCGCCTGGATGACCTCGCCCACCATGTTGGTCACGGAGGTCGCGACCGCCGTGGAGGCGCAGGCATAGCCGATCTCCTCGACCGCGAGCGCGAAGGCGACGGTGCCGGCTTCCGTGCCGCCGAATTCGGACGCCACGTTGAGGGCCATGAACCCGTTCTGCGCCAGCTCTTTGAGATTGGCCAGCATCTCGGCCCGGCCCTCGCCTGCATCGAGGCGCTCGGCCAGGGGGGCGAGCCGGTCGGCCGCGATCTTGCGCGCCGTCTCGCGGATCATCTCCTCTTCGTCGGTGAGGGCAAGTTGCATCGGGTCACCTCGTTGATCGAGGCGAACCTAGGGAGATCGGCAGGCCGGGGCAATGCGCCATGCCGCCATGCCCCTGGGGCGCCGACGGCCTAGCGCCGCCACGCGTAGCGGATATCCGGCTCCCGCTCCTCGTTGCGGGCTCCGTCCGTGCGCTCCACGGGCGTGAAGCCGTGCGCCTCGTAGAAACGGCAGGCCGCGACGTTGCGCGCAAAGCACCAGAGCTGGAGGTCGGCGTTGGCTGCGGTCGCGTCGCGCAGCAGGGTCGCGCCGATCCCCCGGCCGTGCCAAGCCGGATCCACATAGAGGTGGTCGAGCCAGCCGGGACGATAGGCCGAGTAGCCCACCGCCTGCCCATCGATCTCGGCGATCCGCACCTCGCACCCGGGAAAGACGTGCCCGGCGAAGTAGCGAAGATCGTCCTCGGGGGTATGCAGAACCGGACGAAAGGGCAGGCAGAGGGTGCGCACGCGCCGGTGCAACGCCGCAACGACGGCGACGTCGGCCTCTTCGGCCTCGCGAAGGCGAAACAGCTTCAATCGGCCATCACCCTGCGAGCCGGCCGACCGGGATTTTGCGGGTCGTCTCCTCTTCGTCAGTGAAGGCGAACGGCATCGGGGTCCAAGTGTGGCGAACGCGCTCGCAAAGTAAGGCGCCGCTGCGCGTGGGGCAACGTGGTGCCCGCGATAGCGCAATCAATCTTAAGCGCCTGGGCCGATTGCGAAGAACTCGTGGTTGCCATGGCTGAAGCGAGGAGAACGACCGATTTTCCAAGTTGGGTAGGAGTCTCGGCGGCAATAGTGTGAGCAGCCACGCGTTGGGTCGGGGATGCTCCCCTCCAAGACCCGCTTGCACAGCGCTCGCATATGCGTGAGCAGTGGGTCGTTCGGGGCGAGATCTAGCATCTTGGCGCGGTTCGGATCGCCGGCATTCCAAACGGAGAACTGCCACGGCTTGAGGCAAACTTCAGAGATCGTGTTACCCCACCAGTCATAGCCTGGCCGTTCGGCACGGTTGCGAATAACCCATGCGACGGCACACCGCCCGATGTCGTCCTCGCCCCGCGCCTCACCCCAAGCTGTAAGGGCCATGACCTCGAGGCTGTCGAGTTGGTTGATTGTGCGTACCATACGACCACATGATGTGAACTAGATCCAGCAAAGCCTTCAGCCCGTTGGCCCCTGCCGGCTCGCTAGGAACGGCTGTATTCTAATGCCACTATAAGGCCGCCCAGGTTTGCGGTCCGCATACTCCATCCGGAGTAAGGCCGCGGCTTTCCTGGAAGGCTCGGACGGCCGCCTCGGTGTTCCGTCCGAAGATCCCGTCATCGACAATGAAGGGTACATAGGCTCGTGCAAGACGACGCTGGAGTTCCGCGACGGCTTCACCCCTCGAGCCTCGCCTCAGGATCGGCAGAACAGTTGTACCGTCGACGGCCGGCGCCCCACTGGGCCACCGGATGCCGACGACTTTCGCCTGTGGGTAATCGTCCCTGGAAACCCTATTGTGCTGGTTCCCGCCGAGGAGCCAAACCCGGCTTCGCTCATCGAAATGATCGAGGAAACCTACATGTCCCGAGGCGCTGTTGGGGCTGCCGCGCCAGAGGATAACAACAGCGCCAGTCCGTGGTGCGTTGCTGATGTCTTGCCCCCATTGCAGCCACGATCTTGCTGCTGCGCTTTTGGTTCGCGCCATTCCCAGCTGATCGAACACCCAATTGACGAAAGAACTGCACCAGGGCGTCTCGTTGTCGTTGGCGCTGAGCCCAGTGGTGTCGTGATACTCGACAATCCGGTTATTGTGCCGCGCGCCGGGGAATTCGGCCACGCCGAGCTCCGCCTCCGCGATGATCATCCAAGGCTCGTTTGCCATCACAGCCCCCAGTGTTGCTTCTGTCCCCTTCTGACACCACTATAGGTTACACATCTCGTCATTGAACGCATTGGTTGTAGATGTGTTTGAATCCATGTTCGTGCCAGCCGAGCCGCCCCCTGGGAGGAAGCATCGTTGCACTGCTCAATCTCGTTTCGTGTTGGGATCGCTATGTTGATGATTGCATCGACGCCGCCTGCTCTTGCGGCATCGAAGGCGACGCCCGCAGGCTATGCCCTATCGGTCATGGTCGGCGGCGAAGCGGCGAGCGATCCTTGCGGGGTCGCAACCGTGGTCGGTTTACGGACGGCGAAAAGCTTCCTTGCGGTGCGCGCCGGCCCGGATCGATCGTTTCCCGAGCGGGATCGGCTCACAGCAAAGCAGCGAGTTTATATCTGCGAGACAGTCCCAGGTTGGTCCGCCGTGATCTACCCCCGGAAGGCAGGGCAAGATTGTGAACTCAGTTCACCCCGTGCAGCCCGCCAAGCCTATAGAGGCCCCTGCCGCTGGGGATGGGTCAGCACACGCTTCCTCGCGCAGGAAGCAGGATAAGCTCTGGCCAAGCCGCTTGCTCTAATCGGCCATTACCCGGGAGGGCGGGAAGAGCACCTCGACCAGGGTGCCCTCGCCCGGGTGGCTCGTGATGTGCATGGCGCCGCTGTTCGCCTCCACCAATGCCTTCGTGAGCGGGAGCCCGAGCCCCGAGCCGCCGCGCTTGCGGGTGGTGTTGAGCTGGCGGAAGGGTTCGAGCGCCGCGGCGATTTCCGCCTCGCTCATGCCGAGCCCCGTGTCGCGGACGCGAAACGCCACTTCGCCGCGATCCGTGAACGCCGTCGAGACGATCACCTGCCCGCCGGCATCGGTGAACTTGATGGCGTTCGAGACGAGATTGAGCGCGATCTGGCGCAGGGAGCGTTCGTCCGCGACGACGGCGGGAAGCTTCTGCGCGAAGCTCGTGCGCATGACGATGCGCTCCCGCGCGGCCTGGGGCTGCAGGAGCGACACGCTGGCCTGAACGAGTTCGTTCAAGCCCACGCCCGTGAACGACAGGTCCATGCGCCCGGCCTCGATCTTGGCGAGGTCGAGGAGGTCGTTGACGAGGCTGATCACGTGCGAGCCGGACGCGTGCACGTCGCGGAGGTACTCCTTGTAGCGGTCGTTGCCGACGGGACCGAAGCGCTCCTCCAGCATCACCTCGGCGAAGCCGATGATGGCGTTGAGCGGCGTGCGGATCTCATGGCTGATCTTGGCGAGCACATCCGACTTCTGCGCGTTCGCGGCTTCGGCGGTGCGCTTGGCGGCCGTGAGTTCGGCCTCCGCCTTCTTGAAGGCGGTGATGTCGCGCAGCACCGCGCAAACCCGCGGATGCGGCCCGTCCTGAACCGGGCCCATGGCCATGAAGAGCGGGATGCTGCCGCCCTGACGCACGCGCCCCGCCACCTCGCGCCCATCGTTCAGGGCCCGCGCCATGCCCGACGAGCGCAGGCGCTCCAGGTAGTCGAGGACGACAATGTGGCTTTCGGGCGCGAGCAGCACCGTGATGGCGTCCCCCACGACCTCCGCGGCCTCGTAGCCGAACAGCGCTTCCGCGGAGCGGTTGAGGGAGAGGATACGCCCGGTCTCGTCGGTGACGACGACGCCGTCCGTGGCGGTGTCGAGGATGCCTTCGAGTTCCCGTAGCCGCGCGGTCTGCTCGCTCTGTGCTGCTTCGAGGTCGCGCATCCGCGCTTCACCTGACGCCCAAGCGGCCTCCAATTCCTGCAGGCGCGACGCGCCCTCGCGAAGCCCGCGCGCCTCGTCTTCCAGTTCGCGGAGGCGCGCGTCGCGAGCCGCGAGCGCATCCTCGGCGGCCTCAAGGCGTGCCGCAAGATCGGCGGCCGGGGTCTGGCGCACCAGCACGAGGCCGGCCGGCGCGCCGTCCCATTCGATGGCGGCCACCTGCGCCTCGACGGGGAGGCTGCCCTGCCGTGCGGCGAGCGTCAGCGGCGTCAGGCCGCCGGTCGGCACCAGCGGCAGGCTGCCGCCGATGAGCCGGCCAAGCCCGCCCTCCGCGGCAAGATCCTCGACGCTGTCGTAACCGGCGAGATCGAGCAGCATGCGGTTGGCGAAGAGCACCCGCTCGTCGCGATGGACGAGGGCACCGAGCGGCAAGCGCTCCAGCACGCCGCCCGTGCCGGCGAACGGAGGCGCGGGGCGTGGAGGCTCCGGCATGCCGTCGGGCTCCGGGCGCTCCGCCGGGGGTGCGGGGGCAAGCGACCGCTCCTCCCCCCGGAGGTCATCCGCGACACCGTCGGTCTCGGGCTCGGAGCGGGCACCAAGTGCCCGGGCGATCTCGCGAAAGGCGCTACGCTCGGCCGTCGAGAGCCGGGAATGAGCTTCGAGCGGCCTTGCCGGTTCTGACGGAGCCTCTGGCACCGGGGTGGTCCGCTCCGGCGGCGGGGCGAACCGGCGCCCGAGTTGGGCCGCGACGCGTTCGCGGATGTCGGCGAACCAGCCCTCGCCCGGGGGATCGCGATCGGGTGGAGCGGCGGGCTCCATTGAACGTCGCTCCCCCGATTCGTTCGAGTTTTCGGCCTCTCGTTCAATGGGTGCCTGCGGTGCCTCGTCGTCCTGCCGCTCGAGGGCTGCGTCGGTGCGCAGGAGGCCGAAGCCGCGAAATCCGATCAGTGTGCGCCCGGGGCCGAATACCGGCATGCCGGCCCAATCGACGGGGATCTGCCAAGCGCTGTTGTCCACGGACCACAGGAGTGCCCGCCCGCTCCAGGTGAGCCGGCGCGCGAAGAGGCCGGCCACTTCGCCGGTGGGATCCTCGACCACGGAGTTCGCCACCTCGTCCCAAGTCTGGCCCACGATGTCGCCGGCCATCGGACCGACCGTGTCGGCGAGATCGGGAGACACGCTCGTGAAGCGGGCCGAGGCGTCGGCCTGCCAGAGAAAGCGAACGGTTCCCTTGCCCCGTGGATCGGCGCCGGCGGGCGCCGGACGAGGTGCGGGCGTCGATGTGCGGGTGGCTTCTGGCGCTGACGGGGGCGGCACGTCCACGGCGCGCGGCGGAGCGGTGCGGGCCGCCGGCTTCGGCAGAGGGCCGACAATCGCGGTGACGAGCACCTCGCGGCCGTCGAGGGCAACGCGGCGGCAGGCGCAGACGAGCGGCGGCAGAAATGGGTGGAGGCGCAGCCGCTCGAGCCGCAGGCCGGATGCGGGCGCTGCACCCTCCGCCAGGGCTCGCAAGCGGGACGCTGCCGCCGGCGCGAAATTGCCACCCTCGCCTGCTCGCAAGCCTCCCGCAGCCGAGGAGGCATGGAGAAGCCCCTGCCCCTGTCCGTCCCAGATCAGCAGAGCCGCATTGGGTCCTGCAAAGCCCGCAAAGGACGGGTCCCGCTGCAGTTCCGCCAAAATCCGGTCAATAAAGGCGTCTGGGCTGCTCAACAATCCTGGCTCCAGCGGGCCGACGGTTCGATGATCTGTCTTAAACGATCCCGGTCTTCGCCGCACGCCTCTGGTCGGCAGGACTCCGGGGTTTACTTTTTGGCAAGGTTAACCGGCCCCCAAGCCGTTGATTTTGCACTGCACAATGTGTTATTGCGGCGCACAAATTCGATATCCTGCAGGAGATCCACCATGGCGACGAACCCCACGCCCGGCTACGAAGTCCCCGCCGAAATGCGCGATTTCGCGGAAAAGAGCGTCGAGCAGGCCCGCAAGGCCATGAGCGGCTTCATGGGCGCGGCCCAGAAGACCGTCGACACCCTGGAGGGCTCCGCGAACACGGTGCAGGCCAGCGCGAAGGATGCGACGCGCAAAACCTTCTCGTATGCGGAGCAGAACATCTCGGCGGCCTTCGATCTCGCCCAGCGTATGGTTCGCGCCAAGGACATGCAGGAAGCCATGCAGATCCAGGCCGAGTTCGTGCGCCAGCAGTTCGAGTCGATGCAGAGCCAGATGAAGGAATTCGGCTCGCTCGCGCAGGGCGCCATGCAGAACGCCACGAAGCAGCCGACTCCGAAGAAGTAAGACGCTTCCATTCCAGCTGACCGGGAGATCCTGATGGCTGACACCAAAGCTCAGGCGGCCAAGTCCGCCAAGACCTCGAAGACCGCTCCGGCGCGGCCAAAGGCGAAGGCCGCGACCGCCAAGGTAGCCGAGACCGTGACGTCCGCGGCCCCGGTGGAAAAGACCGTGAAGCCGAGTGCAGCCGCCGAGGCGATCGCAGCGCCGATGCTCAAGGCGGTCGAGTCCCTCATGCCGAAGCCGGTCGAGGCCGTGCAGCCCGCGTTGAAGGCAATCGACCTCGCCGTGCAGGCCGTTGCGGCGGCACCCAAGGCCGTTCCGGCGCTTCCGGTCGATGCCGTGGTCGCCCCGGTGCACTCGTTCGTGAATGCCGGCACCGAGCAGGCCCGTCAGGCCTATGCCCGCGCTCAGGCCACGAGCCAAAGCCTCCGCCAGGCCGTCACCGAAACCGCTGCGGCGACAAGCCAGGGCGTGCTCGAGGTGAATGGAAAGGTGATCGATGCCATGCGGGCCCAGAGCGATGCGGCCTTCGATCTCTGGCGGACGACCCTGACGGCCGGCACCGTCTCGGAGGCGATCCGCGCGCAGACGAGCGGCGCCCGCCAGGTTTACGAGACCACCACGACACAGTGGAAGGACGTGGCCGAGGCGACGAACCGCTGGTTCACCGCGGTGATGAAGCCCATGCAGCAGGTGTGGACGAACCCGACCCGCTAAAGCGGAGCATCGTCGACCAAGTATCAGGCACGTCCTGCTAACCTTCGGAGAGGCCGCCTTCGGGCGGCCTTTCTCGTTGATAGGCTTGGATTTTTTGGTGCGCCGGCAGCCAATTCGCCGCACGGCAACATCCGCTCCCGTGCATGCCTCCGCTGCAACCTCTCGCCATGGTGTCCGTTGCCCGACGCGGTCTGCGTTGAAGACCCTGAGGAGATGCGCGTGCTGTTTCGTTCGAGGAAGCCGAGGATACCGGAAGGCCAGAGGCTCGGCTTTCGCTCGACCTTCGTCCTCGCCAAATTGGGGCATGAGCTGCGTGAGCAATATGCGGATCTCCTGAACGCGCCGCTGCCGAAAGAGATCGAGCGTCCCCTGGAACGCCTCCGCGGTTCTCGCGCCGAGGTCGAAAGCCTGGACGAGCCCCGGCGCCGCTAGCCGGGCGGGGCTTCCACGGCCCTCTGGAGGAACTCGCTCCAGCTTTCATGGCAGGCGCAGCGCAGTGAACCTCGGCCGTCCTCCGGCGTTCTTCTCAAAGAGGAGAACCCGCCCATGGACCTGCTACGCAAACTCACCGGTCGTTCGGACGTGGACGAGCTTCCCGCGGTGCTCGCGGTCGCTCTGGTGGTGGGAACGTCCGCGGCGCTCGCGGTCGCCAACTGGATCGCCTGAGCCCCGCACTTGACTCATTCCTCCGAACCCGCTCCGGGCGGGTGTCGCTCGATCGCGAGCGGAGGCTGCCTTCTGGGTCTGGCTGCGCTCTGCGCCGCTGCAGCAGCCTTCGTAGCCGGCCTCTTTATTCTCTTCTGGATCGTGCAATTCGTCTGGTCGCTTGTGGCCTGACCCACCGGCACCGACCGCAAAAGGTTCGTTAACCAAGCTTGTCTATTACAAATAACAGATCTAGGTTGGGGAACAGGCGAAGCTTAAGCCGATTGGTCTAGGCTGGTCCCTTGGAAGCCGCCATGTTGAAACTCGCCACCCACGCCTTCTTCTTCGGCTTCGTGCTCGTCTACGCGGTAGGCTTCTGACGCCGATCTGGTCCATCAGCGCACGTCTCCTTCAGTGGAAGCCGCGGTAGCCCTGTGCGACCGCACACCGTGGGGCGATGAGGTCCGGGCCACACTCCCCTTCAACTCAGGGGAACCGCCCATGACGACCGCAAACCGCCACTCCATTGCCCTCCATCTGCACGACGCCTCGCGGAAGGCGCCTCGCGTGCCTGTCCGGACCTACGCCGCTGATGTGAAGGAGCCCCTCGACGGCTTGCACATCGTGGCGCTTGGGGTGTTCGCCATGGGAAGCGGCTTTAGCCTTGCCATCCTGCTCAATCCGCTCCTTCCGTTCTGATCGGAAGCGGCTTGCCTTTTGCAAGTGAAACGAAGCTGAGCCACCATCGGCCTCGCATCGGGATCGGAAACACAATCATGAGCCTGTGGGAGCAGCTTTTCGGACACCGCCTCGACATGCGCCACCATGGCCACCTTGCCGGAGCGGGCGCGTACGCGACGCATGTGGAGATAGAGTTCGGTTTCCAGGATGCCCTTGAGGCGATCGTAGGTGGGCGTACCGAGGACGGGGCCAACTTCGAGTGCACGGCCTTTCTCGTGCCCGAACGCAGGGAGGACGAGGAGCTGGCGGTCGTGGCGGTTCACATCAGCGGCTACACGGTCGGTTACCTCAACCACGAGGACGGCGAACGGTATCGCGGCTTCCTGGCATCCGCCGATCTCGTGGGCGTCGCCTCCTGTGATGCAATCATCATCGGCGGCTGGCGACGCGAGGATGGAGACGGCTACTTTCAGGTCTGCCTTGATCTCGCGTGGCCGCTGCGCCTTCAGGAGGAACTCCCGGTGGAGGCTCTTCCCGAGGGCTGATCGGCACCATCATTCGCCCATCTATCGCTGCATCGGCCCGCAACCGCGTGTGAGCATGCCGCGTTAACTCGGCAGGAGAGAGCATCGATGCTGATGAGACAGGATATCCACCGGAGCATCGGCTTGCAGCTTGCAAGCTTCTATGACGCGCATCTCACCAGCCTGCCGCTCGTTCTCGTGGAATTGCTGGCGCGGCTGAGCGTCGCCGAGGCGATGGCGGATTTCGACCGCGCTAAGGCATAGGCACGGGTTGGCACTCTCGGGAGCGGGCCTGCCGGCTTGGGTTCGCCCCGTTTGGTACCGGAACGCGCCGGCGCGGCGCAGGGTTATCCTGGTAAGCCCCCGCTCTCCTAGGAGTTGCCCCCATGACCTCCCGTCTCCTCGCCAGCGCCGTTCTCGCTCTAGGCCTCGCGGCCGGCGCAAACGCCGGCCTTGCTCAATCCAGCCCTGGCCTGAACCTCGGCGAGGGCTGCGTTCTTGCCGCCGCACCCTCTTCCGAAAGCGTTTGCGAGCAACGGATGCTCACCTTTGCCTTCGATGGCGTCCGAGCAGTCGATCCTATGGACATGTCGGCGCCCCACACGATGATGATCGGCTCGACCGCCATGCTGCCGTTCCTGACCACGGACGAGAGCACCCTCGTCGCGAGCCGCCCGCTGGATCCGGACCTCGATCCGGAGACGACGGGCAGCATTTCGGGTTCACACGAGATAAAACGCTGAGCCTGGATCGATATTTCAGTAGGGGGCCGGCTCTGCCGGCCCTTTTCGTTATGTGAGATCACCGCTCTGCCGTTGCCGCATGGGCGCGTCTTGCCAGCGAAAAACGTAGAAGCCCTGGAAGCCGACGGCGAAGCGCGCGATGTGTCGGTCGAAGTCCGGCGGCGCATCCGGTTCGTTCAACGACCCGATCTCTTGCCAGCCAGGCTCCCCGATAAAGGACGGCGGCTTTCCGCCTTCGGGAATCGCGCAGCACATGCTCGGCTGACTTTGCAGTTGGAAGACGGTGTAGGTCGTTCCCACGCCTTGCTGGTCCATGCCCTACCCCTGCGGTCCTGGATAAACCGGGAGGAAGGTGGCCCGGCTTGCCTCCTACACCCTAGCCTGCGCTGCGGATGCAGCCCTCGGGAGCATGGCTGTACTGCAGGGGCCCGATGGAACATTGCTGTTGGCCCGGACCGGTTGACCTGATTGTGTACGCCAGGTGTGAGAGCCGTCCGCGCACGAGCCATTTTCCTCCCGACAATGGGAATTCGGATCCACACGGATGGGAGTTTCGCACCTCTGCGGCGCAGGGCTTAAGCCGACTAGCCGATCTGGGCATCGGCCTGGTTCCCGGCATGCTACGCTGAGAAGGGGTGCTCCTCCTGAGCGGCCGAACGCAATCCGCGCACGCGCTCTGTCCCCAAACCCACGCGATCGTTGGACAATCAATTCATGCCTCTCTCTTGCCTAGCATCGATTTGAACTGCCGTTGCGGAAGCAACAATCGCCAGTTGCGTTATCGGATGAACGCGCTCCAGCTCCTCAGAACGAGATGACGACGCACGAACACCTTGCTGGCCTCGGCTCCTGGTCGGACCTCCTCGACGACCGGCTGGCTGCCGTGTTCAGCCGAGAGGGCTTTTGGATTGCAGTTGGCCGCTCGTGCGAAAACCTTGTCGGCTGGCGCCCAGACGAGCTCGTAGGCCAGCCCCTCGCCGCCTTTGTTCTTGCAGAGGACCAGGGCACCATCGCAGCCCTAACGCGCGGATCCGGTGCCGTTTCGGTTGAACATCGCCTCAGCCACAGGGCCGGCGGGTATCGGACCGTGAGGTGGCGTGCGGTTTGTGAAGCCGATCGCATCTGCGCACTCGGCCAGATCACGCCCTCCCATGCTCCCCTATCGAGCGAGGATCGTCCGGAGTCCGAGTTGCGGACGGCTCTGCATGAGCAGAGCGCCCTGTTGCAGGCGACGCTCGAGAACATGGATCAGGGATTGATCATGTTCGATGCCGATCAGCGCATCCGCGTTTACAACAAGCGTGCACTCGAGCTTCTCGATCTGCCCGAGCAGCTCATGGAGCAGCGCCCGACGCTGCGCCGACTAATCGAACACCAGCTTGCGTCCAACGACTTCGCCAGGAGCACCGAAGCCTTCAGGCAATGGGTCATCGACAGTGGTGTGAGGGTTTCTCGCGACGTCTATGAACGGGTCCGCCCTGACGGGAGTGTTCTCGAAATCCGTACCGTGCCGCTCGCTGGTGGAGGTGCGGTGCGAACCTACACGGATATCACGGCACGGCGGGAGGCCGAGCGGGAACAGCACGCCAGCGAGGAGCGCTACCGTGCCGTGATCGCAACCGGCGCGGCCATCCTGTGGCGTGCCGCGCCCAACGGCGAGATTACGCATGAGGACGGCTGGCGATCGTACACCGGCCAATCCTCGGCGGAGGCGCTGGGTCGAGGCTGGCTCGAGCGCGTGCATCCCGCGGACCGGACCTGGGTTCTGGATCGATGGATGTCCATTGTGGCGTCACGCGCGCCGGGGGCACTGGAGTATCACGTCGTCCGGGCGGACGGCACCGTGCGCTGGGTGCAGGCACGCGCTGTTCCTCTGATCGATGCGGAGCACGAGATCAGGGAATGGGTCGGCACGCTCACCGACATAGACGAACAACGGACAGCCCAGGAGACCCTGGCGGAGAGCGAAGCCCGCTATCGGCTGCTCACGGAAAGCCTCACCGATATGATCGTGCGCGCGGACCAGACGGGTCTGCGCCTCTACGTGTCGCCCGCCTCGCGCGAGATCCTGGGCTACGAGCCCGAGGAGTTGGTGGGCACCCGGGCGTCACAGTTTACGCATCCCGACGACCTCCAGGCCTTGCAGATGAAACTTGCTGCGATCGGCCGAGGCGAGATCGAGCGCACGACGATGAACTATCGCCTGCGCCACAAGAGCGGGCATTGGGTGCCGATCGAAGCGAGTTTTCGGGTGGTGCGGTCGCCCACAGGGCTGCCGGAAGGGATTATCAGCGTATCCCGCGACATCTCGGCCCGCCGCCGCTTGGAGGCGCAGTTTCAGCAGGCCCAGAAGATGGAGGCCATGGGCCAGCTCACCGGCGGCATCGCGCACGACTTCAACAACCTGCTCACCGTGGTGATGGGCAATGCGGAACTCCTCCTCGAGGAGCCCAGCAAACCGGCGATGACCCGTGAGCTGGCACAGATGATCCTCGATACGGCCGAGAAGGGTGCGGAACTCGCCTCCCGCCTCCTCGCCTTCGGACGGCGGCAGTCGCTGAAGCCTCAGCGCATGGATCTCGAAGATGTGGTGCGCAGCATGATGCCGCTGATCCGCCGAAGCACGGGCGAGCACATCGAGCTTCAAACGGAGTTCGGTGCAGGTGGGCTCCTCGCCCTCACCGACCGAGCGCTCCTAGAAAGCGCTATTTTGAACCTCGTGATGAATGCCCGGGATGCCATGCCTCAATCGGGCCGCCTCACGATCCGGACGGGTCGGAGGGTGGCGGTGCCGAGCGAAGGTCAGCTGCCCTCCGGCCAACCGGTCGTGTTCCTCACCGTTTCCGATACGGGAACAGGCATGTCGGCAGATGTGGCGGCCCGCGCCTTCGAACCCTTCTTCACCACGAAGGAAGTGGGCCAGGGAACGGGGCTTGGCCTTTCCATGGTCTACGGCTTCGCCCAGCAATCGGGCGGGCATGTGCAGATCGAAACCCGGGAGGGTATCGGGACCGAGGTCACCCTGGTGCTTCCGGGTGTAACCGGCACCGTCGCCGCTGCCGTAGCCCCTTCCAGCGGCTCCTTTCCCAGAGCCGAAAAGGAGCGTGTCCTGCTCGTGGAGGACGAGCCGAAAGTCCTACAATTCGCGTCATCGCAGCTCGAAAACCTGGGCTACGACGTGACGGCCGTGACGAACGGGCCCGAGGCTCTGGTCCTGCTTGGACAGGGCGAGCCCTACGACCTCCTGTTTTCCGACGTGGTGCTGCCGAAAGGCATGAGCGGCGTCGAGCTTGCGAGGCGCGCGCGCGAACTGAGGCCCGACCTGAAGATCCTGCTCACCTCCGGGTATTCGGAAGAGGCCTTCCAGCACCATGGTCGCCCCGAGCAGGGCACGATCCTGCTGAAGAAGCCCTATCGGCGCAAAGAACTGGCTGAGGTGATCCGAAAGGTGCTGAGCACTTGAGAGCGCCGCAAATGGTACAGCCGCCCCGGCTCGAACCTCTGACCCCCAGATTCGCAGTCCGAGAGTACGAGTGATCAGGAGCGGCCGGGAAGCATCGCAGAGTGGTGTCTTCCCTATCCGAAGCAGCATACTTTCAGATTTGAGCGATCAATGATGATCGCTGGGAAGCAGG
>DASZAZ010000118.1:0-7715 GCA_035944635.1 Microvirga sp.
CCGTCCTCCAGGAACGGCATGTCCTCGATCGGCACGATCCGCGACACGACACCCTTGTTGCCGTGGCGGCCGGCCATCTTGTCGCCGGGCTGGATCTTGCGCTTCACCGCCACGAAGACCTTGACCATCTTCATGACGCCCGGAGGCAGTTCGTCACCGCGCTGAAGCTTCTCGACCTTGTCGAGGAAGCGCTGCTCGAGGCGCTTCTTCGACTCGTCGTACTGCTTCTGCATCGCCTCCATTTCGCTCATGAGAGCGTCTTCGGCGACCGCGAACTGCCACCACTGGGACCGCGGATACTCGTTGAGGAGATCGCGGGTGACCGTGGTGTCCTTCTTGAAGCCCTTCGGGCCGGCGACCGCGGTCTGGCCATTCAGGATCTCACCCAGACGCGCATAGGTATTGCGGTCGAGGATCGCCTGCTCGTCGTCACGGTCCTTCGCGAGACGCTCGATCTCCTCGCGCTCGATCGCCTGAGCACGCTCGTCCTTGTCAACGCCGTGGCGGTTGAACACCCGCACCTCGACGATGGTGCCCGTCACGCCCGGCGGCACGCGCAGGGACGTGTCGCGAACGTCGGAGGCCTTCTCGCCGAAGATGGCGCGCAGAAGCTTCTCTTCCGGCGTCATCGGGCTTTCGCCCTTCGGGGTGATCTTGCCGACCAGGATGTCGCCTGCGTGGACCTCGGCACCAATGTAGACGATGCCAGCCTCGTCGAGGTTCTTCAGCGCCTCTTCCGACACGTTCGGAATGTCGCGCGTGATTTCCTCCGGCCCGAGCTTGGTATCGCGGGCCATCACCTCGAACTCTTCGATGTGGATCGAGGTGAAGACGTCGTCCTTCACGATCCGCTCGGAGAGCAGGATGGAGTCCTCGAAGTTGTAGCCGTTCCACGGCATGAACGCGACAAGCACGTTCCGGCCGAGCGCCAGCTCACCGAATTCCGTCGACGGCCCGTCGGCGATGATGTCGCCCTTGCGGACGGTATCGCCGGCACGCACCAGCGGCTTCTGCGTGATGCAGGTCGACTGGTTGGAGCGCTGGAACTTCTGAAGGCGATAGATGTCGACGCCGGGACGGGTCGGATCGGTCTCCTCCATGGCGCGGATCACGATACGGGTCGCGTCCACCTGGTCCACCACGCCGGTCCGGCGGGCCGCGATGGCGGCGCCGGAATCGCGGGCCACAACGGCCTCCATGCCGGTGCCGACGAACGGAGCGTCCGCCCGCACGAGCGGCACGGCCTGGCGCTGCATGTTCGAGCCCATGAGGGCGCGGTTCGCGTCGTCATTCTCAAGGAAGGGGATGAGCGCGGCTGCAACGGACACAAGCTGCTTCGGCGACACCTCCATGAGGTCCACGCGATCGGGCGAAACGAAGATGTTGTCGCCGGCCCGACGGCAGACCACCAGGTCTTCCGTAAGCTGACCACCGGCGTCGATCGTCGAGTTCGCCTGGGCGACGTTGTACTTCGCCTCCTCCATCGCGGAGAGGTAGATTACCTCGTCGGTGACCTTGCCGTCGCGCACGCGGCGGAACGGGGTCTCGATGAAGCCGTACTTGTTTACGCGAGCGAAGGTCGCAAGCGAGTTGATCAGACCGATGTTCGGGCCTTCCGGCGTTTCGATCGGGCAGATGCGGCCATAGTGGGTCGGGTGCACGTCGCGCACTTCGAAGCCGGCGCGCTCACGGGTCAGACCACCCGGGCCAAGGGCCGAGAGACGACGCTTGTGCGTGACCTCGGACAGCGGGTTGGTCTGGTCCATGAACTGCGAGAGCTGCGAGGAACCGAAGAACTCGCGCACGGCAGCCGCTGCCGGCTTCGCGTTGATCAGGTCCTGCGGCATGACGGTGTCGATATCGACCGACGACATGCGCTCCTTGATCGCGCGCTCCATGCGCAGGAGGCCCAGGCGGTACTGGTTCTCCATGAGCTCGCCGACCGAGCGCACACGGCGGTTGCCGAGGTGGTCGATGTCGTCGATCTCGCCCTTGCCGTCGCGCAGATCCACGAGCGCCTTCGCGACTGCGAGAATGTCCTCGCGGCGCAGCGTACGCACGGTGTCCTCGGCGTCGAGGTCGAGGCGCATGTTCATCTTCACGCGGCCAACGGCCGAGAGGTCGTAGCGCTCCGAGTCGAAGAACAGCGAATGGAACATCGCCTCCGCGGTCTCGAGCGTCGGGGGCTCGCCCGGGCGCATGACGCGGTAGATGTCGAACAAGGCATCCTCGCGCGAAGACGCCTTGTCGACCGCCAACGTGTTGCGGATGTACGGGCCGATGTTCACGTGATCGATGTCGAGGACAGGGATCTCGGTCAAGCCGATCTCGTCGAGCTGACGGAGCATTTTCTCGGAGATCTCGTCACCGGCCTCCACATAGATCTCGCCGGTCTGGAGGTTCACCAGATCCTCGGCGATGTACTGGCCAACGAGATCTTCGTCCGTGGCGCGCAGGGCCTTGAGGCCCTTCTCGCTGAGCTGGCGGGCCGCACGGGCGGTGAGCTTCTTGCCGGCCTCGAGCACCACCTCGCCGGAATCGGCGTCGATAAGGTCGACGGAGGCCTTGAAGCCCTTCATACGCTCCGCGTCGAAGGGCACGCGCCAGCCGTCCTTCGCCTTGGCGTAGGAGATACGGTTGTAGAAGGTGTTGAGGATCTCCTCGCCGTCGAGGCCGAGGGCGTAGAGCAGCGACGTGACGGGGATCTTCCGCTTCCGGTCGATACGCGCATACACGATGTCCTTCGCGTCGAACTCGATGTCGAGCCACGAGCCGCGGTACGGAATGATGCGGGCAGCGAACAGGAGCTTACCGGACGAGTGCGTCTTGCCCTTGTCGTGATCGAAGAACACGCCGGGCGAACGGTGCATCTGGGAGACGATGACGCGCTCGGTGCCGTTCACGATGAAGGTGCCGTTGTCGGTCATGAGCGGCATGTCGCCCATGTAGACGTCCTGCTCCTTGATATCCTTCACGGATCGGGCGCCGGTGTCCGGGTCCACATCGAACACGATCAGGCGCAGGGTCACCTTCAGCGGGGCGGCAAAGGTCATGCCCCGCTGGCGGCACTCGTCCACGTCGTACTTCGGCGCTTCGAACGTGTACTTCACGAACTCGAGCAGCGCCGTATTGGAAAAGTCAGAAATTGGGAAAACGGACTTGAAGACGGCTTGCAGACCTTCTTCCGGCCGGCCGCCCTTCGGCTCTTCGACCATCAGGAATTGGTCGTATGAAGCCTTCTGAACCTCGATGAGGTTCGGCATCTCCGCCACTTCCTGAATTTTTCCGAAGAACTTGCGAATGCGCTTCCGGCCGAGCAGTGTATTGGCCATCTGGACCTCGCTCCTATCAACAGCTGACCGGGCGCCCTGGGCGCGCCGTCCCGGGGAGCCGGGTCAGCTGTCCGACGCACATGCTGGCGTCGCCACGTGAAACACAAAGCAGCTCGAAACGAGCCTTACTCAAGCGGGGCCGTCCACAGGGGCTTAAGGACGGCATGACGGCCCCAGGCGGAAAAGCCCGGGACCGTCAGGTCTTTCGACGAGGGAGCCGATCGCTCGGCCCCGCTGGTTACTTCAGCTCGACCTTAGCGCCGACCTTCTCGAGGGTGGCGCGGATCTTCTCGGCCTCGTCCTTGGCAACGCCTTCCTTAACGGGCTTCGGCGCGCCTTCGACCAGGTCCTTGGCCTCCTTGAGGCCCAGGCCCGTGATCGCACGGACTTCCTTAATGACCTCGATCTTCTTGTCGCCAGCCGCGGCGAGGACGACCGTGAACTCGGTCTGCTCCTCAACGGCCGGAGCGGCAGCGCCGCCGGCGCCCGGAGCAGCGGCAACCGCCACCGCAGCCGCGGCGGACACGCCCCACTTCTCTTCGAGCATCTTCGCGAGGTCAGCGGCCTCGAGAACGGTCAGCGACGAAAGATCGTCAACGAGCTTGGCAAGATCAGCCATAGTTTACTTCCTTGAGTTCGGTTCGAACGTTGGGTGGGATAGGTTACGGCCTCACGCCGCTTCGCCTGTCTTGGCATAGGCCCCGAACACGCGGGCGAGCTTCGCCGCCGGCGCATTGACAACCTGAGCGATCTTCGTGGCGGGCGCATTGATGAGCCCCACGATCTTAGCGCGCAGTTCGTCGAGCGACGGCATGGTGGCGAGCGCCTTCACACCGTTCGCATCCAGAGCGGTCGTTCCCATCGCTCCGCCGAGGATGACGAGCTTGTCGTTCCCCTTGGCAAAGTCGACGGCGACCTTGGGCGCCGCGACCGGATCGCTCGAATATGCGATCAAGGTCTGACCTTTCATAAGGTCTTGAATGGACGCGACGTCCGTGCCTTCGAGAGCGATCCTGGCGAGGCTGTTTTTTGTGACCTTCACGGTGGCACCGGCCTGCTTCATCTGCGAACGCAGCTTCTGCATGTCGGCGACCGTAAGGCCCTTGTAGTGGGCCACGACGACCACGCTCGTGTTCGCAAACACGTCGTTGAGCGTCGAGACGAGCTCGCGTTTTGCTGCTCTGTCCACTGGGCTCTCTCCGGTTAAGCAGATCTCGGATCTGCCGGTTGCAATTGCCGCTCAAAGGGCCCCTGGCTTGCACCCGGGTCGCTTCAAGCGACGCTCTCGCAAGCCCTGTCCCCCAGCCCCACCAACAGGCGGCGCTTGGGCGAGATGGTTCGAACCGATACCCTCACATCCGCCGCTGGCGGATGGTTGAAAACGGCTTTCCCCGTCTATGCAGGCCCATTCGTATTAAGCCGGCGGGACGAACCCTCTCCAGCGCCTGCAGTCTCGGACAGGACATGGCCGGAACGAGCCAAAAGGGAGACCCCTCGGGCTCGCCGGCCTGTCACCGCTTCATCTCTGAAGCGGATTGCGGTGTGGAAGCTTCAGCATGGCTGTAAGCCCCCGCGATTGTTGGAAACTCGAAACCGCTTCCATAGAGCATTCGGGAGTCCTTGCCAAGAGGGTTTGGGCCAAAAGCACGACTTTCGTCGCGCTTACCCTGACGCCTGCGGCGGAATGGCTCTGAAAACGGTCGGTCCGGCCTCGAAGGGCCGGACCGGATACGTTGGCCTTGGAGCCGGACGCCTCAGGCGTTCAGCACCGAGGACGGGTCCACCTTCACGCCCGGGCCCATCGTGGACGACAGGGCGATGCGCTGGATGTAGGTACCCTTGGCGCCCGTGGGCTTCGCCTTGGAGACCGCGTCCGCGAAGGCGCGGATGTTCTCGGCGAGCTTGACGTCGTCGAACGAGGCCTTGCCGACGCCGGCATGGACGATACCGGCCTTCTCGACGCGGAACTCCACGGCGCCGCCCTTAGCCGCCTTCACGGCGCCGGCGACATCCATCGACACCGTGCCGACCTTCGGGTTCGGCATCAGGCCGCGCGGGCCCAGCACCTTACCGAGGCGGCCGACGAGCGGCATCATGTCGGGGGTCGCGATGCAGCGGTCGAAATCGATTGTGCCGCCGTTGACGATCTCGACGAGATCCTCGGCACCCACGATGTCCGCACCAGCCGCGCGGGCCTCGTCGGCCTTGCCGCCGCGGGCGAACACCGCCACGCGCACGGTCCGGCCGGAGCCGTTCGGCAGATTGCAGACGCCGCGGACCATCTGGTCGGCGTGACGCGGATCGACGCCCAGGTTCATGGCGAGCTCGACGGTCTCGTCGAACTTGGCCTTGGCCCGCTCCTTGATGATCTTCACGGCCTCGTCGAGGCTATAGAGCTTGGTACGGTCGATGCCGTCGCGGGCTGCGCGGATGCGCTTACCTTCATGTGCCATCGGACCCTCCCTTACGCCACGATCTCGAGGCCCATGGCCCGAGCGGAACCACGGATCATGTTTACAGCCGAGTCGACCGAGTCGCAGTTGAGATCGGCCATCTTCTTCTCGGCGATCTCACGCAACTGGGCCTCGGTGACGCGGCCAGCCGGAGCGCCCTTGCCCGGGGTCTTGGAACCAGAAGCCGGCTTCTTGCCGATCTTCAGGTTGGCGGCCTTCTTGAGGAAGAAGGACACGGGCGGCTGCTTCATCTCGAAGGTGAACGACCGGTCCTGATAGGCGGTGATGATCACCGGGATCGGGGTGCCCTTGTCGATCTGCGCGGTCTTCGCATTGAAGGCCTTGCAGAATTCCATGATGTTGAGACCGCGCTGACCGAGCGCGGGACCGATCGGCGGCGACGGGTTAGCCGCGCCGGCGGGTACCTGGAGCTTTACGTAGCCCGCAATTTTCTTAGCCATGGGACTGCTCCCAATAAGCCGTCCCTCCGGTGCCAACCGGACAAGACGGCGGTTGCAGATCGCGGTGCGGCCCGTTGTTGCTCTGGCTGGCGACCAGGCGTGCCTCCCGCGAGTGAACAGCGAATGGTGAGTGGCAAATGATGGATGGAGGAAGCACCCTCCGGCCCCCATTCACTCTGGACCACTCGCTGAATTTTTAGACTTTCTCGACCTGGCCGTATTCCAGCTCGACCGGCGTCGCACGGCCGAAGATCGACACGGCGACCTTCAGGCGGGCGCGGGACTCGTCGATCTCTTCGACGACGCCGTTGAACGAGGCGAAGGGCCCATCGGCCACCCGAACCTGCTCGCCGATCTCGAAGGCGATCGAGGGCTTCGGACGATCCACACCCTCGGCCACCTGGCCCTTGATGCGTTCCGCTTCCGAGTCCGGAATCGGAACCGGCTTGGCCTTGTCGGCGCCGAGGAAGCCGGTGACCTTCGGGGTATTCTTGATGAGGTGGTAGACCTCATCGGTGAGGTCGCACTTCACCAGAACGTAGCCGGGGAAGAACTTGCGCTCCGCATCG
This sequence comes from Microvirga sp., assembly GCA_035944635.1. GTDB lineage: Bacteria > Pseudomonadota > Alphaproteobacteria > Rhizobiales > Beijerinckiaceae > Microvirga. The sequence continues at coordinate 6,816 of DASZAZ010000118.1, forward strand.
ACCTTCCGACCGCGGCGCACCTCGACGACCTTTTCGGTCGGGACCATCACCTCGTCGAACTTCTCCATCAAGCCGCGCTGAGCAGCCTGATCCTTGATCGACTGGGCAACCTTGTTCTCGAAGTTCGAGTAGGCGTGGACGATATACCAACGCTTCGACATGGTCGCCCCCTCTAACCGCCGAGCCCGAGGATGGTGCGGACGCCCCAGCCAATGATCTGATCGACCACGAGGAAGAACACGCTCGCGAGAACGGCCATCACGAACACCATGGCGGTGGTGATGGTGGTCTCCTTGCGGGTCGGCCACGTGACCTTGGAGGCTTCCGAGCGTACCTGCTGCAGGAACTCGAACGGGTTGGTCTTTGCCATTTCAGCCTTTAACAACCGCGGAGCGAAGCCCCAGGCGATCGTCCTTCCAGGGGCTCTGGCCCCAAATTAACAGGGGCGCGAAGCCATCTCCGGCCGCGCGCCACCCAACACGTCATCTGGTGAAGCGGTCGCTTTACAGCAAGTCGCCTGCTTTGTCGATCCGCCGGCGCTCTAGCCTATGGCTCAGCTTGCCCAGGTGGTTTTGACCGCTGGCAGGAGTGGAGGGACTCGAACCCCCAACCCCCGGTTTTGGAGACCGGTGCTCTAGCCGATTGAGCTACACTCCTCCGGCGGTCACGAGAGCCAGCAGGCGGCTCCCGGGTCTTGGCAGGAGCGACGCGGGCGTCGCTCCCAAAGTCTTTAGCTCAGGATCGGGAGCGATGCGAGACCGTTCCCGACCTTGGTGTGAGTTGATTAGTCCATGACCTGGGCGACGACGCCCGCGCCCACGGTGCGGCCGCCCTCGCGGATGGCAAAGCGCAGCTTCTCCTCCATGGCGATCGGCGCAATCAGCGTCACCTCCATGGCAA
>DASZAZ010000119.1:0-33387 GCA_035944635.1 Microvirga sp.
CCAGACCTCGTGGTCCAAGCAGGGGCTGCGTCGCCCGCACCGGACCGGCACCGCATCCCGCTCCCCGCCACGACGCCTCATGAGCGCGCCCCACGAGAACAGGACATCAACAAGCAAGCACAACATAGGCTTATTGTCAAGAGATAGGATAGGGAGAGATGCTCCACGCGTGTCATTCCGGGGCGGCGCAGCCGAGCCCGGAATCCAGATGGCGAGACCTCTCCGGATGCAGCTCCTGGGTTCCGGCCCGCCGCTTCGCGGCGACCGGAATGACGGTGGTAAGCGCGTCGCTGCTCGGCGGCCGTGCTGCGGCGTCTCGCGCCCATGTGATCGGGACACGCCCCGTCGTGGGCCCGCGTCCACCAAACATTAACCACAGACGGGTTGCTTGATCCGCGACGAATTCCGGAGACCCGCATGACGTTGATACGCTCGCTTCCCGGCGCCCTCGCGGCTGGCCTTTTGCTTCTGGCCGGCATCCCCGCGACGGCGCAATCGGACCCTGCCGCCTGCCTGTCGGGACTGCGCTCGCAGGCCGCTTCGAACGGGATCTCGGGCCCGGTGTTCGATACCGCCACCCGGGGATTCCAGCCGGACCTCCGGGTTCTGGAACTCCAGAACAACCAGCCCGAGTTCAAGACGCCGATCTGGGACTATCTCGGAGCGCTCGTGGACGAGGAGCGCGTGCAGGACGGCCGTGCCGCCATGCGCCAATGGGGTCAGGCCCTGGCCCAGGCCGAGGCGCGCTACGGGGTGGACCGCCATGTGATCGCGGGCGTATGGGGCGTCGAATCCAATTTCGGCAAGGACATTGGCGGCCGGCCGCTGGTGCAGTCGCTCGCCACCCTGTCCTGCTACGGCTCCCGCCGTCGCGATTATTTTGCCGGCGAACTGATGGCGACGCTGAAGATCGTTCAGAACGGTGATATCCGCGCGGAGGCGCTGCGCGGCTCCTGGGCCGGCGCTTTCGGCCATACCCAGTTCATGCCCTCCACGTTCCAGCGCCTCGCAGTGGACGGCGACGGAGATGGGCGCCGGGATATCGTGGATTCGGTGCCGGACGCCGTTCATTCGACGGCTAACTTCTTGAAGCGCGCCGGCTGGCAATCGGACCTGCCCTGGGGCTACGAGGTGCGCCTGCCCCGCGGCTTCGCGCAAGCCAATCTCGGGCGCAAGAACAAGCGCCCGCTGCAATCCTGGGCCTCCATGGGAGTGACCCGCGTGGATGGGCGCCCGCTCCAGGGCGATTACCAGGCCGGCATCATCGCGCCCGCGGGGCTCGAGGGCCCGGCCTTCGTAGTGACCCGCAACTTCGATGCGGTCTATTCCTACAACGCGGCGGAATCCTATGGGCTCGCCATCGCGCTGCTGGGCGACCGCTTGAAGGGGCTGCCCGGCATCCAGACCCCCTGGCCCACCGACGATCCGCCGCTCTCGCGTGCCGAGCGCCGCGAATTGCAGACGCTCCTCGCCGCCCGGGGCTACGATGTCGGCGAGCCGGACGGGCGCGTCGGCCAGAAGACCCGCGACGCCATCAAGGACGTGGAGGGCCGCATCGGCATGCCGCCCACGGGGCGCCCTGGCGGCAAGGTTCTGCAGGCGCTGCGAGGACGCTAGGCTCGCTCAAGCCTCGTGGCGCTCGCGCCGAACCTCGGCGTGGGCACCGTGCTCCGCGGGCTCGTGATGCGCGGGCAGCAGCCGCATGGCGCCGGCGATGAGCGCCACCGCGATCGGCACGACGAGGTGCGCCCAGTCCGGATGTGCTTCGGCGAGCGAGAGGTCGGTGGCGAAATCGACGATGAGATAGACGAGGATCACCTCGACAAGGGTGCGCTTCAATTCGCCGATGCCCCGCGGGCGCATCCAGCCCGGCACCCCGGCGCGAATGGCGCCGTGATCGAACACGAAGCCGAAGGTGATGGCCGAGGCGAAGATGATCAGCACGACGCCGAAGAGCAGCGCGTCGATGGCGCCCATCACGGCGCCCGTCACCTCGCGGGGATCCGCATGGCCCGCGAGCAGCACGGCGGCGCCGTGCACAAGCTTCGTGCCGGCGAGCCCGAACATCACCAGCGCGCCCACCACCGCTCCGAGAACGGCAACGAGCAGCACGAACCGCAGCTGCAACAACACGCGCACCATCTGGGCCCCAACTCCCTCGCGGCCAGGCGCTTGCCACATTCGCCGGCCTCGAAACCCTCGAGGGTCAGGCGCTTGCCACCTTCCGGCTCCCCGCCTAAACCCCCGGGCGACGATCACACGGGGGCCCCACCATGGCAACGCACAAGCTTCTTCTTCTCCCAGGCGACGGCATCGGGCCGGAGGTCATGCGTGAGGTCGAGAAGCTGGTGGGCTGGTTTCGTCGCCAAGGGATCGCTGGCTTCGAGACCGAGACGGATCTCGTCGGCGGCGCAGCCTACGATGCCCACAAGGTGTCGATCACGGACGCCGCCATGGCGCGGGCGCAAGAAGCCGATGCGGTGCTCTTCGGCGCGGTCGGCGGCCCGAAATGGGACGGCGTGCCCTATGCCGCGCGGCCCGAAGCCGGCCTGCTGCGCCTGCGCAAGGATCTCGGCCTCTTCGCCAATATCCGCCCCGCCATCTGCTATCCGGCGCTGGCCGAGGCCTCCTCCCTCAAACGCGAGGTCGTGGAAGGGCTCGACATCGTCATCGTGCGCGAGCTCACCGGCGGCGTCTATTTCGGCGAGCCGAAGGAAATCGTGACGCTCGAGGACGGCTCGCAGCGCGCCGTCGACACGCAGCTCTACACCACCCACGAGGTGGAGCGGATCGCCCGCGTCGCCTTCGATCTCGCGAAGAAGCGCCGCAACAAGGTGTCGTCGGCGGAAAAAGCGAACGTGATGAAGACGGGCGTGTTCTGGCGCCAGACCGTGTCGCGGATCCACAAGGCGGAATTCGCCGATGTGGAGCTCGAACACGTGCTCGCCGACAATTGCGCCATGCAGCTCGTGCGCTGGCCCAAGCAATACGACGTGATCGTCACCGACAACCTCTTCGGCGACATCCTCTCGGATGTGGCCGCGATGCTCACGGGCTCGCTCGGGATGCTGCCCTCGGCCTCTCTCGGCGCGGAGGATGCAGGCACCGGCCGGCGCAAGGCGCTCTACGAGCCCGTGCACGGATCGGCCCCCGACATCGCGGGAAGGGGCCTCGCCAATCCGATCGCGATGATCGGCTCGTTCGGGATGGCGCTGCGCTATTCCTTCGGGCTCATCGAGGCCGCCGATCTCCTCGACCGCGCCGTCACCAACGTGCTGGCGTCCGGCACGCGCACGAAGGACATCGCGGCGCCCGGCGCCAATGCGGTGGGCACGGGCGAGATGGGCGACGCGATCGTCCGCGAGCTGGAGCAGCTGTCCTGAAGGCCGGGCCGAGGGTGCAAGGGAGCGGCCGAAGACCCGCTCCCTGCCCTGCCGATGTGCGGTGAGCGGACGCCCCTAGCGGAAGCCGTAATCCACCGGCCCGAACGGGTTGCGGGCGCCGACGAACGCGCCGTGGATCGGATCCGGCAGGGTGCCGTGGCCGAAGCGGTCGCGCATGTTCACGTAAGGCGGGGTGTTCACGTAGGAGACGATGTCCTGCGTGGCGTAGCGGTTCTCGCTGCCGCGGATCGCCTGCGTGCCGGCGTCCAGGAAGCTGCGCGGCCGCACATTGAGCACGAGCGGCTGCTCGGACTGGATCACGCGCGTGACGCGGCGCGTCTGCGCGTCCGCCGGAGCGGCGAGCATCAGGGCAGTCGCGGAGAGAAGACCAAGGGACAACAGGCGGCGCATGGGGGCATCCTTCGGAAGAAGACTCGAGAGGGCACGCGGACAAGCTTACATGGAACAAAGGCCGGCGCTCGCGAAAGTTCCGCGGGCCGGGCCGAGGGCCCGCACGCTCTTCGGGATCCCGCGAGGCCTGCCCCCGGTGCCGGCTTCCCAGGGGGGCCGCACCTGCCGTAGCATCACCCCAAAGCCGGTGCTCGGGGAAGAATCACGGCACCGCAGGAGGAATGCCCATGACGCGCAAGATCGAACGCTCGCTCTCGGAATTGTACGGGGACGATCCGGAGCGCGCGGACGCGGAAGTGTTCGGGCGCCGCACGGGCGTTGATCGCCGCGGCTTCCTGCATGGGGCGGGACTGGCCGCGATGGGCGCTGCCGTCGGCGCCAGTGTCCCCTTGGGAGAGAGCATGCCAGGAGGATTGATTCCCGCCGCGATGGCGCAAGGCGCCGCACCGGCCACGGGCGGCGCGCCCGCGGCCCAGCCGGCCGGGCCGCAGCCGCTGAACTTTCCGGGCAAGAACCCGAATCTCTCGCTGCTCGGCGACCGGCCGCTCGTGGCCGAAACGCCGGAGCACCTTCTCGACGACGACACCACGCCGATCGCGAAGTTCTTCATCCGCAACAACGGGCAGGTGCCGGACGCCGCCCCCAACCCGGATGCCTGGAAGCTCGTCATCGACGGCGAGGTCAACAACCGCCTCGAACTCACGCTGGGCGAGTTGAAGCAACGCTTCCAGCCGAAAACCTACCGCATGGTGCTGGAATGCGGCGGCAACGGCCGCTCGTTCTTCCAGCCGCAGGCCCGCGGCAATCCCTGGACCAATGGCGGCGTCGGCTGCGCGGAATGGACCGGCGTGCCGCTCCACGAGGTGTTCAAAGCCGCCGGCCTCAAGCCCTCGGCGGTCTACACCGCGAATTACGGCGCCGACCCGCATCTCTCGGGCGATCCGACGAAGGAATCGCTCTCCCGCGGCGTGCCGGTGGCGAAGGCCATGGACGAGATGAACCTGCTCGTCTTCGCCATGAACGGCGAGCCCCTGCCCAACATCCATGGCGGGCCCCTGCGCCTGATGATCCCGGGCTGGGCGGGCTCGGTGAGCCACAAATGGGTGAACAAGATCACGATCCGCGACCGGGAGCATGACGGCCAGGGGATGACCGGCACCTCCTACCGCCTGCCCGCCAAGCCCATGGTGCCGGGCGGCCGGGCGGACGAGAAGGACTTCAAGATCATGGAGGCCATGCCGGTGCGCTCCATCATCTCGAACCCGGCGAACGGCACGAAGCTCCCCGCCGGCACCCGGGAGGTCTCCTTGCGCGGCGCGGCCTGGGCCGGCGACCTCACGGTCTCCCGCGTCGACGTGTCGACGGATTTCGGCCAGACCTGGAGCGAGGCCCGGATGGAGCCGACCCGCAACCGCTACGACTGGAACCGCTGGACCGCCACCGTGAAGCTGCCCTCGGACGGCTATTTCGAGCTCTGGGCCCGGGCGACGGATTCGCAAGGGCGCATGCAGCCCCCGGTGGCGGCGGGCTGGAACCCGCAGGGCTATGGCGGCAACGCCATGCACCGGGTCGCGATCCTCGTCGGCTGATCCCATGTTCCAGCGAATTTGGTCCCGAGCGCTTCTGGCGCTCGGGCTGGGCATCGCCGTCGCCGCGTCGGCGCTCGCGCAGGCCCCCGCCTTTGCGCCCCGGGACGAGCAGGTGGAGGATCTGCCGGAGGGCGCCGGGCGCGAGGAAACCTTCGGGATGTGCTCGGCCTGCCACGCCTACCGGCTGGTCTCGAACCAGGGCCTCACCCGGGAGCGCTGGGACGAGACCCTCACCTGGATGACCCAGCGCCACAACATGCCGGACATCCAGGGCGCGGACCGCGACCTCATCCTCGACTACCTCGCCAAGGCGCATCCGCCGAAGGCGCGGCCGGGCGGCTTCCGCAACCCCTTCGCGCCGCAATAGGTCACGTCACACGACAGCTTGGGGCATGCTTCTCCCTCCCTTCAGGGGAGGGAACTCGGCCGTCGAGGCGCGGGATAGGAGCGAGGGCCTAAGGCACCCCCGCGAAGTGCAAGGGCGCGCAGCCGCCGGTCCGGCGCCGCTCGGCCTGGGCGAACAGAACCCGCAGGGCAGGGTCCTGGACGCCGGGGGCGAGAACAAGGCGGTCGATGGCGCAGACGAGCCCCTCCTCGTCCACCGGCCGATCCTGCGGTCCGCACAACCAACCGCTCAAGCGAAAGGCAAGGTCCGGATGGGCGAAGCGGAAGGCGAGGCAGGAGCCGCGCCCCTCGAACAGGGCGGGCGCCGCCTCGACGGGCCCGAATTTCGTGGCGATCTGCACCGGCGTCGCGGCGCGGACGACCGCAAGCCCCGCCTCCGCGGCCCGGCGCACGACATCGATGTAGAAGCTCGTCGGCGCCGGCTCCGGGACTCCGCGGCGAATCTCGAGGCGAAATTGCGCGGCGTCAGGCGAGGCGCCGAGCGTGATCACGTCCTCCCGGCCGCCCGCTTCGTGGCGCCGGGCCTCCTGCTTCAGCGACACCTCTCCCCCGGCCGGCGCGGGACGCCCCTCGCTCCAGGCGATGGCGCTGCCGAGCGAGGTGAGGACGCGGGCCTCCTGCCCCTCGAGGGCGTAGACCGGCGCGGCGTTGGGGAGCGGCTGCCAGGGCGAGGGCGGAGCGGCGAGCACCGCGGGCGGCGTCGGCGCGGGGCCCGCCTCCTGCCGCTCCCCCGCGAGCCAGACGAGGCCGCTCACCGCCGCGACCGAGCACAGGGCGGAGGGCAGCCACAGCACGGGCGCCCGCCGGCGGGGGCGCCGGGGCGTGCGGGACGGCAGGGCTGCGGTCGAGGCCATGGCCTCATCCCGCCGGCAAGAGGGTGTGCAACCCGTTACCGGGCCGGGGCTTTCGCGGGTTAAGGTTAAATCCGCCGACCGCCGCGAACCGAAAGCTGGCCAAGCGGCTTATCCTGTCGGCTCCCCGTCTTGACGGCCTCCCGGCTTTGGTGTGTTGCTCCACCGGTCCGGCCACTGCCAAGACGCGGCCCGGATGGACAAGGCGGGCGCTCGCATCGAGTTCTCGCCAGAGGTTGTGACGATGAACGCGCTTCTCCCCTCATGCACGACAGCATTCCGCCGCTTCGGCGGCGCGGCTGCCTGCATGGTGGAGTTCGATCGTATGGGCGCCGGGCCCTCGTGCCTGACGACGCTCCGCCCCTTAAGCGGCAGCGCTGCCTGCACGACGCGCAAAACGAAAACCGTCACGACGGCCAAAACGGCCGATTGAGCCTCGTCGTCCCCGGTCCTCTCTCCCGTCGGGGCGAGAGGCCGCAAGCCCGGCAAGGGCTTGTGCCAGGACCCGGGAGAGGCGACGTAAAGGGCCAACGCACGGGACCCGCTCCCCCGAGGAGAGGCGACCAAGGGCCAAGCAGGAGATCACGCCATGGGTTACAAGGTCGCCGTCGTGGGTGCGACGGGCAATGTGGGCCGGGAGATGCTGAGCATCCTCGACGAGCGGGCGTTCCCCGCGGATGAGGTGGTGGCGCTGGCCTCCCGCCGCAGCCAGGGCACCGAGGTGTCCTTCGGCGACCGGACGCTCAAGACGAAGACTCTCGATACCTACGATTTCTCGGACGTCGATCTCTGCCTCATGTCGGCGGGCGGCGAGGTCTCGAAGGAATGGTCGCCCAAGATCGCCGCGCAAGGCGCGATCGTGATCGATAATTCCTCGGCTTGGCGCTACGATTCCGACGTGCCCCTCGTGGTGCCGGAGGTGAACGGCGACGCCGTGCGCGAGATCAAGAAGGGCATCATCGCAAACCCGAACTGCTCCACGGCCCAGCTCGTGGTGGCCTTAAAGCCGCTCCACGACCACGCCACCATCACGCGCGTGGTGGTCGCGACCTACCAATCCGTTTCCGGCGCCGGCAAGGACGGCATGGACGAGCTCGACCGCCAGACCAAGGCGCTCTACTCGCTCCAGGAGGTGCAGGAGAAGAAGTTCCCCAAGCGCATCGCCTTCAACCTCATCCCCCACATCGACTCCTTCATGGAAGACGGCTTCACGAAGGAGGAGTGGAAGATGATGGTCGAGACCAAGAAGATCCTCGACCCCAAGATCAAGCTCACCGCCACCTGCGTGCGCGTGCCCGTGTTCATCGGCCATTCCGAGGCCGTGAACGTGGAGTTCGAGCGGCCGATCTCGGCCGAGGAGGCCACGCAGATTCTGCGCTCGGCCCCGGGCGTCATGGTGATCGATAAGCGCGAGCCCGGCGGCTACATCACGCCCCACGAGGCCGCGGGCGAGGACGCGACTTACGTGTCGCGCATCCGCGAGGACATCACGGTGGAGAACGGGCTGGCCTTCTGGTGCGTGTCCGACAACCTGCGCAAGGGCGCGGCGCTGAACGCGGTGCAGATCGCCGAAGCGCTGATCAACCGCGGCCTGCTGCAGTCCAAGAAGCGGGCGGCGTAAAAGGCCGATCCCCTCTCCCCGCCTGCGGGGAGAGGGTTTAGGGTGAGGGGCCGGTCGGTGGAGCTCAGCCTTCATCATTGTCATGGCCGGGCTTGACCCGGCCATCTCAAGCCAATGACCTCAATGCCGATCATCCGCAGAGCGCCACCAGCGCGCTCATCCTGATCGAGGTGGCCGGGTCAAGCCCGGCCATGACGACGGGACACCTCGCGCTCCTCCGTCCAGCCCCTCACCCCAGCCCTCTCCCCGCTCGCGGGGAGAGGGAGAGTTACGGCGTGACGGTGGTGGCCCGCATCATGGAGACGCGCCCAGGCACCAGGTCGGTGGCGGGCTCGAAGGCGCCGGTCTCCGGGTTGCGCACCATCAGCACCCCCGTGCCGATGCCGAAATAGGCCCCGTGCAGCTGCAGCTTGCCGCGCTCGGTGAGGATCCGCACGCAGGGAAACGTCATCAGGTTCGTGAGCGAGTTCTCGACGGCCGCGAGTTCGAGCCGGTTGAGGTACTCGGTGAGGTCGCCGCTCGGCCGTCCGAGGCGCTCGGCCGCCGGCGCGATGAGGTTCATCCAGCGGCCGATGAAATCGCCGGGCGAGAGCGGCTCCTCGGAGGGCGCAGCAAAGGCGCGGATGCCGCCGCAGCGGGCGTGGCCCAGCACCACGATGTGCTTCACCTTCAGCGCCTGTACGGCGAATTCGAGGGCGGCCGACGTGCCGTGATACTCGCCGCCGGTCTCGTAGGGCGGGACGAGGTTCGCGACGTTGCGCACGACGAACAATTCGCCCGGGCTCGCATCGAAGATCACCTCGGGCGAGACGCGGGAATCGCAGCAGCTGATCACCATGATCTGCGGCGCCTGGCCTTCCGCCAGGGTTTCGTAGCGCTGCCGCTCGCGGGCGAAGCGGTCGCCGAGAAAGGCGCGGTAGCCCTGGGTGAGTTGAGCCGGAAAGGTGGATGCTGTCATCGGCGAGCGGTGCGGGGCACTCTGGTTGGCTGTCACATGCGCTTAACGCGTCGGCTTGGCAATCCGTCTCAGGCGAGCGAGACCGGCTCTGCCGGAATGTCATCCGCCAGGATGCGCCGGGCGAGCGCCAAGAGGCTTGCGGGCTCCACGATCTCGCCGCTCGCGGCCAGCTCGTCGAGGGGCCACCAGCGCACGTCCAGGATCGGATCGTTTTCGGTGGCCGCGAGGTTGGCGGTGTCGATGGCGTCGGAGGGCAGCCGCACCACGAAGTAGCGCTCGCGGGCGAAGCATTGCCGGCGAAAGAGCGTGAGCGGCGTCTCGCGCCGAGCGACCCAAGGCCCCCGGGGCGCATCCGCGACGCCGATCTCTTCGCCCAGTTCGCGCACCACCGCGACCTCGTGGGTTTCGCCGGGCTCGACGCCCCCGCCCGGGGTGAACCAGAACCGGCGCAGGCCCGGCCGCGCCGGGTCCACGTCGCGGGAGGCCTGGTAGGCGATGAGGAGCAGGCGGTTCGCCGGGTCGAAAACGAGGGCGCGGGCGGTGTCGCGGAACGGCAGATCGCTCATGCGGCAGCCTCGGCCAGTTTCGCGAGGTCCACATTGGCGCCGCAGAGCAGGACGCCGACGCGCTCGCCGGGGCCGGGACGATAGGCGCCGGAGATCAGCGCCGCGAGGGCCGCAGCGCCTCCCGGTTCGGTGGCCATGCGCCAGTCGCGCCAGAGGCGAGCCTGCGCGGCGCGAATGGCGTCGTCGGTAACGAGGGCGACGTGATCCACGGTCTCGCGGGTAAGCCCATAGACGAGGTCGCCCACATTGCGGGCGCCGAGCGAATCGGCCGCCACGGAATTCACGTCCACATCCACGGGCCCGCCGGCCTCGAACGCCGCATGGAGCGCCCGCGAGCCCTCGGGCTCGACGCCCACCACCTTGACGCGGGAGCGCCAGCATTGCGCGATGCCGGCGATGAGCCCGCCGCCGCCGACGGCGACCAGCACCGTGTCGAGGGGCGCGGCATCGGCCTCCCATTCGAGCGCGACGGTGCCCTGGCCCGTGACGGTGCTCTCCGCCGCGAAGGGATGCACACGCAGCGCGCCGCTTTCCGCCACATAGCGGTCGCAGGCTTCTTGAGCGTCCGCATAGCGCGCGCCGCCGATCACCACCTCGGCCCCGTGGGAGCGGATCACCGCCACCTTCGCGGGGCTCGAAATCTCGGGCACGAAGATGCGCGCCTTCACGCCGAGGCGCTTCGCGGCATAGGCCACGGCGGCTCCGTGGTTGCCGCCGGACGCCGCCGCGACGCCGGCCTCGGAAGCCGGGGTCGAGAGCAGGGTGTTGAAGGCGCCGCGGGATTTGAACGAGCCCGCATGCTGCAGGAATTCGAGCTTGAGGCTTAAGCGATTCTCGACCCCGAAGGCGCCGGGCGCCGGGTCGAAGACGGGCGTGCGCCGGATATGCGGCGCGATGCGCGCATGGGCGGCTTCGATGGTTTCGCGGGAGATCGTGCTGGTCATGGGGCTCAGGGGGTGGAACGCTCGAGCGCGAATCGCGGCGGGCTTAGAGGTGAAAGGTCCAGATCGCCACCGGCAGGCCGTGGGCGTCGCGGCCCGGCGGATCGGGAAAGGGCCGGCCCCGTCCTTCGGCGATCTTGCGCGCGACCACAAGGCCCGCGAGCGCATCGAGGAGATCGTCGGCCGCAGCCCCTCGGGGCGGGGCCGCGCTCACGGCCTCGTTCGCAAGGCCGGCCCGCCGCAGGAGATCGCGCCGGAGCGCGAGGCCGGGTCCATAGGGCGTGCCCTTCACTTTCTTCGGCTCACCGAGCGCCGCCTCCCCGTTCATGCTCCAGAACGCCACCTCGGGATGGACCTCGTAGACCCGCTCGATCAAATCCCGCCGCTCGCGCAGGAGGGCGTCGATCTCGCGGATTTTCGGGAAGAGGTGGAAGCCCTGGATCGACACCGCGCGGGGCGGATCGGACGTGGCCCGCGCGATCGCGCAGGCTTCCCCGTAATCGCCCGCAAAGACCGCCGCGCGGGAGGGCATGGAGAACACGGAGGATTGCCGGCCGCCGAGGAGCGGCCGCACCGCCTGCTCGGGGGCACGGCCTGGGCCTTCGGTGCGCTCCGTCAATCCGATCGGCATGTCGACGGCGACAATCGCGGGATGTTCCGGCGCATCGACGATCTCGGCCAGGGTCGGCACCACGCGGATGCGCACGCCCTCGGCATCGTCCGTTCGTGCGAAAGCGGCGATCCAGCCCGCTGGGCATCCATCGACACCCGCAACCCATGCTCCCACGGAAAGCCCACCTGCCGCCGAGTCCGTTTCCAACCTTGAGCGTTATGGTACGGACGCGCGATCGCGCCAGCCGCCCGAGGAGCCCCGATGCCCGCCACCCTCCGCCCCCGCCGTTCGGTTCTCTACATGCCGGGCTCCAACACCCGCGCCCTGGAAAAGGCCAAGACGCTCGCGGCGGACGCGCTCATTCTCGATCTCGAAGACGCGGTGGCGCCGGACCAGAAGGGTGCGGCGCGGGACGCGGTTTGCGCCGCAGTGACCGGCGGCGGTTACGGCAGCCGCGAACTCGTCATCCGCATCAATGCGCTGGAGACCCCCTGGGGCGAGGGCGACCTCGCCGCCGCCGCCGCGGCCGGTCCCGATGCCATCCTCATCCCGAAGGTGTCCTCGCCCGAAGATCTCGCGGCGGTGGGCATCAGGCTGCGCCGGCTCGGCGCCCCGGAGCGCACGCGGGTCTGGGCCATGGTGGAAACGCCGCTCGCGATCCTGCGGGTCGAAGCCATCGCGTCGGCGGCGCGGGACGTGGATTCCAGGCTCGCCTGCTTCGTGATGGGCACGAACGATCTCGCCAAGGAAACCCGCGCCCGCTTCGTGCCGGGCCGCGCCCCCATGCTGCCCTGGCTCACGCTGGCCTTGGCCGCCGCGCGGGCGCACGAGATCGACATCCTGGACGGGGTCTACAACAGCCTCCAGGACGAGGCCGGCTTTCGCGCGGAATGCGAGCAGGGCCGCGATCTCGGCTTCGACGGCAAGACCTTGATTCACCCGAACCAGGTCGCGGTGGCCAACGAGGTGTTCGCGCCGGCCGGGGACGAGGTCGAGCGGGCCCGCGCCATCATCGCGGCCTTCGACCTCCCGGAGAACCAGGCCAAGGGCGCGATCTCGCTGGACAGCCGCATGGTGGAGCGCCTCCACGCCGACATGGCCCGCCGCACCGTGGCGCTGGCGGACGCGATCGCGGAGCGGGGGTAATGCACTTCCCCTCCCCCTTGCGGGGAGGGGTCGGGGGTGGGGGTCGTGCCAGGTGGAGCGCTGAGGTGCCTTCTGCACCACCCCCACCCGGCCCTACGGGCCACCCTCCCCGCAAGGGGGAGGGTAGAATCCGCTACTCCGTCAGGACCCGCGCCTCTTCCGGCAGCATGATCGGGATGCCGTCGCGGATCGGGAAGGCGAGCCTGGCCTGGCGGCTGATCAGTTCCTGCTTGTCGGCATCGTATTGCAGCGGTCCCTTGGTGAGGGGGCAGACCAGGATCTCGAGGAGCTTCGGGTCGATCCGGGTCGCTTCCACGGGTTGGGACGGGTTGTCGGCCACTTCGGTCATCCTCACTGCAGGGTGGTGTCCGACCCGCCATTGCTGCGGGCCAGTTCGATTTCGGTGATGGCGATGAGCACCTCGGCGCGGGACTTGAGATCCGGCGCTTCGAGCAGCGCCTGCTTTTCCCGCACCCCGAAGGGGCTCATCATGCACAGCGCATTGACGAGCGCCTCGTTCGGGGCTTCCTCGATGCCCTTCCAGTCGACGCGCACGTTGGCGGCCTGCACGAAATCGCGCAAGGCCTTGATGACGCCCGCGCGATCCACCGCCTCCTCGCCGGCGCGGCCCTGGAAATCGGCCGTGAAGGCGGAAAAATCCGCCTTGGCTTGGCGATAGGGGGTCGTGGTCGCGAGCTCCTCGGCGACGCGAAAACGCGCGATGCCGACGAGCGTGACGAGGTAGCGCCCGTCGCCCGTTTCCGCGAATTGCGTGATGCGCCCGGCGCAGCCGATTCCGTAGAGCTTCGGGATCAGCGGCGAACCGCCGCCCTCCGCATCGGGCTGGATCATGCCGACGACGCGGTCGCCCTTCAGCGCCGCGTCGATCATGGCGATGTAGCGCGGCTCAAAGATGTTGAGCGGCATCTGCCCGCGCGGCAACAAAAGTGCGCCGGGCAGGGGAAACAGGGGCAGGACTCCGGGGCAATCCTCGGGGCCCCGGTAGACCGCATTCATGCTCATCCAAGGCCGCTCCCGTTGAGGGATCGGCGCCACGATCAAGCAAACAGAACCGAGGAGAGCCTCCGCCGTCCCGCGATGGTCATCTCGTCCATCGGACCCCAGGCCTCGAAGAACTGGACCAGCTGCTTGCGCGCGCCGTCCTCGTTCCAATTGCGGTCGCGCCGGACGATTTCAAGGAGGTGGTTCATCGCGTCCTCGCGCCGCCCGCGCGCGTTGAGGCCGAGCGCGAGATCGAAGCGCGCCTGGTGATCCTTCGGGTCCGTCTCGACGCGCCGCTGCAGGTCCGCGAGATCGCCCAGCGATGCCGCCTGCTCGGCGAGTTCGATGGCGGCGCGAACACCGGCGATGGCGGCATCGTTCGCCTTGGCGGCCGGCGCCATGGCGAGGAAGCGCTTGGCGCCCTCAAGATCGCCGATCTCCACATGGAGCTTGGCGAGCGCGGCCAGCGCCGCGGTGTTCTCCGGATCCTGCGAGAGAACCGCGGCATAGAGCTCGGCGGCGCCCGCCGCATCGCCTTCTTCCGCGAGCGCCGCGGCCTCGGCCATGAGGTCTTCCGCAGCACTGGGCCCTAAGGGTCCCACGAGGCGCTCGATGAAGCCCTTCACCTGGCCTTCCGGCAGCGCGCCCATGAAGCCGTCGACAGGCTGGCCGCGCTGGAACGCGAAGACGGCCGGAATCGACTGCACGCCGAGCTGGCCCGCGATCTGGGGATGCTCGTCGATGTTCATCTTCACGAGCTTCACCTTGCCGCCCGCGGCCTTCACGGCCTTTTCGAGCACGGGGGTGAGCTGCTTGCAGGGCCCGCACCAGGGCGCCCAGAAATCGACGAGCACGGGCTGCTTCATCGATTCGGCGAGCACGTCCTGGCGGAAGCCCGCCGTGGTGGTGTCCTTGATCAGATCGCCGCCGGGGGCGGGTGTTTCAGCGAGCATGGATTCCTCGACAATCCCCGAAAACTGTTGGGCTTGAAATGGGATGCCAGACGCCGTCTGGCAATCGTCGTCCGCGGCTACTCGGCCGCCTCCTGGGCTGCGGGCTCGGGCAGGCGCACGACCTGCGGCTCATGGCCCGTCGCGCGCAGAAAACGCAGGAGGTCGTTCCAGCTCAAGCCCGTCGTCGCCGTGTTGACGAGGGGATGCACGTTGACGCGCTCGAAGCCTTCCAGGTTCGCATCGAGAATCATCGTGACCTCGCCGGCGCGGTCGTTGGCGACGGCGAGCGCCGTGACGGAGCCGGGTTCGACGCCGAGCACCGTGCGCAGCTGCTCCGCGGAGCCGAAGGAGAGACGCCCCGAGGCGCCGATCGCCTCATGGGTGCGCTTGAGATCGATCTGGGTCTCGTCCCGCGCGGTGACGAGGAAAAGCCGCCCCTTCTTGTCCTTCAAGAACAGGTTCTTGGTGTGGGCGCCGGGAATGCGCGCCTTCACGGGCCGCGATTCGGCGACGGTGAACACGGCCTCGTGCTCCACGGTTTCGGCCGCGATGCCGAGCTCGCGCAGGTAGTCGAGGATTTGCTGGGGCGTCATGGGCGGCATGGACGGGAGCTTCGCGGGAGCCTTGGGCGGACGGGAGCTTCTAGCGGGAAGCGGGAGAGCTGTCATGCGATCCGCTCGCGGGCGAGATCCACCCCGCGAGGGGGTGCGCGCCCCTTCGGGCGTCGCGTCCGCAAGCAGAGGGTCCCTGCGAGGGAGTGCGCGCCACTTCCGCCGTCGCGTCTGCACCCAGAGGGGCCCCTGCGACGGAGTGCACACCGCCGGTCCCGAAGACCCCCTTGCCAAGCGTTTCGAATTGGGGCACATGAGCCGCCTCGCAGCGCCCACACGCTGCCGGATGCGGGTGTAGCTCAGGGGTAGAGCACAACCTTGCCAAGGTTGGGGTCGAGGGTTCGAATCCCTTCGCCCGCTCCATTTCTCCTTGAACCCCCAAGGAGTCCGCAAAAGCCGCCTTCGGGCGGCTTTTTGCTTGGGCCCGTCCTTGAGCCGACTGCCACCTCTTGCCTCGTTCTCTTGCCTCGTCCTCTTGCCGCCACGTGTCGCAGGGGGCTGCCGCCGATCCGCCACACGGTTAAGCCAAGAGGTCCCCATGACGCGTGAGTGCCGCATGGAACATGACCGCATCGGCCGAATTGCCTTTCGAGCCGACCTTTCCTTATCGTCAGTTCGGCCCGATTCTCGTGCGGCGGCCTCTCCCGGGGCAGCCCACGACCTCTCCGCCCCCCGCGGGGTGGATTTCTCACTGGAGGCGACGGCGCTCCGGTCGTCGCACGTTCAGGATTGGCCCTCTCCATTGCCTCCGGCCCTCCGGACCACAACAAGGACCCCCGATGCCCGCCACCCAGATCATCACCGCCTCCCTGTTCGCGGCCGTGACTCTCGCCTCGACAATGCCGGCCCTCGCCCAGAACGACGCCGCGCGCGGAACGCCGGCCCGCCAGTCCATGGAGCAATGCGTTCAGACCGTGCTGACGCGTCTCGGGCGCGCCAACGCGCCCGAGGCGGAGGTGGGACAGGCTGTCGTGCAAACCTGCGACAGCCAGTTGCGCGCGACGCTCGCGGCCGCCATCCAGGCGGGCCAGGCGGGTGGGTGCACCGTCGAGACCTGCATGGACATCGCCCGCAGCACGGCGGCCCAAGACGCCATTACGCTGTATCGCTCGCGTCAAGCGCGCTAGGCCCTTCGGGGCAACGAGCGCCCTCGGGGAGCTTCGGGAAAGGAGGCGTCCTTGGGTAGCTTCATCACGGGACCGGCTGGGCAAGCCGCTCGACGCGTGAGCGGCCCGTCCTGGCCTGCACGGGCGCGTGGCCCTCGGGCTCTGCGCTCGGCTGGAGCATGGGCGGCCTGCACCGTCGCCATCCTCGCCGGGGGCGTGACGACGGCCCGCGCCGAGATCGGCATCACCGGCGCGCGGATCACCCAGGGCGTGCTCTGGGTGGTGGGCCGGGTCGACGAGCCCAATGCCCGCATCACCCTCGACAACGACTTCGTCCAGACCACGGACGGGTCGGGGCGCTTCGAGTTTAAGGTGGTGCACCACCCGGCCACCTGCATCGTGACCCTCCGGACGCCGACACAAACCCAGCGCGCCGTCGTGGGCGATTGCGGGCAGATGGGCCCGCAGGGCGTCGCGGGTCCGGCAGGCCCCGCGGGACCCGCCGGTCCGCCAGGCCCGCCCGGCCCGGCGGGCTCCCAGGCCGTCGCGGCCCTCCCCGAGGCGGCTCCCGCTCCCGCGCCGCCGGCCCGGACGCCCCCGGCGGCCCGAACCGGAACGCCCGAACCCCAGGCACCGCGAACTCCCGATCCCTCGGGAGCGGCTGGCTCCGGGGCGACGCCCGAGGGGCCGCGCGCGTCCACCGGGACGGAAGTCGCGCGCCTGCCCCCCGCCCCTCCGGCGGCACCTCCCGCTCCCCCGCCGGGTCCGCCGCCACCGCCGGTGGTGGGCGAATGGCTCGTGGAGGATGGTGTGGCGCGAATCGCCATCCAGCCCTGCGGCCGCTCCGTGTGCGGCGCCGTGAGCTGGTCGAAGGGCGGCGGAGACATCGGCACCGAGATCCTGCGCGACATGAAGCCCACGGGGCCCAACAAGTGGGAGGGCACGATCCGGGACCCGCAATCGGGCCGCAGCTACGCCTCCAACATCAGCCTGCAGAACCAGAACACCTTGCGGGTGGAAGGCTGCGTTCTCGGCGTGTTGTGCGGAGGTCAAACCTGGACGCGCGCCAAGTAGTTCGGCCCTGCCATCCGTACAATGGCGGATATACGGCCAAGCTAACCTTACGGCACTTGCCTCAATCTCGCCTTATCTGACGGGCCTAAGACCCCCCACTTGCAGGCCAGAACACGGGAATCACCAGCCGGGCGGCCTGCTCCTCTACCAGAAGACACAAAGGGGACTGCCGTGGGGGTTCTTTCTCGTACTGTCGCGCAGGGCGGCTTGTTCGCGCTGTTCATCGGCTTGCAGACCGCGGCCTCCTCGGCCGGCGGCGTGGCCCTCACGGCGGATCGCATGAGCCTGCTCCAGCAGGTCAACAGCCACGTGAACGGCACGATCCAGGAAGTCTCCGACATGGAGCAGTACGGCCGCGAGGATGTGTGGCGCATCCCCACCAGCGGCAAAGGGGATTGCGAGGACTTCGCGCTCCTGAAGCGGCAGATGCTGGTGCAGCGCGGCTTCCCGGCCTCGGCTCTCTCCGTGATCGTCGGCACCAATTCCCAGGGCGAAGCCCATGCGGTGCTGCAGGTGTCCACCGATCAGGGCGCCTATGTGCTCGACAACCAGCGCTCCGGCGTCGTGACCCTGGCCCAGAGCGGGTTCACCACCTATTCGCGCCAGACGAGCCGCGGCTTCGTCTCGACCACGACGGGCGAGGCGAGCAGCGCTCCTTATGCGGATTTCGTGATCGGTCCGGCGAAGACCGTCGCGGGGCGCGGACGGCGGGGCTAAGGCCTCAAACCATCCGGCTGTCTTGGAGGGCGCTTCGGCGCCCTTTTCTTTTTGGCCGGCGCCCGGCGGATCCCAGCGGCCAGCACCACAGCCTTGCTCGTTTGCCGGAAGCCCCATCGTGTTGTGGGCGCGTCAGCCCGCCAGGACGACGGTCTTGCGCCCGTTCAGGAACACCCTGTCGTCGAGGTGGTCGCGCACGGCCTGCGCCAGCACCCGGCGCTCGATGTCCCGGCCCTTGCGGATGAGGTCCTCCGGCATGTCCCGGTGCGAGATCGGCTCCACGTCCTGGGCGATGATCGGCCCCTCGTCGAGGTCGCCCGTCACGTAATGGGCCGTGGCGCCGATGAGCTTCACGCCGCGGATATGGGCCTGGTGATAGGGCTTGGCGCCCTTGAAGCCCGGCAGGAACGAGTGGTGGATGTTGATGCACCGCCCCGTGAGCTTCGCGGCGAGCCCGTCCGACAGCACCTGCATGTAGCGCGCGAGCACCACGAGTTCGGCGCCGCTGTCGCGGATCACGCCCCAGAGCTGGGCCTCCTGCTCGAGCTTGGTGTCCTTCGTGACCGGCAGGTGATGGAAGGGAATGTCGCCGAACTCGAGATGCCCGTAGGTTTCCCGGGCGTGGTTCGCCACGATGGCAACGGGCTCCATTTGGAGCTCATCGATGCGCCACCGGTAGAGCAGATCGGCCAGGCAATGATCGAACTTGGAGACGAGCAGGGCGACCCGCCGGCGCTCCGCGGCTTCACGGATGGTCCACGTCATGCCGAAGCGCTGGGCGATCGGTGCGAAACCGTCCCGGTATGCGGCCGTCGTCCCCTCGCCTTCGACCGCATTGAACTCGACCCGCATGAAGAAGCGGTCCGTTTCCGTGTCGTCGAATTGCTGCGCGTCCAGGATGTTGCACCCAGCCTGGAACAGATGGGTCGAGACCGCCGCCACGATGCCGGGGCGGTTGGGGCAGGAAAGCGCGAGGATCTGGCGGTGGGGCATCGATCGGCAAGGTTTTTGATGGCGACCCGCGGGGTTTAACAGACCCGCCCCGCTTGAATAGTCCGAATGAGGCAGCTCCGACCCGATACCCGGGGGCTGGAAAGCGGCGGAGTGCCTCACGGCGTGCCCTCCCGGAGGTCTCGCCCGACATTTGCCGCCCGATCCGATCGCGTGATACCGGGATGGTCTTGCAGCAAGGATCGCTCACCCCCTGATGGCTCGCCGCTCCCTGTTTTCGGGCGACACGCTCCCCCTCGCGCGACGCCTCTGGCGGGATTGGATGCGGCCTCATGCGCGTCGGCTCGCCCTGGTGCTCGTCCTCGTCGTTCTCGTGGCCGGCGCCACGGGCCTCTATCCCGTGCTCATCAAGGCCGCCTTCGATGCCTTTGCGGCCAAGAACGAGCAGGCGATTCTCTACGCGCCGCTTTACGTGATCGCCGTCACGGCGGTGAAGGGCTTCTCGCTGCTCGGCCTCACGGTGCTGACCAACCATGTGGTGACGCGCATCGAGGCCGACATGCAATCGGCCCTCTACAATCATCTGATCGATTCCGATCTCGCGCGGCTCGGGCGAGAGAGCGCGGCCTCGTTCACGCAGCGTTTCACCACGGATTTCGTGGCCATCAAGGAGCTTCTGACCCGGCTCTCGACGGTGTTCCTGCGCGAGATCACGACCATCGTCGCGCTCGTGATCGCGATGCTCTGGATCGACCCCGTCCTGACGCTGGCAGCGGCCCTGGTTGCCCCCATCGTGACGCAGCCCATCGCGCGGGTGGGGCAAAAGCTCCGCCGGATCGCAACGTCGACGCAAGAGCAGATCGGCTCGATGGCGAGCCTCGTGAGCGAAAGCCTGGCAGGCGCCAGGGTCGCGAAAACCTACGGTCTCGAAGGCTACCTCAAGGGGCGGGCGGCCGGCGCCTTCGAGGAGGTGCGGCGGCTGCGCATGAAGGCCGCCAATGCGCGCGGCCGCCTCGATCCGCTGCTCGAGGTCGGGGCGGGCTTCGCGGTGGCGGGCGTGCTCGTGCTCATCGGCTGGCGCATCCAATCCGGCGACAGCACCATCGGGGATTTCACAGGGTTCGTGACCGCGCTCATCCTGGCCGCGCAACCTTTAAGGGCGCTCGGCAACCTGCATGCGATCGCGCAGGAGGCCATGGCCTCGCTCCAGCGCACCTTCGCGGTGATGGACGAGGCGCCCGAAATCGTGAGCCGCCCCGGCGCCCCTGGCCTCCTCCTCAAGGGCGGCGAGGTTCGGTTCGACGGCGTCCGCTTCGCCTATGGCGACCGCGCCGCGGCGCTCGACGGCATCGATCTCGTGGCGGAGCCCGGACGGACCACCGCGCTCGTGGGGCGCTCGGGCTCGGGCAAATCGACCCTTCTGTCCCTGGTTCCGCGGCTCTACGACGTCGCCGGCGGGAGGGTTCTGGTGGACGGGCAGGATGTGCGCGAGGTGTCCCTCGCAAGCCTGCGCTCGGCGATCGCCGTGGTGAGCCAGGACGTGACCCTCTTCGACGACACGATCCGGGCCAATATCGGCTTCGGACGGCATGGTGCCTCAAACGAAGAGATCGAGGATGCCGCCCGGGCGGCCGCAGCGCACGACTTCATCGCCGCGCTGCCGGACGGCTACGACACGCCGGTGGGCCCGGGCGGCGGGCGCCTGTCCGGCGGCGAGCGCCAGCGGATTTCGCTCGCCCGTGCCTTCTTGAAGGATGCGCCGATCCTCTTGCTCGACGAGGCCACGAGCGCCCTCGACACGGAATCGGAACAGCTGATCCAGGGGGCCCTCGCGACCTTGATGCGCGGGCGCACCACGCTTGTCATCGCGCACCGGCTCTCCACCGTGCGCCAGGCGGACCTGATCGCCGTGATGGAGGGCGGGCGTGTGGTCGAAACCGGCACCCACGAGGCCCTGCTCGCGCGGCGGGGCGCCTATGCCCGGCTCCATCGCCTGCAATTCGCCGAAGGGTTCACGGACGAGGAGCCCGTCGGCACCCCCGTTTGAACGACGCGCGGCGGGGATTGCGGCGCTATTCGCGGCGCAGGATGCGGAGCCCGTCGGCACGCCCGTTTGAACGACGCGGGGCGCAGGATGCGGAGCCCGTCGGCGCGACGGCTTGAGGGCTACTCGCGGCGCAGGGTTCTGAGCCGCGGTATCGCCTAAAGGGACGCGCTATTCGCGGCGCAGGATGCGGTCGACGAGGAGATCGGGCCAGAAGCTCGGGCGGAAATCCCGCTCCAGCGCGTCGGGATCGTAGACGCGCTCCGCCCATTCCAGGAACGTCAGCCCCTGGGGCTCGCCCTCGGTGAGGTAGCGCTCGAAGAACGCGTCGAGGATACCGGTCTTGGCGAAGCGGAAATGGCCGTAGCGCAGGGAGAGCTGACTCAACGCCTCGCGCACCGGCCGCCCCTCGTGGACGATGAGGTAGAGCGCCGCCACGAGCCCGGCCCGGTCCGCCCCCGACTTGCAGTGGATGAGGGCGGGATAGGCGATCCCGTCGAAGAAGTCCTTGGCCTTCAAGATGGTTTCGCGCTCCGGCGCCCCGCGGGAGCGGGCCTTGAACTCGACCAGCGTGAGGCCGAGCCGCTCGCAGGCCTCCCTCTGGAGCGGCCAGGACCCGTGCTCCCGGCCGCCGCGCAGATTGATGATCGTGCGGATGCCTTGCTTGGCGAACCAGGCGAGCTGATGCGGGGCGGGCTGCGCCGAGCGCCACAGCTTGTCGGTGAGGCGGTGGCGGTTGAGGTAGACGAGGCGGAACACCCCGTGGTCCACCAGCACCATGTTGGCCCAGGCCCTCAGCCGATCGGCCGGCCCCTCGAGCGGCCGGTCCCAGCGCGCGATGCGCGCCAGGCGGCGGGCTCGCCTTGTATCGAGGGATCGGAAGCGGTTGAGCATAAGGGCGTTGCGCTGGGGATGTCTGCTGCGGCGGCTGGGTTCGCCAGCATGTATAGGCCGCCCGCCCCCCGGGCAACCGCATCGGGGTCATGGCCCTGGCGCACGGTGCCCTGCCCCGCAGTGCCGCCCCGCCGCGATCTCAGCCGGATTTCGGCGGGGCCGGGGCGCGCCGGCGCTCGTAATGCTTGGCGATCCGCAGGTGCCGCCAGATCGCGTAGTTCATGGCGGTGAGGAACCCGTAGGGCCCGCGGACGAAATGCCGCCGCCCGATGTACGCTTTGAGGAAGGCGGCCGGAAACTCCACGAAGATGCGCCAGCTCGGGATGGTGACGCCGCGCAATTCGAGGTCGACCACCTGCTGATCCGAGTACCGGTTGAGCTTGTTGATCTGGTCGCCGAGCGAGCGCACCGAATAGTGGTGGATCACCCCCTTGAGGCGGCCGGGCTGGACGCCGGGTTCGAGATCCACGCGGTCGTGGACCAGCGAGGGCGAATAGCGTCCGCGGCTGCGGCGATAGAGGCGTACGGGCCAGATCGTATGGGCGAGCGGATGCGGACGCCCCTCGCCCGGGAAGATCTCGGTGATGCCGATCCGGTACGCGTCCCGCGGCGGAGAGCCGTTGGCGAACACCGCCGCGATGGCGCCCGCGAGTTCGGGCGAGAGCACCTCGTCGGCATCGATGTTGAGGAGCCAGTCGTGGCGGCATTGCTCCTCGGCGAAGCGCTTCTGCGGACCGTAGCCCGGCCAGGGGTTATGGATCACCCGCGCCCCGAGGCCCTCGGCCAGGGCTTGCGTGCCGTCGGTCGAGCCCGAATCCACGACCACGAGATCGTCGGTGAGCCCACGAGCGGCCAGGATGGTGTCGCCGATCCGATCGGCCTCGTTATGGGCGATGATGAAGACGGACAGGGGCGGGGGCACGGGGTCCTGGGCTCGCGGGCCTTCAGCGGCAGTTCTGTGCCAGGCCGGCTTGGGACTAGTGCGGCGCCCGAACCACGTCAACACTCGCGAAGACGAGCGGCCCGGGCCACGTTAATACTCGCGAGGACGAGCGGCCCGGACCATGTCGGCACTCGCGAGAGCCCGTGGAACGCAACGCCGCCCCGGCCCCGTGAAAGGCGCTTGACGCCGTGGCGGCCTGGCGGGATCCTGCTCGTGAATTCGGGTCAACGCCTTGATTTCCTTGACGTAAGGGAAGTGGACGCCGTCATCCGAAGGTCATATTCCCGCGCCTGCCGCGGCCCTCCTAGACTGCCCTTTCCGCTCCTCTCTCACCGTGCCCGACGCCCCATGAGCGACCTTCTCGTCAGCATCCGCCACGCCACCCAGGACGACGCGCTGGGGCTCTCCCGCGTGTTCGAAAGCGCCTGGCGCGAGGCCTATCAGGGCATCATCCCGGGCGTCGCCCTGGAGAAGATGCTGGTGCGGCGCGGGCCGCGCTGGTGGCGCTCCACGGTGACGCGGGGCCGGCCCCTCGCGGTGCTCGACATCGGCCGCGGCATCGGGGGCTACGTCTCCTATGGGCGCTGCCGCGACCGCTCGCTTCCCGCGGACGGGGAGATCGACGAGCTCTACCTCGCGCCGGAATACCAGGGCGTGGGCCTCGGCCGACGCCTGTTCAAGGCGGTGCGCAACGACCTCACCGACCGCGGCATGCAGCGCGTGGTAGTGTGGGCCCTGGCGGAAAACGACCGGGCCTGCGCGTTCTACGAGGGGCTCGGCGGGCGCACCATCGCGCAGGTGACGGAGCGCATCGGCGGCACGCCGCTCGCCAAAGTGGCCTACCTGTTTCGCTGACGCGGATCGACGCGTCCTGGGAGTGCCGCGGCTCGCGAAAGCGGCCTAGCTGTTTCGCTAAGCCGGCGACTTACGCCCGCCGCGCCATGCGGGCGAGATCGAGCAGGGTTTTGGCCGTGATGGCCTCGGCCAGAGCCGCCATGATGCGGGTGTCGAAGAGCGCCGTATGGAGCCTCTGGACGGCCTCCTTCAGCGCGGATGCCGGCCAGCGCGCGAGCTGACGTTCCACCAGGGGCTTGCGGCGAAAATGCAGGCCGCGCCACGCCTCGATCGCGACCCCGGCGGGCCGCCCGTTCTCGACCTCGATCCGCAGGGGCAGGAGCGCGAGGGCATGACGCAGCGCCGCGCCGAGGATCACGGAGGCGTGCACCCCCTCGGCGGCCAGCCGGCGGGTGCCGGCTTCGAGACCCGCCGCATCGCCCGCAAAGGCGGCGTCGATCACCGCATCCGTGGCGAGGCTCGACACGTCGCTCAGCACCGCGTCCACATCCTCCACGGTGACCTCGTTCTTGCCGTGGGCGTAGAGCACGAGCTTGGCGAGTTCGCCCCGCGTGGCGAGGCGATCGCCGCCGAGATTGCCGAGGATCTGCGCCCGCGCCTCGCGGGAGAGCGCGAGACCCGCCTGCCGGAAGGTGTCGTCCACGAGTCCCGCGAGGTCGCGGTCGCTGTCGGCGTAGCAGGGAAGCGCCAGCGCCTTTTGCGAGCGCTCGCACAGGGTGCGCAGCGGCGCCGATTTGCTCAGATCCCCGCCCTCGATCACCACCACGGTGTCGCCGGGGGTGCCGTCGAGCACCGCTTCCACGGCGGCCGCGAGATTGCGGCTGCCCGCCTTCACCCACAGGGCACGCTTCGACCCGAAGAGCCCGAGCGTGCCGGCCTCGTCGGCGAGGCGCCCGGGCTCGGAGGCCACCGCGTCGCCGTCGAGGCGCACGAGCTGGAAGGGATCGGCGGGATCGTCCACCGCGCGCTGCGCCAGGGCGCGGGCGCGCTCGTTCACGAGGCCGGCGTCGGGGCCGTAGACGAGATAGACCAGGATGCGCGGATCGGGGCGGCGGAGCACCCCGTCCACGTCGCCGGCTTTGACCGCCACCATGCCGGTTTCGCCAGATGCCGTGTTCTAGGCGCGCGTCGCGAGATGCGCGGCGATCCGGGTGCGGATTTGGTCCGCGAGCAGCTTCGCGACGCGGATCTCCGCATCGCGCGCCGCGCGAACGGAGGCGAAGCGCTGCGGGAAGCGGTCGTAGCTTGCGCTGCCCACCACGTTGCCCGTGGTGACGGCGGCGCCCTCCATGGTGGTGAGGGTGTAGGTGGCGTTGCCCGTGATGGTCGCGGATTGCGCGCGGCCCGTGGCCGTGTCGACGATCGGGGTCGCCGTCGATTGTGTGTAGGCGACGGTGAGCTTGTAGCGCTTCGGCGACGGCTGGCCCGAGCCGTCGAGGTCGAAGACGAGTTCGCTGCGCAGGTAGTGGCTGACGCGTTCCAGCTCCACCGGCACCGCGATGGGCTGGACCTCGATCGCGGCCAGCAGGGCGGGCACGCTGGCGCCCGACGCGCTCGGCCCGTAGAGCGGGCGGAAGCAGCCCGCGAGGCTTAAAGCAAGGGCCGTGAGCGCGGCCAGTCGAACTGCGTTACGCCACAACATTCACGATCCTTCCCGGCACGACGATGATCTTCCGCGGCGGCTTGCCGTCAAGCGCCCGCTGCACCGATTCCAGCGCCATCACGGCGGCTTCGACGGACGCCTGATCGGCGTCGCGAGACACCGTCACGTCGGCGCGCTTCTTGCCGTTCACCTGCACGGGCAGGGTCACGGTGTCTTCGACCAGCAGCGCGCGGTCGACGGAGGGCCAAGCGGCTTGCGCGGCCAAGCCCTCGCAGCCCATGGCGTCCCAGCACTCTTCCGCCAGATGCGGCATCATCGGGGCCAGGATCTGGATCAGGATGCGACCCGCCTCGCGCCAGGCGCCGGCGATCCCCGGCTCGCCCGCCTTGCGGGCCTGCCCCAAGAGATCCTGCAGGGCATTGGCGAGTTCGTAGATGTGCGCGACGCAGCGGTTGAAGCGCAGGCGCTCCACATCGTCCTCGACGGCAGCGAGCGCCTTGTGGGCTGCCTTGCGGATCGCGGTGGCGATGGGGCCCGTAGGCTCGACGCCGTTCGCGTGCGCGGCTTCCGCCGCGATCTCGTTCACGAGGCGCCAAACGCGCTGCACGAAGCGGGCGGCGCCTTGCGCGCCTTCTTCCGTCCAGATCACGTCGCGCTCAGGGGGCGAATCCGAGAGCATGAACCAGCGCGCGGTGTCGGCGCCGAACGACGCGATGATGTCGTCCGGATCGACCGTGTTCTTCTTCGACTTCGACATCTTCTCGATGGAGCCGATCTCGATGGGCTCGCCCGAGACCACGTGGAAGGCGCGGCGCGTGCCGCCTTCGCTCTCGATGCGCACGTCCACGGGCTGCACCCAGGAGCCGTCGGGAGCACGATAGGTCTCGTGCACCACCATCCCTTGCGTGAACAGGCCCTTGAAGGGCTCGCCGTCCGTGACGCCCGCATGGCCCGTGCGGTTCATGGCGCGGGTGAAGAAGCGCGAATAGAGCAGGTGCAGGATCGCGTGCTCGATGCCGCCGATATACTGGTCCACCGGCAGCCAGCGATCCACGACCTCACGGTCCGTCGGCACCTCGGTGAGCGCAGGATCGGTGAAGCGCGCGAAGTACCAGGACGAATCCACGAAGGTGTCCATGGTGTCGGTTTCGCGCCGCGCAGCCTTGCCGCATTGCGGGCAGGCCACCTGCCGCCAGGTGGGATGGCGGTCCAGCGGATTGCCGGGCACGTCGAAGGTCACGTCCTCGGGCAGCTCCACGGGGAGCTGTTCCTTCGGGACCGGCACCACGCCGCAATCGTCGCAATGGATCACGGGGATCGGGCAGCCCCAGTAGCGCTGACGCGAGATGCCCCAATCGCGCAAGCGGAAGTTCACCTTGCGCTCGGCCACCGCGCGGTTGTTGCGCGTCTCAGCCTCGAGGCGGCGCGCCACCTCTTCCTTGGCTTCGGCGATCGTCATGCCGTCGAGGAAGCGCGAATTGATCATCCGCCCCTCGCCGTCATAGGCCACATCCGTGACCACGAAGGTCGCGGGATCGACGTCGGGCGGGCACACCACCACGGTGTTGCCGAGGCCGTATTTGTTGACGAAGTCGAGGTCGCGCTGATCGTGCGCCGGGCAGCCGAAGATCGCGCCCGTGCCGTATTCCATGAGGATGAAGTTCGCGACGTAGACGGGCAGCTGCCAGCTCTCGTCGAACGGGTGCACCGCGCGGATGCCGGTGTCGAAACCGAGCTTTTCCGCCTTGTCGATGGCTTCCTGCGCCGTGCCCGTGCGCTTGCACTCCTCGATGAAGGCGGCGAGCTCCGGATTGGTCTTGGCGGCGGCTTGCGCCAGCGGGTGGTCGGGCGCGAGCGCCAGGAATTTCGCGCCGAACAAGGTGTCGGGGCGCGTGGTGTAGATTTCGAGTTCGCTCTCGCGGTTTGGTGCCGTGTCGGGCAGCAGGCCGAAGCGCACCAGGAGGCCTTCCGAGCGGCCGATCCAGTTGCGCTGCATGAGGCGCACCTTCTCGGGCCAGCCATCGAGCGTTTCGAGCTTGTCGGCGAGGTCCTGGGCGAAATCGGTAATCTTGAAGAACCATTGGGTGAGCTCGCGCTGCTCCACCAGCGCGCCGGAGCGCCAGCCGCGCCCGTCGATCACCTGCTCGTTGGCGAGCACGGTCTGGTCCACCGGGTCCCAGTTCACCTTTGCGGTGCGGCGCGTGACGAGGCCGGCTTCCAGGAAGTCCAGGAACATGCGCTGCTGGTGCTTGTAATAGGAGGGATCGCAGGTGGCGATCTCCCGGCTCCAGTCGAGCGACAGGCCCATGCTTTTGAGCTGCGAGCGCATGGTCGCGATGTTCTGGTAGGTCCAGGCCTTGGGATGCACCCGGTTCTGCATGGCGGCGTTTTCCGCCGGCATGCCGAAGGCGTCCCAGCCCATGGGGTGGAGCACGTTGAAGCCGCGCGCGCGCTTGTAGCGCGCCACCACGTCGCCCATGGCGTAGTTGCGCACATGGCCCATATGGATGCGCCCCGACGGATAGGGGAACATCTCGAGCACGTAATAGGTCGGGCGCGGGTCCGCGTTGCTGGTGCGGAAGAGCTCGCGCTCGCTCCACACGCTCTGCCACTTGGGTTCGGCTTCCTTCGCGTTGTAGCGCTCCGCCCGGGGCGGTCGTTGATCCGTCGTCACCACTGGTCTCGTTCGATCGGTCCGGGTCGTCAGTCCCGGTCAACACAAAAAGGCGCGGCTTGCGCCGCGCAGGGCGCGCGGACTAGGACACAGCCCGCCGGGTCGGTCAACGTTTCTGCCGCCGCACCGCCCCCGAGGAGCCCGCATGGCTGAATCCGACACCGTCCAGAACTGGGTTGCCGTCCGCGAGGCCATCGCCCGCGCGGCGCGCGACAACGACCGCGCGCCCGGCGACGTTACCCTAATCGCGGTATCGAAAACCTTTCCCGCAGAGGCGATCGAGCCGGTTCTGGCCGCCGGGCAACGGGTGTTCGGCGAGAACTACGTCCAGGAGGCCAAGGGGAAATGGCCGGGCCTGCGCGAGCGCTACCCCGACGCGGAGGTTCACCTCATCGGCCCCCTGCAATCCAACAAGGCCCGGGAAGCGGTGGCACTGTTCGACGCGATCCACAGCCTCGACCGGCCGTCGCTGGCCGAGGCGCTTGCCAAGGAAATCGCGAAACAGGACCGCCGGCCCCGGCTCCTCGTCCAGGTCAACACCGGGGAGGAGCCGCAAAAGGGCGGGGTGATGCCCCGGGAGGCGGACGCCTTCCTCCTCGCCTGCCGGGAGCGCTACGGGCTCACCATCGAGGGACTCATGGCCATCCCGCCGGCGGAAGACCCGCCCTCGCCCCACTTCGCCCTCCTCGCCGAGATCGCCAAGCGCAATGACCTCCCCCTCCTCTCCATGGGCATGAGCGCGGATTTCGAGGCCGCCATTCAGCTCGGCGCCACCCATGTGCGGGTGGGAAGCGCGATTTTCGGGGGGCGGGGGTAGATCCCTCCCTGCCAAGGGAGGGTGGCGCCACCGCGTCAGCGGTGGTGACGGGTGGGATGAGAGCTCGATGTTGGGAGATGGGTGGTTCACCCCACCCGCCCCTTCGGGGCACCCTCCCCTGGCGGGGAGGGATAATCAGCCCACGATCTCGATCGTCGTGCGCGGACCGACCCGCTCCAGGAGCCGCCTCACCTTCGCGGGTTCGACGGCGACGCAGCCGGCGGTGGGCTCGAAGCCGGGCCGGGCGAGGTGCAGGAAGATGGCGCTGCCGCGTCCGCGGACGATCGGGCCCCGGTTCCAGGCGATGTCCACCACCACGTCGTAGAGGTGATCGGTCCGCCACATCTCCTCGTGGCTGGAGGCGCAGGGGAGCGGGACGAGCCGGTTGTAGCGCCGGTCGCAGGGATCGTCGCACCAGCCGTCGCTGGGACGAATGGGGGTGAGCGCCAGGCCCGTGCGGGGCCGGGGGCCGTGCCCGGGCCGGTAGAAGGCCTGCAGCAGGGGAAAGCATCCGACTGGAGAAGCCCCGTCCCCCTCGCGCTTGGCGTGCGTGGTGCCGGAGCGCCCGAGCGCGCAGGGCAGGACGAGGGAGCCGGCGACCAGCCGGCCGCGGCGGCGGTCGAGGGGCGAGGGATAGACGCGGATGCGGTCGAGATAGCGGCGCGGCATGGGGAGCGGTTTGGCAAGGGGACGGATGGGGCGGCTGCGAGAACGAACCCGTGAATGAGCGGTGGAGGGGCGCCCTCACCCTCTTGTTGCCAATTTTAACCGTCTTAGTCTAACGGCAGATCCGTTCAGCCTTGCGACGGGCGCCGGCACATCCCATTCCAGGGGGAACGCGCCGCAGGCCTCGCGGCGCTCCGCCAGAGGATGACCGTCCCGCATGTCGAACGCCAGCCGCCTCCTTGTGGTCGATGACGATCAGGACCTGCGCGATACCCTGGCCGAGCAGCTCGGCCTCTACGAGGAATTCCAGATCCGCACCGCCGAGAATGCGGGTCAGGCCATCGCCAGCGTGAAAACGGATCGGATCGATCTCGCGATCATGGATGTGGGCCTGCCCGACATGGACGGGCGCGAGGCCGTGAAGCAGATGCGGCGGGGGGGCTTTCGCTCGCCCATCATCATGCTGACCGCGCAGGGTTCCGAGGCCGATACGGTGCTGGGGCTCGAATCCGGCGCCAACGACTACGTGACGAAGCCCTTCAAATTCGCGGTGCTCCTCGCCCGCATCCGGGCGCAGCTGCGCCAATACGAGGCGAGCGAGGACGCGATCTTCCAGATCGGCCCCTACACCTTCCGCCCGGGTTCGAAGCTCCTCATGAGCGAGAAGGGCTCGAAGCTGAAGCTCACCGAGAAGGAAACCGCGATCCTGCGCTACCTCTACCGCGCAGGCCAGAAGGTGGTGGGCCGCGACACGCTGCTGCAAGAGGTTTGGGGCTACAACGCCAACGTCACCACCCACACGCTGGAAACCCACATCTACCGGCTCCGCCAGAAGATCGAGGACGATCCCTCCCGGGCCCGCATCCTCGTGACCGAGCCCGGCGGCTACAAGCTGATGCCATAGGGGAGCCGTTCCCCGCGCCGCGCGTGTCCTGAAGGCCTTTTGGTCGCGGCCTGCATCGGGTAGGGATCGCGCGGGGCGGACGCCAAGGGCACGTCCGGGGGCAAGGCCGCAGGGACATGGCGCTCAACGACGATATCGAGGTGCTGGGACAGGCGCCCCTGTTCCATCTTCTCGACCGGGATGCCTTGAGGCTTCTGGCCTTCGCGGCCGACCATCGCTCGTTGCGGGCCGGGGACGTGCTGTTCCGCAAGGGCGACCGCTCGGATGGCGGCTACGTGGTGGCCCGGGGCGCCGTGGCGCTGGATGCCGCGGAGGACGGATCCTCGCCCGCCTTCATTGCCGGGCCCGGTGCGCTCATCGGCCAGACCGCCCTGTTCGCCCGTCTTGCCCGGCCCGCGACCGCAACGGCGCGCGAACCCTCCGCGGTGCTGCGCATCACGCCGAGCCTCATGCGCCGGGTGCTGGAGGAATTTCCCTCCGCAGCGGCCGCGATCGAGCAGGCCCTGGCCGACGATCTCGCGCAGCTGACGGACGGGCTCGACCGGGTGCGCGATCTGCTCCTGGCCATCGACGGCGATGCGGGCATCGATGCCGGAACGGACGGCGAGCCCGGCGCCAGCCCTTAAGGCTTAGAGCTCCAGCACCGCCGTCACGGGCACGTGGTCGGACGGGCGTTCCCAGCTGCGGGTCTCGCGGGCGACCTCCACGGAGCGCAGGGACGCGGTGAGATCGCCCGAGGTCCAGATGTGGTCGAGGCGCCGGCCGCGGTCGGCGGCGGCCCAATCGGGCGAGCGGTAGCTCCACCAGGAATAGATCTTTTCGGGTGCCGGCCGCAGATGCCGCATGGCATCGGTCCAGCCCCCCTCCTGGCGCAGGGTTTCGAGGGCTTCCGTCTCCACGGGGGTGTGGCTCACCACGTCGAGCAATTGCTTGTGGGACCACACGTCGTGTTCGAGCGGCGCCACGTTGAGATCGCCGACGAGGATGCTGGGCGCGGCCGTCGGGCGCTCCCGCGCCCCCCAGCTGCGCAATTCGGCGAGGAAATCGAGCTTGTGGCGGAATTTCTCGTTCATCTCCGGATCGGGAATGTCACCGCCGGCGGGAACGTAGAAATTGTGCACGGTGACGCCGGTGGCGGCCTTGGCCTGGCCCAGGGTCACGGCGATGTGGCGGGCATCCGTGCGGCCGCACATGGGCATGACGCGGGTGTCGCTGAAGGGATAGCGCGAGAGGATCGCGACGCCGTTGTAGCCCTTCTGCCCGATCTTCGCGATGAAGGGATAGCCGAAGGCCTGGAGGTCCTTCAGCGGGAAGCGGTCGTCCGGGCACTTGGTTTCCTGTAGGCACAGGATGTCGGGCCGGCGCTCGCTTAAGAAGCGGCCCACCTGATCGAGGCGCAGGCGAACGGAATTGATGTTCCAGGTCGAGACGGTGAGGAGCAAGGCGGCGTCCTTGGAAAGGCGCCCCTGAGCTAGCCGAAAGCGCGCTCCTGCGGAAGCGCTCCCGGGCAGCCGTCAGTCGTTCTTCCGATAGGCCGTGCTGTAGTCGATGGCGAACAGCGCGGCATCGACGCGGCGGGTGCGGTCCGTCTTGTTGAGCATTACGGTGGTCTGGAAGCCCTGCGGATCGATGATCCGCCATTGCTGCAGGGTCTCGACGCGCGGATCGAAGAACAGGGTGATCTTCGAGGTGCCCCCGAAGGTGGAGCGATCCTCGAGCTGGATGCGCACGCCTTCGCCCTCGCTGGCGATCCCCGTGACGGACACGTCCTGCCCGAGGGAAACCCGTTCGCGCAGCAGGAACTTCAGCGGCGTCTGCCCGATCGCGTAGATGTCCTGCGTCGAAAGCCTGCGGTCGCGCACGGCCACGGATTGGCCGTCGGCGACGACGAGGAGCGTCGAGGGTGCGTCGTAATCGAAGCGGATGCGGCCCGGACGCTGCAGGTAGAGCGTGCCGCCGAGACGCCGACCGTCGCCGCCGATCTGCGTGAAATCCGCCACCAAGGTGCCCATGGTGTTGAAATAGGCGTTGGCCTTTTCGACGATCTGGGCCTGCGTCAGCGGCTCCTGCGGCTTGAAGGACGCGGGCGGTGTGATGGCCGCCGTGACCGCCGGCTTGGCGGCGGGGGCTTGCGCATTCGAGGCCGGCGCGGCAGCCGCGGGGGCTGCGGGCTGCGCTGCCGTGGGCTGGAGGCCTGAGGCCAGCGGAGCGGCGGTGAGGGCCGCGGGCGCCACGGCGGGGCGCTTCGGCGGCAGGATGGCGAGGCGATCGGGCCAGGTTGGAGCCGCGCCCGGGGCTGCCGCGGGCGGCGTCGCGGTCGGTGCGGGGGCGACCGGAGCAGGAGCCGCTTCGGGCTGCGGGTTCAGCGGACGCAACAGCCGCTCGAAGAAGTTTTGCGCCAGCGCGGGCGTCGCGCCGGCACCCGTGAGCGCTAGGGCAGCGACGAGCGTGCGGACCAGGGGGATCAGGCCGGCCGGGCCGGAATGGGGCATCGGTCTCTCCCGGCTCGGCGGATGCGAGCCTTCGAACAGCAGGGGCTGATTGGGCGGCCCCTGTGGCGAATCAATGACGTGCCGGGCGATGCGCCGGGGTTGGGCGCCGGCCTAATCGTCGCCGGCTCCCGCGCTTTCGAGCAGGATCTCGCGTTTGCCGGCGTGGTTCGCGGCCCCGACGATCCCCTCCCGCTCCATGCGCTCCATGAGCGAGGCGGCGCGGTTGTAGCCGATTTGGAGCCGGCGCTGGATGTAGGACGTGGAGGCCTTCTTGTCCCGCAGCACAACGGCGACCGCCTGATCGTAGAGATCCGCCCCCTCGTCCCCGAACGCGCCCTTGTCGAAGACCGGCCCGTCGCCGCCACCGGCGGCGGACGCGGCCTCCTCGTCCTCCGAGGCCACGACCGCTTCGAGGTATTGCGGCCGGCCCTGGCGCTTCAAATGCGCCACCACTTTCTCGACCTCCTCGTCGGAGCAGAAGGGCCCGTGCACGCGGGTGATGCGCCCGCCGCCCGCCATGTAGAGCATGTCGCCCTGGCCGAGCAGCTGTTCAGCGCCCATCTCGCCGAGGATCGTGCGCGAGTCGATCTTGGAGGT
>DASZAZ010000120.1:0-10487 GCA_035944635.1 Microvirga sp.
ACCCCGTGCGCGAGCGGAAAGTGTGGGGAAATCCGCGCCATCTGCGCCTTGCTCAGCAGAAATAGACCGCTCATCAGCGCCTCCTCTACAGGGACACTGAATCAGCCCTCAGCCGAGATTAATAGGTCCTGAGCCTAGGCGAATTCCTCTGATCGAACAGAGATTTACTGCTGTCATGCTCTGGTCCCGACTCACAGTTGCACACACACGTCCTCCTGTTTGAGAACGACGCCGAAACAGGACCGATGCCGACAGGCACCGACTACCTGCACGTGGCAAGCAGGATTATCATGGGACAGGACTACAACTTCGGCGCGATCAAAACTGACCAAGTCTACACCGTGAAGCAAATCGCTGAGCACGTTTGGATGTGCAGTCAGCGCACAGTCCGGGATGCCATACGCGATCCAGAGGACCCTCTGCCGGCGTTCAGTGTAGGTCGCGGCAAACAAAGGGCTGACCACCGCGTTTTTGGGTCGGAGCTTTTAGCCTGGATACAAAGGCAACAAGCAAGATTACGAAGGACGATACCCCGTAAACTATCGAATCACAGCAACTTCGTGCATGCTCTCCGTATAAAGAAGCCCCGCGCAAATGATCGCGCTTTCAAGACGCGGCGATTCGAACATTTAACACGTAAGTGAACCAATCATGTCAATCGCAAAAGCCAAGAACTGCTGGGAGACCTCCCCAGGCTCCTGGGCTTATTCATTCAACATCAAAGGGCAGCGCTACACTGGAACAGTGCGAGGCAACAAACGGGAAGCCACGAATTTCATCCGAGATGAAAAGGAGCGGATCAAAGGAGAATTGCATGCGCTGGCTAAAGCCAGCGGCGGTCTCGGGGTGAGAGACATGACACTTTGTGATGCCATTTGTCGGTATTGGGCCGAGATCGGTTGCTACGCCAAAGCGGCAGACGAGGATGCAAGTCACTTCAATCGACTTTTGGATTGGATCGGAGACGAGACGCCGCTGACGCGAATAGACGACAACCTCATGACCAAGATTGTTGCGTGCCGCCGCGCGACAAACAGGCAGGACAATCCGAATCTTGGAAAACTATCCAATGCCTACGTGAACCGCACGACGACAGACCTGATGCAACGAGTGCTCACTAGAGCCCGCAAGTTCTGGAAAATCCCTCTGCCCGATGAACCAAACTGGTCAGGGCTTCGCCTCCCCGAGGCTGCTCGCATTCGTGAGGTATCAATCGAGGAAGAGGACAACCTCCAGCAGTGGTCCCGAGATGACTATTGGGCAGCAATCAGCTTCAGCCTACTGACCGGCCTACGCAGAGCAAACGTATGTGACTTGAAGTGGTCGCAGATCGACATCGCGGATGGCGTAATCCGTGTGCTGACTAAGGGTCGCAAGTTTCGGGAACTTCGCATCACACCTGAAGTTGCTGAGCTTTTGGAAAATGAGCGTGGGAAGCACCCAACGGCTGTATTCACCTTTGTTGCCGCCAAGACGTGGACAAACCCGAGGAACAAGCTTCGGTATGTCAAAGGCCACCGCTACCCCATTACCTATGAAGGATATCAAAGCGCATGGCGGGTCTTGCGGAAAAAGGCAGCCGTTGAGGACCTTACCCTCCATGACCTGCGCAAAACGACGG
Organism: Microvirga sp.; assembly: GCA_035944635.1. Taxonomy (GTDB): domain Bacteria; phylum Pseudomonadota; class Alphaproteobacteria; order Rhizobiales; family Beijerinckiaceae; genus Microvirga. The sequence goes on from DASZAZ010000120.1 coordinate 1,622, forward strand.
GCAGTCGTATCGTTCGGGCAACGGGCAACCTTGCCGCTGCTTCAAAGCAGCTTGGGCACTCGTCAATTGCCATCACTGCTAAACATTATGCGCACATCACGTCGGATGATGTGCTTGAAGCCAACAAGCGGACAGCAGAGGTTATCCAGGCCAAGCGCGAGGCGTTGAGGACGCAGCGCAGGAAATCTCAAAATTCTCTCAAAATTAGCGAAGGGAATGCAGCCTAAATCATCGCCATCAGGGACTTAGGCTGACACGACATTCAGCTTGGGAAGCTGAAGTTCTACCTCTGAACTACGCCCGCGCGCCGTCTAGATAACGGCCTCCGGCGGTTTCGCGCAAGAGGCGGATGCCGCGCCCCGGTGTCTCGCGGACGAAGGGCGTCGGCGCTTTCGCGCAAGAGGCGGATCGCGCCCGAGGGTGCCTAGACGAAGTGCTTCGAGAGCTTCAGCCCTTGAGCCTGGTAGTTCGAGCCCGCGCCCGCGCCGTAGAGGATCGTGGGGCGCTCGGCCATGCGCTCGTAAACGAGGCGGCCGACGATCTGGCCGTCCTCGATGATGAAGGGCACGTCGCGGGAGCGCACCTCGAGCACGGCCCGCGCCCCCGCCCCGCCGGCACCCGCATGGCCGAAGCCCGGGTCGAAGAAACCGGCGTAGTGGACGCGGAACTCGCCCACCAGGGGGTCGAAGGGCACCATCTCGGCCGCGTAATCCGGCGGCACGTGCACGGCCTCCTTGGATGCCAGGATGTAGAACTGGCCCGGGTCGAGGATGAGCGAGCCCGAGCCGTCCGCATGGAGCGGCTCCCAGTACTCGCTCGCGCGGCAGGAGCCCGGCTTGTCCACGTCCACGAGCCCCGTATGGCGCTTGGCGCGATAACCCACGAGGCCGTTGCCGCCGAAGCCCGCAAGGTCGACGCTCACCGCCACTCCCTCCTGGATCGAGGGCTCGGCCGAGGTCACGATGCGGTCGCGGGCGTGAAGCTGGTGCAGCTCGGCGTCGGAGAGCCGCACCTCGCCCTTGCGCAGGCGCAGTTGCGACAGGCGCGTGCCGGAGCGAACAAGGACCGGGAAGGTGCGGGGGGAAATCTCCGCATAGAGCGGGCCTTCGTAGCCCGCCTCGATGGTGTCGAATTCCTGCGCCCGATCCGTGATCACGCGGGTGAACACGTCGATGCGCCCCGTGGAGCTCTTCGGGTTCGCGGCCGCCGACACGTCCTTCGGCAGGGCCAGGCCCTCCTGCAGCTCGGCGATGTAGACGCAGCCCGTTTCCAGCACCGCGCCCGGCGTCAGGTCGATTTCGTGCAGGCTCAAGGCGCCGAGCCGGTCGCGGACGGGGCGGTTGGGCCCGGGCAGGAAGCTCGCCCGCACCCGGTAGGCCTTGGCGCCGAGCCTCAGATCCAGGCTAGCGGGCTGCACCTGATCGGCGGCGAACGGCGCCGCGGTGCGGATCACGCCCGCCTCCTTGAGCCTCAAGATCGACTCGCCCGATTGAATCCCGTCCCGCAACGCAACCATGTTCACATCCGGCAGCCCAAGGGCTCGATCCCCTTCCCTAGCGCAGCTTTCCCGTGCCGGCCAAGGCGGGTTCAGGACTTCTCCCCGCCGTGCACAGGGGGCGTTGCAAGACTGCCCTGCCGAAGGCTTTCAGGGGCTTCGGGCTCGTCCCGAAAGGCGCTCCAGGCGAGCGACACCCGGGCGAGGGCGCTCATGAGGGTGAGGCCGGCAAAGCCGTAGGCGAGGATCGGGAAGGCATCCGCGAAAAGCACCATCGCGACGAACACCAGGATGGTTTCCGTGCCCTCGGCGAGGCCGGCGGTGAAGTAGATTGACTTGATCCCCCGCACCCGGCTCTCCAGGCCGCGCTTCGCCGCCACCGCGGCAAAGGCGAGGAAGCTCGCCCCGTTCACGTAAAACGAGAACAGGAGCACCGCGGCGGGCACGCCGTTCTGGGCCGGGTCGCGGATCGCGAAGGCGAGGGGGATCGCGCCGTAGAAGGCGAAATCGAACACGATGTCGAGGAAGCCCCCGCGGTCGGTCCGGCGCGAGCCCCGGGCCGTGGCGCCGTCGAGGCCGTCGAGAAGGCGGCTCAAGCCGAGCAGCAGGAGCGCCAGCGCGTCGGCGCCCGCCACGATGGCGACCGCCGAGGCAAGTCCGGCGGCGAGGCCGAAGGCCGTCAGACCGTCGGCCGGCACGCCCCTTTCCGCGAGCCAGACGCCGGCCCGGTCGAGGGGCGGGTCGATGAGGCGGCGCATGAAGCCGTCGAGCATGGCGGGGTTCCGGCTGGCGCGATTGACGGGGTTGGGAGGCCGCCTTACCACGGGCCCAGGCGCCTGTCCCTTCACCGCCGCGCGAGGAGCACCGGGGCGCCCGGCTCCCGCAAGAGGTCTCCCCCATGTACAAGGCCGTGACCCGAGGCATCAGCGTGACGGTGACGCCGCGCTTCATGCCGGAGGAATCGTCGCCGGACCAGGGGCGCTACTTCTTCGCCTACACGGTCGAGATCATCAACGGCAGCCTGGAGCGGGTGCAGTTGCGCTCGCGCTACTGGCGGATCGTGGACGGCAACGGGAACGTCGAGGAGGTGCGCGGCGCCGGGGTCGTCGGCAAGCAGCCGGTCCTCGGCCCGGGCGAGAGCTTCCACTACACGAGCGGATGCCCCCTGAGGACGCCCGGCGGCACCATGGAGGGCTCCTATGCGATGGTGACCGCGACGGGGGAGACCTTCGAGGCCGAGATCCCCGCGTTTTCCCTCGACAGCCCGCACGTCAAGCGCGTGTTTCACTAGGGGTCCGGCTCGCCTCACGCCCTCACACCTGCTCCCGATCCGTTCGGACCCATTTCCAAGGACCCGATGACCTCCACCGGCCTCGCCGCGGTCCAGCCGTAGCCAAACTCAAGGACCCGATGACCTCCACCGGCCTCCGCCTCTCGCCCGTCGACATGCTCGCCCGCCTCGTGTCCTTCGACACCGAGACCGCGAAGTCGAACCTGCCGCTCATCGATTTCGTCGAGGATTACCTCAAGAGCTGGAACGTGCCTTACGTGCGCGTGCCGAATGCGGTGGGCGACAAGGCCGCGATCTACGCCACCATCGGGCCCCAGGTGGAGGGGGGCGTCGTGCTCTCCGGCCACACGGACGTGGTGCCGGTGGCGGGGCAGGCCTGGACCACCGACCCCTTCACGCTGCGCGCCGAGAACGGACGCCTCTATGGCCGCGGCGCCGTGGACATGAAGGGCTTCGATGCCCTGGCGCTGGCGCTCGTGCCGGAATTCCAGGCCGCGAACCTCAAGCGGCCGATCCACATCATGCTCTCCTACGACGAGGAGACCACGTGCCTCGGCGTGGTGGACACCATCCGCCGGTTCGGCGCCGATCTGCCGTTGCCCGGCGCCGTCATCGTCGGCGAGCCCACGGAACTGCAGGTGGTCGATGCCCACAAGAGCGTCGTGACCTTCCACACCACGGTGCACGGTTTCGAGGCGCATTCCTCGAAGCCCTATCTCGGCGCGAGCGCCGTGATGACGGCGGCCGAACTCGTCTCCGAACTCAACCGCATCGCCGACGAGATGGTGGAGCGGGGCGATCCGAGCGGACGCTTCGATCCGCCCTACACCACCGTCCATGTGGGCACGATCCACGGCGGCACCGCGCGCAACATCCTGGCGAAGAGCTGCAGCTTCCACTGGGAGTTCCGCGGCCTGCCGAGCCTCGACCCGCAGGAAATCCCCGAGCGGCTGCAGCGCTTCGCCGACGAGGTCCAGCGCACGCGCCTCAACCGCTTCGGCGATTTCGGGCGCATCGAGACCCGGATGGAGGTGGCGGTGCCGGGCCTCGCACCCGATCCCGGTTCGGAGGCCGAGACCCTGGTGAAGCGGCTCGCCGGCCGCAACCAGACCGTCACGGTGCCCTTCGGCACGGAGGCCGGCCACTATCAGGCGGCCGGCATCGCGACAGTGGTGTGCGGGCCGGGCTCCATCGATCAGGCGCATCAGCCCGACGAGTACATCACGATGGAGCAGTTCGAAGCCGGTGCCGCCTTCATGCGCCGGCTGGCGGCGGCCTGCGCCTAATCGGCCGCCGTTTCGGGCTGCGCGATCTCGGCTTCCACGACCGCGGGGTCGAGGTCGTAGACCCGCGAGCAGAACTCGCAGGTGATCCCGATGCGGCCGTTGTCGCCCACCATGTCGCGCCGATCCTCGGGCGAGAAGCGGCGCATCATCGCCATGATGCGGGTATGCGAGCAGCTGCAGGCCTCGCGCACCGCCTGACCCTCGAACACGCGCACGCCGCGCTCGTGGAAGAGCCGGTAGAGCAGCCGCTCGCTGGACACGGCCGGGTCGATCAATTCGAGATCCTCCACCGTATCGACCAGCGTCTTGGCCTCGACCCAGGCGTCGTCCTCGCCCGGAACCTCCAGGTTCTGGGACGGATGACCCTCCGGGACGTCGCCCGGCGAGAGATCGGCCTGGCGCATGCGGTCGGGCGAGGTCGGCAGGAACTGGATCATCACCCCGCCCACGCGATAGGCCCGCTCGCCGCCCTCGAACTGCTCCGCGACCGCGAGGCGCACCCGGGTCGGGATCTGCTCGGACTGGCGGAAATACTGGTGCGCGGCCTCCTCGAAGCCCTGGCCTTCGAGGGCCACCACGCCCTGGTAGCGGCTGCGGTCCGAGCCCTGGTCGATGGTCATGGCAAGGATGCCGGTGCCGAGAAGCTCGGCCGATTTCGCGTTGGCGCCCAGCGCCTCCACGCGCTCGGCGTCGAAGCGGGCGGTGGCGCGCAGGCGATCGGGGGCGTCGAAATCGACCACCAGCATCTCGATCGGCCCGTCGGACTTGGTCTGGAGCTGGAAACGGCCCTGGAGCTTCAGCGACGAGCCGAGCAGGACGGCCAGCGCCGCGCCTTCGCCCAGCACCCTGGCCACCGTGTCGGGATAGCCGTGGCGGTTCAGGATCGTGTCGATGGCGGGGCCGAGCCGCACCGCGCGGCCGCGCACGTCGAGGCTTTCCACCGCGAACGGCAGAACGAAATCGTCAGCGCCCTCGAAAGAGGTGGAATTCATAACAAAAGGTGCTCCGGGACTGGTTTTGAGGCCCTGCGCAGAGGGTCAAAGCTACAGGCCATATGGGGGTTCCGCCCCCGTTCTTCAGCCCCCGGACGGCATGGGGCCCATGCGCCAGGCCGGGCCCCAAGAGGCCTCGCAGGAGGCCGCTCCCGCTTAAGCCGGGACCGCCCGAAGCGATGCCCGCCTGCGCGTTAAGCCTGCACCGCCCCGAGGCACCAGGCCAGGATGCCCTTTTGGGCATGGAGGCGGTTTTCGGCCTCGTCGAACACCACCGAGCGCGGCCCGTCGATCACGTCGTCGGTGACCTCCTCGCCCCGGTGCGCCGGCAGGCAATGCATGAAGATCGCGTCCTCCGCAGCCTGGGCCATGAGCTTGGCGTTGACCTGGTAGGGCTGGAGCAGGTTGTGCCGCCGCCCCTCGTCCTCGTCGCCCATGGACACCCAGCAATCGGTGACGACCACGTCGGCTGCGTCCACGGCCTCGTAGGCGTCGGTGGTCACATGGATGTCGGCTCCTTGAGCCTTGGCCCAGGTGAGCACGTCGGGACGGGGCGCGAGTTCCGGGGGCGCCGCGATGCGCAGGCGGAAATCGAGGCGCGCCGCCGCGTGGACCCAGGAGGTCAGCACGTTGTTGGCGTCCCCGGTCCAGGCCACCGTGCGCCCTTTAATCGGCCCGCGATGCTCCTCGAAGGTGAGCACGTCGGCCATGATCTGGCAGGGATGGCTCATCTTGGTGAGCCCGTTGATCACCGGCACCGTGGCGGAGCGGGCGAGTTCGCGCACCATCTCGTGGTCGAGGGTGCGGATCATGATGGCGTCCACGTAGCGGGAGAGCACGCGGGCCGTGTCGGAAATGGTCTCGCCCCGGCCGAGCTGCATCTCGCTGCCCGTGAGCATGACGGTCTCGCCGCCGAGCTCGCGCATGCCCACATCGAACGACACGCGGGTGCGGGTCGAAGGCTTGTCGAACACCATCGCGAGCACCTTGCCTTCCAGCGGCCGCTCCTTGGCGCGCTCGCCCTTGCGGCGGCGCGCCTTGAGGGCAGCGGAAGCGTCGAGGACGCGGCGCAGTTCGGCGCCAGAGAAATCGGCGAGGTCGAGGAAGTGACGGGTTTCGGGGGTCATTCGGCGGCTCCGCGCTGCGCCATGGCCTTCAGCTCGCCCTCGATGGCGAGGCAGGCCGCATCGATCCGGTTCATGGCCTCGGCGAGGTCGGCCTCCGAGATGATGAGCGGCGGCAGGATGCGCGCGACGTTGTCGCCGGCGGCGATCAGAATGAGCTTCTGGTCCCGCAGGGCGGTGATGAAATCGGTGTTGGGCACATGGGTCTTAATGCCCATCATCAGGCCCTGGCCGCGGATCTCGGCGATGACGGCCGGATGCTGGTCTTTGAGCGCCGCGAGGCGCTGCTTCAGGACGATGCCGAGATGCTCCACGCGCTCCAGGAAGCCGGGCTCCAGGATCACGTCGAGCACCGCATTGCCGACCGCCATGGCGAGCGGATTGCCGCCGAAGGTGGTGCCGTGGGTGCCGGCCGTCATGCCCTTCGCGGCTTCGCGGGTCGCAAGGCACGCCCCCATGGGGAAGCCGCCGCCGATGCCTTTCGCCACCGACATGATGTCGGGCGCGATGCCCGTCCATTCATAGGCGAAGAGCTTGCCGGTGCGGCCGACGCCGGTCTGGATCTCGTCGAAGATCAGCATCAGGCCGCGCTCGTCGCACAATTCGCGCAAGGCCCGCAGGAACGGGCCGGGCACGGGGCGCACGCCGCCCTCGCCCTGGATCGGCTCGATCATGATCGCGGCCGTCTCCGGCAGAACAGCGGCTTTGAGGGCCTCCATGTCGTCGAAGGGCACCTGATCGAAGCCCTCGACCTTGGGGCCGAAGCCCTCGAGGTACTTCTTCTGTCCGCCCGCCGCGATGGTCGCGAGGGTGCGGCCGTGGAAGGCGCCCTCGAAGGTGATGATGCGGAAGCGCTCAGGCTGGCTGTTCGCCGCATGATATTTCCGCGCCATCTTGATGGCGGCTTCATTCGCCTCGGCGCCGGAATTGGAGAAGAACACCACGTCCGCGAAGGTGTGATCGACGAGGCGCTGCGCGAGGCGCTCGCCCTCGGGGATCTGGTAGAGGTTCGAGGTGTGCCAGATCTTGCCGGCCTGCTCGGTGAGGGCCTGCACGAGATGCGGATGGGCATGGCCCAAGGCATTCACGGCGATGCCGGCGCCGAAGTCGAGATATCGCTGCCCGTCGCGCGACAGGAGCCAGGCCCCCTCCCCCTTCTCGAAAGAGACGTCGGCGCGCGCGTAAGTAGGCAGCAACGGCGAGTTCACGGCGGATAACCTCCACGCCACTCTAGGACCTGAGGTCGCAGCCCCAGCCTAGAACCCAGGCAAAAAAGAAAGCGCCGCCCGGCAGGGGCGGCACTCGCGGGATTCTATTGGAGACGAGGTCCCTGTCAATTCAAGAGAAATGAAGCCAATCATCACAGCCGAATCGGCTGAACCGAGTTCCTTGGGGAAAACGGCGGGGGGGTCCCGGGGACTCTTGCGCCCGAGTCAGCCGGTCGGGTACCTTCTGGCCGTCGATTACGACATTTCGTGCGGCGGCCTTAACCCCTCAAGGATGAGCCTCAAGCGACACGGTTGGACTTAAGGTCTTCCCGCGAAGCGAGAGGGATTCCGGTGGCGAAAGGCCCGTTGGAGGCGAGTTGATGATGGATGCGGGCGCTACCTGGACGGATGAGAGGGTCGAACTTCTCAAGAAGCTCTGGGGCGACGGCTTGAGTGCGAGCCAGATTGCGGCGGAGATCGGCGGCGTGACCCGCAATGCGGTGATCGGCAAGGTTCACCGCCTGGGGCTGTCGGGCCGCGGCAAGACGAAGGCCGCGCCGCCCCAGCGTCCGCGCAAGACCACCCAGGCTCCGAGCGCTCCCGCGCCGGTGGCGGCCGCGCCCGTTCGTGCGATTCCCATCATCGCGCCGACGCCGCCCGCCCTCGAACTCGACGCGGAGCCCGCAACGGCAACCGTCGCCCTCGTCGACGACGACATGGGCGTGCCCGTGTCCGAGCGCGTCACCATCATGGATCTGCGCGAGGCCATGTGCCGCTGGCCCATGGGCGACCCCACGAAGCCCGATTTCCGCTTCTGCGGCGCCCGCTCGTCGACGGGCCTCCCCTATTGCAGCCACCACGCGCGGATCGCCTACCAGCCGGTCGCCGACCGCAAGCGCGACCGCCGGCTGCTGCGGGCTTAAAACCTCCGCATCGTTGCGCCACCGCCGCCCGGCGGTGGCCCTCGAGAGCTCCTCTAGAGCCCCTCGACGCCGCGGCGGAGCGCGTCCGCCGCCGTTTCCAGCGCTTGCCTTGCCTGCTCCATCAACCCGGCGGCCTGCTCGACGCGGGCCAGGGAAGCCACCATGGCGACGGCCAGGGTGATCATGAGGGCGATGGCGAGAGGCGCACGGCGCATGGGATCGGCTCTTTCGGCTGTAAGGGAACGACAGGCCATCCCACCCACGCCCTCATCCTGAGGAAGCCTGCGCAGCAGGCTGTCTCATAAGGAGGGCTCCAGTTCGCGCGAGGGTCCTGGAGGATCCTTCGAGACGCGGCTGCGCCGCTCCTCAGGATGAGGGCGTGGGTGGGACGAACCTTTCCAGCGGCCCTAGGCTCAGGACTCATTGATTGAGGTAGAAGGTGACGGCTGCTGCGATGCAGATGGCTGAGAAGAAGGTGTGGGCGCAGCGGTCGTAGCGGGTAGCGACACGCCGCCAGTCCTTCAGGCGAGCGAACATGTTCTCGATC
>DASZAZ010000121.1:0-24282 GCA_035944635.1 Microvirga sp.
TTCCCAGCGGCGGTCGGCGGCAGTGCGGGGGCGGGCACGATCGGCATCAGTGAGGTCGGGGTTGTAGCGGTGGTGATCGGGACCGCGGCGGCGGGCGGCGGCTTGGCACGAACGGCAGCGTGGGAGGCGGCCTGAGCGGAGGCGGGCCACGCCCCCTCCTTGCCTGCTCATGCCTTGGGGACGCGCACCATCTCGCCCAGCCGGCCGAGCGGGTCGAGCACCGCGACGCGCACCGCCGCGGTCTCGGCAGCTCCCGGCAGGTCGATCGCGACGGGGGACGTACCGACCGGCGCGAGCCGGGGCTCCGCGACGCGGCCGTCGACGGCTTCGGACCAGAGCGCCAACTGATACGAACCGATGGCGCGCGCATGCGAGACCGGCAGCGAGGGCGCCTCGACCGTGATCACGTCGTCCACCGCCGTGGCCGTCACGCCCTGAGGCGCCGCGGGCGGTTCCGGAACGATCATGCTGGCGACCGGGATCGAGGCGGAGCCCCAGGCGCTCTCTATCTCCTCGCCGAGAACGCCCGCGATCGGACCGACGCCGCGCGGCAGGGGCTCGAGCACCGCCCCGCGGATGACGGCCAGCTCGGGCGGGTAGCGAACCTCCGCCACGTAGGACACCGGAACGAACGGCGGAGGCGCCCGCGATCTCGAGCCGTCGTCCAGGAACGAAGCGGCCCACCGGCCGGACCCGGGCGGATCCTCCACCATGAACGTGCGTTCGATCTCCTCGAAGTACAGCGGATCGGTCGCGCGTGAGAAGACGCGCTTCACCCGGCATTCCGGCGCGGCGTCGCCACCCTGTTGGAGGCGTCCCATGAGCGCACGGTCGAGCCCGCCGACGCTGACGTCCACGCGAATACCGCCGCCCTCCGGCCGGGCCACGACGGTCGGCGGGGGCGGAACGGCCGCGATCGGCACCGCCACTGGCACCACGCCGCAGCGAGAGAAGACGGCCTCGACGCCGTTTGCCGTGACCGGCACGAACCGCAGGAAATACACGATCTCGGCGCTGCCTGGCAGCTGGAAGCGGAATTCGATGGTGCCATCGGAGCTAGCGATCGGCAGATCGGTCAGCCTGGTGAACCAAGCGGCGTCGTCGGGTGCCGGGTTCCACGACGCGCGGTTCTGGAGCTCGTCGTAGATCCGCGTCGCTCGCTCGGCGCGCGACATCGACGGATTGATCCCGCCCGGGGGAAGGAGGGCGAGCAATGTCGCCTCGTCGGAGAGCCAGACATGATAGTCCGGCGCGTCCGCGGGCCACCGCAGCTCGACTTCCGCCTGGGCGGTCGCGTTACGCCGGGCCGTCCAGACCAGGGTGCGCGAGGTCCGCTGCGGTTCCGGGCGGCGCGCGTCCGTCACCCTGATCGTGCCGCGCGCGGTCGCCTCGTCCGCGGTCGAGGCCAGCGTACCATCGCTGAACCGCACGGTCCAGGTCACCTCCGCTTTCACCCCGATCGCCAGGGCCGGCGCCGCGATCTCGACCACGTGCGGGGAGCTGGGCGGATCGGACCGCGCGCCGACGCCGACGACCTCCACGCTGACCTCCGTGATGCTCCGGGCTCCTGGCGCGAGACGATCACGACCCGGGAGGTCGAGCTCGAAGCGGATCGCGCCGGGCGACAACAAGCCCGCTCCGGCATCCGCGACCGCCGGATTGCGAACGAGCGAGACGCGGGGCTGCGGGACCGGCGGGCGCGGGCGGGGCGGAGCATCCGCCGAGAGCGTGGCCGGGTCGGACCAGCGGCCGAACTCGTCGGCGGCGAACACCGTCCAGCGCGCCCGTGCCGCGCTCTCGGCAAGTCCCATGTCAACGATCGCGGCGCCCGGCTGCGGCGCCTGGGTGGTGCCCTTGGGCTTGCCCGCGGCAAAGATCGGAACGCGGTGCGCCGCCAGGCCCGGGATGGGTCGGTTGAGCGGTTCCGTCCCCATACCGACATCCCGGCTGATCGCCAGCATGCCCAGGCGGTAGCTCGCGAGAACATCAATCGTCTGGCGCCAGCCGACCCGTGATCTCGCGCCCATGCTGGTGCGCCGGTCCGTCGCGAGGTGCCAAACGGACGACCAGGGCCTCAGCTCGGGCGGCTCGTGCCGATCGAGCTCGGTCGGGATCGCCACGCCGACGATCGGCACGACCGTACGGCCCACGCCCTCCTGACGCTCGCCTACCTGCCGCGCCGACGGGTATCGCTGCAGGAGCATGTGACGGAGATCGCTCTGCACCTGCGTTTGCGGCATGAGGTGATCCCTGAGCACCCCGGTCCCGAACCGGTCGCGCATCTCGACCCCGAAGAGCGCGGCGATAAGCCAGACGGAGTCCTGGTCGAAGCCTTGCAAGACCGGTAGAGAGAAGCCGAGGAACCGAGCGAGGGACGGGTCTCCCGCGAAGGTCTGCAGCGCCGCGTGCGCGGAGAGCTCCATGCGCATGTCGTCGTTCGCCGAGATCGACGATCCGGTGAGCGCCCAAACTCGGTTGTGGGGATCGGGCGCGGGATGGCCGATCGCGATCTCGACCGCTTCCAGCACAACGTCCGCCTGCGCCTTGACCCGACTGACGTCCGCGTCCGACCCGATCCTGACATAGGCCCCGTCCGGCCGGTCGACGGGGGACAGGGCCTCCGGAGCCCCTTGCTCGACACGCATCATCGCGCGGTCCGCCCCCTCTCCGCCGGAGTACCAGAGGTGGTCGCCACTCACCGGCAACCCGAAGGTGATCGACTCGTGGTCGGGAGCGAAGAACTCGGCCAAGTTCTCGTGGAGCCGGTAGATCTGGAGCTCGGTCACCTTGCCTTCGCCGCGGAACACGAGCTGAACGCGCCCTGGCACCGGGAAGCGCCATGACAGGTCACCCTCCACGGTGGGCAGGACGCGGCGGGCGATGACACGATCCGCGCGCCCCGGCTCGGTCACGCTGACCTGGATCCGGCTGCGTGGCGACACTGTGATGCGCGCCGCAACAACGCGCGGGTCGTGGGGCGTCGTCGCATCCGCGATCCTCACGACCCTCGTGACGCGCGGATCGATCGGGATAGCGGCGGGCTGCCCGGACTCCGTGAACAGGCCGCCCCCGGGCTCGAGCCGATCGGACAGGGGAATCGCCACGAAGGGATGCAGCGGCAGTCCCAGCCGCTCGTGCGTCCGCAGGACGATATGCCAGCCTGGCCTGACATGTTGATTGTCGCTCCGTTGCAGAAGGGAGCCGACATGCAGCAAGGAGCGCGGCGTGAAGGTGAAGCTCATGCGACTTCCTCCGCGAAAGCCGGCGAGACCGCGAAGGATGTCGATGCCTCGATCGAGCGGCGCGCATTGACGTCCGTCATCGACAGTGACAGCCGGTCTCCTGCCTTCGGGCCGATCGGCCGGCTCGTGGCGAACAGGATGCGCGTTCCCGCGTGGTTGGAGACCCGGTGCTCGAATGGGCTGCCGCCGAGCGTCAGCGCAGAATCCGTTAGGCGGTCCGGCCGCTGGATCGGCTCCGGCGATTCCAGGATCACGGCCACGACGGCCCACCCGCTCGCGGCCTGGGTCCACAACGCCGTCGTGCGGGGCACCTCCGATAGCGTCTTCACCAAGGTGGCCCCGGGCGGCGGCGACCCGCGGGCGAGCCAGTCCGTCCCGCCCTGACGAAAGACCGAGACCGTCCGCCGCCCGAGCCCTGGCCAGGGGGTAAGCTTCCAGTGCCCGAGCACTCGATCGAGTGCCGCGTCCGAGGTGACGTCGGAGGCGGCGGGGGAAGGAAGGACCGCCGCTCCATCGATCCTGAGATCACCGTCGACGCCGCTTTGCCCCGGACCAGCGGGCCCGAGCAGATCCTCGATGAGCTCCTGCGGCGTCCGGTAGCGCGATGTGGTGAAGGCGGCGCCGGGCAGGAGCGTCAGACTGCTCTTGTCTGTCTTGGGGTTGAAGCCCGCCGCTAGATCGTAGGAGGCCGCGCGCGCCAGTCGTACGGGTGCCCGGGCCCGCAGGCCTGCCGCGGGAGTGGGGCAGGTGCTCGCATCGACGACCTTGAGGCGCGCGATCTCCGCTTCCACCGGCGAACCCATCGTCACCGTCTCGAGGGCGGAGAGGAGAACGGGAAGCGGGCCGTTCGGGGTGGTGCTCGTGTCGATGCGAGCCGGCATGTCGGTCCGCTTCAGGCAGAGCTGGAAGTCGTAGCCATGCAGGGCGGCCATGCCGATGACGTGGTCGAAGATGAAGTCGACCCGGACCTCGTCATCGCAGAAGACGAACTGGGAGCGGTCCGCCGGCTCGTAGCCGCCCAGGTAACGTCCGAGGCGCTCCGGCTCGAACGCGTTCTGGTCCTGCATCCTGATCAGGAAGGAGCCTTTCACGCCCGGGACGACGAGAGGTCCGATCGCGTTGGAGGCCGTCGTGAAATGGAACGAGCGGCGGATCTCCGGGAAGGTTTCCGAGACCGCCAACTTGTTCGGCCCGTCCTTGCGCGAGCCAGAGACCGCCACCGCGAGGTCAACCCGGTAGGTCTTGCCAGGCTGCAGGAACGGCTTGCGGCTCTCGATGGGCACCTTGTTGGCCTGAGCCTGCGCCTCCCGGGCGCCGTTGACCGCTTTGTTGAATGCGACCGCCGCTCCCGCCGCCGCGACCGTCGTGCCCCGGAACGCAAGCAGGTTGAAACGCAAGCCCCAGGGATAGGTCAGCCGCACGGTCCGGATCGACTTGGGCGGGTCCGAGGCGGGTGGCGCAAAGCGCATGAGGGTATGCCCGTCCACTTCCCTCCTGCGAGGCTGCCAAGGCTGCCCGAGATCGTCGGACACCGTCAGCCTCTCCTCGTCGGCGTCTTCGCGGGCGAAGCTGATCCAAAGATCCGGGTCGATCACGGGCTCGGACCAGTTGAAGCCCTGGTCCAGGATGGCCAACTGGATCTCGATCACGTTGCGGAGCGCCCGGTCGCGGTCCTCTCCGGCGATCCCCGGTGAGCGAAGGGCTTCGACGAGGGGCGGCCTGCCGTCGGCGGGACGGATCCCGGCCGGGGCCTCGACCAGCTCGCCGCCGACCATGATGGCCGCGCCGGGAAGGAACGACGTCAGGAGCGGGTCGAAGGCGACGCGACGCCCAGTGATCGGGTGGGTGAAGAAGCTGCGAACCTCGACCCCGAAGCGTGAGTCGAAACGGGACGAGACGGCTGGCCGAACCGGCCACCGCCATCGTGCGCCGGGGCGTTCGCCGTCCTCGGCGCGTGCCCAGCCCGGCTGCGCGCTCTCGGTGCGCTCACAACCCGTCGCGATGATCGGCGCCGGATTGAGCGGCGCCCGGGTCGGATCGCTCAGGCGATGCGACCAGAGCGCCTGGTTCAAGGTCAGCAGAGCGAGCTCGCGCCCGCCCTTCCCCGTAGCGTTTGATAGGACATCTCTCGGCAGCTGCCACATGGCTTCGAACGGTCCGGCAAGGGTCGTCTCACCGCCTGGACCGACCTCGACCAGATCGACTTTCGTGAGGCTGTACTCGTACTTGAGCGCCTCCGTGCCGCAGATGCCGTCGGACGCGTTGACATTGCCAGTGCCGTCGATGCCGTTGAGCCACGCGGCGAACGCGCCGTCGCCGACCCGGCTTGCGGGCCCGACCTCGAACAGGATCACGGGAATGACGTCGGTCCACACGACGGGCGCGCCGGCTTCGGTGGGCGTCGCCTCGCCGACGAGGCTGTAGCGCCGGTCGACAAGCTGCATGCTGATGGCCGGCGCGGGATTAGGGGGCGGCGGCTTCTCGCTCGTCTGCGACCCGATCGAGAGGTTCGCGCAGCCGCGCAAGGTCGTCAACCAAAGGTCGACCTCGCCGCAGACCTCGAACTCAGCCCACTTCGTCGCGCCCGACAGGATCATAGACGCGTCCGCATAGGCGGATATCGAGACAGGCCCCAGGTTCAACGACCCTTCCACCTTGGCCTGCGCCGCCACGATCAACGGCCGGGTTCCCAGCCCCGCCACGACGACGGCGCCGAACTCGAAGCCGACGGGGCCCACGCCGATGTCGCAGGAGAACCCGAGCCCGCACCCGACTGCGAAGCCCGGCAGGTTCATCGGACTCTTCACGAGGGCCGGCAGGATCAGCCCGTCGCCCTCGATCATCACGAAGGCCCAGCCCTCGATATTGCCGATGATCGGCAGGCCGGGCAGGACCTCGGCGCGGATCGGGCCGGTGCGACCCGGCGCCTCGAAGGTGCCCAGATGTACGTACCACTTGGCGCGCTTGCCGTCCGTAAACGGAAAGTGCGCTCCGAACGGCACGGTCATATCGAGAATCAGTGGAACCTTGTAGGTGCCCTGCAACGCCACGGTGAGCGCCTCGGCGTCGATGGCAAGGACGCCCTTCAACTGTCCCAGGGCGCCCAACACCGCCCCGTGCAGGGCCGCGCGGAGCGCGAAATCCGGGACGCCGAGCATCACCGCGCCCTCGCCCATGAAGGCTATGCCCATGTCGGGCAGCGTCCCGATGCGGACGCTGAGGCCGAAGGCAGCCCCGCCGGGATGCCGCTCCAGGACCTGAGGCAGCTTCAGCTCGGGCAGCAGGCCGAGATAATGCACGACCGGATCGGCGCCCGGCGGCACGCCGCGCAGGCCCGCATTGACGCCGAACATGCCTCCGACGCCAAAAAGGCCGAGGCCGCTGTTCGCGAGCGGGATGGGGCCTGGGAGATCGGACCGGATGCGCAGGGCCGTCAGGGGACCGTCCTGCAGCCATTCGCCTGTGGCCCGCAGCTTCAGCGGGACGAGCTCGAGCGACAGCAGCGCGTCGACCGCCTGCGCGCCCGCTTCGCCCGCGACCAGCCGCAGAGCGCCGCGCCCCTTGACCGCGCCGGGAACGTCCACGGCGATGTCGAGCCCGCGCAAGGTAGGCTCGATGTCTTTGGCCAGGGTCAGGCGGACCGTGGCCCCGCTGACCTTCAGCGGCCCAAGATCCAGACGGCAGCGCAGGTCGACGTCGATCCAGAGCGAGCCGCGTCCGTTGCGGACGCCGATGACGTCGAGAAGCGAGCCGGGCGACTTGCAGGTCCAGGCCCCCGGGTCCTCGATCTCCAACTGAGCATCGTCGAAGCCGAGATCGAACATCTTGAGGCCGGGGGCGCCGGGCTTCACCGTCAGGAACACGTTCCGGCAGCGCAGGCGCATCGGCCGCTCGCCATTCATCCCGATCGCGAGCGGCCCCGCGTCGAACTGCTTCACGACAGCGGCGAGCGAGTAGTCGAGGCGCAGGCGGAGATCGCCGCCGACGGGGGCCCTCTCGCCCTCGCTGGAGAGCTCGACCCCGTGGATGACCACCGAGCCGCGATCGCCGAAGAACGTCGACAGTGCGCTCGCCGAGACAAGCAGCGCATGCAGGGTCTTGCCCGAGGCGTCCGCACCGGAGTTCTCCGGGAGCTTCGGATCCGCAACTAGCGCGGTGGCAAGGGTCGCGGCCGTGACGAAGATTCGTTCCGGCTCGTCGCCGATCCTGACCGCCACGACGCCGTCCGGACCGTCGGCCTCGAGCGCTAGATCGAAGCGCATGCGGGATGCCCCCGCGGGATCCCGGCTGTAGCGGGCGCGCACGCGCAGCGGATCCCCGCCCGCGAACTTGATGCTCGGCACCTCCGCGTCGTCCAACGGCGATTGCTCGTTCGCGATCTTGAACTCGGCCGTGAGCTCGACGAGGGTCGGCAGGCAATCCGCGAGCGAGGTGGCGGCCGGGTCATGCCACTCGACCCGGGCCGTGATGTCGGGACGGCTACCCTCGCCCGGCAGGGTCACCGTGATCCGGCCGTCGATGCCGGCCGGCTTGCCCAGCTCGAACGAGATCGGGATGGCGCGGCCGCCGAGTAGCGGGACGGCCTTCGGGATGAAGAGCTCCGCGCCCCGGATCGCGAGCCCGCGCCAGCTCGGGTCGTTCGAGGCGAACCGGTGCCCAGGGACGCCGGGGGGCGCCTTGTCGGCGCGGTCGTCGATCACGATGCCGCCGGTCAGGCCCAGGCCGAAGCCGGTCTCCCCGAACATGACGTAGGCCGGCTTGGGCGTGACGACCAGCAGCTCGTCCGCCGCGCCGGACGGCGGCAGCAGGTCGCGCCGGACGACAGCCTCTCCTGCGGTCGCCGAGAACCGCATGACCGCCCTCAGACCGTCGATCGTCACCGTCTCGAAGGCGGGATCGGGCTCCAGCACCTCCTTCAGCGTCCGCCCTGCACCGTCGGTCACCTTCTTGGCGGGTTTCAGAACGAGGCCGAGGGCAGGACCGGCGACCTCGAAGAGCTGCGCCGCTCCCGCCGCCGAGATATCCACGTCGAGCCAGAACCCGCCGTTCTCTTCGTGATACTCGAAGGGGCAGTAGAGAGCCTGCGGCAGCAGCGCAGGGTCGATGGTGAGGTCGAAGAAGCCGAGGAGCTTGCGAGCCGCACCGAGTTGCGCCTTGCCGGATACCGTCGCGGCGTCGGGCGCCGCTGGCTCGGTGATCACGAGCGCATGCAGCGTCTCCGCAATCTCGGGCGACAGGGCGAAGCCCCTCGCCAGCGGCTTCGACGCGAGCAATCCGGCGAGATCCATCGGCATCGCTGACTCCTAATATGGAGACGTTCGGATCGCATATCAGCGAACACGCGCTCCACTTACTGACTCGCGACGAACATCCCGAAGCTTCGGCCACACCACACACGAGGGCCGCCCGTTCCGTCAGCCGGAGAAAGACTCGTCGACGGTCCGACTTGGTTCATGACGCTCGGATCCGCCCGGGATCTTCTACAGAAAACGCCCCCGCGAAGACGGCTTGCACATCAGGATGCGGCCGGATCGCCGCGCGTGCAACAAACATTTTGAGGCGTACAGGCTGATAGACGGGCCATACCGTCATGCCCAAACAACTCGGCCGTCGAGTACTTCTGCCGGATCCGGCGCTTACGCCCTCGGGCGACACCCTCGGACGGCGCTCGTAGCGAATTGCCTTTCGTTCGCGGACCCCGTCGTCGCCCGTTGCTCGCCGCTCGCGCATCACGGCCCGGCGAGCGACGGCCGGCCACGCACGGGATGACGGTCGCCTCACGATGTGCGCCTCGATGACGGATATGTCTCGATCATCGGCACCTCACCACCCGAGAGGCGGCCCTTTCCTGGGGTTCGGGCGCTCGTCGGAAGTCGGATGCCCGACCTCCACGAACCAAGACGGGTTCAGGAGCGCTTGTCGACCCGCAAGCGGGTGCCCGGGCGGGGGACGGCTGAGTCCGCCGCTCGACCCGGCGTCGCCACCGGGGCCTGGACGACCTCGTCCGAACCGTTCGAGCGGCCTTGCGGGGTCACGTTCCCTCGCCACGGCGCACGAAGCTGATCTGCTCGAGCGCGAGCAGCGGCGGGCGCTCGCCATCCCCGAACGCGCTCTCCTCCTCATCGGCGAGCGGGTCGAGCGCGGCGAGCTGGCCGAAGCTGATCCCCGCGCGCGTCTCGATCGTGCGGATCGGCACCTGGGTCGCGACGCCGAGCTGCCGGGACGTGAACGGCCCGAACACGAATTCCTCCTTGGGCTCCAGGCTCTGCTCCTGGTTCATCTCGTATCCCGTGGCGCAAAGCTCTCCCGTCTCGTCGTGGATGAAGGCGATCACCTTCCAGAAGGCGAGCGGGATACGCACGCCGTACATATCCGGGTCACCGTCGCTGAAGTAGGGACCGGTGAAGACCGAGATCTTCATGTCGTCTTCGCGCGCGTGTTGCAGCGCGTAGTCCTCGAGCGCCAGCCAGATGGGCGCATTGAAGGCCTGCATCTGCGGGGCGGCGTTGGTCACGTGCATCGAATCCTCGTTGCCGCGCTTGGCTTCCTCCGGCGTGCCCCAGCTCGGGTCCTCCCGTCGGGTCATGTGGCCGCGGCTGAACTTCGGCGGGCTGCCGTAGCATTCCTTCATGATCTGGTAGGATCGATCGATGCGCGGATCCCATCTCCATGCCGCGCGTGGGCTCTTGCGCGGCCGGCCGCCGTCGATATTGCAGGCGCTCAGGAAGCACATCCGTCGGCTGCAGCTCATCACGACGGAAAAGTGCTCGTAGCGCAGCTCGGTCTCGCGCCGGCCGTCGAGCTCGAAGGCGAGCACGTCGTCGGCGTCGCGTGTCACCTCGGGCAACCGGACCGCGAACGTCTCGCCGAGAAAGCCGGGCAGGTAGCCGGCGCGGTCCCGGTAATCCTCGACGCGGCCCTCCTCGTCCTGAATGAAATCCGCCTCAGCTCCGGTCTCGGATCCACGCCCCGCCGGGCGGCTCACGGTAGGCGGTCGGTCGAACTCGAGGCCGACCGATAGGGTCAAGGTGAGAGGGATCGTCAGTCGCGCGCCGCCGGCGGTCGGCGGTCCCAGCATCGCCGAGACCCGCCGCTGGGACGACGGCCGGGCGTGCATCGAGGCCCCGGGACGTGCCGTGCGGTCCGGGGCCTCGATGCGCCGCGGCCGGCGGCCGGCGCGCATGTCGGCAAGCAGCCTTCTCACCACGTCGGCCCGCACGGCGTAGTTCGTGGTGAGGAAGCTGCCGCTAAAGTGCAGGCCGAGGGCCCGTCCGCTGTCGAGATCGAGCACGAGCGAGCCTGAATTGCCGCCGAGGGTCGTGCAATTGTGCCAGAGCCTGGTGCTCTCGACGCGCGTCACGGCGCCCGGCGCGAGGCGCTTCTTGTCGTAGATCCGACCGAAGATGCGCTCCATCAGCGCGGGCTCGGGGATGCGGCTGTCGTAGGCCGGATAGCCGATGGTCGCCACGTGCACCGTCTCGACGACGGCATCGGCGAGGTCCACGGGAACAGCCAGCTTGGCGCTTCCCGAAACCATCTCGACTTCGAAGAAGGCGACGTCTGGTCCGTCCGCGTCGGCGATATGCAGCGGCCGGACGAGCCGGAACACGAGCCTGTCCGGGTTGTCGAGCTCCTGGAGGAAATCGACCGAGGCGGAGATCCTCTCGACGGCGCCCAGCTTGAAGGTGAAGCCGTCGCCGTCCCGCGTCGCGAACTCGCGGGCCACATGACGGTTGGTGACGATCACGTCCTCTGCAACGAGCCAGCCGGTGCCGACCCAGTCGAGCGCACCGCCGGCTAGGTCGATGCGGCCGACGGTCGGGATGGCCTTGTCGAGGTGCGGGCGCGCCCTCTTCAGCCGCTCGCCCCAGATCTCGCTGTCGGCGTGGTCGATGAAGACCAGCTGGGTCACGTTCTCCTTGATCGCCAGAACCGGGCGCTCGCGTCGCATCGCGATGCTTTCCTGCTCGATCTGGCGGTCGATATCCTCCTCCGCGAAGGCTTCGGCCGCCAAGCCCTTGTCGCGGCTCTCCACGGCCAACGCGGGATCGTTCTCCCTGACTCCGGCATTGTACCGGCGCAAGCGCGCGAGCTGCTCTGCGAGGCTCCCCATGGCCTAACCCCCTTTGCTGCGGACGCCGCCCGAGAGCATGTCCGGGAGAAGCGGGCATGCGCCGGCTCGCCAGTGCGCTCTGCGCAGATCGGATCGCTCACCCGACGGGAACGTTCGAGCAAGCGGCATAGGGAGGAGGGCCCTTTGCGCCGGCGGAGCGCGCCATCAAGGCGAGGCGGAACGTCGCCAGCGCGACGTTCGTCTCTGCGTATACTGGATCCGTGCGAGGTTTGCCGTCCGGTCCCCAGAAGTAAGGCTCGGGGCCCGACTCCACGACTATCGCGAACGAGTCTCCCTGCGCCCCTTTCCACACGTCGACTGGGACTGGCTTGCTGAACAGGGACGGGTCCAGCACGTAAGTCGTCACCCCGGCGCCGGTCTGGACGTAGACGGCCGCCGCCACGTGATAACGCCAGCGGACCTGGCAGCTTTCATGGTTGCGGGTCCTGGCGACCAGATTACCGAAGATCCAGACCTTGCGGGTCTGCGGCGGACCGACCAGCCGGCACACCTCGTGCGCTCGGGCGTAGCATCCGTCGTCCGGGTACAGAAAGGTCACGCAGGGTAACATCGGGATAAGCGGATTGCATGACGTCGCCGCCACCTGCGCGAATAGGGCCCCGGCCTGGGCGAGCGGGATCGGCGCCGGGGCGTTCTCGGGTCTAGCCTCCGCCCCCGCCTCCGGCGCCAGGGGAAAAGGGACGTCGGTTTCCGCGACATGCACGAGCTCGCCATCCTCGGTCGACGTGACGACGACCTTCGTGCCAGCGGCCCGCGCCCTGAGGAGCCGATCGCGCAAGACCTCGAAATCGGGATGCGACCGGGGCAGCGAATACAGCCGCTGCGAGACGATCAGCGCGACCTCGAGCCCCCGCTCGTCGACCTCCCTCACATCCGATACTCCATCCGGGGGCAGGGGAACGCGAAGCTCCGCTATGTCGTTGTCCGGCCCCTCGACCTCAACCAACACGGGAACCTGGCTCTCTCGAGCCTGGTTCAGTACCTCGCGCAGGGCGGCGGAGCGGGCGTCCTGCCCCGGCAGGCGCGCGGACTCGCCATTCTCGAAGGCGACCCCTCCCGTGACGGCGAAGGCCTCCGCTTGCCCCCCTGCGGCTCCAGCCTGTCCGGGGACGACGCGACCGAAAATCATACGTTTTGCCATTGGTAAGACCTCGAAAATTCCGTCGTGGTTGTCGTCACGTCCGTGCGAGTTGCTTATCCGCGAGGTAGGCGGCGTTGCTGACCCCCAGAAGGGCCAGGAACCCGTCCCCGACGGGCGGGAAACCATGGATCCCGCCGGGGGTGGACATCTTGTTCCAAAGCGCGATCGAATAGACCGTCACCAGCAAGACCGTCGTCGCCAGCTGCTGGAGCTTGCTCGTGTCGACCGACGCGCTCCCTTCGTAGTCTCCTTGGATCATGCCGAACCAGCGGGCGTCCTGCTTGACGAGGACGAGACCGTCGAACTCGGGCGTGCTCCGAAGGCTCTGATCCGCTTGCATGTTGGAGGCGGCCCGGGCTTGCGATGGGACAGCCGCCTGCGCCGGACCGCCGAGCGCACGCTTGGCGCCCTTGATCGCAGGGGCTGCGATCGCCGTGAGCGCCCCGAGCCCAAGGAGCGCCCAGATCTCTTTAGGGATCGTGATCGCGAGAGCTTCTTGGGAGTCCTGGGTGGTTGCGTTCGTAATGCCGGCAGTAAAGAGGCTTCCGACGAGCAGAACTGTCCAGAGCACGATCTGGAACCGGGCCAGACTGATTTGGTTGTCGCGATCGATAAAGATGCCGTCCCAACGGCTTTTCACGGGATAACCCGCCGTGACCAGAGCGGCCGCGAACAGGGCGAGGGTGAAAGCCCATGTCCACTCGCGTCCCCCGCCTAGGACCTTCGGGATGCCGATGCCTGGATGGATCACGTTGCCGAAGACTGCAATGACGAGCAACGCGAACATACTGAGCATGGGCATGAGCGCCCCCCGGTCGCACTGCCAGGCACGCGACAAGATCGCGGCATGACGTGAATACGCTGCCACACGTCCTGCGGTAAACGCAAGGGCCAAGCTTACGACTCGATGAACTCGCCGCAGGGTCGCGCGGTCCCTGCGGTGCAGGCCGAGGCTGCCTCTCGACGGGAGCGCCGCTCCGCCGGACCATGGCGAGGCGCTCGGCAGGAGACCCTGGACCGACCGAAGCACCGGCTTTGGGCGTTGCCTCGCCTGCGCGCAGTACCTCCGACGACGCGAGATTTTGTTTTGCTTACGATCAGCGCTTGATCAATGCCACTATTCATGCTCGTCTGGATATCACAACGGGCCGTTACGAGGACGCCGTTAGAGGGTCGCACGGGGAGCGCCGAAGAGCTTTCGACTGCTTGATCCATGCCGCGTAGGCAAGGGAAGCGTGCTTTCTGCCGATCGCTCAGACTCGCTCATCATCTGCACAGAGAACGTCACGCGACATGTGATCACTTGATCTTGGGGAGGTCAGGGTGGTGAATGCTTGTCCGCAGACCGACGAGATCACATACGAGCGCCGGCCGTCGCTGCAGGCGCCCAGAGGCATGGCGGCGCGGTCATCGCGTTGCTGTGATCGTCTCTCTCCCTCCGCTCTCGGCCGCCCCGACGTCCCGTTGCGACCGCTCGAGACCATCGCTTCACATGGTAGCCCGATGCCGTCCTCGGCCGAACTGCGCCGGGCTGGCCCCGCGATCGTTTCGAGGCTCGGACAGGGAGCCCCGGCGGCGGCGCTCGGGCAGACCGTCGAGCCCGAAAGCGCGCTCATGGAGCAGCGGGACGTCTACGTCATCACCGAGGCGGTCTCCCAGGTTCCCGGCCCGCGCACGATCCGGATCGAGCGGTCGTGGGCAGGGAGCGTGTCCCCGCCCGGCCCGTCCATGCTCATCCTTCTCACGGGAAGCCGGGTCGGCATCGCTCACGGCGGACGGGTTGAGGCGACCATCGAGATGGCGTGTGCTGGCGAGCAGGTACGCGGCCCGCTTGCGCAGGGGCTCGACATCCTCGCCCTGGGGTCGGTACGAACCGAGCTCCTCACGACCCACAACGAGCAGATCGGTGCCAGCCTTGTGGATGCGGCCTTCGTCTACCGCGTCCCCACGGTGGCGTCCGGCGCGCCCCTGGTGCCGTTGATCGACAGGCCCGAGCCCTACCGGGCGCCGAGCGATCGGGTGCCGTTCGGCGATCATCTCGCGACCATGCTCGGCGATCTGCTCGGCAGAGCGCCGGAGGAGGTCCTGGGGGCGATCTCCCTCAACGTCCTCGGCTCCTACGAGCCGGAACTGGCGCCGGGGCTGAGCGCGACCGGCGACGGCGTCCACTTCCCGGGTCTGCGGCGTACGGGCCTGCAGCTCGCCGAGTGGCCGGGCTGGATGGGCCGATACGCCGCGGCTGGGTCCGGGCGGGCCGTGCACCGCCCGCCCGGACCCAGCCGCATTGTGCTCGATCTGCGCCTGTTCGAGACGGCCTCCAGCCGGCTGTTACTGCGGGTCAGACGCTACGAGATCAACCTGACGGCGGTGCTCTGACAGTAGCCACGCCGGCAAGGCATCCATCCGCTAGGCGAGGAGACCAGACCATGTCCAAAGCTCTCGAATCCGTGTCGTTCACCCCCGTCGCCCCGGCGGACAGCCGTGAGACGGCGGCCCTGATGGCAACCGAAGGTGCGGCGGGCAAAGCCGAGGCGTCGTCCTCGGTGACCGCGGAAGAGTTCCTCGTCCACGGCAAGCGGTCCGATCCGCTCCCGAAGACCGCCGTCCGTGTCGGCCCCGAATCCATCATCGGCAAGGACGACCGGATTCTGATCGCCGACAGCCACAAGTACCCGTGGCGCCGTATCGCCGGCCTGATCCTGTATCCTAGCCCGCCCATGAGCGGCACCTATATCGGCACCGGCTGGTTCATCGGCCCCAAGACCCTCCTGACGGCGGGCCATTGCGTGTACAGCAAGACGGATTTCGGCGGCCAGGTCGGCAGCGTTGAGGTCTCGCCGGGCCGCTTCGGAAGCAAGTTCCCTCATGGAACGGTCAAGGCGGCGCGCTTCTCCACCCTCAAGGTCTGGAAGGAGACCGGCAACCCCGATTACGATATCGGCTGCATCCACCTCGACGAGCCCCTCGGCGAGCAGGTCGGGTGGTTCAAAATCGCCTCGCTCCCCGACGCCGACCTTGCAAACCGCCTCGTCAACATCTCCGGCTACCCCGCAGACAAGGGCGGCACGAAGCAGTACTTCCACGCCAACCGGGTCAGGAACATCGCTCCGCGGCGGATCTCCTACGACATCGATACCTATGGCGGGCAGAGCGGATCGCCCATCTGGGTGCAGGACGCGCCGGGTGACGAACCGGTCGCGATCGGCGTGCACGCCTACGGGGTCGGCTCGAACGACCCTTTCAACTCCGGCCCGAGGCTCCTCCCGGAAGTGATCCTTACGATCCAAGAATGGCTCAAGGCCGACGGAGGTTGAGGTCGCCTCGATGGAGCGGGTCGCGCGGATCGTGATCCTCTCCGACTCGGGCGGGAGCCCGGTCGGCGGAG
Organism: Microvirga sp.; assembly: GCA_035944635.1. GTDB lineage: Bacteria > Pseudomonadota > Alphaproteobacteria > Rhizobiales > Beijerinckiaceae > Microvirga. The sequence continues at coordinate 15,903 of DASZAZ010000121.1, forward strand.
CGGTCGTGACCGTGGCGAGAGCCACGATCTCGGTGCCGGAACTCGCCTACGTGACTGGCGACGACGGACGGGTCCGCATCGGCCTGCCGCCGGGGCCGGCGCTGCTGAGCGTGGCGCTTCCCTCCGGCGAGGTGCGGACGATCGAGGTGGCGGTCGGCGACGAGGCTGAGGGGGTCCTCTCGATGACGATCGAGGCGGGGCCGGCGGCGAGCGGGCCCCGTTGACCCGGGGTGTGGGCGGACCAGGGGAGGTCGCGTGATGAGACCGAGAGTTCCGGAACCAACCGAGGAGGCGGCGGCCCGGCTCGCCGAGCAGGTCAAGCGCCTCGGCACCAGGGCCGGCGCGGCCGTCGAGGGCGCGGGCGCCGGCCTACCTTCGCCCGCCGAGCTGACTGCGCTCATCGAGGCGCGCCTCAGGAGCGCCGTGGCGCACGACGAGCTTGCCAAGCCGCTGGCCAGCCAGACGGCACGCGAGGGGCATCGGATCGCCCTGGAGGTCGCCGAAGGCGGGCGCCGGTTCGACGACCTGTCGTCCGCCGACCTTGCCAACCTCGAAGCGGTGATCAGCGTCGTGGGCCGGCCGTCATGGCTCGTGCAGAACGGCTTTCCGCTCTACGACGCGCCGACCCGCGAAGACGAGGTCTGGATCACACGGAGCGCCTCGGTGAGGCGCGAGATCAGAGAGGCTTGCGGCCGGGTCGGCTGCATCGTCCTTCAGGACGACGAGCGCAGGCCGATCGGAACCGGCTGGCTCCTCTCCCCGCGCCGGCTCGTCACGAACGCTCACGTCGCGAGCAGGATTTTCAGGCGCAGGCTGCAGTTTCCCCCGACGGATCCCCATGACGGCTGGCGCCTGCCGCCGGGCATCGAAGCCTTCGTCGATTTCTGCTTCGAACGCGACCAGCAGGCCGGCCTCCCCTTCAAGCTCGGGATGCCGCTCTTCATCGAGCCCGACCCGGAGCATCAGCCCGATATCGCGGTGATCGAAGTGGAGCAGGTAGGCGGAGGGCTGCTCCTCCCCAGCCACATCGAGATCAAGGAGGCCTTCGCGCCGCCCCAGCCCGGGGTGGACTACGACGTGCTGACGATCGGCCACCCGATCAAGGACGAGGCGAACGACCCGAACGTGCCCTTGGTCTTCGGAGCGCTCGACGGCACGAAACGGCTCAGTCCCGGAAGGGTGATCCGGGCGCTCGATTCCCGGACGGTGGCGCACGACTGCTCCACCACAAACGGCTCGTCGGGAAGCCCTCTCCTGGACTTCGCCAGCCTGAAAGCGATCGGCCTCCACTACTGGGGTCAGCCCGGAAAGCGCAACGAAGCGGTGATCCTGGGTGCCATCTCCGACCACCCCGCGATCCGCCGCGGCCTCGCGCAAGAGGGCTAGATGCAAGCCGATCCCTACCAGGAGGACGTGTTCGCCCGCATCCTGGTGAACTACGTTCCGATGACCTCGCTGCACGAGGCGGTCGGCCTCGTCCTCTGTCCCGGCGGCGTCACGTCCCCGCGTCAGTACATCGCCGAGCTCTCCCCCAACGCGGTGGGCGATCCCCTGGAGCAGTATAAGGCGGTGGCAGCCGACGCTGTTCAAAAGGGCTTGCAGCTCGACCTCGCCAAGGCCCTGATTCGGCTGATGCCGGGCGAACCCGTCCTGCACAAGATCCTGAACGGGTACGAGCCGATCGGTGCCAACGGCTTCCCGATCACCTCCTCCCTCCAGACCATCCGCAACAGGGTCGAGCCGTTCCTCAAGTCCGGGCAGTTCATCGATTTCCTGTCGGCTATTCGGCATCGCGTCTGCGCGATCTACATCGACAGGAGGTTCAAGGGCTCCGGCTTCCTCGTCGGGCCGGACCTTGTCATGACGGCCTACCACGTCGTCGACAGTCTGCTGCAGTTCCGCCCCCCGCGATCGGGGGAACAGGGCGAGGGCGCCTTGAACATGATCGAGGAGGCGCAGCCCGGCACCGGCGACCGGCTAGCCTTCGTCTTCGACTACTGGGTTCCGATCGCGGGCTTCGACCCGTGGTCTCCACCGGACGACGTGAGCGTCGTCAAGGCGTCGGGAGCCTGGCTCGAATGGCGGAGCCCGAAGCACGGGGACGACGGCGTCCGGCACGTCTTCGGCGCCCCGCCCGACGTCACGCGATGCTTCGATTGCGCCGTGGTCCGCCTCTCGACGCCGATCGGCGCGAAGGCGACGGCTGCCGGAGGGGGACGGATCCGCGGCTGGGTGTCGCTCAAGGACCTTCAGGCCGCGCCGTCCCCAGGCGAGGTGATCGCGATCGTGCAGCACCCGGGGGGAGGTCCCCAGGTTTGGGATAAGGGCGAGGCGGTTCAGTCGGGGCCAGGCCAGACCGGCGGAACTCGGATCTGGTACCGGACGGAGGCCTCCGGCGGATCCTCCGGGTCGCCCTGCTTCCTTGCCGATACGGGCCTGATCGGCTTCCACAACGCGGGTTACCCGACGAGCCCGGACCAGCAAGCCGTCACTGCCGAATGCAACCAGGGCGTCCTGCTCAAGCCCGCCGCGCCCCTCATCCCGGCCGGACTGGTGGGGGCCGCTCCGTCGCGCGAGATGGCGCTCTGGTCGGTGAGCGACGACCCGGCGAAGCCGCGCCCGCTTCTCGGCCGGATGCGCCTTCGCGACGCCATCCTGGACTTATCGGCCGTCGACACGGGGCAGCGGATCATCGTCGTGGAGGATCGTCCCGGCAGCACGGGGCGCACGGGCAGGAGCTTCTCGACGGAGATCCTCAAGGCGATCGTCCGCGATCGGCGCGCCTCGGCGCTCGTCTTGAACGCCGGCGAGCTGGCTGGGCTCGCGCCCGACGCCGTTCTCTTCAACATCGCCAGCCAGCTGGGGTTTGCCCCAGACCGGGCGACCATCCCGCCGCCACCCACGGAGGAGAGGCAGATCGCGCGATGGCTCGCCACCGATCTGCCGCAATGGTTCGGCGACCTATGCGAGGCGCACGCGCGCTCCCTCGGCGCGCTCACGCAAGGGGACGCGCCCGGCCCGATCGAAGCCGTCGCGGGCGAGGCACGGGGCCTCCGGGAGCCGATCTGGATCGCCATCGACGACCTGCATCGCTACCCTGTCGAGGGGCGGATGCGCGAATGCCTCGCCGGGTTGGTCGGCACCACCGACCTCGAGGCGAACGTGTCGCCGGGACTGAGAGGCCTGCGCTGGCTCTTCATCGGCCACGTGCCCGACTTCATCCGGGAGAGTTCCGTGAGCTACGTCCATGAGGAGATCGCGACCGCCGATATCGGCGTGGACGAGTTCGCGGAATGGATGAGCGCCGCGTTCCTCAGCAGGGGCGACTGGGACGGGTACAAGAGGGACACCGCGGTGATGCTCTACGATTTCATGATGAACACCGTGCCCGCGCTCGAGCCCGACAGCCCGAACCGGGATCTCGAGACGCTGGCGGCGTCCGCCCTCGCGGCGCTGAAGAGTGCTCTGGCCGTCAGGAAACGGTCGCTATGATGGACCCGTTCCTCTCGGAAAGGCTCAGCGCCGCAGGCTTCGACCCGGAGCAGCTGAAGAGCTCGCTCGCGGCGTCGAGCCAGGCGGCGTCCGCCGACGCCAGGTACATCGCCTCCAGCCCCGCGCTTCTCCAAGCGGCGCTGAGCGGAAGCTTCCTCCCGTCCCAGATCGGCATCGGGCCGGATTCTCCCGAGATCGAATCAGTTCTCGCCGCCTCGAGGGTCGTCATGTCAGCGCAGGGGCAAGCCTGGCAGGTCAAGCCCGAGATCAGACGCCACGCCATCGAGACCGCTCGGCGCGCAGGTCGGCTCGCCTCGGCCCTCGCCGAGCCGCCGGAGCGCCAGGACGACCCGGAGGGCAGGCTGCTCCGCAGGGTCCTGGCGGGTGAGGTCCTCGACCTCGACGCGCTGCGTGAGGAGGAGCTCGAAGCGCTGGTCAACGTCGCGGGCTGGATCGGCGGGTCCGAATGGGCGTCGTCGCAACCGTCCATCGCGGACGTGCGCCGAGCTCAGCAGCGCCGCAGCATCCTGGACCCCTTCTGTGACCTCGTCGGGCGCGGGGCGGGCGGGCCCCCGGGCGAGGCGAAGGATCACTTCGTCGGTCGCAAGCAGCAGATGGAGCAGCTGAGGGCCTATGTGGGCGTCCTTCCCCCTGAGGAGCTGCGGGATTACGCTAGGCGGGCGCTCTCCAGCGTGCTCGCGGCCCTTCCCTTCACCTCCTCCGAGACCACGCCCCTCGCGATCGAGGGGATCGGCGGCGTGGGCAAGTCCTCGCTCCTCGCGAAATTCGTTCTGGACCACGCCCTACACCCAGGGCTTCGCATTCCCTTCGTCTACTATGACTTCGATCGCGCCTCGCTGGCGCCGCGCGACCCGCGGCAATTGCTGATTGAAGCCTCGCTCCAGCTCGCGGCTTACTTTCCCGGGCTTTCCGATTCGCTTCACCGCCTGCGCCTCGAACTGCGGGACGCCATCGACGAACAATCCCGGAGCGCCGGCATCTTCGAGCAGGTTTCGGAAACCCGTTCCGATCTACACTATTTCTGTGGACGCCTGCGGCATGTCCTGGACGGCCTCGGGTCCCCGCGCCCACCCGTGCTGTTCATCTTCGATACGGTCGAGCTCCTTCAATACGACAGCGAGGCCGTCCAGGGGGTGGACGCCCTGATCGCGACCTTGCAGGCGCCGGACAAGGTCGCGTGGCCGAATCTTCGGGTGGTGCTCGCGGGACGGACGTCCCTGCGCCTATCCATCCCTGTGAAGCTCGTCCCTCTCGAACCGCTGACGCGCCTGGAAACGAGGCAGCTCCTGAGGCTGCGTTGCGAGAGGATCGGTCTCACGCTGCCGCCGGACCAGCTCGCGAAACTCGCGCCGGCGCTGCAGGGGAGCCCCCTGCACGTTGTAATTGTGACGAAGTGGCTCCGTCAGCAGGAGAACCGTGCGTCCGCCATCGCCTCCCTCGTCGAGGGGCTATCAGGCGCCGACGGGACCCTGGGGGAGGACGCCGGCCTTGGCGAGCTCCTCGTCCTCGGGATCCTCATCAGGCGGATGATCGCGCATATCGCGGACAGGTCGGTCAGGGCGATCGCCAACCCGGGCCTCGTCGTGCGTGCGGTAACGCCCGAGATAATCAGGGACGTGATGGCCCCGGCGGGGGCTGTCGAGCTGACGGCGGACAAGGATGAGGCCGCGGCGGAGCTGTTCCGGCGGCTGGAGAGGGAGACGTGGCTCGTCGAGCGGAGCGGCGGGATGCTGCGCCACCGCGTGGAGGTCCGGCGGGCCACGCTCTACTACATGCGGCGCCACGATCGCTCCGCCTACGCCCGTGCCAACGGGCTCGCCATAGCCTATTTCCGAGAGCGCGCCGAAGCCGGCGATCGCGATGCGGCCATCGAGCTGGCATATCATCATCTGCTCGACCCGGATCCCCGCCTCGCGGAGGCCGACGCCCTGCTCAGCCCCGCGATCGCGCGGCGGCTCGCGGCCGCCGTCGACGATCTCGCCGGGGACGCCAAGGACCTGCTGCAAGCCAGGCTCGGCCGGCGCTTGCCGTTGAAGGCCTTGGGACGGCTGCCGCCCTCGGCCGTTCGCGCGGGCGTCCTCAACCCTCGCAGCCGGAAGGCGTTCTTGGCGGCGCCCGACGACCTCTTCGGTCTGCTGGCGGATCGGCTCCCGGCAAGCTTTGACGATGACGCCCCTGTGTTCGGGGTTCTCGCCGAGGTGTTCTACCGCTCGGGTCGGTGGTCGTTCCCTCAGCGGAGCCGGTTGTACCGAGGCGCGGACGAAGCGCTGCTGTCTCTCGTGCGTAACGATCTCGACAACCTCGTGGACCTCGACGAGCCGCGCCGGCGGGCCCTGACGGCGCTCCTGCGGTGGGCCGCCCGGGACGACGCCTTCGATAGCGCCATCCGGAATACCGCTCGGCCCTTTACGCGCCAGCTGATCGGCGGAGGGATGTTCCAGCTCCCGCGTAACCTGGATGAGACTGAACTGTTCTGGAACTTGGTCATCTATGGCGTGATCTCGGGCATGCGCTCTAAGCTGAGCGCTTCCGATCTGGTCGGTTCCCTGGTCGGGCGCTTCCGTAACGCCAAGCAGCTTCCTGCCGCTGCACACCGATCCGGTGCGATCCGCATTCTCGCGAGCCTGGACACCTCGTCGAGCTTCGAGCTTCTCCGATTCGTGGACTGGCGCTCGCATTTCTCGGGTGTCACCAGTCGAGATTGGGAAACTTTTCGGCAGTTCCTGGCCACCGATGAATCGAGAGCATTGGAGACGTCGAACCGGGCGGCGCTCGAGCAGCTGCATGCACAGTCCGGTGCCCTCGTCATGGACCGGGCTGTCGGCCACGCACTCGCGGTCGCCCTACAACGGCAGCTCCGTTCGGGTGACCGCCGCGCCCAGTTCGCGGCAGGGGCGGCCCTGCGGCGAAGCTATCCCGATTGGGTCGAGCCGCTCGGCCACGCCCTGACCCGGGCGTTCGACGGCCCGGTACCGCGCAAGCTGGGCTTCTTCTCGTCGGTCGATCCGTTCCTGGGCTCCCACGACGGCCGCCGACGTCGCGGGAGCGACGCAGCGACCGGTCTCGAGATCCTGTCTCTCGCCGACGAGATGCGCATGCTGCCGGAGGTCGTCGACCTCTACCTCGGCATGGCGACCGGTGCGCACCTGCACGATTTCCACACGGTCGCCGACGCTTTCACCCAGTGGCGGAGGCGCTTGGGGCCGGGTGACGGGGTGCAGGTGTCGTAGACCCGGGTGACGAGGGAGCGACGGCTCCTCGATGGGCAGAGCCGGAGCGCGCCACGCCAGTTCGCTCGGGTGGCATGGCGACGCTGCGCGGCTCCCGTCGCTCGTCCGGTTGAGATCAGGGCCGCGGGGCGAGATCGCGCGTCAGTGCCATGGCGGATATGGGCGACCGGTTTGTGATGGCATCGATGACTTGGCTGCCCAAGCCGTGTTGCACCGCATCGCCGGTCGGCGATGTGTTCTCGGCGCCGCAGCGCACGAACCGGTGCCGCACCCTAGCCATCGCTCGCGCCCTTCTGATGAACCCGCGCTACGTCATCATGGACGAGCCGTCCGAGGGGCTCGCGTCCGTGATCGTGGACCACCTCGTCGACGCTCTCAGGACCCTTTGCGACGACGGGATCGGCCTGCTCCTGACCGAGCAGAAGCTCGCGATGGCGCTCGCCGTCTGCGCCCGCGTCGCGATCATGATGAACGGCCGGATTGCGGCCTCAATGCCGGCCGCGCAGCTCGCATCGGATGAGGGCGCGCAGCAGCGATACCTGGGAGTGGCGGCGCACTGAGGCACGTTAGACGCCGTCACGCGACAGCCGCGAGCTCCATTGCGTCAGGCGTGGGCAGCCAAGATCCTTGTCGAGCCTGGTTCTGCGGGTTTCAATCACGCGCCCGCCTGCGCCACGTCCAGCCGCTACGGGCCGAGGGCGAGGCGCGGCGGCTTGGGGATTGACTCTCTGGGGAGTGTGTCATGCGAGAAGCCGAACGATACCCATCGCGACCGACGGGCATGCTGCCCAACAGCCGGTTTCCCCTGCTCGTGCATCGCGGCGCGACCTCCGGCGGGGGTGCCGACGCTCTCAGGGCGCGCTTTCGCGAGAACGGCTGGCTCAACAACTGGAGCTATCCCGGCATCTACACCTACCCGCATTTCCACTTGACCACCCACGAATGTCTGGGCTGCGCGGTCGGCTGGATGGAGGTGGAGTTGTTCGGCCACGGCGGGACGAGGGTCCACATCGAGGCGGGTGACGTGATCGTCATGCCGGCCGGCGTCTCGCACCAGATGGTGGGGTCGAGCTCCGACATCCTGATGGTCGGCGGCTATCCGGACGGCCGCGACTGGGACAACATGCAGGAGGAGAAGATCACCGAGGAGGAGCGCCGCGCGGCGGTGAAGCGCATCATGATGCTCCCCATCCCGGCGCGCGACCCAGTCACGGGCCTGCCGATGCGCGAGTGGATCGAGGCTCCCTCGTCGGTCGACGCCGGCCTGAACGACTATCGCGATGCGCTGGACACCCACTAACCGACCGCTCTGTCGCCCAGCCTGCGACGTTCGCCTAGTCCGGGTTTCCTGCCCGAGCGGCTGGTCGCAGAGAATATCAACATCATGCAAGGAGCGGATATTCTCAAAGTCTGTTGAGGGTCGGATCGCGACCTTGAGACGAGTGAGAGAACGTCCGCTTCCGCCGCCTAGATGCCGAAAGCTGCCGAGCCGCTATCGGCCAACCTTGATGGTTGGATAGCGGACTTCAGCGCAGGGCTCAGGTCACGAATTCTCGCAGGCCCGGGTCGAGGCTGAGCGGGTCCGGAATGAGGCAGGCGCTGCCGGTGAGGGTCTCGTAAAAGGTGAGGAACTGGGC